>NZ_JAGJEB010000001.1:0-772134 GCF_018100855.1 Aquimarina sp. MMG015
TGTAGTTACCTATACAACTAATGGGACTTGTTCGAATTCATCTAATTTTGACATTACAATTAATGATTTAGATAATGCATCATTTTTATATCCAGCGTCTTCTTTTTCAACTACTGAATCAAATACAGCTCCTGTAATAACTGGATTAACAGGTGGTGTTTTTACATCCTTACCAGCGGGATTGGTTATCGATAATAACACTGGAGAAATAGATCTAACCAATTCAATACCTAACACCTATACCATTACATATACAATAGCCAGAACATGTGTTAACTCATCTAGTGTGAATATATTTATCATAGACAATTCACCTCCAACTGCAAGTATTACTTCTACTGAAAATAATCCAACAGGTAATTCTTCATTTGAAATCACTATTACTTTTAGTGAAGAAATCAATGATTTTGATTTAAATGATATTATTGTTCAAAATGGAATTGTAAGTAATCTTTCTGGTGACGGATTATCCTACCAAGCTACGGTCACTGCAACCGAAACAGGAACGGTTACTATTGATATCAATACAAACAGTTTTACAGACCTATATGGCAATGGAAATATTACTACAACTCAATTTAGAATTAATTTTGATAATACTTTAAGTATTAATGACGAAAGTCTATCAAATCGTATTACTATTTATCCAATACCATCCAGAAATACAATCAATATATCAGGTGAAATCAGTTTAAATTTAAAACGTGCTGAATTTTTTGATATTCAAGGTAAACTAATATTTTCCGAAATATTAGATACCAATAGTATTACTAACAGCATTGACATATCTTCAATTCATTCTGGTTTATATTTAATGAGAATAATTTCTGAAACAGACTCGATAACAAAAAAAATACTCAAAGAATAAAATTATTCTTTGAGTATTTAGTTGTATTAGAATTACGTTACTTGAATTGAAATATAGTGCATTAAAACTCAAACTTTTCAAATAACACTCTATTTTTCTATCTATTATGTTTTATTCTTAAATTTTCTTATCCCCCAAGCTACTTTATAGGTTCTGTATAATAGATCATACAATACCATTTCATGCAGACGATTTTTAGACCTAAACAATCGATTCATAAGCATATGAATATAACTACTCATCATGTCATCTAATTGATTTTTATCTACAATCGTCAATATTTCTTTAACCAAATCTTTACTACTTATACTTTTCTCATCTAAAGCATCAATAATCGGAGCGTAATCTGGATCTGAATCTCTTTTAAAACTTAGGAAATTTTTAATTTTATCATGTTCATTTCGGAATTTCTTATCCATTTGCTTCTTAAGCCCCTTATTCATTCCAAACTCAACACCAAATCCAGTCTTTAAACGTTCCAATAAAGCCAACTTATCATCTTCACTATAACCAAAATCCTGAAGCAATTGATCTATAGCTCTAACGCCAAATAACCATCTCAATTCTTCTCCTTCGTCCCCATCAATCATATCTAAAAAATCCACTATCATTCTGCTATCCAAAAAAAATAATTCTTCTGAGATACTCATAGTTTCTCCTCCATATCGCTCTACCTCTCTTTGATATGTATCCAATTGTATTTTCCATATAAGATCTTCATCAGAAAACTCTTTTAACGAGCCATATAATGTGTTTATAACCTCAGCAATATTTTCAGGTTTATTATAGTGAAACCTTACTCTAATATGATGTTTTGGATCGTTATATCTTATAAAAAACCACTTATCGATAATTCCTTTGTCTAAAAGATGCGTAGCAATTGGTCTAATAATATCGGTTAGAATCAGGTCAGAGGTTTTAGGTCCAGTGTATATTTTATAATACAACCACTCGCTACCTATAATAAAGGATCTTTGTACATCAACCATTAATTCTGTATATTTTTTAGCTTAGTTTCGTTGTAAAAAGACACCACAATTTGATTTGTAAACGCATTTTCTCCTTCTTTTATAGAACTATCTTCGGAATGCAAAAATTCCTTTAATTTAAATCTTTCTCTCTTCTTTACTGTATTCAGCAACATTTTCATTGATGTTATATTCCTCGTATTAATTAACAATTCATTATCTCCATCTACGAGTAGTACAAATTGAGGTAGTTTTTTAGCATCAATAATTTTATGTAATTCGATCTTAAATTCATCATCATCCTTTTGAGGTTTCAATAAATCAGCGATATCTAATGATGAAATATTCCAAGTTGCATTAGAGAATATAACATCTTTATACTCAACTCTTGGTAAAAAATCATACTCCTCCGAAAACGGTCCCCAATCAAAACCAATTCCACTTCTTACATTTTGCGTTTGCATATTTGCTAAAAACTGATAAATCGGTAAAGCATTACTCGAAAAATTATGGGCATTTGTTAAATGGGGAACTACTTCTTTATTAAATTTTTTGGAACGTAATTTTACTTTACCTCTTGGGCTTGCAGAAATCATTAAATCATCTAACAAAAGTTGATCTTGGTCAGTAATAATAGATTTTGCTAAATAAGGAATTTCATATTTTCTAAAATTAGGTCGCATCAAAATATTACCAACTCTTGATTCGGGTAAATGCACTATTTCTGCTAAAATTTTGTCCGGATTTAACTTGGTTTCTAAATCAATTATTTCCTGAGTGTAGGTATTTAAAGACTCATCACCGTGACAAAAACGACCTAATAAATTGGCTGCGCTCGAGCCTCCACAACTAGACATTACTATTTTTTGTGCACTATCTATTTCTACTAATTCTACCATAGAAGAAATCGTATCTGGCAAATCCTGCCAGTTTTCTTCTAATCCTTCAAAATCCTTATCTGTAAGTTCTAATAAATGTTTTCCTTCTTTTATAGACGACACTAATTTTTTATGAAGAATTGATTGTATCGAAGACCATTTAACCTCTTTTACAGCTACTTTTTCTTGTTTATATGGCAGTAAAAGATCATCAATAATCTGACTCACATCTCCAGAGTCTTTATCTTGTAAAAAACCAATTCCTAGTTCTACATCAAGCGCTTTTGATAAGGACACCTCTCTGCTCTCGTAACGTTCATAAAAAGCTGATTTAAATCTAGAAATAAATGTTTCTTTTGGAGGCAAGGTTAATTTGTTAAGTAATGATAACCCTCTTCTTATTTTTCTTATCGTATCATAACTCAGTGTGTTCTTCTCCACCGATAAACTCATATCCGTTTGAAACATATATTTTAACTCAAAACCAGTTTCTAACTTCTTAAGAGATTCGCTAAGATCAATATATTCCTGAGCCGAATTCCCGATATTTTTATCAATATGTTCTAATGTTTCTCGAACATTTTCTAATTCGGAAACAATATGATCAGTCCCTGATAACTTCTGTAGAACAGGCATTATTTGATCTAAAAATTCTGGTCCAGAAACAGAAGGTTCTAATTCACTAATTAATAATTGACTTTCTACCAATTGATCGATATATCCAGAAGCTTCGTCATAGGTAATTTCATCATCTATTAATACTTCTGCTAAATCACTAATTAATGCTCCTTTTTTTACTTTAGTTAGTACTTTTTGTAAATATTCTGAGTCCTCCACAGCAACAATATGATGCACTCTTTTACTATTTACATAAGAATATTCTACATATCTAAGTTGTTTTCCTGCTTTATATATACTGGTATTAGGGTAAAACAAGAGTTGATTCCGGATTTTCTTATCCTTTACAATATCCTGTGATAACGCTACCAGATAATTCATATCTAATCGTGTATGCCGATTGTTCTTTGATTTATCAGAAAGTTCTATGGATGTGATGTTAGAAAATTCTCCAACCGCAGTACCGGCAAAAAGACCAAATGGCGTACATCTAGAAGACATCCTACTAAGATATTTCAAAACAGAATACATCATACGTTCTGATGCTGCTTTCTCCTTTATTTCTCCTTTTAGCCACTTTTCAAACTCCTGATATAATGAAGGAGATGCTAAAAAAATCGCTTCTTTAACAATTTTATCCGTACAAACTGTTTTTAGTTCTTCTTCACTTAATTCTTCGTTTTTAGTTAACTCTTTATAAAATGAAAAAGAAAAGAGTGGTGTTCTTAAAACGTACTTAGAAAAGTTTTTATAGCTCATAGTTTTGCTATTTGGAATTAACTGATTAATAAACACTCATCCCACTTCGTCTCGAATGGTGCCAAATAAGAAATTATACTCAGTCCAATTCCTGCTACACCTTCTAATAAATTGATTTCTTTTCTCCAACCTTCATCCGTTCCACCAAACCATTGTTTATAACCTACATATCCATCTTCATGTATTGCCATTTTAAGCCCTTCTTCCATCCAAAAATCGGCTGTTTCTTTAAATATTGTCTTTTTTGTTTCTTTATACATATAATTATAAATCTGTACCATACCAAAGGTACCATGGCATAGGCCGTTATCTTTTACTTTAGCCTCTATAAGATCTCTTCTTTTACAGGAGTTTTCCACTGTGTCAATTCCTTTTTGAATAATTGTATCATCTTTTAAAACGTTTCCTACCCGCCATAAGGTTAAGCCAATTCCTAAATCCCCATAACACCATGCCAATCGCTCAACACTATTCTTTTCCTTGCCTTGATATACCCAACTTGGAAAAAAAGAAGAACAAGATACATCTTTGTTTTCATTACTTAGAATAAACTGTGTAGCTTTCTCTATTACAGGCATTACTTCATCATAAAAGTCATCATAAATTGCCAAACGTGATAAAAAGTTTATAATACTAGACATTCCATGGGAGAGACTTAAGTTACATCCTCTAATTTCTTTATTTTCGTCTAGATAACTTTCCCATTTCATCATACCATCCTCTTTAATAGCAGCTCTTTTAAGAGAAGCCACAATCTCTAAAAGTTTTACTTTATAGTATTCTTTTAAATCTACAGATTTTGTCCTCTGATATCTTTTAAAAAAATAAAATCCAATCCCTATTACTCCATGAAGAAAATCATAAAATTTATCTTTCTCTCCCATTTGTACGATAGCACTGCTTAAATAAGCATCCAAATCCGATAGAAGTTCATCACTATCTATATCAATAAACTCTTCTTCCTCTAACAATTCTATCACCCAACCTGCTCCGGCAATTCCAGTACAGAAAGTAGGAAAACTATATCCTTCATTAATTTTTTCAATTACAGAAGATATCATTTCTACTCCTATATCAGCATGAGATTCTTGATTAGTAAACTTAGAATAATAAAAATTAAACAATGCGATTCCAGAAATACCTGATAAAACACCAACATGTTCATTCGTCTTATAATTTTCGGAAAGAATGGTACTTATTCTTTCCAGTTTATCTAACAATATAGGTTTAAGTGTATTCATTTGCTTTTCTTAAATAGTACTATAAAAAAACTGCCCAATTAAGGCAGTTTTCGCGTTTAAAGTATTAAAAAAACTTGTATTTAGATCTATAGTATGACATCATTTTTAAAAATATGTCAAAGTATGACCCATTGGTTTTAGAAACAATATCTTCCTGGAGGAGGACAGCTATTAAAAGCATCTAGGGTAGGACAACAATGTGTTGGATCAATACCACCCTTTATTTTATTAAGGTTTAAGTCACTAATCGTTTGTTTTTTAAGCTCCAATTTTTTCAATGATTTTTTCATGATATTGTATAATTTTTAAAATTACCTACTCTGTTTATGGTTTTCGGCTTCCCCATACCAAAATTGATTATTCTAAATATTCCATTTTGATTCTACAACCAAATTAACACAGAGTAGGAAAGCAAAAAAACATAGTTTCCTCATTTTGGATAAAATACGGAGCAAAAAAAGCCCCGTAATTTTACGGGGCCCTATATTTTATTTCTATTTGACTAAGGTATATGACTATGGTCACAACGTACATCAGAATCAGCGTGTTCCGTCGGTAAACAATCACCTCCTTTAATTTGGCGCAACCCAGCATTATTAATTCTAGCAATAGTAAGCTTTTTCAAGGTTACCTTTTTCTTTAACTGTTTTTTCATTGTATAATATTTAAACGATCAAAATACCAACTGATATCATTACAAAATCGTAAAATTAGATAGATGAAATATAATTTTTATCATTACAAAATCATAGTTTATAAACCGCATTTTGTTCAAAATGCGGTGTTTATTTCCTTATATTAAACACTTTGTACTTTAGGGTGAAGTTTCTCTATATTTTTTATATAATACGACGGATTAAGTCCTGTTTTAGCCTTAAAATGTTTTGTGAAGGAATTATCACTCTTGTATCCTATTTCTGATGCAATGGAACTAATAGAAAATGATCTAAATTTTTTATCATTCTTTAATCTTTTAAGAGCGTAATCAATTCTTAGATCATTGATATAATCATTAAAACTCTTCGCTTTATAGGTATTAATAATTTTAGAAAGATACGTAGCATTTGTTTTTACCTTTTTTGCAATCGACCTTAAATTACAGTCTAAACTCAAAAAATATTCTTGTTCTTCCATCTTAAGCAATCCTTTGAGAACTTCGTTGATTTTTTCATCATCTATTAAAATCTCTTTTGCTACGTCTTTTCTATCAGTAGATTCTATTTTCTCTTTAGTTTCTAGATCTGATATTTTTTTTACAAGCTCGTTAAATACAATTTTATTCGATTTTTGTTTTCTAAAATACACTATTAATACCGTAATCATTATCAAAAAAACCAATGCCAAAATTCCAGAAATATATTCCTTATACTTTTGTTCTTTTACCCGTTTACTTTCTAATTTTTTGATTTGATCGCCCAATTGTTGAGTGTTTTGATCATATATTTTGTTAACAGTTTTGTCCTTATCTTTTTGGAATTGATCTTGTAATTCTTGGTGTCTAGTAAACCAATGAATAGATGCATCCCCATCTCCTATCTCCTTATAACTTTTAGCCAAAAGTACATGTGCATCAATGATTCTATTTTTTCTTAAATCACTTTCTTTTAAAGCATTTATAGTTTCTAGTAGATAATTAATAGCTTTATCATAAGATTTAATATCGTAAAAATAACTTGCCAAAAAATAATTAACGTTGATCGATTGATTTGATCTTTTACTAACCTTCAGGTTCTTTAAAATACCTTCTGCTTTATATAAAAAATTCAACGCTTGATTGAAATCTTTACTTTGATAAAAAACAATACCTTTTTTAATATATAAATCAGCAATAGCTATTTGATAATCCAAAAATTCACTCATTTTTATACCTATATCAGTATACTTAAGAACAGAGTCAAATTTTTCCAAATCCAAATACACTTCACTAATAATAGTGAGTACATTAACATGATTTTTACCATTCTTAAATGATGTTTTATCAATAAAACTTAGTAATTTATTACAATCAACCAATGCATTATCCAACTGATTCATGCGCCTTAAAACTATAGCAATATTGGATTTAGCAACAATCTCATTTTTAAGATCCCCTTTTTCTTGCGCCATTTCTAAGACCTGATGATACGCATCTATTGCTTCTTGATTTTGCCAATCTTGTAAATAAGAATTCCCCTGACGTTTATATGCCTCACATAGGGTTTTATCGTCATTATTGGCTGAAGCAATTTTTATAGCTTTATCTAAATAAGATATACTCCTCTCCGACTCTTCTTTCTTATAGAAATAATATCCAATGTCGGAGTATACAATAGCAAGATTTGTATTTGGTTTCCTAGATTTATTTAGAGCGATTTCATAAGCTATACTTTCATTGATCTTAGAAGTCTTGATCAAATCAATTAATTCTGTAAAAGTTTTGTTTTCTAAACTATCAACTACTACTGAACCTTTTTCCTGAGCTTGAATTTTTAACGTCAAAACACAGGATACAAACAAACAATAAAGTAGAAACTTTGGGATATATCTATTAACAAAAAAAAACATTCGGATTGATATTGTGTGATCATCCAAATGTAATGATTCTTTTTAAGCTGTTTAAAATGTCCTATTCTGAAAAAGGAGTTCCCTTATCTAAAATTGATCGTACAACTTTGTGATTGTCCAAACCACTTTACTCTATTACGAGAAGCTAATTTATAAATTCCATCACGTAACATTCTTGGCACAAACGCTAAAAGAGCGGCTACCCTTTTCCATTTTGGGATTTTAGAAACAATTCTTAAAAAGCCGTCTGAATGTGTATGAGATCCATTTTCATCAATAAGAATTACGGTATCTAATTGCTCTGTAGGGTATCCATATTTTTTTAGGTATTCTTGACCTTGAGGTGATTGAAACGGAGTAAAATGGAAAAGATCTTCTGGAGCAAATTGCATTAACCAACCAACTACACCATTACACAGATTACATTCTCCATCGAATATAATAATACTTTTGTTTAAAGAAGTTTCCATTTTATTGATTTTTAAGTTTTTACAACCCTATAGTCGTATAAAACCATCAATCATTTCAATACTACGATGAGAATTAAGATAAATCTTAGGATTGTGCGTTGCAATTACTACCGCTTTATTTCTAGATCCGGTAATTTCCTTTAATAATTCAAATATCATTTCAGAGTTTTTCTGATCCAAATTTCCTGTCGGCTCATCAGCTACAACCAAAGAAGGATCATTGATTAGTGCCCTAGCAATCGCTACTCGCTGTTGTTGTCCTCCAGAAAGTTGATATGATGGACGCTTTGCAAAATCTTTCATACCTACTTCTTCCAACAAGATAAAAGCATCTTTTTTAATTTCTTCTTTACTCTTTTCTGATAATTTCATCGCTGGAAGCATTACATTCTGCAATACGTCAAACTCAGGAAGTAAATAATGAAACTGATATACAAAACCAATATGTTGGTTTCTAAAATCGGTAAGTGATGAAGGCGTTAAGTCTTTAACATCCTGATTATGGATATTCAAACTCCCTTCAAAATCCATATCTAAGGTGGATAAGATATATAACAAGGTTGATTTTCCGCTTCCGGATTCTCCAAAAACCGAAACCAACTCTCCTTCAGAAATTGACACAGAAATGTTCTTTAATACCTGATGCTTTTCTGGATCAAGAAAGTATTTGTTAATATGTTGTGCCTCTAATATCATATTCCTCTAATAATTGTTACCGGATCCACTTTACTTGCTTTTCTAGAAGGGAAATATCCAGAAACAATAGTGGTCAAAACACCAAACAAAAACCCTAAAATATAGTAAGACATTCTAAAATTAATAGGATATGTATCTACAATGATGAAATCAGAAGTATCCAATGGTGTTGTCGAAATCATATAACTAATTACATACCCTAAAATTCCGCCAAAAAATGCTCCTAAAACTCCAATGATCAATGATTGTATTAAAAAAATAAAAACAATATCATTGCTAGAATATCCAATAGTTTTTAATACTGCAATATCCTTTCTCTTCTGAATTACTGTAATATTTAGAATATTATAGATCCCAAATCCAGCAACTAAGAGTAAGGCAAAAGAAACAGACCAAGTAAGGATATCACGAACCTTATTCCCTATTACAATAGTCTTATTACTATCTTTCCAATCTTCTGTGGTAATTGTATCTATCTTCTTTATGAGATCTTCCTTAAGATTCACATTATTTCTGTCTTTTAGCTTAATATGAATATTGGTTATACCATTTTCATTTCCTAATAAATTTCGCAAAGTACTTGCAGAAACATATGTTCTAACATTATCAATAGTGGTTATCCCGAAACTAAAAATACCAGAAACTTTTAACGCTTGATTCTTTCCATTGGGAAGTATCATTTTAATCGTATCACCAACGGATATTTCTAATCTCTTTGCCAAGCTTATCCCTAAAAGAATTGTATTTTCATTTAACAAACTAGAAAAACCTTCTCCTACTATCAAACGTCTTTCTAGATCAACCACGGTTTGCTCTTGGTCAGGAAAAACACCATTGATACTTCCTGGAAATTGCTTTGTATCACTAATTAAAATTGCTGGTGAAATTATCTGTTGCGCAAAAGATTGTACATTTTCATGATTTGCTAAAAACATATTGATTCTTTCACCGTTTTCTATATAGTTAGACGGTACTAATGAATTGTTTTTTAATTCGGTGTTTGTTTTTTTACTAACAATAATATCTGGACTACCATTAAAAACTGCATCATCCAAAAAGTCATTGACACCAGTCATGAAATTAATCATTACAATAAAAGTAGTCACACCCAATAACACACCAATAGTAGCTAAAAAGCTTTGCTTTTTTCTTGCAGAAAGATATTGTAATGCAATAAATACATTGGTTTTATTAAAAACTTGATTTGACATATTTCTTAGGTCGCTATAGGAAGAATATGATTACACTAATTAATAATAGTATATTTCTGTAATTTCGAACCTTACCCATATTCAAAACCAAAAACTAACTATTTATTTCTTTTACTACTTTTTGCAATAGGGTTAAAATCCAGACATAATTGTATCCAATATTCTAGGTCTTTATCTAAATCGAACCCATCTGGAGTAACAAATGCATACCCTTTCATAGATCTACCAGTAAAATCCATAGGGTAACACCCTTCTCTTTTTATAGCATTTTTATATGCTTCCTCTCCAATGCGGGCCATCAGTAAATCTGTTTCCTTTTTTTTGTCATAATGAATCCCACAACACATCTTATCATCCACCATAAAGCAAAGGCCCCCCATCATTTTTTTAGTGTAAAAGTTAGCTCTTTTATCTCTAAAAATCTGGTTGATTCTATCCGCTAAATATTCATTATACGCCATTAATATATTGCTTTGGTTAAATATTCATTTATTGGACGCATTACCTGCCAATAATCCATAAGCTTATCTATCAGAGATTCACTGGTAATAAGCGCAGGAGATTCTTCGCCGACAAAATAAAATTGCTTATTAGCGATTAAAGGCTCTCTTTCATAAGCCTCTTTCCACTCTTTAGGGACGCGCTTTAGTGCTCGTCCTTTTATACTACCAAATTTTTGAACAAAATCATTGTCATTTAATAATTTTCTAAATCCTGAAGAATCTTGGCTAATTTTAGTTCGTATACCGTGTAATTGTTCTTTCGAAACACCAAAACACCCTCCCATCACACCTACCATTTCTGGGGAAAATCGTAAAAACATTCCCGGAACGCTCTTATCCTTGCGACCTCCTCTAGATACAAATGCTGTATAATGGATATTATATGGAGTTTTATCCTTAGAAAAACGAATATCCTTGTTAATACGAAGTATACAATCCTTTGCCTCTATTTCTAAGGTAGGATCATATTTTTGTATTTCCTGAATCATCCTATCTACAAAAACCTCGAAGGGTTTCTTAATACTTAACTCGTATCTTTTCTTGTTAGCATGAAACCATTCTTTATGATTATTTTGTTCAAGTTCTTTAAAAAAGTTTACAAAATCTTCAGTAAAATATTGCATAAGTGAAGTTATTAATATTTAAATATAGTCAAACCATAAATTAGAACGAAATCAAAGCGTATGTATAACTTCTATCTGTTTGTAAACACAAAAATTACCGGCGCTTTGATTTCATTCTAACGGATAGCTCTTTATATGTTAAGACATAGAATGAAATGCCACTCGATTACCTTCTGTATCCAGGAAAACAGCCATAAAGCCATTTTCTCCAATAGAAGTTTTGGGCATTAAAATTTTTCCCCCAGCCCTTTCCACACGAGCTAATGGAATAGCCAAATCATCACCTCCGTTAAGATATGCAAAGGTTCCTTCTTGAGAAGGTGTATTGCCATTTCCATGAGTGATACATCCCCCGACACCGCCTTCTTGATATGGAAAGAAAGCCATTTTAAACTCCATTTCCATCGGTTGTAATTCTGCACCTAACAGCTCATTATAAAATTTCACGGCTCTTTCAAAATTGGTACTTGGTATTTCAAACCAACTAATTGCATTCGACATAATAATATATTTTGTATTGATTAAGAATATCTCAAAGGTATATGATAAGGATCGTTTAGAAAAACATTATTTTTGACAAAACATAGGTTTCTAAAATGAAAAAGAACGAAGAATTATTCTACCTAATTAAATCATTAAGTAAAAGTGAAAAACGTTATTTCAGACTTAGCTCAAAAGGCGGAGAAGACTCGGAATACCTATTGTTGTTTAATGCGATAGAAGAACAAAAAACATATAACGAGGCTATAATAAAAGAAACATTTGCAAACAAATCTTTTGTAAACCAATTAACTACTATAAAAAACTATTTAAAACAACGTATTTTACAGTCTTTGCGAAATTATCACGCTAGGATTTCTATACAGGCTGAATTAATAGACATCATCCGCAATGTAGAAATTCTGTTTCATAAAGGTCTATATACTATTTGCAACAGTGAACTAAAACGTGCAGAAAAAAAAGCAATTAATTTTCAGCAAAATATTGTATTGTTTCAAATTAAAGACTGGAAAAGAAAAGTACATCAGGCATTATACCCTCAGGATTTTGATTCTTTAAAAATTATTATTGTTGAACAGAAAAACTCACTGAATTCTGCTGTTGAATACAGCAATCTTCTATTAGCTAATGTCGACCCCATAAACTCATCTTTATCTCACAAAAAAACAAATCACTTACACAATAAAACACTAAAAACCTTACACCTATACAGAAAACAACTTGCCGCTAAAAAATATGAAAAAGCAAAAAACACCATAGAAAAACTACTAAAAGAATGGGAACAGCAGCCTGAGTTACTCAAAGAATATTTTACTACCTATTTCTCTGTATACAATAACTATCTAGGATATCTTGTCTTTAAAAAATTACATAAAGAAGCTTTTGTTAGGATCTTGGTTTTAAAACAGAAAGCACAAGAAATCAACTCAAATTCTGCTTCATTAATCAAAGAAAAACTTCGTCTTTATAACATCGAGCTTGAAATTCATCGATATCTAAAAGATCTGCACAACACACAAGAGGTAATCGAAAATATCCAAACCTTTATTAGACAAAACAAAAAAGTTATTCCTTATAATTACTGGCTATCATTTCGCTTTCAATTTTCTACCATTTATTTTCAGAAAAAAGACTATAAAGAATCACTTCACTGGATTAACAACATCTTAAACAATCAAACAAAAAAGGATCGAAAAGATTTGATTACGCACACTTATTGGCTTAACCTTTTAGTTCATTATGAACTAGGAAATGGATTGACTTTAAGGTATTTAATTACGGCTATTAAGAAGCATATTAAAAAACAAAAAAACATAGCTTCCTATGAGATGCTGATATTAAAATTATTATCCAAAACGGTCGAGTACTCGGAAAAAGATAAGGAAATTGCTTTCCAGGAATTATCCTTCCGATTAAAAGAAGATCCTATTCCAAAATTTATAATAGGATATGTCAATTTTAATGAATGGATCGATCAAAAATATTAAGTGTTCTAAGTTTCCAAAAGAGAAATAAATTAGTTAGATTTTTACCGGTAGTAGATAAAAAAGCCCATAGTGCAAAACTACAGGCTTGTTAAGTGATTTATACAACTTTATTAATCAGATTCATCAGGTTTAGAGTTTCCATACATTGGTAACCCTTCTATGGGGTATAAAATCTCTTTATTAAAACCATCAAACTTGTAATTAGATAATGTGAAATAATACACAAAACTATCTTCTTTCTTAGGTGACAGTAGTTGTATACTTATTTTGCTAGGTAAATATGCTCCAGAATCTGTTTTTTCACGATCAAATCTAACGGTACCATGTTGTAAACCTTTTGGCATGGTAATAAAAAAATCATTTATCGTGACTTCTGTAAGATCTATAAAACCAGTTTCTTTATTAATATAAATTAGCCAACGATCATATTGATCATTAGGTTCCTCGGACCCCCAAGTAGCATATACCAAATCATACTGTTTATTTTCGAACTCTTTTTCTCCTGCATACCTAATAATTGTTGCATCTAACATTCTAAATGGTGATTCTAATATGTAATGATAGGTTGCCAATCCCCAAATATATCGATCGTGTTCATGCTTTTTTATTTCGTTAGTTTTATCTTTGATTTTATATCCTTGCCAAGATTGTAATCCCTGTATAGTTCCTTTTTTTCTTCCTTCGAGGTATTGCAACTGCCCATCAAAAGTGTTAGTAGCGAAACGAAATTGAAGATCATTTTTATTATTCCCTGGAAAAGCGTTCATAGGCATAACTAACCATCCTTTTTTCCAGTTAAATTGCGCCGTTACTTCATATACATCTGTTTTGGAAAAATTATCGTATCCCATTTTTTCCATAGAAGCCTGTAAAAGTTCTCTTCCTTTTGCTTCTGTTTGATTAGGATTACTTATTAAGTAGTCACTTCGCAAATCAACAGATGAGCAAGATTGAATGGTCAAAATAGCTGTTACAAGAGATATCAATTTGATAAATAATTTCATGATTCTTGGATTTAAATTAAACACTGGTTTTCTTTTGTAAATTTTTTAAAGCTTTCTTCATTACTGATGGTAACATGACATTTTTGGCCATCCATTTTTTTATAATATTTCCGTTAGGATCATAGTATTGAGTCCATATGATCTCTGTTCCTTCCATTTTTTCAATAAGCTTAAAATAGCCCAAATGATTCTTAACAATATGCATATCTGCGATCATATATGCGTACCCATATGGCGGATCCCAATGCACTATTTTTTCTTCTAATAAGTCAGGACCGAATTGACAATGCCGCTCACATCCTTCTTTCCATTCACCGCTTTGATTGGCTATAGTAAGATCTACTTCTTTGATCATTGGCATCCAAGATGTCATTCCTTTGTGATCGGAAACTACATCCCAAACCTTATCGATTGGTGCATTGATAAACCTCCCTATCTCAAGTTGCTTGGGAGCATTGGTAAATTGATTTACATCTAATGTTTTCATAACATATATTTATAATTAGACCGTTCTACTTATTTTAATTTAAAAAAAATTAAACCCTTATAAACTTAAAAGTCATTTCTAACCAAGTATCCATATCTTTTCTAGATCTTTCTACTTTCATCTTGAAAAATGTTCCATAAAATCCAGAATGTAAATAATTAGCTATTTCTTTAGGAGTAAAACTATCTGTTATTTCCTTTACTTCCTGACCTTTTCTGGCAACCTCAGCTATTACATCCAGCCATTGATCAAATTGTTCCTTTGTTTCTTCAGCTAATGAATCATATAATCTTCCTGTTTCAATCCCTAAATTGTTAATCAAACATCCACTACAGAAATTATCTTCTTCGTTATATCCAATTAATAACTTATAAAATGACTTTAAGGTATTAATAGGTGTTTCCTCTGATTTTTGAAATATATCCTGAAGCCATTTCCTATTTCCTTCTCCATAGTATTGAATTACCTGTCTTGCAAAAT
Source organism: Aquimarina sp. MMG015 (assembly GCF_018100855.1). NCBI lineage: Bacteria > Pseudomonadati > Bacteroidota > Flavobacteriia > Flavobacteriales > Flavobacteriaceae > Aquimarina > Aquimarina sp. MMG015. Next base: position 15,339 of record NZ_JAGJEB010000001.1, read on the forward strand.
CTTCTTTAGATTTAAAAAAGTTATAAAAAGATCCTTTTGGTATTCCCGCTTCCTTAAGAATTTGGTTGATTCCCACATGATGGTATCCATTCTTTCGGATTACCTGATATCCGACCTCTAAAATCTCTTCTTTATTATGCTTATATCCCATTGCAAAGCAAATATATAAAATGTTTTTATAAATTAGACCAATTGGTTTATTTTAATATATAATTTAACTAAAAGGGTTGTCATTAACTAGACAAACCCTTTAGTTACCCTACTAAAATAATTATTACTTAACCACCTTTACTTCTGGATATCTCTTTTTAATTTCCTTATACCTTCCATTACTTGCATTTACTTTTTCTCCAGTCTCAACATAATGTTTTAAACCTATCAGCGTTCCTATCAGCGTTTTTTTAAAATTCCCTTTCGCAATTGCTCCGATAAATGCCGGTTTCGTTCTAAACTGAAACTCATAAGAGGCCGTAGAAGTTCCATTCCCATTATCTCTAACTCTATAATAGGCCTGGGAATTATCTATATCCAACGGAAACTTTTCTGCATCAATTACTATATTGCGCATCACCTTATTCTCATTATCAATCTCCTCAATTCTTTCATGTGTCCAACGTGTACCCTTTTCATTAAAACTACATTTACGTTTGGCACCGAGTTCACCCTTTAATGATCCATTAATATAATCAGAGGTGTATATATATGGAGAAAAATTAGAAATCTCCCCATAATCCAATACCATAGCTTCCCATACTCTATCTGGTGATGCTTTAATTTCTATTTCTACCTTAATGATTCGATGCTTCTTCGACATGCTCTGCGAAAAAGCAACCGTACTACATATGAACATAAAGGTTCCCAAAATCCAAGTTTTCATTGTTGCTTTCATAATTTATAATTTGATCTAATACTAAACAGTTTTTAAAGGATGCTTTTTAAAATACTTTACATCGGATTTCAGTTTCGCAGCTGTCTGTTTACCTGTTTCTAAATAATACCGAAGATCAACCATAGTCTGTATAATATCTTTTTTCAACTTGGGTACTATCATCCAACTCATCAATGCTTTTGGTATCGTTGCAAGTTCTATTTCGAGGTCTATCGAAACTTCCGAGGTATTTACACCTCTTTTATGAACTTTCCAGGTATTTCTAGCGCTCTTCATCATAGCTGGTAATCCATCCGCGTAATAAGTGTATGTCATATTATGCTCATCCACTTTTTCTATAATTTCACTAATTTCACCCCAAGTAGAATGGCAACTTCGCCCTCCTTCTAATGTATTAGGTACTTCACGTTTTTCGGAATGATTTACAGTACTTGCCCAATCGCATACTTGTCCATAGTCTTTCCACAACACTTCCCAAACTTTTGCTGCGGGAGCATCTATACTAATTATTTCTTTAATCTTCATCTTGTTTTAGTTTATACTTAGATGCAAATCAGAAAACGGTGTGACAAACAAGCATAAAAAAACCCAAACTTTTTGTTTGGGTTTTACATATATACCTAGCAGTTTCTAATTGAGATTCATAAGCTTCTTTACATGTTCATCATTCACAATGTCTTCTAAAAATGTTCTTTTATCAAAATTGTTTTTATATGGAAGTTTCTGATATAACTGAGCGTACTTATCATCTACATAATCTAACATCGTATCTGCCTGAGGTTTTAATAGATTTCTAAATTCAGAATACTCCTCACGATTGAATAACAAATTTTTACTGTCTATAGCCTTGCCTTTTATAGCATACGTAACTTTTTTATGACAACGACAGGGATTGTTTTTATTTACCAATCCACATTTATTATTCATAAAACTAAAAATATCTGCTCTAGCTCTTGATAATCGTTTCCTAAAATTACTCTTAGATATTCCCAAAATTTCTGAGCCTATAGTATGATCTGCATTGAACATCTCTCCAAGTATAAATGTAATTCGCTGTTCTTTAGTTAAACACAGTAACATCCCACTCATGCACATGTAATTCATTTCACGAATTACCTTCTTATTTTCCTCTTGCTCCAATGCCGTCAATGCAACATCAGGAGTATTACTTAAAGCGCGTTCCATAGTGTCAAAACTATCAAGTACCGTCTCTGCTGGTTTTCGTTTAGACATTAAAAAATGATTAGCAACAATTCTATAAAGCCAAGTTCTAAACGAACTTTCTCCTTTAAACTGTGAAAGCTTAGTAATCACTTTAATATTTACTTCTTGTGTCAAATCTTCTGCATCAGTAGGGTTTTTAACCATTTTCCAAGCAATATTGTAGATATATGGTTGATGTTTTAGGACTAAGAACTCCAAAGATTTCTTATTACCTGATTTAGCTTCATTAACTAATTGAATATCTGTAGTATCACCACTATACTCTTTTAAAAAAGGATTCTCCATGATTATTTTTTACTTGGATGCAACAAAACAATATGTGTGACAACTATTAAAGATACTAATTTGACACTTCACTTTTACAAAGAGTTTACCATTGGATTAACAGTATATTAGATAGGCTATTAGTATCTTTAATTTATAGAACAAACTACTTAAAACCAAAACCATGAAAACCATACAATTCATTAAATTAGGAATACTTTGCACATCGGTAACTTTACTAAGTTGTAATCAGAAAAAAGAAGAGAATTTAACTACGGAAACTTCAATCGCTAAAACTGTAGAAGAAAAGCAACCTGAGAAAAAGGAAATTACTTATGATGTCACTAAACCTAAAACTATTATTAATGCAGTTACCGAAGCTTCTGGAGGTTGGAACAACATTTGGAATCTTAAGGATGTAGAATACACCTATACCTACGAGCAAGCAGATGGAAAAAAAGACGTTTCTATCGAACGCTATATTTTTGATGGCGAATATTCTTGGGGTAAATACACCACACATCAAGTAAATGTACTACCTGAAGGTGAACAGACCATCGTACAGAATTTTTCTAAAGGAACAGCTTCAGTAAGTATGGACGGTAAACCGATGACTGATGAAAAAATGATTGGAACTTCCGATTTCCTACGTCAGGTAAACTATTACTGGTTTATGATGAACTTTAAAATTGGCGATCCTGGAACTATTTATGAATACAAAGGTCAGGAAACCATTAACGGAAAAGTGTATGATAAGGTCTCCGTAGCCTATGATCCACAAAAAACGGGTAAAGAAGCCAATGATGCCTATATTCTTTACGTAAATCCGGAAACCAAACTGATAGATCAATTCTATTTCTCTCTACCCGCTTGGGGAATCAATGAGACTGTATTATTAATGAAAGTAACATATACCGAAATTGATGGTATACAAGTATCTACACATCGATATGCATATATCCCCAATGAAAAAGGAGAGTATCCTAAAGAGCCATCTTTATCTGAGATTTCTACCAACATAAAATTTAATAACGGATTTACTCCGGAAGACCTTAAAATCTAAGCAATTTTAAGAAACTAATATAAAAAGGGATACCAGGCGGTATCCCTTTTTACATATGACACTGATATTGCTAATTCTATTAAAGCTGTCACACTTTCTTTTTTATAGAATCTAAAAAGTGTAATAACTTTTAAAATAATACATCATGAAACTTACAAAATTTTTATGCTTATTAGTAATAATACTATTAGGATCGAGGAATATTAATGCTCAAAAATCTAATGCCAATATCACCTTAACAAAGGTTGTAGATACTTCTGCCGATAATGTTTGGGATAAATTAAGACAGTTAGATGATATTGATAAATATTCGTCTGCTATTTCTAAAGTAAAATGGACTGGTGAAAAAGGAATCGGTGGCCAAAGAGTATGTACATCCGCAAACGGACAAGGATACTTTAAAGAAAGTATTATCGCGTTTGATGATCAAAATCGCACTTATACATATGCATTAGTAGAAGGTGTTCCCACAAAAGGAATGATTAACAACTTTAAGGTAATAGACCTAGGATATCAAAAATCCATGATTGTATGGACCAGTAACTATGATCAGTTTATGAAAAACCCACAAATGACTGAAAAGCAATTCTTAGGATTTTTAAACCAATCTGCTAGTGAGATGATTGCCAATGTGGCAATTGCCGCAGTAAAATAGTTTTGATCTGATGCCTTTAAATGATGTTTGAAACATAACATCCCCATTGTCACACTGAGCCTGTCGTAGTATAATATAAAAAAATTGTTTTAATCATCTTCGACAAGCTCAGACTGACATAAATATATCAACTAAATCTTCCATATATAAAATTTATTTTTCTTTCTACTTGAGTTAATAATCCGAAAGTTATGTTAAAGTGCTAAAAGCTATGTACACTTCTAAAAACTATCATATCAAAACAATAAAAACCAACGGAGGAAACGATTTTAAGAAATGGAATGGTTAATTGACATTTATTTTAATCTTCTTATTTTCAGTGTTTTAAATACAATAAACAAAACTTTAACACAATAAATTTTGAATTACTAGACGAGTGGTCATAATTTTGCTCTTTCAAAAATCAAAATGTCAAAGACCTTAAAACACGAAATCAAAGCGGATTATCTCCTAGAAAAAGGGGTAGAGATCATATGGTCCAAAGGTTATAATGGCACTAGTGTAAATGACATTGTAAAAGCAGCAGATGTACCAAAAGGTTCCTTTTACTTTTATTTTGATAGTAAAGAGGATTTTGCAATAAAAGCATTGGATAAATACTTTACTATGCAATTTTCTCCTGCCTTGGATATTCTTCAAAATAGTGATGGGTCTCCTAAAGAACGTTTACTAAACTTTTACCAATTCCGTATAAAAGTTTTAAAAGAACAATTAGAATGCAAAATGGGATGTCTTGGATGTAATTTAAGTAATGAAATGTCTGAGCATAACGAAAACATAAGGAATGCTGTATTAGATAGACATAATTTGGTGAAAACTGAAATAACCAAGGTTGTTAAAGAAGCCCAACAATCCGGCGAAATAAATTCTTCTATTAATGCAGAGGATCTAGTTGGATTTATTGAAGATGCAGGAAAAGGGGCGATGATAACAATGAAAGAAATGAAGGATTCATACCCTGTCGATAATCATCTGAATATGGTAACACACTTATTAATTAAATAATTTTTTTTATTCTATTAATAGACGACTGGTCAATTATTAATTTATTTCAAAAATTTAACCAAAACTTGTCCAAGTAGAATAAATTAAAACGTCAATATATTAAACAATCATAAATCACACTAAGTCAACATAACATGATATATAGTCGACTGGTCAACTAAATTTAAAAAAATGAATACAATAAGAAAATTAGGCAATGCTTTTTCAAAAAAATGGGCAGAATTTGTTATCAAATTCAAATGGCCAGTTTTGATCGCAACTTTAATCTTAGCGATGGGGTTAGGTTCGCAAGGAAATATGGAATTTGATGGAGATTATCATGTCTTTTTCAGTAAATCAAATCCAGAACTAGAAGCATTCGATGCTCTACAAGAAAAATATACGAAGGATGACAATGTTGTAATAGTCTTAACACCGTCTAATGGTGATATTTTCACAAGAGAAAATTTAACTGCAATAGAAGAACTTACTGCCCAAGCATGGAACACCCCTTACTCTTCTCGGGTAGATGCTGTTACAAATTTCCAATACACTAGTGCTCAAGGTGATGATCTCTATGTAGACGATCTTTCCTATGAATCTTCTAACAAAACTGAAGCAGAAATTGAAGTAATTAAAGAAAAAGCATTAAAAGAACCACTTTTGGTAAATCGTATTCTTAATGAAACCGGCACAGTAACAGCAATCAACGTAACAGTACGACTGCCTGGTGAAGATAGTGCGAAAGAAATACCAGAAGTTACCGCTTTCATCCGCAGTACTATTTCAGATTTTAAAAATAAGTATCCAAACTTTGAAATCCATTCTTCTGGATTAGTTCCATTAAATACGGCATTCTTCGAATCCTCTATGAATGACCTTATGCTGACCATGATTATGTTAATCATTGTTATTATTACAACCTTCATTCTTACACGAAATATCTATAGTACTATTGCAACTTTTGTAGTAGTTATATTTTCAATTATGAGTGCTGTTGGATTTGTTGGATTAGCAGGTATAAAGTTAACTCCTCCATCTTCTGTATTTCCTACTATGATATTAACATTAGCGGTTGCAGATAGTATTCACATTTTGATTACCATGCTTCAGAAAATGAGAAAAGATGGATTCTCCAAAAAAGATGCATTGGTAGAATCTATGCGACTTAATTTTATGCCAGTTTTCATTACTAGCTTAACCACAGTCATTGGGTTTTTAACTATGAATTTCGGAGATGTTCCGCCATTCTGGGATTTAGGAAATATTACCGCTTTCGGTATGACTATGGCGTTCCTATATTCCACTACAGCACTGCCCGCTTTAATGGCAATATTACCAATAAAAGTAAAAACTAAGGAAATAGCAACTTCAGAAAAAATAAGTTGGTATACCTCTTTAGGACATACGGTTGCTAAACAACCCGTAAGACTTACAATTATCTCAACAATTGTTATTGGTATTTTGACATTTTTAGCCACAAAAAATAGGTTTAACGATGAGTTTATTAACTATTTTGATGAGACTGTTACGTTTAGAACCGATACTGATTATATCAGTGAAAACCTAACAGGTATCTATAATGTTGAATTCTCTGTAGGTAGCGGAGAAAGTGGAGGGATTAACAACCCACAATATCTAAACAAACTAAATGAATTCGAAAATTGGCTCAATGAACAACCAGAAGTTGTACATGTAAACGCTTTTAGTGAAGTTGCTAGAAGAGTAAATCGTTCTATGCACGGTGATGATCAAAACTATTATAAGATCCCAAAAAGTCGTGAAGAAGCAGCTCAATACTTATTGCTATATGAATTATCTCTTCCATTCGGATTGGATTTAAACAATCAAATTAACGTAGATAAATCGGAAACACGTGTAACTGTCACCATCGAAAATATTAAAAGTGCTGATATGATCGCTTTTGCAGATCGTGCAGAAACTTGGTTACAAAACAATACACCAAAACCAATGCACGCAATAGGTGTGAGTCCAACATTAATGTTCTCTACACTTGGTTTTAGACAAGCAGACAGTATGTTTACTGGTAATATTATTGCATTGATTTTAATATCCCTTGTATTAATGTTTGCATTAAGAAATTTCAAATTAGGTATGCTAAGTATTATTCCAAATGTAACTCCTGTTTTAGTTGGTTTTGGTTTCTGGGCCCTATATAAAGCCCAAATTAATACAGGAATGGTAATCGTATTCGGAATGACATTAGGGATCATAGTAGATGACACTGTTCATTTTATGAGTAAGTTTTTACGAGCTCGAAGAGAATTAGGTTATGATGCTAAAGAAGCTGTGATTTATGCTTTTGAAACAGTAGGTAAAGCTTTAGTAACTACCACTATTGTCCTACTAGCAGGATTCGCAGTACTTTCTACTTCTTCTTTTGCATTAAACAGCTATATGGCAAGAATTACATTAATCATAATCTCATCCGCCTTAATCATCGATTTTATACTGCTTCCTTCACTTCTTATTCTAACTAGTAAAAAGAATGAATCAAAAGATGCTGTAAAAGATTTAAAACCACAAATACAACTTGACAAATAATTGTAAAAAATAAAATAATGAAAAAATTAATTTTAACAGGAATCGCTTTACTAAGCATTTCCATGACACAAGCACAAAGTGCAGAAGAACGAGGTTTACAAATTGCCAAAGAAGCCGACAAAGCCGATCAAGGTTTTAATAGTTCGATAGTAAATCTAAAAATGACTTTAAAAAATAAAAATGGCCAAACAAGCGAACGTTTATTAATTACTAGAACCTTAGAACAGTCTGATGATGGTGATAAATCCATGATTGTATTTAATAGCCCTAAAGATGTAAAAGGAACTTCAACACTTACTTTTACACACAAAATAGGGTCAGACGATCAATGGCTTTTTTTACCATCCATAAAAAGAGTGAAAAGAATTTCATCAAACAATAAGTCTGGTCCTTTTGTAGGTAGCGAATTTGCCTATGAAGATCTCTCCTCTCAGGAAGTAGAAAAATATAGTTATAAATTTCTGGAAGAAAACGGGAATTTACTTGTCGTAGAACAAGATCCTGTAGATCCAAAATCCGGATATACAAGGAGAGTAGTTACCTATAACAAAGATAAAGCATATCGTTTAGAAAAAGTAGAATTCTACGATCGCAAAAACTCTTTACTAAAAACACTTACCTACAGTGATTATAAATTATATAAAGGTAAATTTTGGAGAGCATTAACCTTAGATATGGTAAATCACCAAAGCAATAAAGAAACACAATTAAAATTTAGTGATTACAATTTCGAATCCGAATTATCCGAAGATGATTTTACACAAGTAGCTCTTAAAAGAGCTGGGAAATAATCTCAAAATCCTAGCACACATAAGACACGTTTTTAGTTCTGATCTTACTCTTTACCAAATGTCCTTCTAGTAATAAAGACGGTCTATGTGTGCTTAATAATATTATAAAAATGAAATTTAAACCCTATTTACTTCTTCTTACTCTACTACATACCATACTTATAATTGCCCAAGAAGAAGATAAAAAAGTTACCCAAGATTTTGAATTAGAATTAGAAGGAGAATACCGCTATTTTTATGACAATCCCCTTTTTGAGGGGCAAAAAGATCATTTTCCCTCGTTAGGTATAACACCAGAATATTCGATAGCATGGAATAAAGGATATGAAAGCATTAATTTTAAAGGGTTTTTCAGACTTGATGTTGATGATGAAAGAACACATTGGGATATCCGAGAACTCTATTACCAGAAAGCTAATAAGAACTGGGAATTAAGTCTTGGGTTAAAAAAAGTATACTGGGGCGTAACTGAAAGCAATCACTTAGTCGATATTATTAATCAAACAGATGCCGTAGAAACTTTCGACGGAGAAGAAAAGCTAGGGCAACCCATGGCTCAATTTACTTGGACTACTGAAAAATTTGGTTCTTTTGATTTTTTCTATCTTCCTTATCATAGGAAACGAACTTTTTCAGGCACCAAAGGAAGACTAAGATTTCCTGTTGTAATTGATAAAAACGATTTAACTTATGAAAGTAGTGCAGAAGAATGGCGACAAGATATTGCATTTCGCTGGAAACATTACTTCAGTATTTTAGATATAGGAATATCTCACTTTTACGGAACAGGTAGAGAACCCTTATTTACATTTGATAACCTAGGAAATATCAATGCATTTTATCCAGTAATTAACCAAACAGGGTTAGATTTACAAATTACGCATGATGCTTTTTTATGGAAACTAGAATCTATCTATAGACATGCGGATGTCCAGGATTTCTTTGCTCTGGTTGCTGGCTTAGAATACACATTTTCCAATATTGATGGAGATGGTTTAGACATTGGTATCTTAGGTGAATACTTATATGATGAACGTGATGCACTTGCATTAAATGCGTTACAAAATGATATTTTCATAGGAAGTCGTATCGCATTTAATGATACTCAGGATACTTCCATACTAATAGGTGGAATTGCTGATCTAGAATCTAGTAGCAAAGTTTTCAGTTTAGAAGCTTCTAGACGTTTCGGAAGTACTTGGACAGCATCGGTCGAAGCTAGAGTATTTAGCAATATAGCCCCAAACGAGTTTATATTATCAAACTTTAGAGAAGATAGTTTTATTAGAATTTCAATTTCAAAATACTTCTAAACTAAGTTGAACATTTTAACTATTTTTTCTGATCAAAAGTTAATTTGTTACAAAAAAATAATATTTAATAATCATTTGGGTTTAACATAATGTTAATAATTTAAACACAAACTCAAATGAAAATCAACAAATCAATCTTATTGATGAGTGCAGCCTTTGCCGTACTCTCATGTTCAGAAAATGAACCAATTTCTGAACTAGAAAACCTAGAACCTGACAATCAAATCTTTGATGGCGCCGAAAGAGCAAATTTTGACAAAATTGGAACAACCGAAGAAGGTTTTTATGCAGGATTACCTATCAACTATGAACTAGTAGACGGAAAAAGAATTTTTGAAGGTGACATTATTCTTCCTAAAGACGAAGTCTATACAGAAGACTCTAATTTTGTATTAGAAGACGGACAAGATCCTTCTTTAAGCAGAAGTGTTGGACGTACCTCTGGAAGATGGCCTGATAATACAGTTTACTATACCATAGCAAATGATCTTCCTAACAAAGCTAGAGTTACCAATGCAATTGCTAGCTGGGAAAACAATACCAATCTTACTTTTATTGAAAGAACTAACGAATCCAACTACATATATTTTAGACCTGGTAGTGGATGTTCATCAAGTGTAGGAATGGTTGGTGGAAGACAAAACATCAATTTAGCAAGTGGTTGCAGTACTGGAAACACTATTCACGAAATTGGTCATGCTGTTGGATTATGGCACGAACAAAGTAGAGCTGATAGAGATCAATATGTAACTATTAATTTTCAAAATATTCAATCTGGTAGAGATTTCAACTTTAAAACCTATGTAGAACAAGGATATGACGGAGACGAATATACTAGTTCTTTAGATTTTGGATCAATTATGATGTATGGAGCGTATTCATTCTCTAAGAACGGTCAGCCAACAATTACCAAAAAAGACGGAAGCACATACTCTGTACAGAGAAATGCATTGTCTACTGCTGATTTAGAAGGAATAGATAAAATGTATCCCGATGGTGGAGACGGCGGTGGTGAACCGACTTATGAAAATGGACAATACTATACAGTTTATGGACTAAGAGTATACCGATATAATGATAAATGGTACTACTACAGCTCCAGAGGATGGAGAGAAGTAGTTTATGTTAATGGGGCTTGGTATTATGCATAATCTATAATATCATATTAATAAATTGTTTTAAGCCTTAGGTCTATAATACCTAAGGCTTTTAATTTTTAGTTGCAACGATATTCCCTATTTTTGGTCTGTTATTGAAAATCTTATGATGAGATCATTTTTATATACAGTAGTTACCGTTACAATCATTTGCGTAAGTTGTAAAAAAGAAAATACTACTATACAAGAAGAAGTTGAAATAGTTAAGCTAGATAGTTTATCTAAAGAAAAAGTCGAAATAGATGTATTAAAACTATCTCCGCAAGCTTCAAAAGACATTGAAAACTTTGAGGATTTTCAGAATCTTAAAAAGTTAATAGTATCTATGAGCAAATCAAACCCTTTTTATATCAAAAAATACGCTGATAGTATGAATTTACTTGTTCAGTCCTTTAAAGAAAATGTGTCCGAAGATTTAAAGGTAAATAACATCAGTTCTAGAATCGCGGTACTAACAACGGAATCGGGTTTGTTATTACAACTTACTGAAACTACTAGTCAAGATTCTCAGAAACTTATGGACGCCAATATTAGATTACTTACAGCTTATAATAGTCTTATTATTCAGCTAAATGAATTATCATTAGCAATTCCAGAAAACATTGAAAAAGAACTTCTTAGAGAACGTGACATCCTAAGAGATTCCATTTTATCTCCAGAAGAAAAGAATATTGAAATCGAAGAATAAAATAGTATGAAGAATTTAGTAGTTTTTATATGTTTTGCAATTACCATTACTTTTCAAGCCCAAACAAAAAAAGAAATCAATACCGTATTAGAACAATGGCATAAAGCTGCAGCTGATGCATCATTTGATTCCTATTTTGGTTTGATGACCAATGATGCTATATTTATTGGAACTGATGCTACAGAGAATTGGAATTTAGCTTCCTTTAAAGCATTCTCTAAACCTTATTTTGATAAAGGAAAAGCATGGAGTTTTAGCACGTTAGAAAGAAATATATTTGCACAAACTGACAGTAAATTAGCTTGGTTTGATGAATTATTAGATACTCAAATGGGAATCTGCAGAGGTAGCGGTGTGTTAGAGAAAACAACTGAAGGCTGGAAAATAAAACATTACGTCTTATCCATTGCAATACCTAATGAAAATGTAAAAGAAATTACTACGCTTAAAAAAAGTTTTGACAGTGATTTAATGGAAAAATTAAGAAGTAAGTAGTACTCGAAAACTAGAATATACTTTTACTGAATTCATCTATATTGGAATAACATCTAGTAGCGCCATTCTGTAGTAGTTTCTCCTTATTCTTATCTCCAATACCAACAAAATCTAAAGATAAGTTTTGAGCCGTTTTTAGATCCCAAAGCCCATCGCCCACCGAGATAATCTTAGTAAACTCCGATATATTATAAAAGGCTTTTGCTCTTTCCAAAGCATCCATTACAAAGCCTTCTCGTGATTCGTGTGTCATAGAAGTAGCCAGTAATAACTCATCGCACCATATACTACATTGCTCTAATTTAAGCATTGCAGGTTTAGGAAGTGCTCCCGTAGCAAAACAAAACGGAATAGACTTATCTCTAAAAGATTGTATTAAAGATTGAGCTCCTTTAATTTCTTTTACCGGATCGAATTCTAGCATTTGTGTTACCAAATTATTCTCAAAGTCCCCTAAAAGATTCTCTGAAAGATCTTGTTTAAAACTTCGCTCATAATTATATCGCAACGCATAACTATCAGTATGATGCTTATAATTATTATAGTCTGTATCAATATTATTAATCCCCATACTCATCATAGCTTTGGTTACAGAGATTAAATACATAGGTACACTATCCGTCAATGTCCCATCAATGTCAAATATGTATAATGTATCTTTCAGAAGTGTTGTTTTTATATTATAAAGAATACTTTAAGGATAAAATAAAGTTTCTTCCTGCTCCGGCAATACCAGATGAATATGGTCGATAACGTTGATCAGTAATATTCTCAACTGTTAACGTTGCTTGTAAACTTTTAGTAAACTGATATCTTGATCTCACATTAAGTGTATACCAAGAAGGAGAATATGGATTTCCATTTTCATCTAATGCATACAAAAAGTCATTGTTTTGTTGAGAAGGAGCCAACTCTTCAAAATCAAATTGCCCATTATAAATTGCAGAAAAATCAATCATCCATTTATCATTTGTATAATTAAGATTTGTACTACCAAACTGAGGAGCAACATGTCTTGAAGGAGAAACTGATCCATCATCCAACTCTTCTTCTCCACCAGTAAATGTATATTTAGAAGAAAGGTTAAAATTCTTTATAAAATCATAACTAAAACCTGCCTCAAAACCATAAATCTGAGCATTGGCTGCATTCTGAATCGCTTGTACATTGCTTAGCTCTCCTCCAAAAATAATTTCAGTTTCTCCATTAAGAGAAAAATCTCTTCGAACTAAAGCATTATCCAATTGCGTATAATAGGTTGCCAAATCAATCTTGAAATTCTTACCAACATTGGCAGTCAACCCAATTTCTCCATTATAAGCATATTCTGGTTCTAAATCTGGATTTGGCACTACTACTGACCCTGGTTCCGAATCAAAAATTTTACCCACATCATCAATATTAGGTGCTCTAAATGCTGTAGAAAAATTAAACTTCCACTGTAAAATATCATTTGGTAACCAGCTAATTCCTGCCGTACCTGTAAAAGCCTCCGTATCAATATTTGCTTCTCTAAAAGGAAAGTCAAAAAACGTATCATCAAATTCTGAATACAGAATAATCCTATTGTATCGCAACCCACCTTGAAACCTTAATTTTTCAGTTAACTTACTTTTTAAACTGGCATATGCAGCAATGGACTGCCATGTAGACCCATCCGGATATCTAGATGGTGCGGCAACAACATCATTGGTAGAAATATTAAGTTCCGAACCCTCTGACGAGACTTGATTCAAGATATATTCCAAACCATAATATATCGTTGTTTTATCATCAAATTTCTTTTCAAAATCAAGATTTGCAGAATATGCATCTACATCCTCTTTTGTTCTTGATAAGATATCATCTCCAAAATCCCGATCATTTCTACTTTCCTGAAAATTCTGATAGGCAGCTGTAAATTTTACTTTATCGTATAATTTATTTTTCCATTTATTAGTTAATTGAAGATTTCCCATTAACCATTTTTGAGGTCCATAATACCATTCGGCAGATCTTAAACCCACATCACTACGACGGATCAATCGATCATATCTAGGATAATCAGAAGTTTTTGTATAAATAAATCCTGCATTAATATCCCATCTTTCATTAGGAATAAAATGTACCTTTTGCAAAAAATTAAATTGATTATAACCAGTAAAAACCTGACTTTTCGGGTCATCATTTTCAATTAGAGTATCAACACCATCTATTGTTTCTACATACTCATTTCGTAAATAATCATCAGGGCCATGACTTCCCATTGTAAGATCATCAAAATCTGTATAACTTACACTAGTTAGAAATGCCCACTTCTCTAAGCCTATATTAAAATCGACATGACCTGTTCTTTCATTACTCGCACTAGCATACCTAGCTATAGCATTTCCACTAAATTTATTCTTTCCTCGTATAGCTATTTTAGGTTGAGCTGTGTAAAAGTTCATCACACCTCCTACAGCATCACTTCCGTAAACTACAGAACCAGGTCCTAATATAACTTCTGTTCTATCTATTGTAAATGGATCTACAGATATCACATTTTGAACATTACCACCCCTAAAAATAGCATTATTCATTCGAACTCCATCCACCGTAAGTAATAATCGATTAGTAGAAAATCCTCGAATTATTGGACTACCTCCTCCCAATTGACTTTTCTGTATAAACACTTGCCCACTGCTCTGCAAAAGGTCTGCCGAAGTTTGTGGTGTAGAGAAAGAGATTTCATCAGATGTAATACTAACAATCTTTTGAGTAACATCTTTTTTATCCTGTTCCCACTTAGAAACAGAAATCACCACCTCTGACAATTGATTTTCATCCACCTCCAAATACACTTTATTTGATAAAGCTAGAATTTCAGATTTAGTAGTAGCAAAGCTTATGTGGGATATGTGAACAAAATATAGTATTTCTGTTTCCGAAAAATCGGAAATATCCGCTATACCATCAAAATCTGTTATAACAGTTTTTGATTTCGTTTTATTATGAATTGTAACACTAGGAATAGGCTGGTTATTTGACCTGCTTAGCACAGTAATACTTTGAGCAGTATTTTCCGTTACAAAAAATAAAGTGAATACAACAATTAAAAATAAGCGCATTACTTAACTAAAAATTTCATTCAAAATCGAAAGTGACTTTGGTTTTTTAAAACCGTGCAAATGTAGCTCAAAATATACTAATAACGTATTAAGAATCTCATTTCTTACCATTCTAGACATTTTAATACTCATACTTTCCTCAAATGTCGTGCCCAAAAACTTCTTGAGTACCAAAACACTATTTCCTTCGAGACAATAAATGTTAGAAGAATCCTCCTGAAAGCAACCATCTTGCATATTAAAAACCGATGAAGAAATATTAGATGTATCTGGATAAAACCCTAAATATTGTGTCAACTTTATTAAAAATGAAATATGGAAATTACCAATATTATCATGTGAATCTAACCACAAAAATGTTGTTTCTAAATAATGAAAAAGATCCTCATTTATTTCTTGTTCTTGAATTGTATTTTTTAATATTTCTGAAAGAAAAAATACTAATGAACTTTTAACAAAATCAGTATGCAAAGATTGATAAGGTATTAGAATTTTAGCTTCTTTAATTCTTTCTAAAGTACCTTTATCTTTGTGATTTGCTTCAATTTCTAGTAACGTCAATGGCTGAAACAAAGAAGATCGTATTTTTCCTCTTTTAGATTTTAATATTCCTTTTAGCAAATAGGAACGTAATCCACTAGTTTTTGTTAATAGGGAAACTATTAAATCACTTTCTCCATAACGCAAAGAATGAATTACTATGGCTGGAGTATTTACAATCATTACCTAACTATCAAAAGCTTAGAAACAGTTGTTTCTGCTTGATCTTCTCCTGTAACTAAAATAAGATAAACTCCAGACGCTACCTTATGCCTTCCAAAAGCGGTAGTATCCCACTGAATACTTCCACCTTCACTAACTTCTTCATATACCAAGTTACCTTCGATATCAGTGATCTTTACATTTGATCTACTTGTTAAACCTTTTATTGTTACCTGCCCATTAAATCCTGGGCGCACCGGATTAGGAAATGCAACTACATTATCTAAATTATCTTCTGGTCCAGTAGCAGTTCCTTTAAACTCTAATAAACCTTTCTCAGTTGCAAAATAAACAGAACCCGTAGAATCATCTACTGATATATCTAATACATTATTTGTAGGTAACGGAGAATTATCAGCCGTAAAATGAGCTAATGTCTCTTGCCCATCAGAAGAGAAATAAAACACTCCTGATGATGCAGTAGCTACCCATTTATTATTAGACCCATCTGCTTCTATATCAGTAATTGTCTCATCAAATAATAATTCTTGAGGAACACCTTCATCATCTAAAATAATAATCTGACTTGCTTGGGGATTACTTTGCTGAAACACTCCAGAGGTATTAAACAAAACCCTTATACCTCTAAAAGTACCAATCCACAACTGATTATTCCGATCGACCTCTAAAGCAAGTACATAATCACTAGGAAGATTAGAACCCTCAGTCTCACCAGATAATTGAATTTGACTTTCTGTATCAGTATTGTAACCAATCACACCCGAATTAAATCCACCAACAAACAAATTTCCGTCTCTATCTATCACCGTATCCGTAAAACCTAAATTATTTAAAGCATTAGGTATTGATCTGCTTAAATTAACATTAAGCGTTTGTGTCGCACCAGGAGAAAATCTTTTCAAACCATTGTCAACCCTAGCGTTATTAACCCACAGATTTCCATCATTGTCAAAAACAGAGCCGTTAAGAAACACAAAAATTGGATCATTTGTTACAAATGACTCAAAACCACTATTAAGGTTGTTATATAAATTAGTTACTACATTATCATTGATCTCTAATAAACCACTACTTAAACTACTTATAAAAACCTGATCTTCATTATTGGGATTAATAGTAATATGAGATAAAGATGTAGCACCCATAACCTCATCTTTAGAAATATTTAACCATCCTTCAGAAGTGAGTTTACTTATCCCTCTTTGTTGTAATGGAAACGGGTTAAAATTCACATCATATTGACCAAATACTACCCACAGTTTACTATTTGATGCTTCTATCCCAAAAGTAAAATTACTTAATGGTCCTTCTGGAGATATTGAAGTTTTATTAGTAAGATCATTAAAATCAACTTGTAATAATCCTCTACTATCTGTTCCTAGATATAGTGTGTTATTAAAAGATAACGCGGTATTTAACAAAAAAGAATCTCCAGTTGTACTAATTGCCGATGTAGTTTCATTAAAGCTTGTATCAAATACCGATGCTCGATCTGTATTAACAACTATTAAATTGTCAGAATCGATAGAAACATCTATTACATCACTAGAAGCTGTTACAACTGTAGTTAGAACTGGTCCATCAAGACGACTGATAAGGTTATTATTCTCCCATACCAAAATCTCCTCATTAAATAATGTAATTCCTCTATACTGTCCTGGAACTAATGTTATCCATTGGTTAAAATCAACTAAATTAGGGTTGTCAACATTTGCATTTAAAATTCCATTATTCGAAGTAGTTGCATAAATCACATTGTTTGAAACTACCGTTCCGGTTATATTTATTTGTGATCCAGCTGGACCCACAAAAAACGTATCACCAAATTCTATTCTTTCTAAATTAAACTCTACGATCCCAAACTCTGTAGAGACATACAATATATTACCATTTTCAAAAAAGTGATTGATCCTTTTCTGTGTTGGAGGAATCGTCGGTTTCTCTAAAATATCGATAAAAGTTATTACCTCATCATCAACTATTAGCTCTAACAATCCATTATCATAACCAATAACAGTAATATCAAATATTGAACTATGATAAATTGTAGATACTGTTTCTCCAGACAAACCATTTACAGTAGTAAAGGTTTCCGAAGTTCTTGTATCCGTATCGTAGATAAAAATTGTATTCTCAGAAGCAACATAAATTTTATTTTCTATTGCATAGGAATCGTTAATTTGAAAATAGGAATAATGCCCTGTCCATTGATTACTAAAATCCTGAGAAAATAGAAATACCGGAAAAATTAGAAGTATTAACTGTCTGAAGTATCGCATAATTACGGAGTGATATTAACGCTGCCTTGATAACACGCTAAAATACTAATTATTGCTTTCAAATAATGAAAAAAGCCGTTCTTTATAGTAAGAACGGCTTTCACAATAAATACTTATTATTATTTATATAACTCCTTGAGCTAACATAGCATCAGCAACTTTTACAAAACCTGCAATATTTGCTCCTTTAACGTAATCAATATAACCATCATCATCTGTTCCATATTGAACACACTTTTCATGAATATCGTTCATTATTTGTTTTAGCTTTTCGTCAACCTCTGTTCTTGTCCATTTAAAACGTAGAGAATTTTGGGTCATCTCCAATCCAGAAGTAGCAACTCCTCCCGCATTTGATGCTTTACCTGGTGCAAAAAATATCTTAGCTTTATGAAAAGCTGCGACAGCATCAGAATCACAAGGCATATTAGCTCCTTCACTAACACACATACATCCGTTATCAATTAATCTTGTAGCATCATCACCATTCAATTCATTCTGTGTTGCACAAGGTAATGCAATATCACACTTTTCACCCCAAGGTGTTTTTCCTTTATGAAATTTTGCAGAACTGTATTTTTCAGCATACTCACTTATACGTCCTCTTCTCTCATTCTTAAGTTCCATTACAAACTTAAGCTTATCATTATCAATTCCATCTTCGTCATAGATATAACCAGAAGAATCAGATAAGGTTACTACTTTAGCACCTAACTGAATAGCTTTTTCTGTAGCATATTGCGCCACGTTTCCTGAACCTGATACTAAAACTGTTTTTCCTTCAAAAGAATTGCCTTTGGTTTTTAGCATATTTTCTGCAAAATATACGGTACCATAACCCGTAGCTTCTGGACGAATCTCAGATCCTCCCCAGGTTAATCCTTTTCCTGTTAAAACTCCGGTAAATTCATTACGCATTTTACGATACATCCCAAACAAGAAACCAATTTCACGTGCACCTACTCCAATATCTCCAGCAGGAACATCTGTGTTAGGTCCAATATGTCTAAAAAGCTCACTCATAAAACTATGGCAAAAACGCATAATCTCATCATCGGATTTTCCTTTAGGATCAAAATCTGAACCTCCTTTACCACCACCCATTGGCAGCGTTGTTAAACTATTTTTGAACACTTGCTCAAAAGCAAGAAACTTAAGAATACTTAAATTTACTGATGGGTGAAAACGTAATCCGCCTTTATAAGGACCAATCGCAGAATTCATTTGAATTCTATATCCACGATTTACATGTATTTCTCCCTTATCATCTACCCAAGGTACTCGAAACATTATGGCTCTCTCTGGTTCTACCATTCTTAATAGAATGTTTTTTCCATTATATATTTCTTGTGTAGCGATATACGGTATTACAGTTTCCGCAACTTCTTGTACCGCTTGTAAGAACTCTGGCTCATGTGAATTACGAGCTCTTACTTCTTCCATAAATGCATCTATTTTTGCTTGCATATGTTAATAGGATTAAAAGATTCTTATTTAATGGTTAATTTATTTGGTCAAATATATGATATTATCAAAAAATTACATCTAATTTTTTGAATTTAATAACACTCTATCCAATAGCTTGCTCTAAATCTGATATTAGGTCGTTTACATCCTCAATTCCTACACTTAATCTAATCAGAGAATCGACAACACCAGTCTTTTCTCGTTCTTCTTTTGGAATTGACGCATGTGTCATACTTGCTGGATGTCCTGCTAAACTTTCTACTCCACCAAGTGATTCTGCTAATGTGAAAATTTTCAAATTTTCAACAATTCTTATCGCTTCTTTGTAATTACTGTTTTTTGTAACAAAAGATATCATGCCACCGAAACCATTCATTTGTTCTTTAGCTACACTATAACCTGGATTATCTATAAATCCTGGCCAATATACATTTTCAATTTTAGGATGATTTTTTAGATAATTTGCTATGGTTTCTCCATTTTCGCAATGACGTTGCATTCTAACATGTAATGTCTTAACTCCTCTAAGAGCTAAAAAACTATCTTGTGGACCACAGACCGCGCCACTTGCATTTTGAATAAAATATAGGCGATTCGCAATTTCATCATCCTTAACTATCAAAGCACCCATTATCAAATCACTATGCCCTCCAATATATTTAGTAACACTATGCATTACGATATCAGCACCAAGATCTAAAGGTTGCTGTAAATAAGGTGTTGCAAATGTATTATCTACAGCTAATAGAAGATTATGTTTGTTAGAAATCTTACCAATTGCTTTAATATCAATAATATTCATCATCGGGTTTGTTGGTGTCTCTACCCAAATCAGTTTTGTTTTTTCATTAATATATTTTTCAACGTTACCCGAATTTTTCATTCCAATAAAATGAAATTTTATTCCAAAACCTTCAAAAATTTTGGTAAACAATCTATAGGTTCCCCCATAGAGATCATTTGTCGAAATAACTTCATCGCCAGGTTTTAATAATTTAAGTACTGCATCAATAGCTGCTAA
Source organism: Aquimarina sp. MMG015 (assembly GCF_018100855.1). NCBI lineage: Bacteria > Pseudomonadati > Bacteroidota > Flavobacteriia > Flavobacteriales > Flavobacteriaceae > Aquimarina > Aquimarina sp. MMG015. Next base: position 36,006 of record NZ_JAGJEB010000001.1, read on the forward strand.
TCCTGATCCAAAAGCCAATCCATGTTTTCCGTTTTCAAGACTTGCCAAAGCATTTTCTAAAGATTTTCTAGTTGGATTATGTGTTCTACTATACTCAAACCCTTTGTGTCCTCCAGGAGTAGTTTGAGCATAGGTAGAAGTTTGGTATATTGGAGGCATTACAGATCCGTAAGCAGGATCAAGTATTTGTCCTCCGTGTATTGTTTTGGTATTAAACTTCACGATTCCTCGATTTTTATCAGTGTTCTTATTTTTTATATGTTCTTTCGATCAATTCTTATATTTCAGAACTGAAAAAAACCAACTTGTAATCTATTTTGTTAAAAAACTAAAACAAATTTATAACTTAATTCGTTCTAATCATATTTCAATGAATATCTTTAGTAGATGATTAACACAAAAACTAACACCAATCTTAAGTCACTTTTTTTAGCAGTAATCTCTATTTGTTTTTATAGCTGCCAAAAGAGTGAACCTTTAAGTTTTCATAAACGCACTATCGCCATTGATGATTATTTTGACTGCAATAACTCTGATTGCACTATTACAGAAATTTTTCTTCTCGAATCTATAAATGAAAATGAAATTGCAAAAAAAATCAATATTCAAATAGAAAAGGCTGCCAGTACTAGCTTAAACGTAGAAGATGACACCTCTATAGACAACATAGAAGAAGCACTTAAAAATTTTAATAACTCCTATCAAGAAATAAAAAAGGAATTTCCAGAAGAAATTATTCCATATGAAGCAAGTATAAACTGTGACATCAGTTATCAGAATAAATTCATTCTTTCTATTCTAATAGATTCTTATATATTTACTGGAGGTGCTCACGGAAGTGGCAATTCAAAATACATAAACATTGATGCAAAAACTGGTGCAATTATACCACAAGAAAAACTGCTAAAGAATGTAAACAACTTTTCAATATATGTCGAAAAAATATTTAGAGAGAAGTACGCTATTCCTAATGAACAATCTATAAATAGTACTGGCTTCTTCTTTGATAATAACACTTTTAGTTTGCCAAATAACATTGGGTTAACAGAGACCCATATTATTCTTTTCTATAACCAATATGAAATAAGCTCATACGCTGAAGGACCTATAGAATTAAAACTTAAAAAAGAAGAAGTAGTGGATTATTTTACGACTACTATTCTATAATGACTTCTTGAGCGCTAAAATGTATCCGAGATGTATTCCTTCATGAAAATTATTAAAATTGATAGCATCCTCTACAGATTTTAATACAAAACCAGTACTAGTAGGATATTCTTGATACCCTTCAAAAATACTACCATCTATGTCTTTTTCAGTTTTATCAATGGTAGTAAAAAGAAGTTCTTTTACTTTTTCTACCTCTTCTTTACTTACCAAACCTTCTGTTTTAGTCCCTTTACGATATTTAACAATCATCTCATCACTAATCATCATTGGTAATCCACTTAATTTGTAAGTAAGTAATTGTTGCGTAACCACTACATGAGCAATATTCCAAATCAAATTATTATTAAACCCTTGGGGAACTTTGTTTAGATCTTCCAATGAAAAGTTATCCATAATTTTGGCTAGTAATTTTCTATTGGTTCTTGTGATTTCTAATTGATCTCTCATATTTAAGTAGTAAACGTTCTTAATTTTTACCCAAAAATATGAGTTTTCAAAGAGAAATGAATTTCCTTTGTGTTGATTTTGACATTTTAAATATAAATCTGTGAAAAAAATATATTACCTATCAACTTGTGATACTTGTAAACGCATCATGAACGAACTAAACCTTTCTTCTGATTTCGTTTTGCAAGACATTAAATCAGAAGGCATTAGCTTAGTTCAAATAGAAGAAATGAAATCGTTAGCTGGTTCATATGAATCCCTGTTTAGTAAAAGAGCACGGCTTTATAAAGAAAGAGATCTAAAAAATCAAGCACTAGCAGAAGACGATTACAAAAATTTAATTCTAGAACATTATACCTTCTTAAAGCGTCCAGTACTATTATTTGATAATCAAATATTTATCGGTAATAGTAAAAAAGTAGTGGAAGCTGCTAATATTGCTATTAATGGATAAAAGAACGGCAGCATTACTAGCAGCTTTTGGTGCAAGTCTAATTTATGCAATCAATCACACCTTGGCAAAAGGTGTAATGCCCACTTACATTAAACCTTTTGGCTTTATTCTTCTTAGAGTAATTGGTGCTGCAGCACTTTTTTGGCTGGCATCAATATGGGCTCCTAAACAAAAAATTGATCGCGCTGATTGGCTAAGAATATTTGAGTGTGCTATTTTTGGTATGGTCATTAATATGTTGATGTTTTTTAAAGGACTTCAATTATCTACGCCAATAAACAGCTCAGTTATGATTACCATTTCACCTATTTTGGTATTCGTTTTATCTGCTATTTTTCTAAGTGAAAAAATAACATGGTTACGAACTGTTGGAATTCTACTTGGTTTTTCTGGAGCATTAGGGTTGATTCTCTTTGGTTCAGAAACTAGGCAAGATGCTCCTAATATTCCACTGGGTAATATTCTTTTTATTGTCAATGCTGCTTCTTATGCTATATATCTTGTATTAGTAAAACCCCTAACATCAAAATACCATTCTTTTACTTTAATGAAATGGTTTTTCCTTATTGGAGTTATTATTAATTTTCCTATTACCATTTCAGAATTTAGCGAAGTACAATGGACATCACTTCCTTATGACGTCATATGGAAAATGGCTTTTGTGGTCATTGGAACTACTTTTTTTACTTATTTATTAAATGTATTTGCACTTAAAACACTAAAAGCATCTACAATTGGTGCATTTATCTATTTACAACCTTTATTGGCAATAAGTTTCGCCATGGCAATGGGAGCTGATTCTCTTAATGCTGTCAAAATAATCTCTGCCCTATTAGTCTTCTTAGGTGTCTATTTGGTAACCAAAAAACCTAAAAAACTAGCTTAGGTCTTGTGGTATTTTTGCAAATTTTCTAGTGTCTTCTTTGGTAAGAATTTTAAAATTATCAGGACGCTCCACTTTATCCATAAACTGATTCATTTCTTCCGGAAGTGGTATTAATTTTCGAGTATTTAGATCTATCCATGCACCCATCATCTCACATCTCGCAAAGTTTCTTCCTTTATAATCATAAAAATTATGTAAAAATTCAAAGAATTTTCCATCCTCGCTCATTCCTGATAATTCTAAAGAAACTTTTACAGGTCTACCATAAAAAACCTCTTTAAAATAATAGATATGTTCGTAGAAAACTACTGGCCCAATATTGAATTTTCCCAAAGATCGTTGATCAAAACCCAACTCGGATAAAAAGGTCATTCTGGTATGTGCTGCATATTCTATATATGCTTTGTTAGCTAAATGACGATTTGCGTCAATATCATTCCATCTAATTTCGAATTCCTTTAAATACATAACTATTCATTTTTACGCTGTAAAAATACAAAAGACTTATTATGCTTGCATAATAAAAACCTGTTAAAAATTGTATCTCTATTCAACACCTCAAACATTTTTGAGCATAAAAACCTTTAGTAAATCAATATTTCTGAAATCTATAACTTCAAAATAAGACTCTTTAGGTTTTGAAAAGCTTTAGGGTCTTCTTATTTTAGGAAAAAAAATAACGAATGTACATCAAACGTAATATTGGCTGGGGACTTATTCTTCGCTTTGCATGGAGAAACTTACTTTTTTTCACTGTATATACCGCAGCTATTTTTTCATTATATCATTTTTTAGATTTACAATTTATAGACATTCCTTTTCAGCCACTTACCGTTATTGGAATTGCCGTAGCATTTTACATTGGTTTTAAGAACAGCCAAAGTTATGACCGTTTTTGGGAAGGTCGTAAAATTTGGGGAGGTATTGTTAATTATAGTAGAACGTGGGCAAATCAAGTTTTATGTCTAGTTAATGATAATCCTGAAACAAAAAAAGTACTTATTTACAGACATATAGCTTGGATTAACGCATTACGTATACAACTTAGACAACCTACTTCATTTTCCATAAAAGAAAATCCTTCTGTAGAGCGCCTTGTTAAAAAACACGGAGAGAAAAATCCCGCCTGTGATGCCACTAAAAGTTTTATTTCAGACGAAGAGTATTCTGATTTACTACAAAGAAAAAACGCGGCAACTCATTTAGTAAAAAACCAAGGATTACATCTAAAAGAATTATTAAACTCTGGAAAAATTACGGAATTCGACAAACAACTTTTGCACGGAATATTAGAGGAATTATATAATTTACAAGGAAAATGTGAGCGTATCAAAAACACTCCTTTTCCTCGTCAATATGCATATTTTAGCACTGTCTTTACCTGGATTTTTGTGCTATTATTGCCTTTTGGGCTACTTAATGTTTTTGAAAATGAACTCAGCGATATGGCACACCATATTAAACCTTGGTTTATTTTCTTAATGATTCCGTTATCTGTATTAGTATCTTGGATATTCACTACAATGGAAAAAGTAGGAAGTAATAGCGAAGATCCTTTTGAAGGAAGAATTAATGACGTTCCGATGACTGCACTTTGTAGAACAATTGAAATAGATTTAAGAGATATGTTAGATGAGAAAGATCTTCCTGAAAAAGTAAAACCGAAAGACAATATTCTTTACTAATGCCTTTAATAGAATCCACATACACTCCACCATATTTTTTTAAAAATGGTCACTTCTCTACTATATACCCTAATTTACTTAGAAAAGTAAACGATATTCTTCAGACGCGAGAACGTATAGAATTAGAAGATGGTGACTTTATTGATATCGATTGGAGTTATCCGTCTAATGGTGAATCTAATCAAAAAGTTGCTGTCTTAATTCATGGTTTAGAAGGCAATGCACAACGTCAATATATTGTCGGTTTGGCCAGGCACTTAAATAATAATCATTGGGATGTAGCTGCAGTAAATCTTAGAAATTGTAGTGGAGTCGTTAATAGACTATATAGATCTTATAATGCAGGTGTAAGCGAAGATTTAAGTTCAATTATCACCCATATCATCGAGAAAGAGTACAATACTATTTCGATATGTGGGTTCAGTCTTGGAGGTAACATAACGCTAAAATATTTAGGAGAGAGAGCAACCCCTACTCAAGTTAAATCTGCCGTTGTAGTATCTGTACCTTGTGATCTATATGACTCTTTAAAGGAGATCAATAAACCAAAAAACTTTGTTTATCAGAAACGCTTTATTAAAAGCTTAAAAGAAAAACTACACGAAAGGCAACAGGTTTTTCCAGAGCAAATCAGTAAATCAGATATCAATGCTTGTAAATCATTAATTGATATTGATAACTTATATACAAGCAAAGCTCATGGCTATACAGATGCTATTGATTATTATACAAAATGTAGTAGTAAACAATTTTTAAAAAATATTCAGGTTCCAACACTAATTATTAACGCTAAGAACGATACTTTTCTGGGAAATGCATGTTACCCAATTAAAGAAGCGCAGGAAAACAATAATTTATTTTTAGAGACACCTAATTTTGGTGGACATGTAGGCTTTTATCTTAGAGGTCTAACTTATTATAACGAGCATAAAACCGTACAGTTTCTGAATAAATGGTAAGCGAACCAGATGTTTTTACCATAATTTGTAATATTTTACCTACACATGTGAATTAATGAAACAAACGTTAAGTCAATGTTAAGGTTTTGTGTAGTAATTTTTTGTCTCTTTATCGAAAATCTTTTTTTAATTAGGAATATTTTAAGAGTTTTGGTCGTTTCCTTGTAGAATTATCAGGGAAATCAAATTATCGCTAACTCAAACTCAATAAAAATGAAAAAAAGTTACAAAAACCTTACTGGGGGAAGGTTTAAAAAACTACACTTGTTAGTTTTTTCTATGATGATACTTCTTTCGGCTGGAGCATTCGCTCAGGACAAAGCCCAGAAGTCAAAAATCATGTCAAAAAGTAATCTTTCTAAACTTAATCAACTACAAGTTGAGAATGCAGAAAAAGCTGCAATTCAAAAGAAAGAGGCTATACAAGCTGCAAAGCAAAATGGATGGCCTATTAAAACCACGCTAAAAGATGGAACTTTTTCTGAGCTGCAAAGACTTGCTCCAGATGGAAGTGCACTTTATTATACTACTTATAACGTAGACGCTGCGGAATCCACAAGAACGAATCATCTTAATATTGGAGGATCACTTGGATTAAACCTAGATGGTCAAAATATGACTGCCCATGTATGGGACGGTGGACATGCAAGAGAATCTCACCAGGAATATGATGGTGCTGGAGGAAACAATCGTGTTACTATCCAAGATGCCGCTTCAGAAGGAGGTACTCAATTAAACTTTCACGCTGCTCACGTAACTGGAACTATTACAGCTTCTGGTGTTCAAGCTGCTGCAAAAGGAATGGCTCCTCAGTCTAAAGTAAATGGATATATGTGGAACAATGATGTTGCTGAAGCTACAACTGCTGCTGCAAACGGAATGATCATATCTAATCACTCTTATGGATTTAGAGGAGATCTTGTACCAGATCAATATTTTGGTGCATATATAGACACTTCTAGAGATTGGGATGAAGTAATGTTTAATGCACCTTTCTACCTAATGGTAGTAGCTGCTGGTAATGATGGCAACCAAAATGGATATAACGGACAACCACTTGATGGAAATTCTTCTTATGATAAATTAACAGGACATTCTACTTCTAAAAACAATTTAGTAGTTGCGAATGCTCAGGATGCTAATATTAATTCAGATGGGTCTTTAAATAGTGTTTCTATTAACAGTTCTAGTAGTGAAGGCCCAACGGACGATTACCGTATCAAACCAGATATTACTGGAAACGGTACTGGGGTTTACTCTACGTACGAAAGCAGCAATACAGCTTATGCTAGTATTACTGGTACTTCTATGGCATCACCTAATGTTGCAGGATCATTACTATTATTACAGCAACATTATAATAATACAAATGGTAGTCTTATGAGAGCTGCAACTCTAAAAGGTTTAGCTCTTCATACAGCAGACGATGCTGGACCTTCTGGTCCTGATGCAGTTTATGGATGGGGATTATTAAACGCTAAAAAAGCTGCTGAAACTATCACTAACAATGGAAATGAAACCAAAATTGAAGAACTTACGCTGAATAGTGGACAAACATATTCAATTACTGTAGATTCTGATGGTGTAAATTCTTTGATGGCTTCTATCTCTTGGACGGATCGTGCTGGAACAGCTGTTTCTGCAACTAATTCGAATGCAGCTGTGTTAGTAAATGATTTAGATATTAGAGTTACAAAAAACACTACTACATACAATCCTTATAGATTAACCGGTATTACAACAAATGGAACTGGAGACAATACTGTAGATCCATATGAAAGAGTTGATATAGCTAATGCTACTGGTACATATACTATTACTGTAACCAACAAAGGATCTTTGGTGGGAGGAAGTCAAAACTTCTCTCTTATCGTAACTGGATTAACAGGAACACCTGTTGTTTGTAATGCTACTGTTCCTGTAGGAGTAGGAGCTTCTAACATTGGTTCTGATTCTGCGACAATAAACTGGACTGCGATTCCTGGAGCATCTTTTGATGTAAGATATCGTCAAACAGGAACTTCAACTTGGACTACACAAACAGCAAGTGGTGTTTCATCTGTAATTTCTGGTTTAGCTGAGACTACTTCATATGAAGTACAAGTAAGAAGTAACTGTTCTGATGGATCTACATCTTCTTACAGTGCATCTACTACTTTTACGACTACCGAAATTCAATTAAACTATTGCGCATCTAATGGTAATAGTGTTGCTGACGAATATATTGGTAATGTTCAATTAGGAACAATTAATAATGCTTCTGGAGCAGGAAGTGGAGGTTACTCAGATTTTACTTCGATTTCTACCTCAATTTCCAAGGGAAGTGATTATACAATTACTGTAACACCAACCTGGACAGGAACTACATATAGTGAAGGATATAGTGTATGGATTGACTATAATCAAAATGGAGTTTTTACAGATTCTGGTGAACAAGTATGGACACAAGCTGCAACCCAAACTACACCGGTTAGTGGAAGTTTTACAGTACCGTCAAGTGCATTAAACGGAGATACAAGAATGCGTGTTTCTATGAAATATAATGGAGTACCAACTTCTTGTGAATCTTTTCAATATGGAGAAGTAGAAGACTATACTGTTACAATTGGAGCATCTACTGGTGATACACAAGCACCAACTGCACCAACAAGTTTAGCTGCATCTGACATCACTGAAACTACTCTAACTTTATCTTGGAATGCTGCTACAGATAATGTAGGAGTTACTGCTTATGATGTATATCAAGGAAGTACTATTTTAGGAGAAGTTACTGGAACAACTGCAAACGTTACTGGATTAACAGCAAGTACTGCATATCAATTTAGCGTAAAAGCAAAAGATGCTGCTGGAAATGAATCAGCGTTTAGTAATACAATTGATGTTACTACTGCGGACGCTCCAGATACACAAGCACCAACTGCACCAAGCGGATTATCAGCTTCTAATATCGAGGAAACAACCTTAACGCTATCATGGAATGCTGCTACAGATAATGTAGGAGTTACTGCTTATGATGTATACCAAGGAAGTACTGTATTAGGAGAAGTTACAGGAACAACAGCAAATGTTACTGGATTAACTGCAGACACTACATATCAGTTTAGTGTTAAAGCAAAAGATGCTGCTGGAAATGAATCAGCATTTAGTAATACTATAAATGTAACTACTACTGGAGGATCTGGTGGAGGTGGTTGTACTTCAGGTATTTCCTCTTTCCCATATGATGAAGGATTTGAAAATACTTTAGGAGCTTGGACTCAATCAACTGCTGATGATATTAACTGGACTGTTGATGCTAGTGGAACACCTTCTAGTAGCACTGGACCTTCTAGCGCCACTCAAGGTTCTTACTATATTTTTGTTGAGGCTTCAGGAAATGGAACGGGATATCCTAACAAACAAGCTATCTTAAATTCTCCTTGTTTCGACCTTTCTGGTCTTTCAGAAGCAAGCTTCTCTTTCAGCTATCATATGTATGGTGCTACAGACATGGGAAGTATCGCTGTAGATGCAAGTACTGACGATGGAGCTACTTGGACAAATATTTGGAGTGAATCTGGAAATAAAGGAAATTCTTGGTTAACAGCTAGTATTGACCTTGCAACTTATGTTGGAGGAGGAGTTCAATTAAGATTTAACAGAATTACAGGATCTACCTGGCAAGCTGATATTGCAATTGATAATGTATCATTAACCAATACTTCTGGTGGTGGTGGATCAACAGATATCTGTGAAGGAGTTGCTGAATGGAGTAGTTCTCAATCCTATCAAACTGGGGATCAGGTTACGTATCAAGGAAACCTATTCGAAAGAACGGCTACAGGATGGACAAACCTTGGAGCATGTGGAACTACAACATCTTTTGTTACCACTTCTGATGACCCACAAGGACCTCCAACAGAATTACTATCTGTATATCCTAATCCATTGAAAGGAGCAATTCTTAATGTTCGTGCAGGAAACTACGGAACTCAAGAATATTCAATTCATAACATGTTGGGGCAAACGGTTCTTAAAGGAACTTTCTCTAACACAATTGATGTTCAAGCATTGGAAGCCGGAGTATACATGTTAAAAGTAAATATGGGAACGGTTCGTTTCATAAAAGAATAAAAATTTAAGACAGATAACCTTAATTTTTAATAAAGCCCTGAAACAATTTTGTTTCAGGGCTTTTTGTATACTTGTAATTAATAACTAGCTGATTTTAATCAATCATGAAATATTACGAAACTGACAGACTTAAATTACGCGCTGCAACTATAGAAGATGCTGATTTCTACCTAAAACTTCTAAATAGTCCTAAATGGCTTCAAAACATCGGAGATCGAAATGTAAAGACCACTAAAGACGCAGAAACTTATATTACAGAAAAAATGACCCCTCAATTAGAGAGATTAGGGTATTCAAATTACACCGTAATTAGAAAATCTGATAATATAAAAATTGGTTGTTGCGGATTATATGACAGAGATGGTATTGAAGGCGTAGATATCGGTTTTGCTTTTTTACCAGAATTCGAAAAAAAAGGGTATGCCTATGAAAGTTCATTTAAAATAAAAGAAATTGGAATTAGTAAATTTGGAATTAAGAAAATTAGTGCTATTACAATACCAGAAAACACATCTTCACAAAAGTTATTAGAAAAACTAGACTTTACTTTTATAAAAATGATCAAAATTCCAAACGATGATGAGGATCTTATGTTATATGAATATCAAATAAATTCCTAAAAATTTTTGGTATAAGAATTCTCTAAATTGATACAATTATGAAAAACATCACATTTGTTTTATTTATAGCGCTTAGCGTCGCGCTCACGGGATATATTCCAATTCATAAGTCAAGTATCCAGAATAAATTTTTAAGTCACGAAATAGACTTAAAACATCAGTGTTTAAAGTTTTATTGGAAAGATAAGTATGGAAAAAACTTCAAGAATTTTCAAAACCTTAAAACTGAATTGCACAAAGATCATAAGGAATTGGTATTTGCCATGAATGGAGGTATGTACAACAAAGATTTATCACCACAAGGATTATACATTGAAAACGGAGTGGTAAAATCCAAGATAGACACTCTCAAAAAGGGTTACGGAAACTTCTATCTACAACCAAACGGCATATTTTATATAACCAAGGATAACAAACCTATTATTATTCCTACCAATAATATTAAAAAACTTGATCATATCGCTTACGCAACACAGTCTGGCCCTATGCTATTGATTAATGGAAAAATTCATTCTAAATTTAATCAAGGTTCTCCTAACATTCATATTAGAAATGGAGTTGGGATTCTACCAAATGGAAATTTACTTTTTGCAATCTCTAAAGAAAAGGTCAATTTTTTCGATTTCGCTAGCTATTTTAGAGAGAAAGGATGTAAAAATGCTTTATATCTTGACGGTTTCGTTTCTCGAGCATATTTACCCTCTGTCAAATGGGAACAATTGGATGGCAACTTTGGTGTAATCATCGCAGAAGTCAAGTAATTAAAAATAAAAAACCTGTTAAACATTATAGGCTAACAGGTCATTCATCGCGACTTGGGGAGGTTGCGATTAATTAACAACAAAAAATCACATAACAAAAATTATCTTTTTTGTTAAAACAAAAATACTTTCTTTGCTAAATACATACAATTAGAAATCAATTCGATTGTAGGTTTAACTGATTTCTGTAAACGATTTATACGCTTTTTCATAATAGGGCAATGTGTGAGGGTTAAAACTTAATTAAAATTTTAAAAGAGAACAATAATAAAACTGTACTTCTTTATAGGGAATGCTAATATGCAAATTATTTTTCAAAATAACGTTTAAATGCCATTAAAATCGACAAAAAACACAAAATTTTAACATTTGTTAAGAATTTAATAGAATTTACAGGTTAAAGCAAAGGTTTAGGTAAGTAAAAACAACAGTCTTAAAGTAGGTTTATTCTTACAAATTAACTGTTTTATAACCTCTTTTACACATAACGTATTATTATTTGATTTATTATTCGTTCGTAATTATTTAATAAGCGTTTAGAATTATATAGTATCTGATTAAATCAATCCAAAATCATTTCTGGCACATTTCCTTCAATTATTAAGCTCCCCTCTGTTGCATTTTGTATGTCTTCGACACTAACACCAGGAGCTCGTTCTAACAATTTAAACCCCTTATCTGTCACTTCTAAAACTGCCATATTGGTCACTACTTTTTTTACACAACTTACTCCTGTTAAAGGCAACGAACATTTTTTAAGTAACTTAGAAGCTCCTGCCCTATTCGTATGCATCATTGCCACTATAATATTCTCTGCACTAGCCACTAAATCCATTGCTCCACCCATTCCTTTGACCATTTTGCCAGGGATTTTCCAATTTGCAATGTCTCCATTCTCAGCAACTTCCATAGCTCCTAAAATAGTTAAATCAACATGCTGTCCCCGTATCATATTGAAACTTGTAGCAGAATCAAAAAAAGAAGCTCCTGGCATTGTCGTAATAGTCTGTTTACCAGCATTTATAATATCTGCATCCTCTTCTCCTTCAAATGGGAATGGCCCCATTCCCAAAACTCCATTTTCACTTTGAAACTCCACTTCTATACCTTCTGGTATGTAATTAGCTACTAACGTAGGAATTCCAATTCCAAGATTTACAAAATACCCATCTTCCAACTCCTTAGCGATACGTTTTGCTATTCCATTTTTATCTAGCATAATATATTTTCTTATAATATTTATTTGAAATGTATATAATTTAATAAGGAAAAACTTATCTCTTGCGCACTGTACGTTGTTCTATTCTCTTCTCATAATTATCTCCTTGGAATATTTTTTGAACAAAAATTCCTGGTATATGAACCTGATCAGGATCAAGACTTCCTGCCGGAACCAATTCCTCCACCTCGGCAACAGTAATTTTCGCAGCACCACACATACAAGGATTAAAATTCCTGGCAGTTCCTTTAAAAATAAGATTACCTGCTTCATCACCTTTCCAAGCTTTTACAAAAGCGAAATCTGCTTCAAAAGCCTTTTCAAGTATATACATTTTACCATTAAACTCTCTGGTTTCCTTTCCCTCTGCTACTTCTGTTCCATAACCAGCAGGTGTATAGAATGCAGGAAAACCTCCTTGTGCGGCTCTACACCTCTCTGCTAATGTACCTTGTGGAATAAGTTCTACTTCTAACTCTCCACTTAACATCTGGCGTTCGAATTCTTCATTTTCTCCAACATAGGACGAAACCATTTTTTTAATTTGCTTTTTCTGTAACAAAAGTCCTAAACCAAAATCATCAACACCGGCGTTATTAGAAATACAGGTTAATCCTTTAATATTTTTCTTTACCAATTCTGCAATAGAATTTTCAGGTATTCCGCAAAGACCAAAACCTCCTAACATAAAGGTCATATTATCTTTTACTCCTTCTGTAGCTTCAACAACTCCAGCCACTGTTTTACGAATCATAGTGTTTAATTTTTAGCAGATTAAAAGTACCAAAAAAAACAGTACTAAAACGTTTGAATACTAATAGTTTTAGAAATAATTTAATTTTTTATAAAGGAAATTAAAATTGGAATTCGTCTTGTACCTTATCCCTAGTTTCATAGATTTCACAATCTAACTGTACAGATAAATTTATAGGCTTTACAAATTCAGACTTAGACACTTGTAAACTTGTATCCTGATAACATTTTTGCATATACAGTGCCCATATTGGAAGTGCCATAGAGGCGCCACTTCCATAAGTTATAGATTCAAAATGTATTGATCTACTATCTCCGCCAACCCATACTCCCGTACAAAGATTAGGAACAATTCCCATAAACCATCCATCACTATTATTTTGAGTAGTTCCAGTTTTACCAGCTATTGGATTTTCAAACTTATAAGGGTGTCCTGTAATAACATTTTTATAAAGATATTGATTCGAAGCATCCGTTCTTAACGACCTACCTGATCCAGTTTCTGTAACACCTTCCATCAAATTAAGTGTTATATACGCTGATTCTTTGCTAATAACATCCTTACGTTCAGGAAAATTATCATACAACAAGGTTCCGTTTTTATCTTTGATATGAGAAACTATAAACGGTTTTATATATATTCCTTCATTTGCAAATGCACTATACGCCCCAACCATTTCGGAAAGCTTTATATTTTCTGTCCCCAACGCAATAGAAGCTACCGCATTTATTTCTGATTGAATTCCTAGTTTTCTCGTTAAATTAATCACAGTTTCCGGACCAATTCTATCCATTAATCTTGCAGAAACTGTATTAATTGATTTTGCCAACCCATTTTTGAGTGTTACTGATCCAATATAATTACCGTCTGTATTTGTTGGCGTCCAATCCTGACCAGATACTCCATGTTTTCCCACGGGTATAGTAATTTTAGCTCTTGGTACTTTATAGCAAGGAGAATACTTTAATTGATCCACTGCTGTAGCATATACAAATGGTTTAAAAGTAGAACCAACTTGTCTTGCGCCCTGATCTACGTGATCATACTTAAAATATTTATTATTAATTCCTCCAACCCAAGCTTTTACCTCTCCAGTTTGAGGATTCATCGACATTAATCCTGTGTGTAAAAACCTTTTATAATACAAAATAGAATCTCTTGGCGTCATAATAGTATCAATAACACCTTTCCAAGAAAATACTTTCATCTTGGTTTCTATATCAAAAGAAGCAAGAATTTCGTCTTCACTTTTGCCATTATCCTTCATTACTTTTCTTCTAGTCGAATTTCTAATAGCTTTATTTACAATGTCATCTTTTTGTTCTTTAGAAATCCCTCTAAAAGGAGTCGTACTATTTGTTATTTCTTGTTTATTAAACTCTTTTTGGAGATTGGTCATATGTTCTTTAACAGCTTGCTCCGCATATTTTTGCATTCTCGAATTTACGGTTACATAAATTTTAAGACCATCCTGATATATATTATGATATTCTAGCTTTCCATCTTCATTCTCGCCAATAGGATTATCTTTTATCCAATCCTCCACAAATTCTTTCACTTCTCTCCTAAAATAAGTTGCAGTACCTTCTGCATATCCTTCTGGCTTGTAATCAAGTTTTATTGACAACTTCTGTAAACTATCTTTTTGTTTATTTGTCAAATATCCATATTTGGCCATTTGGCTTAACACTATATTTCTTCTATCAATAGCATTCTCTAATCTTGTTCTTGGATTATATATGGTCGCACTTTTAAGCATACCTATTAATACGGCTGCTTCCTCTATTTTAATGTTTTTAAGTTCTTTATTAAAATAAATTCTAGAAGCAGATCCAATACCTATTGCTTGTCTAGCAAAATCATATTTATTTAGATACATTACAATAATTTCGTTCTTGGTATACTGTCGTTCTAAACGTGCCGCTATTACCCACTCTCTGATCTTTTGAGTGTACTTATCTATATTTTTTGATCTAAGACCAATGAAAAGTAACCTTGCTAATTGCTGCGTAATTGTACTTGCTCCTCCCTTACTTCCTAAAGATGCAAAAGCTCTAAATGTCCCTCTTGGATCAACACCAGAATGTTCATAAAAACGGACATCTTCTGTAGCAATTAATGCATCAACTAAATGCTTTGGTAAATCATCATACTTTATTGGAGTTCTATTTTCGTTGGGCTTAAAAATAGTTCCTAATTGAACACCATCAGAAGAAATAATCTGAGAAGCAAGATCATTTCTAGGATTCTCTAAATCCTCAAAAGTCGGCATCTCCCCTAAAACACCCCAACTAGCCAAAAGAAACAAAAAAGGGACAGTAATAACTGCTACAATAAAGCTAACCCAGAAATATTTAATATATCTCCGTTTATCCGAAAACGATATTTTTTTACTTGTAGTTATTTTAGAATAAGATTTCTCCATTTTATAACTAATGGATTTATTTACCTAAAGACCAAACTCATCTTCTATTGGATCTTCTATTTTAATGTTTTTCTTAAACTCCTTACAATCTACCTCTATTGTTAAATTTTCTGGCTTTTTAAATGCTGCTTTCGATACTTTAAGGGTTTTGTCTTCATAACACTTCCTCATATATAAAGCCCAAATTGGCAATGCCATTGTAGCTCCTTGACCATATCTTGTAGAATTAAAATGTGTAGCACGATCATCTGCACCAACCCAAACACCGGTACATAAATTAGGAACTATACCCATAAACCAACCATCACTTTGATTCTGCGTTGTACCAGTTTTACCTGCAATTGGATTTGTAAATTGATAAGGATATCCTGTTACCACATTCTTTAAATCATATCTATTGGAAGGTCCTGATCTAAGACGAGCCCCGGATCCTGACTGCGTTACCCCTTCTAATAGATTTAGTGTTACATAAGCTGCTTCTTTACTAATAACATCTCTCGTTTCTGGCTCAAATTGATATAAAGTGGTTCCATTTTTATCCTCAACACTAGTGATCATAACGGGTTTATTATAAATCCCTTCATTAGCAAACGTACCATATGCACCAACCATCTCAGACAATTTAAGGTCCACCGAACCTAATGCAATAGAAGCAACTTCTATAATCTCAGATTCAACACCAGATTTTTTAGCGAGTCTTACGATAGGTTCTGGCCCAATTCGATCCATCAAACGTGCAGAAATTGTATTTACCGATTTTGCCAAAGCCTCTTTAAGACTAAGATAACCCGTATATTTTGCGTCACTATTTTTTGGTGTCCAATCTTCCATTACACCATGCGATCCTGCAGGAATTGTAATCTGTGACATAGGTAATGTATCACAAGGAGATAATTTAAGTTGATCAATTGCCGTAGCATACACAAAAGGTTTAAAAGTAGAACCCACCTGACGTGCTCCTTGATACACATGATCATACTGGAAGTGTTTTATATCAACACCTCCGACCCAAGCTTTAACCTGCCCAGTTTGAGGTTCCATCGACATCATACCAGATCTTAGAAAACTCTTATAATACAAAATCGAATCTCTAGGAGTCATAATAGTATCGATATACCCTTTCCAGGAAAATATTTTCATCTCTGTCTTAACATCAAAAGATTTTAAAATTTCCTCCTCACTTTTATTCTGGGATAACATTTTCTTTCTCCTAGCCGAACTACGAATAGCTCTTTTTATAATTCCATTTACTTCTTGTTTAGTAAGATCTCTAAATGGTGCTGTTTTATTCTTAAGTTCTTGCTTATCAAACTCTTTTTGTAAGTTAGACATATGCTCATGAACAGCTTCTTCTGCATATTTTTGCATTCTAGAATCAATGGTTACATTAATTCGTAATCCGTCTCTGTAAATATTATAAAATTGCTGGTTTCCTTCTTCATCTTCTCCTTTTGGATTCTTTTTAACCCAGTTACCCATCCAACTTCTTACATACTCTCTAAAATAAGTAGCAATTCCATCAGAATGCCCTTCTGGAGCATAATCTAAATTTAAAGGTAATTGCTGTAAACTATCTTTTTCTTTAGTAGTTATATATTCATATTTTGCCATCTGAGACAAAACAACATCTCTCCTATTTTTCACTAACTCTGGCCTTCTTAAAGGGTTAAAGAGTGAAGAATTCTTAAGCATACCGACTAATACAGCAGCTTCTTCTTTTTTTAGCTCCTTTGGAGTTTTATTAAAATAAATTCGTGAAGCAGAACTAACTCCAATTGCTTGATTTAAGAAATCATACTTATTAAGATACATAGCCATGATCTCATCTTTAGTATACTGTCTTTCTAATCTTGCAGCAATTACCCATTCCTTAATTTTCTGGGTATACCGTTGCCAACCTTTGGATCTAGTACCTGTAAAAAGCAATTTTGCCAATTGCTGGGTAATTGTACTTGCACCACCTTTTTTACCTAGGAAGGCAAAAGCTCGAATGGTTCCTCTAGCATCAATTCCTGAATGATCATAATATCTAACATCCTCAGTCGCCACTAGTGCATCCACCAGATTAATGGATAAATCCTCGAAACTTACTGGTGTTCTATTTTCCTTAAAAAAAGTTCCTATTTGTTTTCCATCAGATGAAATAATCTGCGTTGCTAAATCATTTTGTGGATTTTCTAAATCATCAAAACCAGGCATCTCTCCAAAATACCCCCAACTTGCAAACAAGAAAATTAGGATTACTAAAAATATTCCTGAAGCAAAAGTGATCCAAAACCACTTAATATATTTAAGTACACTAATTTCTGGGGTTTTTGATTTTTTCCTAGTCGCTTTGGGTGTTGCTTTAGCCATTTTATTTAGGATTTTGTGCAAATTCGATTCTAAAACCTATATCTGTAATTCCTTCAAGAGAACTTATACCAAACGTCTCTCCATTTTTTCTCATTGCGTGTTGCAAAGTAATTTTATAAATTCCTTTTTCATTGAAATTTACATTCTCTTTATACCACAACTTACTTTCTTTTACATCGGAAAAACCAGTTCCAAGCCATTCTCCATTCGATGCTGCCATATCATATTCTAAAGTATCTGCAACTATTTTTCCATTAGGAAACTCCATCTCACTAATCAAAAAGATATTACTATATCTATAGTCATTTGTATTCCTAAGATTAATAAACAAATCATACGATTGTAATGAATCTAATACCGGTAAATCAAATGTAATTTTTTCATCTTTTTCCCAAGAACTCGATACGGTTTTATATTCATCAAAAAAACGGGTGTCGTCACAAGAAGACAACACTATAAAAAGAAAAACCAAAGTTAAGAATCTAAGATTTATCATTATTCTTGCGTTGCTGTGGTTTACGTTTCCTATTATTACGTTGGTTATTTTTTTTCCTATTCGCATTTTTGCTTTCAGGAGTATTTGTATTAGTTTTTGATTTTGATTTTGATTTTGATTTTTGAGAAGTAGATTTATTCTTTTCTACTACAACCTTCTTTTTATTTCTGTTTCGGTTTTTATTTCTCCTTCTACTTCTTTTTGGTTGATCAAAACGTGTTAAACTATCTTGTCCTACAACGTTCTCAAAATCCACTTTAGTATCTTCAATTAATTCTGAAGCAAATTCTTCAAGGCTTGCAACCTTCTCTTTCTTTTTATTAGCGTCAATGATTTCATTTGCGTGATCAGCAGAGATTTTATGCCAATTCATCCATTCTCCTTCATAGGCATACCATAAATAGCCTTTGAATATATCAATTTTCTGACATACTGCAGTACCCTTTTCTGTTTGTAATTTTATCTCTGTTTTAGGAAATTCATTTAAAGCATCTATATAAGCGTCTAATTCATAATTAAGACAGCACTTTAATTTACCACATTGACCAGCTAATTTTTGCGGATTTAGGGATAATTGCTGGTAACGCGCAGCACTTGTATTTACAGATCTAAAATCAGTAAGCCAAGTAGAACAACATAATTCACGTCCACAAGAACCTATACCACCCAATCGTGCAGCCTCTTGTCTAAAACCTATTTGACGCATCTCGATCCTAGTACTAAACTCTTGGGCGAATTCTTTAATTAATTGCCTAAAATCCACACGTTCCTCTGCAGTGTAATAAAAAGTACATTTAGAACCATCTCCCTGAAACTCAATATCCGAAATCTTCATTTGGAGTTTTAGACGAATTGCAATTTCTCTTGATCTTACTTGTATAGCTTGTTCTCGATCTCTAGCCTTTTGCCATATATCGATATCTTTCTGAGATGCTTTTCGATATATTTTTTTAACATCTTCACTATCGATATCTACTTTTTTCTTCTTCATTTGAATACGTACCAACTCTCCAGTAAGTGTAACAATACCTACATCATGTCCGGGAGAAGCCTCTGTAGCAACAATATCCCCAATACTCAAAGAAAGATTTTCTGTGTTCTTGAAAAAACTTTTTCTTCCGTTTTTAAAACGAACTTCTACACAATGAAAAGGTGCTACACCACCTGGCAGTGACATATTAGATAACCAATCAAAAACAGTTAACTTATTGCAACCATCTGTACCACATGTACCATTATTCTTACATCCTTTTGGTTGTCCGTCTTTCCCGGAGGAACAACTACTACACCCCATATTCTCTTGCTATATTGAAATTTGTCTATGACTAGTCATAACAAATATGATTCTTACTCAGATCAGATGCTCAATACATCCGACATCTTAATCGATAAAGATACTATGATTTCTGTTAAAACCATAGTATCTAAATCATTTTAGTATTATTGCTTATATTTCAGTACTTCTGAACGCCCTTTTTTAAAGATCTTATTGCTATTACCTTTACCCTTTCTTAAAGCTTTCTGTTCTTCATACGGTAAACTATTTATTTCTTGACATTCTGTAGAACAACAACTATCCATTTTGGATGCACATTCCTCACACTGGATGAACAATAAATGGCACGCCTCATTTTCACAATTAACGTGGGTATCACAAGGTTTTCCGCACTGATGACAATTAGAAATAACATCCTCAGAAATTCGTTCGGATCTTCGGTGATCAAACACAAAATTCTTGCCTAGATATTTATTTTCTAATCCTTTTTCTTCTACTTGTCTGGCATATTCTATAATCCCACCTTCTAACTGGAATACGTTTTTAAAACCTTTATGCTTATAATATGCACTAGCTTTCTCGCATCTAATCCCGCCAGTACAATACATTACCAATTTTTTATCTTCTTTATGATTTTTTAAATCTTCTTCAATTATATCTAAAGAATCTCTAAATGTATCTACATCTGGAGTTATTGCACCTTTAAAATGTCCTATTTCACTTTCATAATGATTACGCATATCAACTAAGACCGTATCAGGATCTTCAATCAACTGATTAAACTTGTCTGCATCTACATGAACTCCTTTATTAGTAACATCAAAAGTTTCATCATTTAAACCATCTGCCACAATTTTTTTACGAATCTTTACTTTCAATTTTAAGAAAGATTTGATATCCTGCTCTCTTGCAATATTCAATCGAACATTTTCTAAGAAAGAGATACTATCTAAGTGTTTTTTAAAGGCTTCAAAATTTGGAGCAGGAACGGATAACTGACCATTAATTCCTTCTGTAGCGACATAGATTCTTCCTAAAACATCTAGTTCATCCCAATGTATAAAAAGGTGATTTCTAAAAATCTCAGTATTTCCGATATGTGCGTATTTATAAAAAGAGAGTGTAAGACGATCAGTACCTGCCTCATCAATAAGAGCAGCCCTCTCTTTTGCACTTAATTTGTTGTACAGTTGCATGCTATACTAATTTTTTAAGTTAAAAAGAATTTATTTTAATTTCTGCAAAAGTACAAATCATGGTTTAATATACAAGGATTGTATCGTATAGGAATAAAAAATGCCTTGAAAACCACTTCAAGGCATTTTTTGGGCTAATTCGTTATTTAATTAATTTACTTAATCTAAAACGACTAAAAATTAAATAACGAAGCTAGCCACCTTCTACTATACAATTACTAATAGAAGTAATCGTACACCCAACAAGGTTATGTCTTACGACTCTTTTAAGAAATTTCATCTACATCCTCCTTCTTCACTGTTTGTTCTAGTTTTGCTTTCTATGTAGATGCAGAAAAATAAAAAGGGTTGCGTTGGCATTCAAAAAAAATAATAAAATCTTCTTTTTCTGAATGAATAATCATTGTTAATAAATTAGTTAGATAAGTACAATTTTTAAAATGGGTATGCAAAAAACTTATAGTATTTTAGCCATTATCAATAACAAAAGAAAGTGAGCGCATGAGTACTGAAAAAGAAAAAGATGCAAAATTAAAAGCGTTAAAACTAACTTTAGACAAGCTAGACAAAGCTTACGGGAAAGGTACCGTAATGAAGATGGGAGACACTGCAGTTCAAGAAGTAGAGGTAATCTCTACAGGATCACTTGGATTGGATTTAGCTCTAGGTGTCGGAGGATATCCTAGAGGAAGAGTTATAGAAATTTTTGGCCCAGAGTCTTCTGGTAAAACAACACTTACAATTCACGCCATTGCACAAGCTCAAAAAGCTGGCGGAATAGCTGCTTTTATAGATGCTGAACACGCATTTGATCGTTTTTATGCAGAAAAATTAGGTGTTGATATAGATAACTTAATTATTTCCCAACCTGATAATGGAGAACAGGCATTAGAAATTGCTGATAATTTAATACGATCTGGAGCAATTGACATCATTGTTATTGATTCGGTGGCTGCATTAACTCCTAAAAGTGAGATTGAAGGAGAAATGGGAGATTCTAAAATGGGTCTTCATGCAAGATTAATGTCTCAAGCATTAAGAAAACTGACAAGTTCTATAAGCAAGACCAATTGTACTGTAATCTTTATCAACCAGCTTCGTGAAAAAATCGGAGTAATGTTCGGAAATCCGGAGACTACTACTGGTGGTAATGCCCTTAAGTTCTATGCTTCGGTTCGATTAGATATACGTAGATCTACCCAAATTAAGGATAGCAATAGTGCCGTACAAGGAAATAAAACTCGTGTAAAAGTCGTAAAGAATAAAGTTGCTCCACCATTTAGAACTGCTGAGTTTGATATTATGTATGGTATGGGAATTTCTAAAACTGGTGAAATTATAGACATCGGTGTTGATTATGAAATTGTTAAAAAGAGTGGTTCGTGGTTTAGTTATCAAGACACAAAACTTGGACAAGGTAGAGATGCAGTAAAAAATCTATTAAATGATAATCCAGAACTTATGGAAGAACTGGAAGAGAAAATCAAAGAAGCTATCAGTATTGTAAATGAATAAGTTACAATAGTATTCTATAAAAAAATCCCGGATGTCCGGGATTTTTTTATACCTTATATCGAAGTTTCATCTAATATCAATCCTTCTAAAAATAGTATTCTCGTTAAAAAACTATCATCTAAACGCAACCATATCTATATCTAAACATCTATCTAATAGAATTTGGTATGTAAACCCCAAAATTAGTGGTATGAAAAATATAAAAATAATAGCACTATTCATTTTTACAATTTGTTTATCCAGCTGTTTGAATGATGATGATGCAGGAATCAATTTTTCTTATGAATTAGTTCCAATTGAAGAAGTAAGTATTCCCGACCAATTTGTAAGAGGAGACACCTATGAGATTACAGCATCTTACTTTAGACCTTCGGATTGTCACTCTTTTAGTGGATTTGATTATGATAGAGTTTCTAATGAGCGAACTGTATCCGTGGTAAATGTAATAGTTAATGATCGTACTTGTGAAAATCTCGAACAAACTGATTTAGTTGATGTATCCTTCAACTTTTTAGTTGGGTTTGAAGATTCATATATATTTAGATTCTGGCAAGGTAGAAATGACCAAGGAGAGAATCAATTTTTAGTTATGGAAATTCCCGTAGTGGAATAATGATTTCATAAATTCTGTTAATCAAAACAAAAACTGTTAGTGAGTTTAGACCAACTCATAAAAAAGTGTAAAAAACAAGATGCCAAGGCACAAGAACAACTGTATAGATTATACGGCAGTAAATTATTTTCTATCTGTCTAAAATATTCTAACAGCTACCCTAATGCTGAAGACACCTTGCAAGACGCTTTTATTACAATTTTTGATAAAATAGAGCAATATCGAGGTAAAGGTTCATTCGAAGGGTGGATAAAAAGAATCACCGTAAATACTGCTTTACAAAAATATCGTAAACAAAAAGTTTTTGAAATTATTGGAGAAGAACAGATAGAAGAGGTAGAAGTAGAAATCGATGAAGATACGGTTTCATTAGATTATTTATTAGAAATTATCCAGCAACTACCTGATAGATATAGATTAGTATTCAATCTATATGTATTAGACGGTTATTCTCATAAAGAGATAGCGGAGATGCTAGACATTTCTACCGGTACTTCTAAATCTAATTTAGCAAGAGCCAGAAATATTTTAAAAGAAAAAATAGAAACCAATCAAGAACATCACGTTCAATCAATTGAAGGATGAAGATGAGTGATAAAAAAAATATAGACAGATTATTTCAGGAGAAGTTCAAAGATTTTGAAGTTTCTCCTAATGATGAGGTGTGGAAAAAAATTCAAGCTCGAAAAAACAAAGATCGTAAACGAGTAATTTTTATACCATTTTGGTATCGTATTGCTGGTGTTGCAGCTATCCTAGCAGTTATTTTATCCGTGGGATCTGTATTTGTTACAGATGACTCAACAAAAGAAACTATTGTAAGTACCGAGGAAGAATTGAATGACATAAAGCCTTTGTCTTCTGAGAAGCAAAATTTAGATTCTAAAAACTCTGATGATGCACTTGTTAATACTTCAGATAATAATGAATTTGACTTCAATGATGAAACTTCAGAAAGTAATAAAACAAACAACCAGGCCATTACTGAAAACTCTTTAACTAATGACAATAAAGAAGAAGAATCTTCAAAAAAATCAGAAGGTAAAAATACTTTTACCACTAATTCTTTTAAAAACCCTCCAGTAAATAAAAACAATACTGAAGGAATAACAAATATCAACGAAACAAAAAAGGAGATTGATAATATTAATGATGATTACCTCAGAAAAGATCAGACTATTTCAAAACAAAAAGTAACTAACACCGGTTCAATAACAGATATACAGAAAACAAATACTTCGCAGAAAAATACAGAAGAAAAACTTTCTGAATTTAAGAAAACAAATATTGAGAATACTATTGCAGATAATGCAATATCGTCAGGCAATAAAAAACAACAAGTCACTGATAATAAGGATAACACAAACTTTAAAGATTCTGAAGACTTTATAAAAAACACAGAAGAAAGTATTGCAAATAATACGGAGATCAATAAAAATAGAGAAACAGAGAAAACAGTTTCAGATGAAGTAATAGATCAAGACCTAGACAATGGCAAAAAATCAATCTTTGACGCTATAAAAGAAAAAGAAGCAGCTGTAGCTAAAGCAGAGTCTAAAACAATCAAAAGATGGAATATAGCTCCTAATATAGCACCTGTTTACTACGATTCTTTTGGTGGTTCTTCCATAGACTCCCAATTCTCTGACAATAATAAACAAGGGGAAGTAAATCTTAGTTATGGAATACAAGTTGCATATGCCATAAATGAAAAATTAATTTTACGATCAGGTGTTAGCAAGGTTGATGTTGGCTACAATACCGAAGATGTTGGTTTTGGAATTGCCTCATTAGGAAGAGAAAATGGATTAAGCAATACCCAAAGTATAGTTGTCTCTGATTATCAAAATGGATCTGTTAGTTTAGCGCCTCCTCCAGGAGACGTTAACAGCGAAATTTTAGTGAAATCTCAGAATCCAGGATTACTTAATCATAGTATTGGATACATAGAAGTTCCTTTAGAACTTAAATATGCACTAACCAACTCTAAAGTTGGAATTCATATGATTGGTGGAGTTAGTACTCTATTTCTGGAGGATGATGAAGTATCTATTATTGCAGGTAGTTTTAGAAACGAAAATGTGAGCAGAGAGCAAACTGTCAATGATATTAGTTTTAGCGGTAATATTGGTATAGGATTTGATTATAAGTTATCTGATAAGTTTAAAATTAATATGGAGCCTATCTTCAAATATCAATTTAATGGTTTCAAAGACAGTGCAGACAATTTTAAACCATATTATTTTGGTATTTATACAGGAGTAAGTTTTAGGTTTTAAAAACAATGAAAAAGAAAATAACTAAAATGTGTTTTAGGTTATTTTAGTTGGTTAGGTTGAATTATTGCTCTAGGGAAGCAATGATGACAAAGCTGTTTCTGGGGAGAAGCAGCTTTTGTTTTTTTATAATTGATTGGATTTTAACTTATCCAAAATAACATTTCGTGCTATCATATTCAATTCTTTCTTACGTTCTTGAGTAAATCCTTCTGTCAAAATCTCTTTATGAACATAAGCTCTCATCTTACCAGGACTTCCGCTAAAGAAGGTGTAGGAAAATCTTCTTTTATTATCCAGAAAGGTTAAAGGAAGTATTGGGATTTGGTGATCGATCGCTAATCTAAAAGCTCCATCTTTAAACTCATCTAATAAAACCGACTCATCCTCAGGCACACCACCTTCTGGAAAAATACAGATACTTGTTCCATCTTGTAGTCTTGCCTGAGCACGATCAAAGACTTCTTTTCTACTTTTTTGACTACTTCTATCTACAAGAATACAAGTTCTCTTGTAGAAAAAACCGAATATTGGAATTTTCGCTAGTTCCTTTTTACCTACAAAAACAAAAGGATTCTTTACACAATATAACATTAACATGATATCCGCCATAGAAGTATGATTAGCAACAAACATATAGCTTCTTTGCGGATCTATTTTTGTTTCATTTTTTACTCTCGGTATAAACCCACTACCATACAAAACTATTTTAGCCCAAAACCTAGCCACAACAAAAAACTGTGCGTACCATTGTTCTCTTGAAGTTAGTATTAAAAGAATAGGAAACAGAATAATGATAGGAATTCCCATCATTATATAAAACCAAATACGCCAAAGAAGAATTAATATATTCCTAAGGACAACCATAAGCGCAAAAATACACAATTGGTTTGAGGTATCTGAACAAAAAAATTACCTTTGCCGGAAACTAAAAATTACTATGGCAAGAATTTTAACCGGAGTCCAGAGTACAGGAACACCTCATTTAGGAAACTTATTAGGAGCTATCATTCCTGCAATTCAAATGGCTAATCAGCCGGAGAATGATTCTTTCTTATTTATTGCAGATATGCATTCTCTTACTCAGATTAAAGATGCTAAAACACTAAGAGAGAACACCTACTCTACTGCTGCTACCTGGTTAGCATTTGGTTTAGATATAGAAAAAACGGTGTTTTATCGCCAGAGTGATATACCACAAGTAACAGAACTATCTTGGTACCTAAGTTGTTTCTTCCCATACCAGAGATTGACCTTAGCTCATTCTTTTAAAGACAAAGCAGATCGATTAGAAGATGTTAACGCAGGTTTGTTTACTTATCCTATGTTAATGGCAGCTGATATATTATTATATGATGCAGATATTGTACCTGTTGGAAAAGATCAGGAACAACATATAGAAATGACTCGTAATGTAGCAGAACGCATGCACAATCAGGTTGGAGAACTTTTTGTACTACCAAAGGCGCAATTTCAAAAAGAAACTATGTATGTACCAGGAACAGATGGTGCAAAAATGAGTAAATCAAAAGGTAATACAATCAATTTGTTTTTACCTGATAAAAAATTACGAAAAGATGTTATGTCTATTAAGACCGATAGCACACCTTTAGAAGAACCTAAAGACCCTGATACTTGTAATGTATTTGCAATATATCAACTAATAGCCACTAAAGAACAGCTATCAGAAATGCGTGCTAATTATTTAGGTGGTAATTATGGATATGGTCATGCGAAACAAGCTTTATACGAACTATTAATTGACAAATTCTCTGAAGAACGTAAACGCTACACATACTATATGGAAAACCTAGCGGAAGTAGATAAAGCTTTAGCCATTGGTGCTAAAAAAGCTTCAGAAGTTGCCAATAAAGTACTTTCTAGAGTGCGTGAAAAAGTTGGATATTAAATATCTTTGATTCATTTTAGAATTAATAATTTCTAAAACAAAACTTAAAAAATGCAATCTCTTTATAAGTAGATTGCATTTTCTTTTTATAGTTATTCTTTAGAATCTCTTATATATATCTTAATTAAGCTTTCATTTTTTCTTAATACTAGAAAGAATTTGTGTATGATTAGTTACAGGTTAAAGAACTAACTTAGTAAATAATCCTTTGCCAAAACAATTAGCTATCGCAAAATATTAGGCAACTTTTTCCTTGTTTTTTTCGTAAGTTCAAGTTCAGGATATTTATTACCTAACTCCAATAAATCAGAGTGTTCATCTAATAAATACAAGTCAAAAAATTGTAATACTATTTTTGTAGTTACCTCATATGTTTTCCTTGGATTTATTGTTCCTGCTTCATTTATAAATTGTAAATTAATCATTAACGGAATATCCATAAAACTAGAATGTCCAGAATTCTTGATTTTAGCATTGTAAAAATCAGAAGAACTTCCATTATGATACGCCTGTATGTTTAAATTTGGGTGTGAATCATCCCATTCAGACGAAATTAAAGCAAATGGTTTGGTCATTATTGTATCTATCATTTTTCCCCATTGCATACCATCCACGTTAATTCCCGCTTTTATTCTGTCATTATCAAGTAATGCTTGACCTGCAGCTGCGCCTCCTTGAGAATGCCCAAATACGCCAATTTTCGTTGTATCAAGATGGTGTGCTAAAAAAGAAGATGTGTTCCATTTTTTTAATTCATCTATAACCAAAGAAATATCGTTGCTATATCGCTCAGTTAGTTCAGCGCCGTAATAATTTAAAATAAGATTGTGAACAGTACTAAATTGTTCTTCTGGTGTTGTTGCCTTATTATAGTTTTGCATGGCATTCCAAGCCATTTCAGCCATTTCTTGATTATTCTGTTTTCTGTCGTATTCAGAATTAAAAAGCTTTATTTCTCCATCAGGAAAAAGTGTTCCCGTACTTTCATATGTATGATTTATATTTAAAACAATGTACCCGTGACTTACAATTTCTTCTATCAAAGCATAGTAGCCCGAAGCTTGAGAATAGCTCCCATGAGAAAAAATTAATACAGGGAATTTACCTGTAGCTACAGATGGCTTAATATATGTATGCGTTTTGACAATATCTAAATAATTAAATATGGTTTTAGGCAACCCATGTTTTACTGCAAAGCTCACTCTGTCCCCGTCATTAAGATAAGGTTCTGCTTTCTCATTATCTAGGATTGCAGGATACCATGCCTTTATCATCAATTCTCTTTTATCTCCTATATCAGAAGTCATTATTTCATCTTGGGTTGATTTTAAGTGAATATATTGAGAGCCAATATTGTATTTTCCAGTAGGTTTTGGCAAGTTAAAAACAGGTAGAATATAGGGTAACACCCAACTAAATAACAATAGTAAAATTAATACTATTCCTCTTATAGTTTTTCTAATCCAACCTCCATTAAAAAATGGATATTCTTTATACAAACACCAACCTAAAATTAGAACTAATAAGTAAGTAGGAATCATTTGCCATCGGTATCCTTCAAAAACAAAATGTAAAACAGTGATGCCTCCAATAATCAACAAGGGGATTTTTTTGTTTAATCGATAGCCTTTTGTTGAAATGTAAAAAGGAAAAATTGTGCTAATGGCAAGTAGAATGATTTCTAGAATTCTCATAAAAAAAATTAAAAGATTATTTCGCAAGATTCTTAATTTAATCTATTAGTAAAGTTAAAATAGACAGACTACTCTTTTAGGGAACCTTTCTACAGAATTAACCATTTCTAAGACATCCTATTTGTTTAAAAAACAAAAATTAAACTAAAATATTAGTTCAAACTAATATTTTAGTTTATATTAGCAACCTCAAACTAAATTCTTAGTTTGGATCTGTAAAAAATAGACAAATGAAACAATTAACAAAAGCTGAAGAAGATATTATGAAAATTCTATGGAATCTGAATGAAGGGAGTGTTCTATCCATACTCGATGAATTACCAGAACCAAAACCAGCTTACAATACTGTTTCTACAATCGTTAGAATACTAGAAGATAAGGGGTTTGTAAACTATCGTAAAGAAGGACGAATTCATATCTACATTCCACTAGTTAAAAAGACAGAATATAGTAATCAAAGTATTAACAAGTTAATCGATGGTTATTTTCAAGGTTCTTTTAAAAGTATGGTATCATTTTTCATGAAAAAAAATGATATCAGTATCGCAGAAATGGAAGAAGCTATGAGAGAAATTAATAAAGAAGAATAATATGATACACTATATATTACAGATCATAGGATTTCAATTACTTTTTTTAATCACTTATGATTTATTCTTAAAAAAGGAAACATTTTTCAATTGGAATCGTGGTTATCTTTTGATAACTCCTATTCTTAGTTTTTTACTTCCACTAATTCAATTAGATGTGATAAGACAACTTATACCTACATCTTATAACATAAAGTTACCGGAGATACTTACTACTGATTCTCCTATGCAGGTTCATCTGCTACCAGAAGTAGTAATCGGATCAGAGAATCAACTGTCCAACTATTTTTCCTTAATACCAATTATTGGATATTTATGGTATATAGGAATTACAATTAGCGTATTTCTATTTCTTTTCAAAGTATATAAAATATCTAAACTAAAGCGTTCCGGAAACAAAGTACATACTAAAAATATCACTCTAGTTTCATTACCAAATACTGATACTGCATTTTCATTTTTCAATACAATATACATCGGTAATGATCTTTCTGAAGTTAAAAAAAGTAATGTCATTATACATGAAAAAATACATGTAAGAGAATATCATTCTCTTGATTTAATTTTCTTCGAGATATTACGAATTATACTCTGGTTCAATCCATTGGTATATATCTACCAGAATAGAATAGCTACACTTCAGGAATACATTGCCGATTCTGAAGCAATAGCAGAAACCAATAAAAAAGACTATTACCAAGACCTATTATCTCAGGTTTTTCAAACAGAAAAAATTTCATTTATAAATACATTTTTCAATCATTCTTTAATCAAAAAAAGACTTGTTATGTTACAAAAATCAAAATCAAAAAAAGTTTATCTATTAAAGTACTTACTTCTTATTCCAATCATCAGTTCAATGCTTATCTATAGCTCTTGTTCGGAAGATTCACGTACAATAGAAAGTAAAGAAGTACCATTAACAACCCTTACACAAAGAGCCGAGTCCTTGTTAAGTAAAATAAACAGTGAAGGTATTTACTCCGAAGAAAGCAAAGAACTGTTTTCTATACTTATGCAAGACATTGGAAATATCTCGGATGATCAATTAAAATCTGAAAAGATGGAAGTTTTTCAAAACTTAATCCAGACTATTACGAAATTAACCCCAGAGATTACTCAAAAAGAAGAAATAGAAGGCGTACCATTTATAAAAGCAGATGTTGTTCCTATTCATCCTGATTGTACTCACTTAACCGGAGAAGATGCTAAAAAGTGCTTTTCGCAGAAAATATCACAACATATTGGTAAAGAGTTTGACACTAAAATTGGTAATGATATTGGGCTTAATGGAAGATTAAGAATATATGCTAGATTTAAAATAAATAAAAACGGAGAGATTGAAGACATTCAGGCTAGAGGTCCACACAAGAAATTAGAAGAAGAAACTCTTCGCGTCATAAATACATTACCTAAAATGACACCTGGAATGAAAGATGGAAAAGCGGTAAGCGTTCTATACTCTTTACCAATAGTTTTTGAGATAAAAGAATAAAATAAATTCTTAGAATAGGCAATTTTTCTTTAAAAGCTAATAAAAAATACTACCCATCCTAGAGGATTAGTCTCGAGGGTGGTTAGGTTTAAGCATCAATTATCGAAGTTTATGAAAAGAATAATTTTTCACATAATTTTCCTTGGTTTTATCTGTAATAGCTATGCACAATCAAAACCATTATCAAAAGAAACTAAAGATTATTTAAAAAAGCAATTAGAAATAGTTTTTATGAAAGATCAATTGTTTAGAAAATTATATAAACAGGCAGAAGAACAGTTTGGTAAAGAATCTAATGAAATGGACTATTTTTGGGAAGTCGTCGAAAAACAAGACAAACTTTTGGAAAAAGAGGTCATTTCGATTATTGACACTTATGGCTGGTTAGGGATTTCAGAAGTTGGTCGATTAGCCAATACCACTTTATGGGGGGTTTTACAACATGGTTCGATTTCGTCAAAAGAGAAATATGCACCATTATTAAAAGAATCAGTACTACAAAAAGAATCCCAACCAACTCATTATGCTAGGCTTATTGATAGAATGTTAATTAACTCTAATAAGTCCCAACTTTATGGAACACAATATGAGTATAACTCTAAAGGAAAAATATCTTTTTTACCAATTAAAAGTCCTGAATCGATAAACAAAAGAAGAAAAGAAATTGGACTTAATTCAATTGAAGATTTCTCTAAATCAAAAAATATTCCTTGGACAATTCCTCAAAAAAAATGAAAAAGACATTTATAATCGTATTGCAACCGTAAAGTTGATTTATGATAACTAGGTCGAATACCTACAATTAATTAAACTAGATGGTCATTAGGAAATTATAAATTTACTCTGGCAATATAAAGATGTAAGAAGATATGGCGAATAAGTACTTTTACCTATCTACTCACATAACATAATTACAATAATAACCTGATTAGAGAGTTACTCTAACCAGGTTTATTTATTACCAACATTTTCACTAAATATTAGCGTTTGAAACCTTTTTCTACTGCTAAAATAACATTATAAGTTCCGTTCTCTTTATTATGAATCACAGGATATTCGCCAGCTTTTACTACATTACCTTGTAATCCCAATTCTTTGGAAGTCTCTGCATCCAAGACTAATGATTCCTTTACTGTAAAAACATTATCCTTAAATAAACCTTCCTCTTGATAAAATTGTAATCCCGCTATTTCTTCGTTTAATGCAAATGGCATAGCAGTTTCTCGTGGATCAATATCTAATTCTAGTTTATCTCTAAAAGAAAGAAAATCTCTAGGATCTATCTTTTCATAAATTATCCATGGATCAAAAATATCTATCCAACAAGGCACAATCCAACAAGGATCCACGATGATAGGGATACATATTCTCTTTACACCACAAACTCCATTAAATTGTGAGTAGCAATTACCTCGAAAGTTAAGCCCTCTTTCGAAAATGTAATAACATCGCCAAACAATGCCCCATTTACCCTGAACATCTGTTTCATTATCAATAAGATCAACTGTTACATTTTCATTTGCTTCCTCTACGCTTCCTTTTTCGCAGGAAAAGAACATGCTTGATAGTACTATTACCGCTAAAAAAAATACTTTTTTCATATTATTTGGTTTTAAGATTAGAATAAAAAACCCCACGACAATTGGATGTTGGCATTCCAATTATTGTAGGGGAATATAACGCTAAAGTATTATCAATTTAGAAACAATACGAGGGTTATTTAACTGTTTTTTAATAAGTTAAACAACTAATAATGGCTAAAACCTTAAGTTTATGATACTAATACGCCTCGTTGTTCCATAACAGGAATATCCCGAAAGGCACGTTCGTTTATTGTATTTTTTCTGAAGATGTATTTCTTATCATACAATTTTCCATCTGAAAAGAAGGAAACAGCAAATTCATTATTCATGGAAAACAATTCTTCCTGAATCATTTCTATTTTAGCCGATGATTTGGCATTCACGGTTCCAATACCGTGTCTAAGTAAAGATGTTTTTTTCTGGGCATCATACCCTTTTGTCACCACGAATACCATCTCTATAGGGGTATCTCTATCATTAATGATGTAAGAATTCCAATCGTCGCCTCCAAATTCATCATTCCACTCTTTCACAATGGCTATGTAAACATTTTTTACTAATGGTATTTCTATATCCTTTCTCAATTTATAATGCGGACTTAAATTGTTCTAAGAAACGTACATCATTTTCACTTAACATACGGATATCAGAGATTCCATATAATAGTAAGGCAATTCGATCGATTCCCATACCAAAAGCAAATCCACTATACTCTTCAGGATCGATATTACAATTCTTTAATACATTAGGGTCAACCATCCCACAGCCCATTATCTCTAACCAACCTGTTCCTTTGGTCATTTTATAATCTGTTTCGGTTTCTAATCCCCAATATACATCCACCTCAGCACTTGGTTCTGTGAATGGAAAATATGAAGGACGTAACCTAATCTTAGATTTACCGAACATTTCAGTAGTAAAATATTGCAACGTTTGCTTAAGATCGGCAAAGGAAACATCTTTATCTATATATAATCCTTCTACCTGATGAAAAAAGCAATGTGATCTAGCAGATATCGCTTCATTTCTATAAACTCTTCCTGGAGAAATTGTTCTTATTGGAGGTTTATTCTCTTCCATATATCTTACCTGTACGGAAGAAGTATGCGTACGCAATAAGATATCCGGATCCGTTTGTATAAAGAAAGTATCTTGCATATCACGTGCTGGGTGATACTCTGGTAAGTTCAGTGCTGTAAAATTATGCCAATCATCCTCTATTTCTGGACCTTCACTAACATTAAACCCAATACGAGAAAAAATATCTATAATTTGATTTTTTACTAAAGAAATTGGATGTCTAGATCCCAACGAAATAGGTTCAGATGGACGTGTAAGATCTCCATAGGCTCCTTTTTCTTCTTCCTTTGATTCTAACTCATCTTTTAAGGATTTTACTTTCTCTTCTGCTGCTACTTTTAGTGCATTTATTGCTTGACCAAATTCTTTCTTCTGATCATTGGCAATATTCCTGAATTCTGCAAAAAAGTCATTTACAAGTCCTTTTTTACCAGAAAACTTTATTCTAAATATTTCAACTTCTTCTTTGGTCTTCGCAGAAAACTCCTCAACTTCTGAGATATATTCTTTAATCTTATCGATCATGATCTTTTTCTTATATAGAGGACAAATTTAAACAGAAATACAATAAATAGTACCCAAAATATAATAGAAGTTATATTTAAGAGCTTAATTTTTGTTTTTTTGTTCAATTGCTTCTAAAACTACATTATCTTTCAATTGATTTTTGCACACAAATTGTATCAAAAAGAAAACGGTATTCTCTCAAACTACCAAAAAAGAACACTATAACATCCACATCTCACTCTAATCAAGAAACAGAAATACAACATACGTTAAAGCTCGTTAAAAATCTTGATAAAACAGATAACATTGATTATATTTAAGTACAGTTTTTGTGCTTATAGAAACAACTATTGCTTAGCCTAAACTTCCCAAAAAAACTCCTTAACCAATAATTTTGAATCAATGGTAATGACTAAAAGTTAGTCATGTAATGTTTAATTTAAAATTGCCGGATATGAAAAAGTTATTTTTTGGAATTCTTATTATAGATATGAAAGGATTAAAAGAATTGATTAGCAATCTTCCTTCGGCCTCTTGGTATGCAATGAGAAGATAATTATACAATTAAAAACTTAACTATAAAAAAGGAGCCTTATAAGGCTCCTTTTTTATTAAATCTCATTAATAGCGATTATTACATGTTTTAATAGATAATTAAAAAAGTTACATCGTCAAACTAAAGAATATATTGACTTGTAACAAAATAATTTACAATTGCTTCTTTCATCAAAATCGATTGTTCTCCTGCCTTAAGATTAGGAAGTTGTTCTTTTACAATATAATGTGGCCATCCTTCTTCATCAAAATAATCAAACTCATAATAACCATATGGCTCTAACAATCTACAAATTGCAATGTGCATCAAATCTAATTTTTCATCCTTTTTAAATCTACGATGTACTTGACCTAATTCTTGCACTCCAATCAAATAAATAATAGCGTCTAAATCTAACTCATCTCCATCGGCAAACTGATTAGATAACTTCATTACCAATTCTTCCCATCTTTCTTTTAATTTCTCATCTCTGGTCATAATCTAATTTTCCTCGCTTTTTATAAATACTAATTAAAAAATTAAGCAGTACAAAAATAACGCTTAACTAAAAGACCAACCATCATTTTTTGAGAAAACTTAAAGCATCCATAATATCCTAACCTTAACAAATTATTGAAGTCTAACTGTATAAATAACTCGATTTTGATTTAAAACATTATATTAGTCTAAACAAAGCTGTCAATGAATTATATCGATATCATCTTAGGTATTTTACTGCTATGGGGATTAATCAAAGGGTTTAGCAAAGGGTTATTTGTTTCTCTTGCGTCTTTAGTTGCATTAGTAGCAGGGATTTATGTCTCTGTACACTTCTCACACTTGATAGGAGGTTATCTAGAGAAATACCTTAACTGGGGAGATGGGGCTCTTAAGTTAACTGCATTTGCCATTACATTTATTGGTGTTGTAATCTTAATATCTTTAGCCGGAAAACTACTGACAAAAATTGCAGATTTTGCCTCATTAGGTATCCTAAATAAACTTTTAGGTGCAGCATTTGGCGTATTAAAATTTGCCTTTATAGCAAGTGTAATAATTATATTTGTAGACGCGGCCAATCGATCCCTAAATCTAATTAAGCAAGAGACATTAGACTCCTCTATTCTTTATGCTCCTGTAAAAAAAATAGCGCCTACAGTATTACCAAATATCCTTAGAGATACTACTAAGGAAGAAGACCAAAAAACTTAACTTATTTAGTTAAGCTGTGTTTTTTACATTATGTTCAATATATTCTAAGCAAGAATTAAAATCCTCAAATATATAATTCTCAGGTACTAAATCAGGAATAATATCTATATGTTCCATCATATATCTAGGCTGTTTAGGAAGCCCCACGAATAATACTTTGATCCCTTTTTCTTGTAACCCTAAAATGATTTCTTCCATGGTATATAATCCGGATTGATCCATATAGTGCATTTTGGCTAATCGAACTACAACTACTTTGGAAGTATCAGGGATTTGAGCCGCTAAATTTTGAAAATCACTTGTAGAACCAAAAAACAATGGACCTTTAAGGTGCTTAATGAATACTTCCTCCTTAAGTTGGTCTGGGAAATTTTTCTCATCACTCCATGCTTCTTCTTTAAGCGGCTTAACATCAGATCTTTCTGCAGTTAAATCACCAATTTTTTTCATGAACATCAAACAAGCAATTACTAATCCAATACCAACTGCATACACCAAATTCCAAAATGTAGATAACACTAGTACAATCAACATTATTAAAACTTCAGAACTTAGTTTAATAGGTCCTAACTTAATATCCTTAGGCATACTTGGTACTGCCTTTAATCCCTTATAATCCATTACTCCAATACCTACTGTAATTAGAATTCCTGCAAGAACAGCTGCAGGTATTTTTGATGCAACAGGAGCCAATCCAAGCATAACCACAAATAAAATTAATCCTGCAATCATACCAGACAACTTAGTCTTACCTCCAGCATTTATATTAACTACAGTTCTAATAGTTGCTCCAGCACCAGGTATACCGCCAAACAAAGCCGCTATACTATTTCCAATTCCTTGTCCCATCAATTCCTTGTTTGGTTTATGCCTTGTTTTGGTCATATTATCCGCAATTACACTAGTCAACAAAGAGTCAATGGCACCTAAAAGGGCAAGTGTAAAAGCTGTAAATAAATAGGGAGTTATACTACTTAAACTAAATCCGGTAAATATCTCCCATCTTGGTATTGGTAAACCACTTGGGATTTCTTTTATAGGGCGATAATCCAACCCGAAGCCATAGGCAATCCCAGACATTACAACCAACGCTACCAATGTACTTGGAACGGCTTTAGTAATTCGTTTAAAACCATAAATTATAAAAATGGTTCCTAATGCAAGTAACAATTCTAACCAATTAATGTTTTTTAACGCCCGCGGAAGTACTTTAATTGCTCCATACGCTCCAGATGCTTCTTTTCCCGCAAGCGTTTGTGATTCTTTTAAAATATCTGCTTCAGAAATTATTTCTGCCTTAGTTATTGTTTGTTTAAAATCTTCTAGCACCAAAACACCCTTACCCGCCTCTTCTTTAAGAATATTTTTAAGAATTACTTCTTGCGCTTCTGGCTTAAATTTAGAAACAAACGCATCGTCTTCTTTAGGATAATATCCAACAGATGGTAATATCTGAGTAAGTAATATAATGACACCAATGGCAGTCATAAAACCAGAAACAACTGGATAAGGAATATATTTAATATACTTTCCTACTCCTATAGCTCCTAATAAAATCTGTATCAGTCCACATAATAAAAAGATCGTTAGAATAGCAGGTAATGCTTTTTCTACACTTCCGTCATTGGCGGCAATAATTCCTGCAATTACAACCATACTTACAGCGGTCATTGGAGCTGTAGGTCCAGAAATCTGAGTATTGGTTCCTCCGAATAATGCTGCAAAAAAACTTATAAAAATAGCTCCATATAACCCTGCAGTTGGTCCCAATCCGGAAGATACACCAAAAGCTAAAGCCAACGGCAATGCTACAATACCGGAAGTTAATCCACCAAAAGCATCTCCTTTAAAATTCTTAAAAAATCCTTTCATGCGTTTTATATTATTTTTAGACATACAAGAAACTCACCAAACAAATTTACAAGAGTATCAAAATTTCATCTTGATTTGCTTCATTGTATTAAGATTTATAATATCTTTTTTTACTTAAACACTAGTGTAAAACTATTAAAAATAAAACAAAAAAGCCGACACTAAATAATGTCGGCTTTATATTAGATACCTAGCATATCCTAGTTCTCATAAAAAGTTACACTTCCATCGTTAATATCATACATCCCTCCTATAATCATAATCTCGCCATTAGCTTCCATTTCTTTAAGAACTTCACTCTGATCCTTAATGTTTTGAATCGTCATATTTACATTTTGTTCAGCAACTTCATTTACAAAATCTATATTTTTTGAATTTCTTTCTGCTGGATCAGATGGTTCTGTAACAGCAGCTACTGCTGGCTTTATTTTACTTAATAAGGCAGTAAGGTTTCCTAACTTAGCATCATCACAAGCTCCCTTAACAGCACCACACGCAGTATGTCCTAAAACCAGTACTAATTTAGTTCCTGCAAGTTTACAAGCAAATTCCATACTTCCTAAAATATCTTCATTTACAAAATTACCTGCTACTCTTGCACTAAAAATATCCCCGATCCCTTGATCAAAAATTAATTCTGAAGAAACTCTAGAATCTATACAACTTAGAATTGTTGCGAATGGAAACTGACCCGACTTAGTGTCATTAACCTGATCTAACAAATCTCTATCAGCCATATGCTTTTGTTGAAACCTTTGATTTCCTTCTTTTAATAACTGTAATGCAGTTTGCGGTGTTATTGCCGCTTGTGTTTCTTTTGTATGTGCTTTCATAATATGTTTTCTTTAATTTACGTAGTTTTTGGTCTTAATTTAAAAAATTTAATGTAACTCTCAGGGTTTTCCGCAATTCCACGTTCTGATATTAATTGAATATCAATATTTCTTTCTTTTGCTTTATAAGCAAAATCCTCTAAAATCTCTATAATATCATTATCCAAGTACCTAGTTTTTCTAACATCTAAAGTAAGATATGTATCTTCTGGTAATTGATCCAACTCTTTCAGAATAGCTCCTTTATTAAAAAAGGTAACCTCTTCTGCCAAAGTCATTTTAATTCTATGTTTTCCATTACTCTTATCTTCGATATGTAAGAAATGAGAGTTCTGATAACTTTTAAATAATATTATTACGATACCTACTGCTAGTCCTAATCCTATTCCAACCAATAAGTCTGTAAGTACAATACCTAAAATTGTTACTATAAAAGGAACAAATTGTTTCCATCCTGCTGCCCACATTGCCTTAAATGTTGAAGGTTTAGCTAATTTATATCCTACAATAAAAAGAACTGCTGCAAGTACAGAAAGAGGAATCATATTTAACAATGTAGGAATTAAAATAACCGAGGTTAATAGAAAAAATCCGTGAATTATTGCCGACATTTTACTTTTACCACCAGATTGTATATTAGCTGAACTACGCACAATAACCTGTGTTATTGGTAACCCTCCTATTAACCCAGAAACTACATTACCAGCTCCTTGAGCCAACAGTTCACGATTAGTAGGTGTTACTCGCTTTTCAGGATCTAATTTATCGGTTGCCTCTACACATAATAAAGTTTCTAAACTAGCTACCAATGCAATAGTGAAACCTGTAACCCAAACATCTCCTCTAGTTATAACTCCAAAATTTGGAAAAGCAAACTGTCCCAAAAAGCTATCAAAGTTATCAGGTACCGGTACCGAAACTAAATGTTCGGTTGTGATTCCTATTGAAGAATCCTTTGTAAATACATAAAAAAGTATTCCTATAACTACTGCTACTAAAGGACCTTGAACTAATTGAAAAAATTTCCCCTTTTTAGATAACACATTACTCCATAAAATTAAAATTCCTAAACCTAAGAGTGCCACTATTGCAGCTCCAACATTAAAACTTCCGCTCAATAATGCATTAAGAGTTTTTAGTAATTCGGTAAATGTGTTTTCTCCATCAATTTGAAGAAAAGCAAAGTCACCTTCTGGGTTTTCATCAATACCAAAAAAATATGGTATCTGTTTTAATATAATAATAATCCCTATTCCTGTAAGCATGCCCTTAATTACAGAAGAAGGAAAATAATACCCAATAATTCCAAGTCTTAAAACTCCAAAGACTACTTGAATTAATCCTCCTAAAACAACAGCTACCAAGAAATTCTCATAGCTTCCTAAAGATGAAATGGCAGCGAGAACGATTGCTGCTAATCCTGCTGCTGGTCCACTTACTCCAATTTGAGAACCACTCAATGCTCCTACCATAATTCCTCCGACAATTCCGGCAATCAAACCAGAAAAAAGTGGAGCCCCACTTGCTAAAGCAATTCCAAGACATAATGGTAATGCCACAAAGAATACAACAATACTTGCTGGTATATCGCTTTTTATATTTTTAAAAACACTCATGATTTAATAATTAAGTTATTACCTGTTAACAGGTGATTGAAATTGAAATTGATTTAAACAAATCAAAACCTATATTCTCTTCTTACTGATTAAGAAAAAGAGAACTGAAATATTTTATGTAAATCTTATGAATATTCCGGAGGTGGTGTTACATACTCTAGATATACGGAAGAATTTCCGTAACTTAAATCAGGATAACCCAAAATAATAACATTAGATATCCTAGTTTGTTTCTCATCAAAATATTGAGAAATTTTATCTTTTTCTTTTAAGTCTTCTTTTTCTGAACCGTCTTTCTCATTCGATTCAGACTTCTCTTCTGAATCATCTATAGCATAACTAATCGAAGTAATATTTCCGCTATAAAAATCC
Source organism: Aquimarina sp. MMG015 (assembly GCF_018100855.1). Taxonomy (NCBI): domain Bacteria; kingdom Pseudomonadati; phylum Bacteroidota; class Flavobacteriia; order Flavobacteriales; family Flavobacteriaceae; genus Aquimarina; species Aquimarina sp. MMG015. The sequence continues at coordinate 76,524 of NZ_JAGJEB010000001.1, forward strand.
AACAAGCCTAATGAATAGTTTCCGATGTTTAAAAGAAAACCGGAAATAATCAAAAATCTAGCAATTTTTATTTTTATAGCAGGCATAAATAATTTTTATGGGTTGTAAAAATAATAGTATTACTTTCAAAATTTGTTAAATCAATCGTAAAATTATTTGAACGATTTGTTCTTTCTCTACTTTAATCTTAACCGCAACGGAACAATTAGTATAATTTAACTTCATTGCTATTGTCTAAACAACATTAATGAAGTAATTTTAATTCACTTTGACAGCTAATACTTCAAATAGAATTATAATTATCGATGCTTTGCGAGGTTTTGCATTAGCTGGAGTATGCTTAGTTCATATGAATGAACAATATATTGCATCTCCTCCATCAGAAAGTCTTATGGAGGTAACTAATACCATTTTTGATCAAATTTTAGGTGGAATTATTGGGTTCTTTATTGTTGGTAAATTCTTTGCTTTATTTTCTATCCTTTTTGGTCTTAGTTTTTTTATCCAAATGGATGCGGCTAGTAAGAGAAATGAAAATTATGGATTACGATTTCTCTGGAGAGCTTTTTTACTTTTTATTATTGGATACATTCATCAATTGTTTTACAAGGGAGATATATTAACTATATATGCAATGCTCACTCCTTTCTTAATACCTTTTTACCATATTCGTAATAAATGGACCCTTTTAGTTGCCGGGCTATTTTTAGTAAGTATTCCGCGGTTCATTTCGTTTTACTTTTTAGGAAATGAAAGTCTTTTTGGATTTCCATCAATAATGGATGGTAATAGCGAAATGAACACGGCATATATAAACATTTTAAAAGAAGGTACTATTACAGAAGTATTTGCTACTAACGGGAAACAAGGAATGTTACAAAAAATAGATTTTCAGGTAGGTTTATTTGCCAGATTTTACCTAACCTTTGGTTATTTCTTAATTGGTTTATGGCTCGGAAAAATTGGGTTATTCCATCATTCAAAGGAAAAAATCCCTTTAATTAAAAAATGGCTTAAAAGAAGTTCAATATTTTTTTTAATTGCTATGGCTATAGCAGCAGGAATATTTGCTATTTCTCCACAACCTGTTGATTTTAGTAGTTGGTTACACGTATTGGGTATCAATGTTTATGATTGGTCTAATATTGCACTGACCGCAATTATCTTATGTAGTTTTATTCTCTTATATTACAAAAAAAGAGGGTACCGATTCTTTACTTTCTTTGAATCGTATGGTAGGATGGCACTAACTAATTACGTTCTACAATCAATTATTGGTACATTTCTACTCTTTGGATGGGGAATAGGCCTTATTGGAAAATTACAAACTATATATCTTGTCATTTTTGCTTTAGCACTGATAATACTCCAAGCTTTAATCAGCAAAGTATGGCTGCAAAAATTTAAGTACGGTCCATTAGAATGGTTATGGCGTAGCGCAACAAAAGGTAAGATTCAGTCTTTTAGAAAACAAACGCTATAACTCTTTTAAATCAGTAGCGGGAATCCATCCAATTTTTCCGTCGGCAAGTTTTATTTTTTTCCAATCGTTTACCGTTTCGGTCACTTTAACCTTTGTGCCTTCATGAAGCTCGAATACCTCTTCGCTACGAAGATTAGGTTCACTTTTTATAGTAGTTTCCTGAGCAAATACTATAGCGTACTGATTATTTTCTATAAAACCATATTGTTTAAAAGCAAAGAAGATAGCAAATAAACCAACCACTAGAGATATCCAAGAACCAATAAAAAACAACCTCTTCTTAGAAGAAATACGTGTCACATAATACAATATAAATAATACTACAAAAAGAACGATACTTAATATCGAAATCCAAGCCCACATATCAAAACCAAACATATTTGTGAAACCATTAATGGTTCTAGAAATCACACCTTCTGGTATAACATCTATTGCATCGATAGTAGCATTATTGGCATAGGCAAGATTGTTTTTAATATCCTCATCATTAGGTGCTAGTTCTAATGCTTTTTCGTAGAAATATATACTTGGACCTATATTACTTAATTTATAGTTAGCATTCGCTAAATTATAATACAATGATGCAGACTCATTACCACTATTTATTATAGTTGTATATGCATCAATAGCTTGCTGATACTCTTCTTGATTATAAAACGTATTGGCCTTTTCGAATAATTCATCATTCTGGGCAAAGCCAATCATATTCATTAAGAAAACAACTATTACTACTAAATTCTTCACTACTTTCAATATTTTATAATTGTTTATCGATTGCCGAGATCACTCTAGACGCCTTATCATAATCCTGTTGCATAGCTGTTGTAGATGAAGGAGTATATCTAGCAAATTCACAGCTTTCTAATAATGCTATAAACTCTATAGATGTAGTATCATCTACTTCTTTTTCTTTTAATAACCGCTTAATTCGATCTTTACTCATATCACTAGTTTGGATATGTAATTTTGCTTTCAAATAGTTATGCAACGCTCGTTCCATTGCAATGTAAAACTCTTTCTGATTTCCTAGGTTCTTTTTAGCCTCAGAAAGATATTTTCTTGCAAGTTTATCCGCCTTACGTACTCTATTACCACTAACGTCACTTAATCTTTCTTCTCTCTTTTTTCCAAAAAACAAAAATAACGGAATCGCAAAAAGCGGAGCTGCAAGAGCTATCCAGTATCCTGTCGATTTAAAAAAATGTTTTTTCTCGATTGGTTCGAGATTAGCATTCAATTTTAAAAACCTAAACTGACTTCCCGTTTGAGTAACTAATTTTTTATTGTTACCTGTAGCTTCTGAATTTGTAACAATACTTCCACTATCAGGACCATTCTTTACATTAATTACTATTTCTTGAGATGTTATTCTTTTATAGGTTTCGGTTTTTAAATCGAAATACGAAAAAGAAACAGGAGGAATTGGATAGGTTCCTTTAAACTGAGGAACCAATGTATAAGAATCAGAAATATTCCCAGACATTCCTGTCATATTCGTTCTCACTCTTTCATTATGCTCTGGTTCATATTGTTCTAAACCGTTTGGAACACTTAATTTAGGTAGATCAAATAGTTTAAGATTTCCATTACCCGAAACCAAAATCTTAGTCTCTAGGGATTCTGTCGCATCCAACTCAGTTCTATTAGGAGTAATTTTGAAATCAAAAGACCCAACTGCACCAGAAAAATCGTCTGGTTTTCCTTCTATAGGAAGCGGTTTTACATTAATTGTTCTGGTACCAGCAGCAACCGTTTTATTTACTGTAGAATACAACTTGCCTCCAAAAATATCACGACGATTTGTAGGAACATCGACCGCAATTGATAAAGTTAAAGGCTCTATATCTAATTTTCCTGTTTTTTGGGGATATAACACTGTTTTACCACATACAACAAAGTTATACGGTTCTCCTTTGTACTCACCTCTTTCTACTTTTAACTGACCAATCTTAATCGCCTGACTCCAGAAATCACTATATTTTGGATTATCTATTTCTCTTAAATTACTAATTTGTATTCTTGGGCTTACATACAATTTGTATACTACTGTGATAGCTTCATTTAGATAAGGATTGGATTTAGAAACCTCTGCAACTAAATGTAGATTCTCACTAGCAACATAATCCGCATTATTTCCATCTTTTGGCTTTTGCACTGCAGCAGTTACTTGTACTTTTACTGGTAATGTTTTATAGGTTTGTCCATCAATTTCTATAGTCGCTTGACCAATTGTAAAATTACCTCTTTTTGTAGGAGAAAGGAAATAACTAAATGTCTTGGCATATGATCTTTTACCATTGATCCAAGAATTACTAATGGATTGATTAGGTCCTCCAACAACAGTAAATCCTTTAAAACTAGGTTGTGTAAAATTATCACCGTCTTTATTCATTTCAAAATCGACGCGTAATCTTTCATTGATACCCAGTTTTTTCTTACTCAATTTAGCCTCAAACTTTACTTGAGCGATCCCAAGCTGGGTTATTGCTAAAAATAATGTTAGAAAAATTAATTTTATATTCATCCGTTTTATATACTTTTTAGGAACAAATGATATCTAGAGTGACAAAATAGTCAATATCAAAATGTAATGCTCTTAGTCGCATAGATTTCATTCGCTTACCAATCTTTTTCAGTTTTTGTTTTTGTTCCTTTAGCTTTTTTAGCATTTATTTTATCTTGTACTTTTCTTTCTTCATTGTTCATTGCCTCTAAAAGACTTTTTACTTGCTGAGGAGATAATTGACCTTGCGCTTGTTGTGGTTGCTTCTTTTGTTCTTCTGGCTTACCATCTCCTTCTTTCTTATCTTCTTTTTTGTCTTTACCGTCATCTTTAGGATCACCTTTTTCATCTTTTTTATCTTCACCCTTTTGATCCTCTTTATCGTCTCCTTTATCTCCTTTTTTATCCTTATCGTCTCCTCCTTCTTTCTTATCTTCTTTATTTTCGCCCTCTTTCTTATCCTTGTCCTCTTTATCTTTTTTGTCGTCTTTATTCTGATCTTTATTATCCTTGTCCCCTCCTCCTTTATCTTCGTTTTGTTGTTTTTCTAATAATTGTTTTGCTAGTGCTAAATTATATCGTGTCTCATCATCTTTAGGATTATTACGTAAAGCATTCTTATAAGCCGCTACTGCTTCTTTATATTTTTTCTGTTCCATATAGGTATTACCTTGGTTATGGAATGCCTTATGTTTTTCTACTTTTGAAGTTGCTGTTTTTACAGCTTCGGTATATCGTTGGTGTGCTTCATCATATTTTTCTGTGTTGTAATATGCATTTGCTAAATTGTACTTAGCTGTTGGATCTACCGGATTTTTGGATATTGCTTTACGATATTCCCCTTCTGCTTTTGGAAAATTACCATCTTTAACCAACACTTCATTTCCAGTCGCTACAAATCGATCTGCCTCTGCTATAGCTTCTATTCGATCTTCTTCTTGCGAAAAAGTAATCCCGAATTGAAAACATAGTACTATAATCAGTAAATTTTTCATAACGTTTTTATTTTATTCTGTATCAAGCTTTAACAAGCTTATTCCTTCAATATTTTATTGCTCATAACTTATTCTTCATTAAACAAGTTTAGCCTTTTAACCCAAGAAGTTTTTCTTTCTAATAAGAAAATATCTAAGAATAGCAATAGTAAACCTGCTCCTAGAAACCATTGGAACTGATCTTTAAAATCTGCAAATTGTTTGGCTTCAAACTCTTTTTTATCCATGCCTTGCAATAATTCTGTCACATTTTCTACCACTGCATTTGTACTAGAACCATCAATGTATGTGCCATTTGCTTCATTAGCAATTTCCTGTAAAATTGTCGTATTTAATTTTGTAATAACAGTTTCTCCCTGACTATTTTTCTTATACGATTGGACTATTCCGTTACGTTTTATCGGAATTGGGCCTCCTTTGGTTGTTCCAACACCTATTGTATATATCTTAATGCCTTCTTTAGCTGCTTCTTCTGCTATAGATGCTACATTTCCTTCATGATCTTCTCCGTCGCTTATAATGAATAATACTCTATTCGTCTGTTCCTCATCATCATAATAGGTTTTTGCTAGTTCGATAGCTTCATTAATAGCAGTTCCCTGAGAAGAAAGCATATCCGTATTCATTGATTGTAGAAACATCTTAGCAGATCCATAATCTGTGGTTATTGGTAATTGCGGAAATGCACTAGCTGCATATGCAATAATACCTACACGATCACTTGCTAAATTATTAATAATCTGAGTCACCAATTGCTTTGTTTTCTCTATTCGATTTGGCGCAATATCCTCTGCGAGCATACTTTTAGAAACATCTATTGCAAATACGACATCAACACCTTCTCGTTTTACTGTTTCTAATTTAGTCCCAACTTTAGGATTGACCAAAGCAATAATAAAACAAGCAAAAGCTAAACTAATAACCATAATTTTTAGTATTGATTTAAAAATTGATTGATTAGGACTTAATCTTTTTAATAATTCCTTGTCTGCAAACTTTTTCTGAGCCGTTTTCTTCCAAATTAAAAGACCAAGAAACAACACAATTACTATTGGTATTACCAATAATAACCAGAAATATATTTTTTCTTCTAATAGATACATTTTATTATTCTTAGTTACAGCAAACACTGTAATTTACATACGAACCAACTACACTTAAAAAGTTTAGTATCCCGTATATTTATTTTTTTATTTTTAAAGCAAAAGCATTTATTTTTTCTTTCATTTCTTGAGAAAGTTCTTTATCCCGAACCCAAGTATGTATATCTCCCAAATACTGCATTCCCAAGTATTCAGCACTTCTGGAAAAAGGAAGAGGGAATTCTATTACTCTATCATCATCATTACTGCAACTGATCATCGCCATCTCTTTTCCTCTTAACATTCTTCCGAAATCTTTTTCCTTATACAGATAATCAGAAATTCTGTCTAAAAACACTTTCATAATTCCGCTCATTGTATACCAATATACTGGCGTGGCTAAAACTATCGTCTGATAATTCTGTACTATATTTTTAAAAATTATTTCAAAATCATCATTGTTGTTAAAATCGTAATCAAAGTAATTTATTTCTCTTTGATTTAAATCAACCATTTCAAAACCAGTCATTTCTTTTAAATAAGAAACTACAATACCTGTATCTCCATCACTTCTCGAACTTCCTTGAATTATGATTCCTTTTTTCAACTACTGTACTTTTACTTAAATAAAACTTCTAAACACGGTAAATCTCAACAAAAATTCAACCAACAATAACAATCCAGCTAATAACACTAATGGTCGAAATTTTTCTTCATAGTTATAAAACTTAAACTCTTCTACATCTGTTTTTTCTAGCTTATCAATCTCCTCATATATCTGTTCTAGTTTCTTATTATTGGTTGCTCTAAAATATTTTCCTTTGGTCACTTTTGCAATTTCCTTCAAAAGTTCTTCATCAATCTCAACCTTTACATTTCCATATTGAAATGATCCATTTGGTCTAATAGCAACTGGTGCTAAAGCCATTCCATTAGTTCCAATACCAATCGTATAGGTTTTAATGCCATACTCAACTGCCAATTCTGAGGCTATTTTAGGATCAATAAAACCAGCATTATTAGAACCATCAGTAAGTAATATAATTACTTTGCTTTTTGCTTTGCTGTCTTTTAGTCTATTTACAGAAGTAGCCAATCCCATACCAATTGCCGTACCATTTTCTAAAAGATTATTATATTCTATTTCTTTCATTGCACTAAGCACAATCGCCTTATCACTAGTAATTGGTGTTTTAGTAAAACTTTCTGCTGCATACATAACCAATCCAATTCTATCATTTGGTCTGCCTTGGATAAACTCTGCCGCAACATCCTTTAAAGCTTCTAAACGATTAGGTCTTAAATCTCTTGCAAGCATACTTGCAGAAACGTCAATCGCCATTACTATATCAATCCCTCGAGTTGTTTTCGTTTTAGTTGATACATCGACAGTTCTTGGTCTTGCCATCGCCGTAATGATTAATGCTAAAGCAATTAATCTCAACAACAGCAATAATGGCTTAACCTTAGCCAACCAACTCCCTGATACTTTAAATCCTTTAATACTGGAGATTTTAAGCTCAGCTTGTTGTTTATTTCGTTTCCATATATACCAAGCAATTGCTAAAGGTAGTGTTAAAAACAACCAAAAGAACTGTGGATTTTCAAATGTAAAATTTTCAAACATAGTTATTTGGCGTTTCTAAGTTCTACAGAGTTTATAATACGTTGGGCAACTTCTTTAGCATAACGATCTTCTTTATCATAAACTACCATTATCTGTTGGAAACCACCATTCTCGGCAAAATTAAGCATCAAATAATCGCTTTTTTGTTCTTTCTTGGTTACTGTATTTACAACCTCTAAATTCCCAAAGACCTTTATACCTTTTGCTCCTGCCAATGTTTCGTACTCTTCATCTTTTACGGTAATATTTTTAGCTCCTTGCGATTCGAAATTACCAACGACTCCTTCTACCACTTTATTTAAATCCACTTCTGTTTTCTGGTTGTATTGAACCGTCGAAACGGAGATAAAAAAGTTTCCTACCAAACTTCCGTATATAAAGGTTTCATTTCCTTTTAGAATTTGTTTTTGTTCTTCAGTTAATTGAAAATTATTTCTAATTAAAACTTTGGGAGTGGATATCGTAACTGGTGGTGCTCCATAAGCACTACTGATCCAGTCTGTTTCAGCTAACTCTTTCGTTGGATGCCCTAAGATTGAATCTTTCACAACATCATACCCTTTTACAACAATAAAAATCATTAATGTAATTGCGATTACACCAACACCTGCTATACTTCCGAAAATAATTTTTCTTCTTAGTTTTTTTTCTGCGACAGTTTTTCGATATTCTTCATCCGCCAGCAATTCTTCCTCAGTTGGTTCTGGAATTGCATTCTTTGTCTCATTAATTACTTTTTCAATAACATTTCTATCGGCTTTAGCAGTACCAATATCAGGTTTGGACTTAGCAAACTTTGCCATATCAGCCGTTTTTAGGACTGATTTAAGTTCTTCGATTGTATGCTTATCTAAATTTAATGATCCTGTTTTAATTTCTTCATCAAGTCGAGCTATTAATTCATCCGTAGTACTTTCCATTGCATGATCATACACTTCTTCGTCAATATACTTACGTGCTGTATCACTCAATTGAGAATAATATTCTTTATGAGAATCCTGCTCTAACAATTGTGATTCATCAATTCTTTGTAATGCTAAAATTGCTCTTTCATAAGGAGGAAGCTCATCTTCCTTTGCCTCTTTTCGCTTTTTTCTTCTTAAAACAAGAAATACAATCAACCCTATCAATGCTAGTGGTATTAGAATCCACCACAAATACTTTTTCCAGTTAAAAAAAGAAGCATCTACATCCACTATCGGTTTGATCTCAAACATTTTTTGTTTTGTAGTATCTACAACTACATCTCGAACCTCTACTTTTAATGAATCTGTAAAAAATGATCGATCCCCTATCATCACTTTTTGTCTCGGAATTGTGTAATGCCCAGAATCAAATTGTGTTAACGCATATTCTTTGATTAGATTAAATCTATTTCCGTTTTTTGTAGTATCTGTTTTATAGGATTCTATAACTTCGAGTGGCGAAAATGTTTGCCCTTCTGGAAAAATTACAATTTCGGTAGAATCTACTTCAACCTGCATTTTGTATCTAATTTCTTCACCGATTTTTATTGATGTAGAATCAATACTAGTTGCAACTTGTGCAATACCATGAAATCCAGAAAAAACAAGAAAGAGGATCATAAATATTATCTTTCTAACTTTTTTCAAAAGCTGAATATCATATGTTTTATTACTAATTAGTACTTTATAATTACTCATTCTTACTTGTAGCCTATCCTCTCCTTTTAAAATATCCTAATAATTTCTTTACGTAACTCTCATCCACTCTACTACTTATCGAACCTGCACCGCTTCTAGTAAAACTATCTTTAAAATAATCTACTCGATCTTGATAATACTTTCCATAATTGGTTCTTATTTTCTTAGAGCTCGTATTTACCAAAAGTAACTCTCCCGTTTCTTCATCTTCCATCTGGACCATTCCTAAATTAGGAATCTCCTCTTCGCGCTTATCATATACTCGAATGCCCGTAACATCATGTTTTCCTCCAACAATTTTTAACGTTTGCTGATAATCATCCGCAATAAAATCAGAAAGCATAAATACAATTGCTTTCTTTTTCATTACGTTTGATAAGAATTTCAATGCTTCCGTAATATTAGTTTGTTTACTCTTAGGCTCATATTCTAATAATTCTCTAATAATTCTTAACACATGAGATCGTCCTTTTTTTGGTGGAATAAAAAGCTCGATTTCATCAGTAAACAAAATCAATCCTATTTTATCATTATTCTGAGTAGCAGAAAATGCTAATGTCGCAGCAACCTCTGTAATAATGTCTTTCTTAAATTGTTGTTTGGTTCCAAACAATTGTGATCCAGAGACATCTACCATTAACATCATTGTCAATTCTCGTTCTTCTTCAAAAACCTTAATATATGGTTCATTATAACGAGCAGTTACATTCCAATCAATATTACGAACATCATCCCCAAATTGATATTGTCGAACTTCGCTAAAAGTCATACCACGGCCCTTGAAAGTAGAATGATATTCTCCTCCAAATATATGGTCACTCAAGCGCCTTGTCTTGATCTCAATTTTTCGAACTTTTTTTAGTAACTCTTTGGTATCCATTTTTTGTTTTGTCATTTCGCACCCGATGCGGAATCTATCAAATCATACTTTCTAACAAATAATAATGAGATTCCTGCCTTCGCAGGAATGACAATACTATGGAACTTCAATCTCGTTTACAATCTTATTGATGATATCCACTGAAGTAACATTTTCTGCTTCAGCCTCATAAGTAATTCCAATACGATGACGTAATACATCGTGTACTACAGCACGAACATCTTCTGGAATAACATATCCTCTTCTTTTTATAAAAGCAAAACATTTAGCAGCAGTAGCCATATTAATACTTCCCCTTGGTGAAGCTCCAAAACTGATAAGAGGTTTTAACTCTTCCAAGCCATATTTCTCAGGGAAACGAGTGGCAAAAATGATATCCAAAATATATTTTTCAATCTTTTCGTCCATATATACTTCTCTTACTGCTTCCTGAGCTCTAATAATTTGCTCTACGGAAACTACAGGATTTACTTTTTCAAAAGAACCTTTAAGATTTGCACGAACGATTAATTGTTCATCCTCTAATTTGGGGTAATCAATCACCGTCTTTAGCATAAAACGGTCAACCTGCGCTTCTGGTAGTGGATACGTTCCTTCTTGCTCAACTGGATTCATAGTCGCCATTACCAAGAAAGGTTTATCTAACCCGAAGGTCTCATCACCAATTGTAACTTGTTTCTCCTGCATTGCTTCTAACAAGGCACTCTGCACCTTGGCGGGAGCACGGTTAATCTCATCAGCTAACACAAAATTTGCAAAAATAGGCCCTTTCTTGATCGAAAAGTCATTTTCTTTCATATTAAAAATTAGTGTCCCTGTTACATCTGCAGGTAATAAATCTGGTGTAAACTGGATACGACTAAAACTTCCGTGTACGGCTTTTGAAAGGGTATTTATAGCTAAGGTTTTTGCTAAACCAGGAACACCTTCTAACAAAATATGTCCTTGTCCTAGTAATCCTATTAGTAATCGCTCGACCATGTGCTTCTGGCCTACGATTACTTTATTAATTTCTAAAGCAAGTAAATCTACAAATGCAGATTCTTTCTGTATTTTTTCATTGATTGAAGCAATATCAATAGAACTATTTTCTTCCATCTATTCTTTTTTTTAAAAGCGTGAATTTAACATTCATGTTTCAGCATTGCAAATTGTTAAATTATTTTTCTTCTTCTTGTTAATTATAGGTTAAATGTGTTGTCTTAAAATACGCTTACGCCCAAATTTTACAGTATATTTAGATCTTTTTACTGAAAAAGCGGACGTAACAATTTTCATCGCCTTTCGCGATGATGTTTCTAAAAGACGAAAGTCTTTAAATAATGTTGCAAAAATCTAAATGAAAAATCATCTATTTTATGAAAACAGCATTGATAACTGGAGCTACAAGTGGCATAGGAAAATCAACAGCTTATGAGTTTGCCAAAAAAAATATAAATCTAATACTTTGCGGAAGAAGACAAGAACGGTTAGATCAAATGAAATCCGAATTAAGTAAAACGGTAAAAGTCCATACGCTCTGCTTTGATATTAGAGATAAAGAAAGTGTTTTTAAAAGTATAGAAAACTTGCCTCGAGAATTCGATACCATAGATATATTAATTAATAATGCTGGAAATGCACATGGATTAGATCCTATACAGACTGGAGAGATCGATGACTGGGACGCTATGTTAGATATAAATGTAAAGGGACTATTATATGTATCCAAAGCAATTATTCCTAAAATGATTTCACAAAAATCTGGACATATTATCAATATTGGTTCTATAGCAGGTAAAGAAGTTTATCCCAATGGAAATGTCTATTGTGCCAGTAAACATGCCGTTGATGCTATTAATAAGGGAATGCTGATAGATCTAAATAAACATGGTATAAGAGTTGGAGCTATACACCCAGGATTAGTAGAAACTGAATTCAGTAATGTTAGGTTTAAAGGAGATGATAAAAGAGCTGATACCGTTTATAATGGTTTCGACCCTTTGAGGCCTGAAGACATTGCTGACATCATTAGTTTTGTAGCTACAAGACCTTACCACGTAAACATTTCTGATCTTGTAGTTTTACCAACAGCTCAAGCTAACAGTACAATTGTAAATAAAGGTTGATAATTTCTTTATCTTCAGAGTATTGTATGTTCGGTAAAAATACCTAAGTTTATGTAGGGAAAAAGAATATTGCAATATGTATGAGGAATGATTAACAAACGTCTTTTAATAAAAAATCTTTTAGCGCATAATGATGAGAACAGTTTTTATGACAAAAAACGCAAACTTAATATTGGTGAAAAAGAAGGTAAGGCTAAATTCCTAAAACATATATGCGCTCTTTCTAACTCCAATCCTAAAAACAACTCATATATTGTCATTGGAGTTGAAGATGAAGATAACCAAATCATAGGGGTAGATTTTTTTGATGATAGTAAGATTCAAAACCTAGTAAATGCTTATCTATCGAACCCACCTATTGTAGCTTACGAAAACATTCCGTTCCCTCACTTGCCTAGTGACAAGGTGGTTGGACTAGTATCGATTCGTTCTCAAGACGGCAAGCTATGTTCTCTGCGCAAAAACATTTGGAAATATTATGGTGGCAGTGTCTTTTTTAGGGATGGAAGTATCAGTATGCCTAAAGTATTTGACATAGAAATCAAAGATGTTAATTCTGACATTGTTGAGTCCATAGAGAGTCATGCTCAAAACAATATTGAATTAACATTAGATGGAGTATTTGATTTTATGAGCTCCAGAAAAGATTACAATCCTACGTATAAAGTATTTAAAGAATACTTCGTAGTATGCTGGTCTGCTAAAGAAAAACATGTAAACGAAGAGGTATACTATTCTAGAGTAGATATTGCTTTAATCAACGAGCAAGTAAAATTATTTTATTCCCAGTTTGACGAAATAAGCATCTCTATTACTGAAGATGAATTTAAAATAATAGAATATGTTCAGCTTGGTTTGCAAGAAACATATAATTACTACCCTCTAGAAGAAGTAACTATTAAATTTAAGAACAATGTTAGTTATGATATAGAAAGTAAGATTTTATTTGAACCTCCACAATTTGATAGGAAAACATTGTATCATCTATACAATAGTAACAATGCTTTAATCGAAAAACTAAAAAAGAAAATGCCATTAACTAGAAATGAGCAAAAAGACATTCTTAATCTACCTGTAACCTATCTTTTATGTTATTTTAATGATTTTAATGAAGCAAAAGATAGATTAGAAGAAGCTAAACCTTACCTAAAAAATTATACTGATAGTAAAGTATATTCATTATATAAAGAAAGTATGCGAATCTTGAGAAAAGTAAGATACAATTAGATAAAGACTATACACCTTAAAATAAATAAGGGAAAATCAATTATCTCCCCTTATTTATTAAAAACCCTAGTTATTGCTGTAATAAATCAAAAACTTGTTGTGGATAAGGACTATTAAACATTGCTCCATGACCTCCAGTATCAATTTCTATTACCTTAGCCATTCTATCACTAAGAAATGTCTTTTCCGTAGTCAACAATCCTCCTGTTTGAAAATCATCTTTTGCAAAAACATAAATCACATTAGACAAATCTCCTGCTGTAATCTTTAAAGGAAAACGCTCTCCACCGATAGCTCCTAAAAATGAAAAAACAGAGGGGCAGGATTGTTTTATATCATTATATTCTTCCAAGATATCTGTCCTATCTTCTTCTTTTGGTGTTGTTCCATTTAAAAAGTAATAAGGATTCCCTTGCAAAAAATTATCAGGTACTTCTGGTTGCATTTCTAAACGAGCCGCCATGATTACAAATTTATCCGCAGTAGTATTTCCTTTCTCTGCAATATATTTTGTTACCAAAAAACCTCCAAACGAATGTCCCATTACATATACCTTCTTTCCCTTGGACTTAAAATTCTTAATTACTCTATCTAGCATCTCTATACTCACTTTATTTTCTAAATCAGCTTGTTCCTTTTTCAATGCTTCATTCATACATAAGCTATTATTAAGTGTAAGTGCTTGATGCATATATACTCTATAATAGTTCTTAAATAAATCATTGTAATCTGTATTAAAACTACCATTAAGCTCAAAATACTCATCATCTAATTCCTTATCTGGTCCTCCTTGTTCATAGATAACAACTGTATCAGCGCTTTCATTTCCTTTAGCACTAAATAATTTTGTAATATCATCTGGTATTTTGGTAAGTGCATTTTGTATATCTAATTCTTCTAACTGTACTGAATCGTCATCATTGTTACAATTGACTAATAACAAAGCAATAGTAAATACATAAATTATTTTTTTCATTTTGGATAAATTTTTACAAAAGTCACTTCGACTTTCTTTATTTATATTTTATTCCCAAAACACATAACTCATAAAATACCCTAAAAAAACTTTCTAATATTTTATTCTTTCTCAATCTTACATTATTATCTACATCTAAAACCTTTTAGACAATATTCAAAAAAATAACATTTTACTCTTATGTAATACCTTTAAAAATGTTGTAAAATAGTATCTTCAAGTCCTCTTAAAATCAGAAGTGTAAAATGAGTAGAAATCTTGTTATTGGAGATATACACGGAGCTCTAAAAGCTCTTAAACAATTAATTAATAAAGCAAGTGTAACAACTGATGACACCTTAATCTTTCTTGGTGATTATGTTGATGGGTGGACAGATAGCGCCCCGCTAGTTTCGTTTCTTATCGACTTGCAAAAAACGCATAACTGTGTATTCATAAGAGGCAATCACGATGAACTCTGTTATACTTGGTTAAAAGAGAAAAAATATAATCCAGAATGGATAAAACACGGAGGTCAGGCCACTATGGACTCCTATCAATCCTTATCAAAAGAAGAAATTGAGACCCATCTTTATTTTTATGAAAATCTTCTTAATTATTATATTGATGATCATAATAGACTATACCTACATGCAGGTTTCACGAATATCCATGGACCACATCGAGAATATTTCAGCAAATTGTTCTATTGGGATCGAACTTTATGGGAAACTGCTCTTTCTATAGATCCTAAACTAAAGAAAACAGATCTCGCATATCCAAAAAGACTTTTACTTTTCGATGAAATTTATATTGGTCATACTCCAGTGACTAGAATAAACAAAACAACTCCTGTAAACGCAACTTGTATTTGGAATATGGATACAGGAGCTGCTTTTAAAGGCCCACTTACCATAATGGACATAGACACTAAAGAGTATTGGCAAAGTAATCCGGTATATACCTTATACCCTGATGAAAGCGGAAGAAATTAAAAACATTTACGCCTATAAAATCAATCTAAAATCGCTCTAATGAGCGATTTTTTTATTCTTGATGTTTACCTAATCATATAATACTATACTAATAGGAAACTAAAAAACGTAACGCAATGAAAACCTCAAAAATTTTATTAGTATTTCTATATGTTATTAGTATAGCATGTAATACAGAAGACGACGTAATTACAAATGATTTCTCAGACATTTCTTTGGCTTTTGATTTAAAAACTCAAGAAGATCAAATGGGAGGATTTGCAGAAAACTCCATGGTAGCATTTGAAGGAAAAATATGGTCTGTAGGTGGTGATAACGCTTATACCCCAGAAGATACGTACTCTAGCGATGTTTGGTCAAGCAATAATGGCATCAATTGGGTATCTGTTACTAGCAATATCTTCGAAGCAAGATATCGTCATACACTTACCGTTTTCAATGATCAAATGTGGTTAATTGGTGGAAAAAATAACTCTGATGAACTTTTATCTGATATATGGAACTCCGACGATGGTATTACTTGGTCTAATGTAACAATGACAGCCCCTTTTGGTAATATGTCCGCTCATACTACTACAGTATTAAACAACAAAATGTACGTAATTGGTCCTTCATCTGATCGAACTAATATGATTGTGTGGTCCACTACAGATGGTATTAATTGGACAGAAGAAACCGCAAATGCTTTTCCTGTTAGAGGTAATCACCAAACAGTAGCCTTTAATAATACCCTATACGTTATTGGAGGTAGAAATGAAACCGATAGATTTAATGAAATCTGGTCCAGTAACGACGGAATAAACTGGTCTTTAGTGTCTATTTCATCTTCAATTTTTAGCGCTAGAGATTTACATACAGCAACCGTTTATAACAACAAAGTATGGGTTGTTAATGGAAAATCAGATACATCAAGAGTTGTAAAAGATATTTGGTATTCTTCTGATATGCGTAATTGGACAAGGTATGATGAAATTATTCCTTTTGAAAGCTCGCATTCTCATACGTGCTTAGCTTATGGAGAAGAACTATGGTTGTTTGGAGGTTATATAACATCTGGAACATCCGGAGAAATCTGGACAATTGACGAAGATTAAAATCAAATAAATCCTTTTATAATTATGAAAACGCTCTTATTAATTTTCGCAATACTTATCACAACTAATAGTATCTCTCAAAATGATTGTAGTCAATTTTATCCTTCTAAAGTAGGGACTAAGATCACAATGCATCATTTTAATAAAAAAAACAAATTAACTTCTGAAACAAACTATGAGGTTTTGGAGGTGAACTCTTCAGGGTCAGGTTCTAAAATTAAAATGAATATGTCTATGAACGATTCTAAAAAACAAAAAATTATTACAGAAACACAATTTATTGCAATCTGTGATGGAGGAACTACAAGATTAGATCCTGAATCTATAATTTCTCCAGGATTATTTAAACAATACAAGGATATGGAATACAATATTAAAGGAACTGGAATTGATATTCCTAATTCCATCAGTATTGGACAAGAATTACCCGATGGTCACGTAACTATGTCAGTAGATGCTGGTGTAATGAGCATTGATATGACAGTAGATCTTAAAAAACGTAAAGTAGCATCAAAAGAGACTATCAAAACATCTGCAGGATCGTTTGATTGTTATGTAATCACCTATATCAATGAAACAAATATGAGTATGGGTATGAAACAGACATTTTATGTAAAACAATGGATTTCTAAGGGTGTTGGTTTAGTACAACAAGAAACTACTAAATCTAATGGAAAATTACTCAGTAAATCCGTTCTAGCTAGATTACAATAGACATATTTTAACCATTTACATAAGAGAATCTAATAAAAAAAGGTTCTCTTTATTGTAAATAAAAATAAGACACCTTATACCGACACAACCTCATCATCATCTAATAATTCTTCTTGTCGTAGACGTAATAGAATCTGTGCTACTGCTACTGTATCCTTTTCACAATAAATTACAATTCTGTCTATATCGTTTTCTTCATAATAAACCTGTCTTACCTGACTACCATCAATATCATCCTTAGGAGAAGGAATCCCTAAAATGTTGGTCAATAACTTTAATGAAGTATAATGTTTATAATCCCCAAATTTCCATAAATCCAAGGTATCTAGATGTGGAACTTCCCAAGGTTTTTTACCAAACAGATTTAGCTTAAATGGTAAGCTGATATTATGAATAATCATTCTTCTAGCTATATATGGAAAATCAAATTCTTTACCATTATGTGCACAAAGTAAATGATGTGGATGATTAAAATGTGTTTCTAATAAATTTTTGAAATCTATCAACAATTGTTTCTCTTCTCCGTAAAAAGAGGTAGTTCTAAAGGATCTTATTTCTCCTTTAAAGGTAAAATATCCTACAGAAATACATACAATTTTTCCGAACTCTGCCCAAATTCCTGCTCGATCATAAAATTCTTCTGGAGAGAATTCTTCTTTACGTTGATATTTGGTTTTATCAGCCCAAAGATATTTTTTCTCATCTGTTAGCTTATCAAAATTCTCTTGTTCTGGAACTGTTTCTATATCCAAAAACAAAACGTGTTCTAAATTAATCTTATGAAGCATTCTCTAACATTTTATAAGCCTCTTCTATATAAATGAAAAAATCCTCACTAAAAGATCCTTGCGGCCCTCCTCTATGATGTCCTAAACGTACAATAATTATATTATCTTCTGGAATAGTTATTACATACTGTCCCAAAATCCCTCTCATTACAAAAATATCTTTGTTCAAATGATCTGATAACCAAAAGCCATATCCGTACATATCATCATTTTCGAAACGTTTTTGGGTTGCTATTTTTGTAAATTCCTTTGGTAGTATTTGCTTTCCATCAAACTTTCCGTCATTTTTAAATAGTACTCCAAAACGAGCAAAATCCCTTGCATTACTAGCGATACAACAATAGGTTTTCTCCATACCACTATCCTCACTATCTACCTGCCATAAAGCATCTTGTTCCATACCCATAGGTTTCCAAAAGCTTTCGCTTAAATACTCTGACAAAGTCTTGCCAGTTGCTTTCTCTATCACCATTCCTAATAGCTGTGTACTCCCACTTAAATATTCAAACTCTTTACCAGGTTCGTTCACTACTTCTAACCCATTCATAACATCTCTTAATTCTGGGTCATAATATGCTCTTGCAGTTATAGAAAAAGGACTTGTATAATGCTCTGTCCAGTTTAATCCCGATGACATAGATGAAAGATCCCCTACAGTTGTTTTAGCAGCTAATCCTTCGGAGAATTTTGGCAAAAAATCTCCAATCGGTTGATTCAAACTTTTGATATAACCATCCATGATCGCCTTTCCTAGCAAGGCTGTTGTAATACTCTTTGCCATAGAAAAAGAATTCGTCTTAGACTCCGCACCATAACCTTCTGCATAGTTTTCATACCAAATCTTATCATTTTTAATAATCATAAAAGCAACGGTCCCCATTGCATCATTGGTAGTATTTAATCTTTTAGTAGGATTTACTTTATTATAATTGGTATGCAATTCCCATGGAATTGGTTTATCCCCTTTTTCTATTGTGTGATTATCAAAATAAGTGTAATCATCTATATAAGCAGTGGTATGTCCTGTCATATATACTACACGAACTCCTTTTAGAATATAATCATAATCAAAAATATATAACAAAATCACACAAAGTAGTATAATCGCCAGAAGACCTTTAAAAAGTTTTTTGATAATTCTCATCTGAATTAGAAATTTTAATCCTCTAAGGTATGAAAAATAAAATCTCTGTTTAGAACAAAAAAAATGCCCGATGAATCGGGCATTTTAATTAAAGATAAACAATTATTATGACGATAATTTAATTCGATTAGGTTATAATAGTGTAGATATATAACTTATAAGAATGCTTGTTGAGTTTGTGTTATTTTTTTGAAATATCAGTTTAATATTTCACATCTTTTATTTATAAGCTACATCTAAAAACAGAAATCTATAATTAGGGCATATGTATTACAAAATAAAGTCTCACTAAAAGCTAATCCAAGTAAACTAAAGACTATTAATCGCTATTTCAAATTTAGGAGTTATTTGTTTCAATCCTTTTGGGGAATATTTTTTTGGTATGATTCAATGTATAAAATGCAGATTTTAATGTATGAGCAGACAAATTTAAAATCATGTTCGAAAAATAATATTCTAATAAAATTAAATTACATTCAATTTCTGATATAATTCTTTCTTAGAATCTCTTGCTATTGGTAATGATTTCTCATTAGACATAACAACGTATCCTCCTTGCTCTTTCACCAAGGTATTAACGTGATCTAAATTAATTAAATAGGATCTATGAATTCTAAAAAAACCAAAAGGTTGTAATTTGGATTCTATATATTTCAGATTCTTTGATATTACTATTTCTTTCTCATTTTTTCTAATAAACGTAGTGTAATTACCATTACTAATACAATAAAGAACACTAGGTATTTTTATAACATGCGTGCCCTTAGAATCTGTTATAGAGATTTTAGGAACTTCGTGAATTTTAGCATAAAGTTGATTAAAGCTAGCTATTGGGTCTTCTTTGTCTTCACTCTTTTCTTTTATCGGAATTGCCTTATCTATAACTTCTACTAATAACTTAGGGTCAATAGGTTTTAGTAAATACCCTAGCGCATTATATTTATATCCATCTACGGCATATTGATTAAAGGCTGAAACAAAGATGATTTTAAAATTAATTTCTTCGAGCTCATCAAGAATATCAAAAATTGTAATGGATCCTAATTGTACATCCAGAAAAACCACATCTGGGTTAAGATTAGACAGACCTTCTAGTATAGATTTCTTATCACCAGCTTCTCCTATGATTTCTACCTGAGGGCAATATGTACTCAATAAAAGACTAATGTTTTCTCTAGCCTTTTTTTCATCATCAATGATAAAACATTTTAACATTTGATCCATTATTTCTTAATCTCTTTAACTATAGGCAATGTAATAATTACTTCTGTTCCTAATGATTTACCCGTATTATCATACAAATCGTTTATAACAATATTGGACTGCCCTTTTACTGTTGTATTTAAAATATCTAATCTTTCATTTGTGTTTTCTGTAGCGATTGACAAATGAGATACATCAGTTCCTTTTTTCTTTAGTTGTTCTGATGCTTCTCTACCGATTCCATTATCTACAACTTTACAAACGACCATATCCTGTTCTTTTTGCAATGTTATATTTAGTTGTCCTGCAACGGAAGAATGAGAAAAACCATGAATTATCGCATTCTCAATAAACGGTTGTAAAATCATAGAAGGTATTCTTGGGTTACTTTCTAAAAGGACTGGATCCACATCGAAACTCGCTTCAAATTCTTCCTGAAACCTTCCTCTTTGCAGATTTACATAGGATCGAATAATCTCTAGCTCTTTTTTAAAGTTAATATATACACTATCCGAACTATTTAAAACATTTCTTATTAATCCCGAAAGTTCCGTCATATATTCGTTTGCTCTGATATTATCATTTTTTAAAATATAATTCTGTAAGGTATTAAAGCTGTTAAACAAAAAATGTGGGTTCATTGAAGATCTCAACGAAGTTAATCGTGTATGCGTTAATTTTTCATTTATTTTATAATATTTAATACGATTAATATACCCTCTATATACTAATACCAGCACAGTAACTACTAATAATAGTCCAAGGAAATAACTTTGCCATTTCGTCTTACTAACTTCTTTTTCTATTTTTAGATTTTTCTCTTCTAGTCCAGAAATGACTTCTTCTTTAGCTAATAATAAATTCTTACTTTCGCTTTTCGCTAACTCTTTACTTACCTTAACCTTTAATTGCCTAGATTCCAGCAATCTTATATCTCGTAAACACTGAACACTTGCTTTTAAATTTCCTGTTGTTTCATATAGCCTTGATAAATCTTCTTTTACCGTAATTAAATCAGAAATATCGTTTTTCTTTTCGAAATTATTTTTAGAAATTAAAAAGTACTCAAGTGCTTTATCATAATTTCCTAAATCATATTGTATTGCACCCATGGTGTGCATTAATCCCGGATATAAATCATCTCCATCCTTATACGTCAAATTATCATTATCCCACTCTATATTAGTTCGTATTACCTCTAGTGCTTCTTTGGGCATTTTTTTTAAATAATATGACCAAGCAATATTATTATATACCATAATGCAATGTCTGGTCGACAATGAATTTTTCTCACAACCTACAGCAGCTAATCTAGAATAGTATAATATAGAATCAGCTTCTTTATCATTAAAAGACGCCGATAAATTTAAGTACGTAGCTCCTTTCCGTTTTTTAGTATCCTCTGGATCAATGTGTGTTAAGGCTCTTTTGAAATCAATTTTAGCTTGATCTTGATCACCAATATCTAAGAATAGTACACCTCTATTTAATAAAATATCCCACTGATAATCCGAATTGTCATCTGAAGAAGCCAAGGCTAATGCATCTCCATAATACTCTAAGGCTTTTATATATTCTCCTATTCTATTATGTAATAAACCTAATCTATTTTTTACATACATCAAGCATTTTTTATCATTCTGATTCGCACAATACTCACTTAAAAAATTAAGTACATTCATGGCTCTCAGGTATTCTCTAGTACTATCCGTAAAAAAGCGTTCAATTTTATAAACCATCCTTTTTACACTATCAATATCCGAGCTATTCTGAATTAGTTCAAAAGCATTATCGTACTCTTTTTTAGCACTTACAATGTCATTTGCTTTAAATAAGCTATCTCCTGTTTTTAGTATTTTCTGAAGAGACTCTTTTTGCAACTTTATAGGTTGATTTAACTCTTTATCTAGGGCTTCTTGAGATACAACATTAAAACACCCAAAAAAAAGTATACTAATCGAAATGAAAAAGGTTCTAAAAAAAGTCATTAAAAAAGAGATTGTTGCTTTACAGGGTTTTCATGATCTAATAACCATTTTTTGCGCCACAATCCTCCAGCATATCCGGTAAGAGAACCATCACTACCAATAACACGATGACATGGAACAACCACCCAAAGCGGGTTTTTTCCATTCGCAGTGGCGGCTGCTCTTATACATTTTGGATCGCCAAGTCGTTTAGCTATATCTAAATAACTTACTGTTTTTCCAAAAGGAATATTAGAAAGCTCTCTCCAAACTCTTTTCTGAAAATCTGTCCCTGATGGATTTAAATCAATATTGAAATCTGTTCGATTCCCTTCGAAATAATCTTGTAGTTGAGTAACTACATCTTTTAGTTCGTCTGGAATTTTATCGGAAGGTATATGTTCTTTATCTGCTGTTATAGAAATCTTAGAAACACCCTTTTCATCACCTGTAATAGAAGCAATACCTAAAGGAGTTTCTATGAAAACGGTAGAAATCACTCTTCTTTTTTATCATTCAGAATACCTAAACGTCTTGCTCTTGTTTCCCAATTTTTTCGGGCAAGGATTTGCATATCTGTTTCTGTATCACTTTCATCGACAATCTCTAGACCAAGTAGCGTTTCTATCAAATCTTCCATAGTTACTAATCCACTAACGGAACCATATTCGTCTACCACTAATGCTATATGATTCTTAGTCTGAATCAAATCATTGAGTAAATCTGGAATAGGTAAATTTCTATTAGTAAATATGATTGGTCTTTTTATTTCTCCAAGAAGTTTATGACCGTTCTGGTTGGCCATTTCTTTAAAAATTTCATCTTTTAATACCTGTCCTGTTATATTATCAGCTTTATCTTTATAAACGGGTATTCTAGAAAATCTAAGATTTTGATTCTCTTTAAAAAACTCTTCTACTGTTGTATCTTCTGAGGCAGTTTTAATAACTGTTCTCGGTGTCATTACATCTTTAGTAAAAATCGTTTTAAAATTTAAGAGATTTCTAATCACTGTAGACTCCGATTCTTCAAAAACACCTTCTTCTTCAGCTATATCAGCCATGGCTGTAAAATCTTCTCTGCTCAATACCGATCCATGATGTCCTTTTCCCCCTATCAGTTTTGTTGTTAACTGTAATAGCCATAAAATCCCTGTCCATTTAAGTGGCCAGATCAATACGTTTAATGCTTTAGAAGTAAAATTAGAGAGTTGTTTCCAATACGTAGCACCAATAGTTTTTGGTATAATCTCTGAAGCAACTAATATCAATATGGTCATTATAGAAGAAACTACTCCTACCATTAGATCTTCTGTCATTTCTATTCCAAAAATCTTACGAGTTTCGGTTCCATACATTTCTGCATATGCGACTTTTGCTTGCACACCTACTAAAATAGCTCCTACTGTATGAGCAATTGTATTAAGTGTTAAAATAGCAATTAGCGGTCGATCAACATCTTTCTTTAGTTTTTCTAATGCTGTTGCGTATGCTTTTCCTTCTTTTTTCTTAACATTAATAAAGGTAGGAGTGATACTTAGTAATACCGCTTCTAGTATTGAACATAAAAAAGAAAAGAAAATAGATACGACTCCGTATACAAGTAATAATGCCATAATTATAATTAGTTGGTTTTGCTAAAGTACGGATTTGGTATTCATTTGCGAAAATAAAAATATAGAATACTTATTACCAGCCCACATACTTTGGCGGTTTTATCTCATTGAGATTTAGATATACAATTAATTGACCTCTATGATGTGTTACATGATCTTGGAGTAGATTTAAAATCTGAAGTTTAGACTTTGGTCCTGCAAAAAAATCGACTTTAGCAGTTAATGATTCTTCTGATACCTCTGTTACTCTTTTAGATACTTCATCAAATGAATTTTTTAGAAACTCAATGATTTCATTTTTAGTATTTGGAGCATTATCTGCAAGTTTCTTCCTGTCAAAATCTTCTTCCGAGAAGTATGTAGTACTTAACCATAACATATTACCACAAATATGTAACAATTGATTTTTAAAATCCATTTCTCTTTCTGTCGGCGCAAATGCATATTTTTCTTCTGGCATTGCATCAGCCATCTCTAATAAATATGTTTTAGAATTATTCCATTTTTCTAAAAATGCGGATTTCGGTGTTATTTGCTGAGACATTGCGGTATATGATGTGAGAAAAAGAAGTAAATATATCTTTTTCATTACTTGGTTACTTCGTTCATATACAACTCTATCGCCTTTAACTCATCGTCACTGAATTTTTCTAAACGCACAAAGTTTGTTTTCATAACTGCATAGTTATCTGGATCTACAATTGGATCTTTTTTCTGTCTAAGAAAACCTATAATATCACCATTCCGTTCTTTGTATATTTTCATGATATCGTTAACACTCGGACCAACAGATTTTTTATCCAATCTATGACAAGAATAACAATTACCTTTTCCTTTAAATAGCTTTTCGCCCAATGCAAACTCTGGAGATTTTTCTTTTTTCTTTCCTCCAATTACTATTTTTTCTTTTTCAGGTTTTTTTTCTGATTGGCAGCTAGTTGCTATAAATGCAATGCTTAAGAGCGCAATAAAAATGTTCTTCATTTGTGTGATCTTATGAATTAAATAAATTATCAATATCCTTCTTAAATCTTTCTAATAAATCTTTAGAAAAACTATTAATTACCTTTTCTTCTTTAGAGCCAATACCATCCTTTGCTTCCGCGATTTTGGTCAACGCATATATCATAAAATCGTATTCTTCATCCGGACCGTTATCCGAAAACACCTCAATTACTCTTTTATAAAGTGTTTCGATATCACTATCATTTGCATTTTCATAATCAAAAGACCATTTAATTTCTTGTCCTTTTGGATGTGCTTTTAATATTTCTTCTAGCGTATGTACTTCTTCTTTTTCAATCACACCATCACTCATTGCAATTACATACAATAATTCTCCAAATGTCTGATACAATCGATCCCTACTTACCATAGCTATTTTATATTTAAATTTAACCCAAAAGTTTAACTACATCTTTTGCAAAATAACTTGCAATGATATTTGCTCCTGCTCTTTTAAAAGCAATTAATTGTTCCATCATAATTGCATTGTGATCTAGCCAACCCTTTTCTGCTGCCGCTTTTAACATAGCGTATTCTCCACTTACCTGATATACCGCAACTGGAACGTCTACAGCATCACTAACATCTCTTAAAATATCCAAATACGCCAATCCAGGTTTTACCATCACAATATCAGCTCCTTCATCAATATCCGCTAGGGTCTCTTTAATAGCTTCATCTCTATTAGAGAAATCCATTTGATATGTTTTTTTATCTCCAAAACCAGGCGCAGAATCTAATGCATCTCTAAAAGGGCCATAAAATGCCGACGCATATTTTGCACTATAGCTCATAATACCAGTGTTCTTATAGTTTTCAGTTTCTAGCAATTCTCTTATTGCCAAAATCCTACCATCCATCATATCACTTGGTGCCACAAAATCTGCTCCTGCTTGTGCATGGGACAAAGACATTTTCGCTAACACTTCGCAGGTTGGGTCATTTACTATGTATCCTTCTTCTACAATACCATCATGTCCGTATGAAGAATATGGATCAAGTGCTACATCCGTCATTACTAACATCTCAGGAGCTACATCTTTTACTATTTTAATTGCACGTTGCATTAATCCATCTGGATTCAACGCTTCGGTACCTTTATTATCCTTCAGGTTATCAGGAACTTTTACAAAAAGTAATACCGCTTTCAATCCCATATTCCATAAATCTTTGACTTCGTCTTTTAATAAATCAAGACTATATCTATAATATCCGGGCATGGAAGCTATTTCTTGCTTTACACTAGTGCCTTCTACTATAAAAAGCGGGACTAAAAAATCATTTGGGGTTATTATATGTTCTCTAACCAAAGATCTAATTGATTCTGAGGTTCGTAATCTTCTATTTCTACGTAATTGATACATTAATTTTGCTAGTAATTTGTAAGAATTGTAAATATACCAACTTATAACGTAATTTCTAGGTGATCATTTTCACAAAATTAAACCAATTGTGTAACAAACTCTTAACAACACCTACTAACTATTTAATAGATAAAAATTGCTAAAAGATATTTCGTATGCTCACAATAAAAAATTTAAACAAAACATATCCCAATGGAACCAAGGCTCTAAATAATGTTAATCTAACATTAGAAAAAGGAATGTTTGGTTTGTTAGGTCCTAACGGTGCTGGAAAATCAACATTAATGAGAACGATTGCTACACTACAGTTGGCTGATACTGGGTCTATTGATTTTGATGGTATTGACGTTTTTAAACAACCCGAGGAATTACGAAAAGTATTAGGATATTTACCACAAGACTTTGGGGTTTACCCCAAGGTTTCTGCAGAGATGATGCTTAATCACATTGCTAAAGTAAAAGGAATTACCAATAGCACAGAACGAAAAGGATATGTTGCTGATTTATTAAACAAAGTAAACTTATATAAATTTAGAGATCGTAATCTTGGAGACTATTCTGGAGGAATGCGACAACGTTTTGGAATCGCACAAGCATTATTAGGAAATCCAAAATTAATTATTGTTGATGAACCTACTGCTGGTTTAGATCCATTAGAGCGTAATCGTTTCCACAACCTACTAAGTGAATTAGGAGAAAACGCTGTGGTTATACTTTCTACACATATCGTTGATGATGTAACAAATCTATGTGAACATATGGCGGTATTTAATGAAGGGACTATATTGGCACAAGGAAATCCGCAAGAACTTTCTGCTACTTTGGATGGGAAAATATTTAAAAAGCAAATAGAAAAATCGCAATTACAACAGTATCAAAACGAATATACTGTACTCTCCAATTATCTTAGAGGAGGTCAGTTTTTTGTCAATATATACAGCGAAAATACTCCTGAAGAAGGTTTCGAAAAAATGAATAATGGTTTAGAAGAATTCTATTTCTACAGTATCAACCAAAATCAAGCACAGGAGGCATAATTATGAAAGAAATATTTTTATTCGAACTACAATATCGGTTTCGCAGACCCGCTACCTGGATTTATGCTGGATTAGGACTTTTGATGGCCGGTTTATGGGCTTACTTTCAAGAATCCTCTACTGCTCAGTTTGTAAATAGTCCCAATAATATTGCTGAGATTATTGGTCCTATTTCTGTTATTTCTATTTTCTTTTATGCAGCTATAATGGGTGTTCCCATATTTAGAGATCAAGATCATAAAACAGCACAAACCTATTTTACCTTTCCAATTACACAAAAGTCCTATGTATTAGGTAGATTCTTTGGGAGTTTTACTATTGTTTCGTTACTAAATCTCTTTATTGTCATTGGTGCTATTATAGGGTTCACTATGGGTATGTTAGCAGAAAGACCTGATTATGGAGAATATGATGTTTTTAATATATCATCATATCTTCTTCCGTTTCTATTTATTTTAGAAATCAATGCATTTTTGATTGGATCTCTCTTCTTTTGCTTAATGGCCTTTTTTAAAAAAATGCCCATTATTTATTTAGGAGGAATATTTCTGTTTTTATTGTACAGTATCTCAGGAAACTTTCTGTCTAGTATGGACAATCAATGGTTAACAATATATCTTGATCCATTTGGAGGTAGAGCTTTTTCTTTTGTGAAAAAATATTGGTCAATAAATGAACTAAACACCAATCAACTCCCAATTTATGGTAAATTTCTGCTTAATAGAATGATGTGGTTAGTTTTAGGGTTTGTGTTATTTTTAATAACCTTATTTAAATTTGATTACAAAAAGTTTTTGGTTTCTGGAAAAAAGGAAGGAAAAGTAAGAAATGATAAATTTATACCTTCTTTGATAAATCCGATTACTCAAATTTTTAATAAAAAAACGGAAAGAGCTAATCTATTATCTCTTAGTAAAATTGAATTTTTATCGATCGTAAAAGATCCTGTTTTTATAGTTTTAATTATTATAGGGATTATTTTATCCTTAATCACTATTTTCAATGCTAATGAGATTTATGGAACTCCGAATTTACCACTCACACGATTTGTAACGACTTATATTTCTGGAGGTATTTCTCTATTATCAATTGTCATTCTGATAATTTATTCTGGAGAAGCGGTACATAGAACTCGTAAAAACAAAACTTTTGTCTTTTATGATGCCTTACCGATTAACAATACAAGTCTCTATTTTTCTAAAGTAATATCTCTAGTTGGAGTGGCCGTTATTTTAGCATTCGTAAATATTATTATTGGTATTTTATTTCAAACATTTAATGGATATTTTGGATACGAATTAGGAATGTCTGTGATTTATAATTTCGTGTTAATAATTCCTAGTTTTATAACAACCATTTTCTTGTGCTTCTTTGTTCATGTATTGCTTAACAATAAGTTTTTAGGACATTTTGTAATTATACTAATATATATCGGGCTCCCATTATTAGTTACGCTAGGATTTAAAAGCAGTAATCCTCTTTTGATTTTTACGGGTAGTACTCCTATTTTCCTTAGTGATCTTAATGGTTTTGGACATTATATGCTTGGTAACTTTATGCTAAGTTTATACTGGGCTTTGATGATGGCTATATTATTAGTTATTGGAACCCTATTATGGAATCGAGGATTCTTTTCTTCTGCAAAAGAAAGACTAACGCTGGCTAAAAGAAGATTGAACTTTAAGATGGTTGGAGCGCTAATGATGGTTATTATTGCTTTTGTATCCGTAGCTGGTTATAGTTATTACAACCTAAAAGTTTTAAATACTATTGAGGATGGTGATTTCTTTAATGAAATAGCAGCAAATGCCGAAAAGAAATATACTAGATTGATCAATCAAGCACATCCACAGGTAACTGATCTCAAAGCTTATATTGATGTATTTCCAGAAACAAGAGGATTAAAAGCCAAAGGAGAATTTACATTAATTAATAATTACAATACTCCAATTGACACATTATTATTAAATGTTCAATATCCCGCAGAACACACCCAACTAGAAGAAATCTTATATAATGGAAATCCTATCAATCCTGTAATTTCTGATACTGTAAATAGAATGTATTTTTATAAATTACCAAATACACTCCAACCTAAGGATACCGCGGAATTATCAATTTCTATGTCTGCAGAAACTAAAGGTTTTTCCAATAGAATGGAAACCCAGGTATTAAACAATGGTACATTTTTGAACAGTTCTATTTTTCCTAGTTTTCATTATGATATAAGTCTAAGTGATAACGGAATCCGAAAAAAATACGGATTAAAAAAATTAGATTATTTGTTTCCTCCAAGAACAGATTCTACCGCATTAAAGAAAAATTTATTCAATGAAGATGCAAACTATATAAATTTTGAAGCAGTAGTAAGTACTTCATCAGATCAGATTGCTATTGCACCTGGTAAATTAGTAAAAGAATGGAAGGAAAATGATAGATCATATTTTCATTATGACTTAGAGTCTCAGACTGATTTATTCTTTAACGTTGTTTCTGCAAGATATGATGTAGAGCGATCCAGTTGGACCGCTCCAAGTGGAAAAAAAGTGGATATAGAAATTTACCATTCTCCTAAACACAAGAGGAATTTAGAACATTTTATTAATGGAGTAAAAGTAGCTTTAGAATATTGTTCTAAGAATTTCTATGAATATCCCAATTCTGTAATAAGGGTAGTAGAATTTCCTGCGCACTCTACATTTGCACAATCATTTGTTACCACGATTCCTTATTCAGAGGATTTTGGTTTTGCCGCAGATTTTGATAAGGCAGAGGATTTTAACTACGCTTTTCGTGTAACAGCTCACGAAGTAGCACATCAATGGTGGGGACATATTGTAACACCAAGCAAAACATCTGGAGCAAATATCATTTCTGAAACTTTAGCTGAGTATTCTTCATTAATGACTATGAAAAAAGAGTATGGTGAAAATGGAATCAAAAATTTCCTTAAATATTCCTTGGACACCTATTTACGAGGTCGTGCCTTTAGTTTTAAACCCGAACGTTCTTTAATAAATGTAGAGACAGGTGGTTACATATGGTATCGAAAGGGATCTATGATTATGTATGAATTACAAGATATTATTGGTGAAGAAAAAATCAATACTGCTTTAAAAGGATTCTTAGATGAGTACAAAAATTTCGAAAAGGGAGTCTACCCTACTTCAGAAAATTTATATGACGCAATTTATCGCGTAACTCCGGACTCCCTTAAGTATGCTGTAGAAGATGGTTTTAAGGAGATTGTTTTATATGAAAACAGAATCCGAAAAGCCAAAACTAAGAAACTAGATAACGGAACATACGAAACTACGTTTACTGTAGATTCTAAAAAGATCTATTATGATGATGAAGGGAAAGAAGAACGCACAGATGATAAAACAAATTATATAGAAATTGGCTTATTCGGTAAAGACATTGTAGACGACCAAGAAGTACCTCTTAAAAACCCATATTATCTAGAGCGAAAATGGTTACAACCAGGAGAAAATACCTTCACCATTATAACGGATAAAAAACCTGAAAAAGCAGGAATTGACCCTTACAACAAATTAATAGACAGAAATTCTAATGACAACTTAGGAGGAATAGAAGAATAAAAGATTCTAATATCTAAAAATCAAAATAATAAGACATCTCTTGTAAGAATTTAGTTAGTTAAATGCCGAAAATCACGATATGAAACAATAGTTTCGATCGTGATTTTCTTTTTTTAATAATTTGTAACAATTTATTTTACCATCCGTCTTCTTGGTATATTTATTGATCAAGCAACCATTATAGATTTATTTGCGTCTATATAAATACGTACATCAAAAAACGAAATCATCAAATCATGAATATCAAAAAACTTACAGTAGTATCAATAACTCTTTTATCAAGTTTGGCTTTATCAGCACAAACTATCAGCTCGACTATAATTGATAAAAAAACAAACGAACCAATTCCTTATGCTACGATACAACTATCAGAACATAAAGGAATCATTACTAATGAAGAAGGAAAATTTAGTATAACTCTAGACGAGCAACTAAAAAAAATAGATTCTATTTATATTTCTTCTATGGGATATCAAAAAGTAGGTATCGCATTAAATACTATTACGGATAGCATCATCTATATTGAACCCAAAGCGATAGAATTAAGTGGTGTTTTTATTTCTAATAAAAATCTAAGTATTGATGAGATAATTGACAATGTAAAAGAAAATGTAGGTCAAAACTATAGCAAGAATTTATCTCACAAAAAGCTTTTTTACCGACAATCTGATTTTAGTGATCTTAATAAGATGAATATTAAATTCAAGAAATCAACTATAAAAGAATTCAACAAGAAGTTTATAGATAGTGTGATTTCCATAATTCCTAGAAAATCGGCTTATTACACAGAAGCATTATGTGATCTCTATGGTAATTTTGATAAGCAAAAGCTTAACATAATAAAAGGCGCAGAACTGTATGATAAAAGTAATGATGGATCTATGGAAGCCTTATCCGAAAAGTTAGAAGATATTCTAAAAAAGAATGTGAAACCTAACTCTTACCTAAAAATCAAATCAGGCTGGATATTAGGCACTAAAGTACAAATGGATTCTATCTTTGATGCTAATGAAGAAGCTGCCGAAGTAAAAAATGAAGTAGAAAAACCTAATAAGAATCAAGAAAATTATTTTCTAAACTATAGAAAATCATCTTTAAAGAACCTTTTATCAAG
Organism: Aquimarina sp. MMG015; assembly: GCF_018100855.1. Lineage (NCBI taxonomy): Bacteria > Pseudomonadati > Bacteroidota > Flavobacteriia > Flavobacteriales > Flavobacteriaceae > Aquimarina > Aquimarina sp. MMG015. Next base: position 108,690 of record NZ_JAGJEB010000001.1, read on the forward strand.
CATGTTCTTCCAAGAAGACTCTAAATTAAACTTTATCGATAAATCTGGACGTTATAAATTTGAATTAATAGATTACACCACCATCGATGATAGTAGCGTATACATTATTAATTTTGAACCTAAAAGAGGTGCGGATTTTAAAGGAACCATCTACGTGAACACTCAAGATTTTGCAGTAATGAGAGTTGACTATGAAAACGTAAAGAATCTAAAGAATTTTGGATTACTTGGTATTAGTTTTCATGATACGATGTATAAAGGTAAAACGATTTTTACTAAAGGTGCAGATGGAAAATATAGTGTTCGATATATAGAAAAAACAAGAGGAAATGTTTTTGGTATCGACAGACCACTTAAAATCATCGAAAAAAATAAATTCGTAAAAGGTAAACGTAAACAAAATGAACTATCTCTAGGACTAGATATCGGTGCTGGCGAAATTAGTAAATACGAAGTAGTAGTTTTCGACTCTCAACCTATTACAGAAAGCGAATATGAGAGTAGTAAAGAAAATAAAAGTATCAAGCCACAATACTTATCTAAATACGATCCAGAATTTTGGAAAGGGTATAACATTATAGAACCAAATACTGCTATTAAACAATTTACAGCGATAGAAGGAGAATCATAAAATATTAGATCATATTGTTTTACCAGGTTTATCTAAAGAACTATCATAAACAATACTATTATTAGTGCTTCTAAATAATTCATCTCATTTGTTGTTATAAATCAGTAAGTATCTCGTCTTATTTTAAGAATATATTACCATAATGGTATAGTTTTTCGTCGTAACTATGTAATACATACGACGAAAACTATACTTTTATAGTATAATTTTACCAATCTACTGATCCTATGAAAATGAATAAGATTGTATTATTAACCATTGGGATATGGATGATCGCTATCTCAATGAAAGCCCAAACCATAAGTTCTAAAGTATTTGATAAAAAAACCAATCAACCTATTCCCTATGCTACTATCCAGATTGGAGAAAATCAAGGCGTAGTTACAAATGAAGAAGGAAGCTTTAATATTACTTTAGACGATATTCAATCTAAAATTGACTCTATCTACATATCTTCAATGGGGTATTCTACAGTGGGAGTTGCAGTACAAAATATTACGGATAGTATTATCTACATAGAACCAAAAGCAATAGAATTAAAAAGTGTATTTATATCCAATAAAGATCTAGATATTGATGATATCATAGATAATGTGGATGATAATATGGAAGATAATTATAGATCAGATCTTTCCAAAAACAGATTATTTTTTAGAGAAACCAATACCAACTATATTAAAAAAATGGATATTGAGTTTAAAAAATCTACCATAGAAGAGATCGATGAAAAGCTTGTGGATAGTATATCTAAAGTAATCCCTAAAAATTCTGTTTTTTACGCAGAAGCATTATGTGACTTTTATGGAAATACGGATAAGCAAAAGCTTAATGTCATTAAAGGAGCTCGGTTATATGACAAAAACAATAACGGTTCTATAGAAGGAGTCTTTAAGAAAATGGAGAAGATCTTTAAAGATAATGTAAAGCCTAATTCTTACATAAAGATAAGGTCAGGACTCTTTAGCCAAAAAGTACAGGTAGATTCTATTCTAAAAGCTAATCAGGATGCTAAAGATATAGCAGATGGAATTGAAAACCCCAAAGAGAATTTCTTCTTCAAATCCAGAAAAATGAATCTTAAGAATCTTTTTAACGAAACGTTTTATCAATCAGACACCAAATTAAATGTAATTAAAAATTCTGGCAGATATATTTTTGAACGTGTAGATTATACCATTTTAGGTGATGTTGGAGTTTACGTAATCAAATTTACACCTAAAAGAAGAGGAGATTTTAAAGGAACCTTATATGTCAATACAGAAGATTTTGCAGTTATAAGAATTGATTACAAAAATGTAAAACGCCTGCGAAGCTTTAATCTATTGGGTGTAAGTTTTGAAGAAAACGGTTATAGTGGTACCACAATTTTTGAGAAAGGTTCTGATGGTAAATATGGTGTAAAGTTTATCGAAAAAATTACTGAAAATAAATTCGGGGTAGATAGACCATTAAGTATCATAGAAAAAAACAAATATGTAAAAGGAAGGAATAAGCAAAATCAGTTATCTCTTAATCTTGATGTAATTAGTTATGCCAAAAATAAATATGAAATAATTGTATTTGATGCTAAAAGTATAACTGAAGATGAATATAAAACTAGCAAAGAAAATAAAAACGTACAATCCACTTATTTATCTCAATATGATCCCAGTTTCTGGAAAGGATATAATATCATAGAACCTAATACTGCAATCAAACAGTTTAAGGCAATTGAAGAAGCAATAGAAGATGAATAAATAATTATTCACTTATTAGTTTCAATGTCTTTAACAGTGCTTCAAAATAAAAATCTTCTTGATCAGAAATGATGGTAGTTTTATAAGCAGTATTCTTAAGAATATAATACGAGGAAGATTCTATATCTAAATCATTTTGATGTGAGTTTACTATGTTTTGAATAAAATCATTAATTAGCAATACCTCATCATACGTAATCTCTCGTCTCAATGTTGGTTGATCGCTTTTATACACTAAATAATCGTCTCTAAAACTAATTGATTTCTTTGTATCTCCTAATTTATGAAACTCGAAAGTAAAATCCTGAGAAGCAAATATCTTATTAATATTATCCACAGTAGGCTCCACATTTCGAGCACAACTAGTACTAACCAAACAAATTATTATCAGTAATACTTTTCTCATATATCGATATTAGTTTCTAAAATACAAAAGACTTTGTTGTTAGAACAAAAAAAAGGTATTGATCAGAACATCAATACCTTTATAGTTTTTAAATAAAACCAATTAACATTATTGGAATTATTACGTTATTTCGAAGCTAATCTTTTAATAGAATTTTCGAAATCTACATTCTCAAGATTACTTATTAATAGCCCTATACCACCGGATCTAGATGCTACAATATATTCAGCTTGATATTTCTTTTCTAATTTATATCCTTTCAGATATTTTAACTTTACAATCTTTGATGTTGGAGTAAAGAAAAATCTTCCGTGGATTCTTTTATAACGAACTTCTTGGCTAAGGGCTTCGTCCTTTAATTGTCTACTTAAAGCTTCTACCACTGTAGCAGCTCTATGCTCATCTAATTGAAAATAATCACAAGCATAAATAAACACATAATTTTCCACATTTTTCTCATCAACAAAAAGTTGAAAGTCAACATTTTTGTCTTCAATTTTTTTCAATTCCTCTAAGGCAATCTTCTTAAATTTAGGGCTATCCGTAAGGGAATCTAATCTAACTTTAAATTGATCTGGACTTGTTTTTTCGTACCCCTTCGTAAGCATTATTGTATTCTTACGAAATTCGATTGTGTTTTTTGAGAAATTTGAAAATTTGGTTTTCTGCTTACCTCCCTCGAAATATTGACATCCGGTCAGAAGGATCACAGTTAATAATAGTAGAATTTTTTTCATAGGGTTCTGGGTGTTAATTGGTTAAAAATTTATTACTAAGCCCCATAAGTGCGTGCAATATAATAAAAAAAACCTTATTATCAACACTTTATCCTAATTTTTATGCATTTTAACGAATTAATATTTAACTATTACCGGTTTTTTAATTGTTTTTCGTAGGATTACACCCACTCAATTGGATTCTTTAATACTTCTAATAATCGTGCTTCTTCTGTACCTGCTTCTGGATGAAAATCGTACCTCCACTGTACTTGCGGTGGTAAACTCATCAAAATACTTTCAATTCTACCATTTGTTTTTAGTCCAAAAAGTGTTCCTTTGTCGTGCACAAGATTAAATTCCACATATCTACCTCGTCTTATCTCCTGCCAATCCTTTTGTGCATCCGAATAGGTTATTTCTTTTCTTTTTTCTACAATAGGTACATACGCTTCTAAAAAACTATTGCCAACTTCGGTTACAAAATCATACCAATCTTGCATACTCATTTTTTCAGTTTTCTTACAATAATCAAAAAACAAACCTCCCACTCCACGTCCCTCATTTCGATGGGCATTATAGAAATATTCATCGCATTTTTTCTTATACAAAGGATAAAACTCTGAATCATGTTTATCACAAGCTATTTTAGACACCGTATGAAAATGTTTGGCATCTTCATCAAATAAATAGTACGGTGTAAGGTCCTGTCCACCTCCAAACCAACTATCTACAATAATACCATCGGCATCATACATTTCGAAATATCGCCAATTAGCATGTACCGTTGGTATCATAGGACTTTTAGGATGCAGAACTAAAGACAATCCACACGCAAAAAAATCTACATCGCCTACCTTAAAATAACTTTGCATGGCTTTAGGCAACTTGCCGTGAACTCCAGAAATATTGACTCCTCCCTTTTCGAAAACTCTACCATTTTCTATTACACGCGTTCTACCTCCGCCTCCTTCCGGTCGTTTCCAAATATCTTCTTTAAACTTGGCGGCACCATCCAAGCTCTCTATACAAGCTGTAATAGTATCTTGTAAATCTTGTATGTACTGATAAAATTTTTCTTTCATCTCTATTATGCTTCAATTTTAGAAACTTTTTGTTGAGTATCTACTTTAATAAGACCTTCTCTATCCAATATTTTGACTGTTTCTGAAGATGCAGCGACTACAGAAATTGGTAACGTTATTATAAATCCGATTATAGGAATAAATAACATTAGCATAAATACAATACCATTGCCAATAGCTGTTCCTCTATTTTTTCTAACAAATTCAATACTATCCTTGTATTTAAAATGGCGTTCCATTGTATAATCTATATTACCAAAACCAACATAATAAGCCTGTACTGCAAAGATTAATATAGTAGCTAATATTCCTATTACAGGAATAATACTTAGGATAAGTAATGGAATAATAAAAAGTAATTCTCTAAATAAGTTTCTAACATTGATACGAATACCTCTCATCAATTGCTGTCTAAACGAAGTATTTCTATGTTCATGATTAGCGTGTTTATCCCCTAAAAGATGTGCCTCTACCTTTTCTGAAACTGGACTCATAAAAGGAGCGGATAATGCCATTACAATATGTTTATATAGCACCAATCCCAAAGCCAATATCAATAGAATACTAAAATATTTACTGATCACCGTAAATGTCTCAGAACCCCAATCCCATACCCAAGCTTTAGCTATCACACTACCCAAAGGATCAGATAAAAACCAAGCTAACGTAACAAATAGGATTCCTGTTAAAAAACTAATAAGAATAGGGATACCGAAGTATTTCCATAGACCCAATTTTGATATTAATGCAAAACCTCCAAAATATGCTTTGATACCATTAATTATATTTTTTATCATAATCAGAAAATTTGGTTAACTCCTTATAAGTAGTACTTTTAATAGTTTTGTTTCAAAATTTTATAGATATTCTAATGGGTTTACTCTGAAAGATATACTAAATCTTCAGAAAAACTTGTTATATCTTCAATTCCTATAACTAGTTTCGCTTGTTGTAGTTTTTCTTCTATAAAGGCAATTACCTCACATTCCGTAGCAATTTTAAGTGTTTTAAAATATCTTCTCCCCAATTGATTGTTATGTAAATCCATTGCTTTTGGAACATCTCCATTAGGTGCTAATTTCTCGTGCAATGTAGTTACCTTATCTGACCAAGTAATGGCTTTAATTTCATCTTTAGAAATCTTAAACACGTTCTGACAGATTAATACATTCCATATCGCGTGTCTAAAGGCATTTGCTTTTCCATTCTTATGATGATTTTGTCCATATAACGAATCGCAGATAACCAGTGTTTTTTTAGTAGCTCTTAATGTTGGAAATATGTATTGTGGTTTTTTTAATACTAAGCCAGCAACCTTAAATAATTGCCAGAAATTAAACTTCTTAATCAAGTTCCAAATTTTCATTCTACACCTGATACTCTTTTACAGCGTCTACAAAAGCCTTAGCATTTTCTACAGGAATATTAGGTAAAATCCCATGCCCTAAATTTGCTATATATCGATCTTTACCAAATTCGTCTATCATCTGCTTAACCATCTTTTTAATATCTGATGGAGGAGATAATAATCGAGACGGATCAAAATTTCCTTGTAATGTAATATTTCCACCGGTAAGGTATCTCGCATTTCGTGCCGAGCAAGTCCAATCAACGCCAAGAGCAGCTGCTCCTGAATTAGCCATCTCATTTAATGCAAACCAACAGCCTTTACCAAAAACAACAACTTCTGTTTCATCCTTTAGAGCATCCACAATCTGTTGAATATATTTCCAAGAAAATTCCTGATAATCCACAGGAGAAAGCATTCCTCCCCAACTATCAAACACTTGAACAGCATTCACTCCAGTAGCTACTTTTTTCTTTAAGTAGGCTATGGTAGTGTCTGTAATCTTTTGTAACAACTGATGCGCGGCTTGTGGTTGTGTAAAACAAAAACCTTTTGCTTTATCAAAATTCTTAGAACCTTGTCCTTGCACAGCATAGCACAATATTGTCCAAGGTGACCCCGCAAAGCCAATAAGTGGAACTCTGTTATCTAACTTTTCCTTTGTCAAAGAAATAGCATCCATAACATACCCTAACTCTTCATCAATATCCGGAACAATAACTTGATCCACATCAGCCTGAGATCGAATTGGATTTGGCAACCAAGGACCAATACCATCTTTCATCTCTACTTCGATATTCATAGCCTGTGGAATTACCAAAATATCACTAAATAGGATTGCTGCATCTGGACCTATGATATCGATAGGTTGAACTGTTATTTCTGATGCTAACTCTGGTGTTCTACATCTTGTAAAGAAATCGTACTTCTTCTTTAACGCCATGAACTCTGGTAAATATCTTCCTGCCTGACGCATCATCCAAACTGGAGGTCGATCTACAGTTTCTCCTTTTAAAGCTTTAAGAAATAAATCGTTTTTTATCATATCCGTTTATAAAAGTATTTTACCGCTTGAACAAGAACATTCTCAACGGTTGGTTTGTTAGCAACAATGCAATTCTTAGTATGTTTTTTAGCTTCAGAAGCTGTTGTATTTCCTATACAAAAAGCCATGCTTTCATCTACTGAGTTAGTCATAGTATAGCTTTGTACTCCTGATGGACTAAAAAACAATATCCCTTCGAATGTACGGTCGAACTTCTTAGATTTCATATGCGTTTTATACACTACAATTTGTTCTAATTGAATGGTATTTTCTTTTAGAGTTAAAGGTAATTCCGCTCTTCTCATATTTCCGCAAAAAAAGTAAAACTGCTCCTTTTTATAGCTTTTTACTATAATTTTGGCCAAATTTGAAGCATTCTGAGCTATTTCTACAACTTTTTGTCCATTTTCTTCCAATAGTTTTTTAGTATTCTCTCCAACACAGAAACAATTTTCTATAGTAAATTCAGAGTTTTGAATAGCCTTTACTGCATTCTTACTGGTAAAAATAGCATTCTTTATATCTCGATTAAATTCAAGCTCCAATAACTCAATTTCGATTGCGTTATACTCAACAAATCCAATTCCAGAATTTAACAACAATTCTTTTTGAGAAGAGGAGAGTTTTCTTGTGGATAATATGGTAGCATTAGCATTCAATTATTGTAAGTCTGCTTTAATTTTCTTCATTAATTCTTTACCACCTTTGTTTAGAACTTCCTGAGCACATTGTATTCCAAACCCATCTCTTTCGGTAAGGTTAATCGATTTAGCAATATCAATTTTTTCTTTTCCGTCTAAACTCATTAAAACTCCTGTGAAATTGATTTGATCATCTTTAATAGTCGCCAAAGCTCCAATTGGCGCGGTACAACCTCCTTCTAGTTTTCGTAGAAATTCTCTTTCTATATGCACACATACTTTAGATTCTTCGTGGTCAAGATGAGAAAGTGCCTCTAAACAATATAAATCTTCCTCTTTGGCTACCACTAACATAGCTCCTTGAGCAGGAGCTGGAATCATCCAATCTAGGTCTAAATAATTCTTTGGTTTTAAGTTAATTCGTTCTAATCCAGCAGCCGCAAAAATAGCTCCATTCCAATCATTATTTTCTAACTTTTTCATTCGGGTATTTACATTTCCCCTTAGATCTACAACGGAATGATCTGGATATTTATGCAACCACTGCGCTTGTCTTCTTAGGCTTCCAGTGGCAATTGTTCCTTTCGATTGTAAAAAGTCAAGTCCTTTGTGTAATAGAATATCCTGTACATTAGCCCTTTCTAAAACCGCTCCTTCTACAATTCCTTTTGGTAAAGCTGTAGGAACATCTTTCATAGAATGAACAGCAATATCAATATCATTATTAATCATCGCGATATCCAAGGTTTTGGTAAAAATTCCGGTGATTCCTAATTCATACAATGGTTTATCTAAAACAATATCTCCTGTAGACTTTACAGGTACTAATGTTGTAGTATATCCAAGGTTTTTTAACTTATCTTGTACCGTATGAGCTTGCCAAAGCGCTAACTCACTATCTCTCGTACCAATTCGAATTGTTCTATTTTGCACTACTTATTGTGTATTTGGAATACTTTCTGAATCAATTCTATACTTTCATCAGAAGAAGTGTTTTCATCTTTAAGATGACTTGCAAAGTGATTTGTAATTTTTTGGATAATACGATCACTAATTATTGTCGCCTGTTCTTCGTTAAAATCCGAAAACTTTTTGCGTTGTAAATTGATTTCCGCATCCTTAAAAGAAGCCAATTTATTTTTTAATGCCTTTATTGTTGGTGCGAATTTTCTAGTCTCTAACCAACCATCAAATTCCGACTTAACTTCATCAATAATACCTTCTGCTTTAGGGATATGGACTCTTCTTCGTTGCAATGTATCATCTGTAATTTTAGACAAATGGTCCATATGGACTAAAGTAACATTTGGTAATTCTGTGACATTGATATCCACATTTTTTGGAACAGACAAATCCAAAATAAGTAATGGCTTATCCGTACTAATACTATCTTTAGTAATTGTAGGTTTTTGAGCCCCAGTAGCCACAATTAATACATCAGAATGATCAACTTCTTGTTTAAGATTATCATAATCTTTAACTATCAGGTTAAATTTTCCTGCTACTTTTTCAGCCTTATCTCGAGTACGATTAATTAAAACAATATGATCATTTTTAGTATGCTTTACTAGATTTTCGCAAGTATTCCTTCCTATTTTTCCAGTACCAAATAACAATATATTTTTATCAGATACATAAGGAACACGTGCCAAAATGTATTGAACCGCAGCAAAACTAACCGATGTTGCACCGCTAGAAATCTCAGTTTCATTTTTGATACGTTTACTAGCTTGGATAACCGCATTTGTCAATCGTTCTAAAAACGGATTGATCATTTGGATTTTCTTAGAAGCTCGAAAACCGGCTTTTATTTGTCCTATAATTTCGAAATCACCCAAAATCTGACTATCCAACCCAGTTCCTACTCTAAATAAATGCGAAACTGCCTTGCTGTTTTTATGAACATATGCAACTTTCTCAAACTCCTCAACAGTTCCATGTGTATGTTCACATAAAAGTTTAATCAATTGAAACGGATGTTGTGCAAAACCATACAGTTCAGTACGGTTACACGTAGACATTACTAAAAGTCCTTCTACTCCTTCTTCCTTTGCCTGCTTAAGAATTAATGTCTTTGCTTCTTCATTTATACTAAAATGACCACGTATCTCAGCATCAGCTTTTTTATAGCTAAGACCAATTGTATAAAAATTAGCTCCTTTAGTACGTAGGTGAGGTTCCATTGGGTTGTCTCAATTTTTTCCGTAGCAAAAATATCCCAGATTCACTCTAAAAAATAACGCTAGAAGTTTTTTAAGTATCGAAATACGTTCTTTATGGCTTCAAAAACACAAAATCACGTAAAAACACCTATTTTTGTATAAGTACCAAAGGTTGTTAATTCAATTGTTTAGATTTGTTCTAAATAAATATTATTGTAAATATGGAAATACAATTAAAAAATAACGCTCCAGGAATTCTTGAAGAAACCATTATAGAGGATGGTTTTTATATTCTCAAGTTTCAAAATGAAACTAATGATAGTCAACGTATTATAAGAGATATTGATAGTAGTTATATTCAATTTCATTTCTGTATTAAAGGTAGCATGAAATTTAATTTTAATAATGGAAGCTATGCAATACCGCTACCAGAAAAAAAATCTCTTCTGCTTTACAATCCACAACGTGATTTACCAATGAACCTAGAGATGGAAAAAGATTCTTGTTTGATATCTCTTCTAATTTCCATTAAAAAATTTCATTCTTTATTTTCAAAAGAAGCAGACTATATTCCATTTTTGGGAGAGGGAAATAGAGATAAAAAATATTATACCGATGCAGATGTTTCTCCTTCTATAGTCGTAGTTCTAAACCAAATTTTAAATTATAATTTACATAATTCTATCAAGCTATTGTATTTTAAAGGCAAATCTTATGAATTATTAAGTTTATATTTTAATAAACCAGAAGATGCGGATATTGATCAATGTCCTTTTCTTGTTGACGAAGAAAATGTTCTTAAAATCAAACAAGCAAAGGAAATTATTATTTCGAAAATGGCAGAACCTCCAACACTTCAAGAGTTGTCTAAAGAAATTGGATTACCCCTTAGCAAGCTCAAAGATGGTTTTAAACAAATTTATGGAGAACCAGTATATGCTTTTTTATTTGATTACAAGATGGAAGTAGCTCGTCAATTATTAGCTTCGGGAAGTCATAATGTTAATGAAGTAGGATTAAAAGTAGGATATAGCACAGCAAGCCACTTTATAGCTGCATTTAAAAAGAAATTTGGGACTACCCCAAAAAAATATGTCATGAATCTTAGTTAACTTATTGGTCTAATGGTTCCTTAACAGGAATTCCTTCTCCTTTTTGTAAAGAAACTATAGAATCATACATTCCCTTATCATCCTCATCCGCACCTCCTAATACGGATACAAACTCGAAATGCTCCAATAATTCTAGGATAAAGGGTAATTTATCCTTTTCTACGTCTACAATAATACGTTTCATCTCAATGCTTTTTTGATATTATAAAAATAAGAAAATATTATCTGAGAGTTCCTTGTTTATAATAATTTAACTTGCCCATAAAATTTACAAACAACAAAAAACACGAGCGTCTTATACATTTATTTCAGCATATTATCAACAATCATGCTATCAATAAGTCTTATTATAATTTTATGATCTATCCATAGAATAGTTTGTATTTTTACCTCTCGAAAAAGAAAAATTATGAGTAAAGGAGTACTTCTTGTCAATTTAGGATCCCCTGATAGTACGGATCCAAAAGATGTAAAGAAATATCTTGGCGAATTTTTAATGGATCCCCGTGTTATAGATGTACCATTATGGGCAAGAACTTTATTGGTTAAAGGTATAATCCTTAATACACGTCCAAAAAAATCCGCAGCAGCTTATAAAAAAATATGGTGGGATGAAGGTTCTCCGCTTATTGTTCTTTCTGAAAGACTACAGAAAAAAGTAGCTGAGCGAACTTCAATTCCTGTTGGGTTAGCAATGAGATATGGATCTCTAAACATCAAAAAAGGATTACAAGAATTACATGACAAAGGAGTGGACGAAGTTCTAATAATTCCTTTGTATCCCCAATTTGCAATGGCAACCACCGAAACTATTTTAGTACTTGCCGAAGAATTACGAAAGGAGCATTTTCCGCAAATGAAATTTACGGATATTCCTGCATTTTATGATAAGAAGGAATATATTGAAGTATTGTCTAATAGTATTGCTGAAAAAATTAAAGATTTAGACTATGAACATCTTCTATTTAGCTATCATGGAGTTCCAGAAAGACATATAAGAAAAAGCGATGTTAGTAACGGAAACTGTAAAATGGATGGGAAATGTTGTTTTAAAAAAGGATCCGTACAACACGAATTTTGTTATCGTCACCAATGTGAAATGACAACTGTACAAGTAGCTAAAAAATTAGGGCTAAAGAATGGCACATATTCTACATCATTTCAATCTAGATTAGGTTTCGATCCTTGGTTACAACCTTATACAGATAGAACTATCGAAAGAATGGGAAAAGAAGGAATTAAAAAAATGGCAATTGTTACTCCGGCATTCGTTTCTGATTGTTTAGAAACACTTGAAGAAATAGCCATGGAAGGCGAAGAAATTTTTCACGAAGTTGGTGGTAAAGAATTCACTACAATCCCTTGTCTTAATGATCGTGATGATTGGTCTGATGTTTTGGGGAATTGGGTTAATGAGTGGGCTGAAGCTAAAACCCCAGTTCTAAAATGACAAAAACAAGCTCTGAAGCTTTAGGAACACAACCCATTGGGAAACTCTTAATACAGCAAGCTGTTCCTGCATCCATAGGAATACTAGTCATGTCACTAAACATGATCGTTGATACTGCTTTTTTAGGAAACTGGATAGGGGGGTTAGCAATTTCGGCAGTACAAGTAGTTCTTCCTTTTACTTTTTTTATAGGAGCTATTGGTTTAGCAATAGGTATTGGAGGCAGTTCCGTTTTATCAAGGGCATTAGGATCTGGAGATCAAGATAAAGCATTAAGGGTTTTTGGAAATCAGACGACACTTACTTTTTTAATTTCTGGTTCATTAGCATTAATTGGATTATTATTTCAAGATTTTTTTATTGGTTTTCTGGGGGCCGAAGAATCTTTTAAAGAATACGCTCTTGTATACTATAAAATTGTTCTGTATGGTATTGTGATGTTATCCATGTCTATGATGGGTAATAATGTAATTCGCGCAGAAGGCAAACCAAAATTTGCGATGGTCGCTATGATATTACCAGCTATAGGTAATATTTTTCTAGATTATATTTTAATTAATGTTTTGGGATATGGAATGGAAGGAGCAGCCTGGGCCACTTTTATTAGCTATGCTATTTGCTTTGGATTTATACTATGGTTTTTTGTTGCTAAAAGCGAACTAAGATTAAATCTAGAATGCATAAAACTAAAAAAGAAAATTGTAAATGAAATAAGTGGTTTAAGCTTTGTAACCTTAGCCAGACAGGGCACCATTGCTGTTTTGGGAATTCTATTAAATAATGTACTTGGTAATTATGGTGATGAATTAGATATCGCATCTTACGGAATTATCAGAACAGTACTGATGTTTGCTTTATTCCCTGTAATTGGTGTTAATCAAGGATTTATGCCAATTGCCGGATATAATTATGGAGCAGAGAAATTTCAACGTGTCCGAGAATCTATTAATACGTCTATCACTTATGGAGGAATACTAGCTATTTTAATATTTACCATTATCATGGTTTTCCCGCAACAGTTTATCTCTATTTTTGTGAGCACTAAAGAATCATTAGATCCTGAAACACTTGCAAATAACAAAGAGATCCTAAATAGGACTCCTTCAGCATTACGAATTGTTTTTCTTGCAACTCCTGTAATCATTGTACAACTTATAGGATCAGCATATTTTCAGTCTATAGGAAAAGTAATCCCTGCACTATTGCTAAGCTTGACAAAACAAGGCTTCTTTTTAATTCCACTTATCCTATTATTACCTACATTTTTTGGAGTTTTTGGAGTTTGGATTTCGTTCCCTATAGCCGATGTACTCTCTACAATTCTTACGGGATATTACTTAAATAGAGAGGTTAGAAAAACTTTGGTGCTTCCAAAAAATGTTTAATTAATATAAGCACTAGATAAATCAAATATTTTATTTTCTATATTTAGATTTTAGTTTTGAAATATCCTTTACAACATTGTTATCAATAATAAAAAATGTATTGAATGAAACAAACCTTCGTCATTATTATTCTGGTATTTATTAATTGGACGTCAGTTTACACACAGGATATAGACATAAAACTCTATCAAAATATTCCGATGAGGGATGGTATCAAACTATCTGCAAACATCTATTTTCCTAACACTACTAAAAAATCGTATCCGGTAATACTTATATATACACCATATGTTAATGATGAGGCAGTTGAAAGAGGAATGTACTTTGCCAAGGAGGGTTATGTCTTTATTACACTCGATCTTAGAGGTAGAGGAAATTCTGAAGGAGAATATAGACCATTTGAAAAAGATGGGATGGACGGTTATGATGCCGTCCAATGGATAAGTCAACAGGATTGGTGTAATGGAAACATTGGTATGATGGGAGGGTCGTATCGAGGTATGGTCCAATGGATGACCTTAAAAAATAAACCAACAGCACTTAAAACCATTGTCCCCACTGCAGCAGTTGGACCAGGTATTGACTTTCCAAAATATGATGGAATATTTAGTAACTATGCTCTACAATGGTTAAATTTTACAGGTGGTAAAAGTAGAAATAACAATTTGTTTAATAATGGAACCTTTTGGAGTAATAAAGCGACTAAAAAATATATAGAGTTTATTCCATATAAAGATTGGGATCTCCTAGCACTAAACAAACGTAATCCCGTTTTTCAAACCTGGATTTCTCATCCAGATTTTGATGAATACTGGCAAAATTTTTATCCTACTCCTAAAGAATATGAATCATTTGATCTACCTATTCTTACCATAACAGGAGCTTTTGATGCTGACCAACCAGGTGCAATGACCTATTATGAAGATCATATGAAATACGGAAATCCAACGGGTAAAACCAATCATTATTTAATTTTTGGACCTTGGTCTCATGCCGGCACACGTAAACCAGAAACGGAATTGGGAGGTCTTACCTTCGGAAGTGATTCTAAACTGGATATGAAAAAACTCCATTTGGAATGGTTTAATTGGACACTCAAAAATGAGAAAAAACCAAGGTTCTTAAAAGATCGGGTAAACTATTATATAATGGGCCAAAACAAGTGGATGTACGCCAATCAAATGGATGCTATTTCAAATGACACGATCACTTACTACTTATCTAGTCCAAATTCTGATGCAAAATTATTAATTGATCCGGGACATCTTTCACCCCAAATATCCTCAGTGCCTGACACTGATATTATTGCATATGATCCTTTGGACACGGAAAATACAGCAAGTTATTCGGGATCGGATTACTATACAGCACCGATACCAATAGAAGAAAAAGGAAGAATACTATATGTCTCTAATAAACTAGATACCACCACCACAATAATCGGAAGATTCGAAGTAGGGCTATATATATCTTTAGATGTTCCTGATACAGATCTACAAGTTTCACTAAACGTAGTTAATGAAGCTGGCCAAGTTAAATATATAGGATCTGATATGCTTCGGTTAAGATATCGCGAGGGATTGAATCAACCAAAATTAGCAGTGCCTGATGAAGTCTTCTTCTGTAAATTTGATACACCGTTTATCACAGCTCTTGAATTAAAAAAAGGAAGTAGATTTATTTTTTCTATCAATTCTATAAACTCTAAGTATTTACAAAAAAATTATAACTCTGGCAAAGACGTTTCGCTGGAAACAAAAGAAGATGCTAAAAAAGCAGAAATCACAATTTATCATTCTCCAGAAAACCCCAGTTACATAAAGATCCCTATAAATAGTAAAAAGTAATCTAGGAAATTCTTCTAAAACAGATTAACATTAGTATAAATCGGTTTGAAATCATATTATCAAAAATAGCAATTGAATCAACTAAGGTTAAAATTACGTGAAAATCTTTCTCAATAGCCATTTATTCCAGATTTTAGTAGACCATCAAATCTACTAATTATGAATTTTTATGTACTAAGGCATAATCTCTAAACTCAACTAAATGTACTCAAGAATTTTTACACTTACTCTGATTGCTATTCTTATGATTGGCAATTTTTCATCATTAAACGCGCAAACATTTAACGAGGAACTATACGATGCATTAGAATATCGATTAGTTGGTCCTTTTAGAGGAGGTCGAAGTGCCGCTGTAACAGGTGTTCCTGGAAAACCAAATCTTTTTTATTTTGGAGCCACTGGTGGTGGTGTATGGAAGACAACCGACGGTGGACGTACCTGGGAAAATATATCTGATGGTTTTTTCGGAGGATCGATTGGTTCTATTTCTGTTTCTAAAAGTGATCCTAATGTTATTTATGTTGGTGGTGGTGAAAAAACACTTCGCGGAAATGTATCTTCTGGTTATGGAGTATGGAAAAGCGTAGACGCTGGAAAAACTTGGAACCAATCTGGTCTTCCTAAAAGTAGGCATATTCCAAGAATAGCGATACACCCAACCAATCCAGATATTGTATATGCCGGTGTTCTAGGAAATATTTATAAACCTACTCAAGATCGCGGTGTTTATAAAAGTATTGATGGTGGAAAGACTTGGAATAAAGTATTATTTGCTAATCAAAATGCTGGTGCAGTGGATCTAACATTAGATCCTAATAATCCTAGAATTCTGTATGCATCGACTTGGAATGCAAGAAGAACACCTTACAGCTTAAGCTCTGGAGGTAATGGTTCTGCACTATGGAAAAGTACAGATAGTGGAAAAAATTGGAAAGAAATATCTAAAAACAAAGGTTTTGCAAAAGACACCTTAGGGATTATGGGAGTTACCGTTTCTCCTGTTAATAGTGAAAGAGTATGGGCAATTGTAGAAAATAAGGAAAAAGGTGGTGTTTATAGAAGTGATGACGGCGGCGAAACTTGGAGTCAACTTAATAGTGATCGCAGTCTTCGTCAACGTGCTTGGTATTATTCTCGTATTTACGCTGATCCAAAAGACAAAGATGTCGTATATGTAGTTAACGTATCTTACCATAAAAGTAAAGATGGTGGAAAAAACTTTAGTAGTTTTAGAGCACCACACGGCGATCATCATGATTTATGGATCGCTCCAGAAAATCCTAAACGAATGGTTATTGGTGATGATGGTGGTGCGCAGATCACTTATGACGGTGGTGAAACTTGGAGTACATACCATAATCAGCCAACTTCTCAATTTTACAGAGTTACTACCGATAATAGTTTTCCTTATAGAATTTATGCAGCGCAACAAGATAATTCTACTATTAGAATTAATCACAGAAGCACAGGTTGGTCTATTTCTGAAGATGATTGGGAATCTACAGCAGGAGGAGAATCTGCACACATTGCTATAGACCCAAAAGATAACGACATTGTTTATGGAGGTAGTTACGACGGGTTCTTAACTAGAGTAAATCATAAAACCGAAACCGTAAGATCTATTAGTGTTTGGCCAGACAACCCAATGGGGCATGGAGCAGAAGACATGAAATATCGTTTTCAATGGAATTTTCCGATTATGTTTTCAAAACACAATCCAAATAGATTATATACTTTTTCAAATCAGGTTCACGTAACCGAAAATGAAGGTCAAAGCTGGAAAGTAATTAGCCCTGATCTTACTAGAAATGACCCAAGCAAACTTAAATCTTCTGGAGGTCCAATTACTCAAGATAATACATCTGTTGAATATTACTGTACTATTTTTGCTGCTGCTGAAAGTCCTATAAAAGAAGGATTATTATGGACCGGAAGTGATGATGGATTAGTTCATGTAAGTAAAGATGGTGGAAAAAACTGGAGTAATGTGACTCCAAAAGGGATGCCAGAATGGATGATGATCAATAGCATAGAACCTAGTAGTTTTGACGAGGGAACTTGTTATATTGCTGGTACTCGTTATAAGTCCGGGGATTTTGCTCCATACCTTTATAAAACTACAAATTATGGACAATCTTGGACTAAAATTACCAGCGGAATAGCTGGTGAACATTTTACACGTGTACTTCGTGCAGATCCAAAACGAAAAGGACTATTATATGCCGGTACAGAAACAGGAATGTACATTTCTTTTAACGATGGAATAAGCTGGAAACCGTTTCAATTAAATCTTCCTATTGTACCAATAACAGACCTTGTCATTAAAGACAATAACTTGATAGTAGCGACGCAAGGTAGAAGCCTTTGGATAATCGATGATCTTACCGTATTACACCAACTTAGTAATAGTTTAAAAACTCAAGAAAACATCTTATTCAAACCTAAAAATACATATAGAATGCGTGGTGGTGGAAGAAAAGGTTCTAAAACTGAAGGAACCAATCATCCTAGCGGTGTAATTACTTATTTTAACCTTAAGAACTTTGATAAAGAAAAAGATACCGTTTCATTAACATATTTTAATACTAAAGGCGATACTATCAAATCTTTTAGTACCAAATCAAAAGAGAAAAAAGACAAATTAAGTGATCTAAAAAAAGGAGCCAATCAATTTAACTGGAATATGCGTGGTGCTGGTGCAGAAAAATTAAAAGGAATGATTTTATGGTGGGCAAATCTTGATGGGCCAAAGGCAGTTCCTGGAAATTATAAGGTAAGCTTAAATGTAAATGGAAAAAAGGTTTCGCAACCGTTTACCATTTTAGCAGATCCAAGAGCAGAAGCTACAGCGCAACAAATGCAACAGCAATTCGATTTTATTACTAGCGTAAATGAAATGGTAGACAAAGCACATCAATCCATCAAAAAAATAAGGAAGATCAATACTCAATTAAAATCCTTCTCGAAACAATATAAGGATGATGACAAGACAAAGGATTTAGTTACTAAAGCTAAAGATTTACAAAAGCAGTTTGGAGAAATTGAGAAAGCACTATATCAAACTAAAAACCGAAGTGGTCAGGATCCTTTAAATTTCCCTATAAAATTGACTAATAAATTAGGGCATCTAAATTCATTAGTGGGAATGGGAGATTTTGGACCAACGGAACAAGATATAGCTGTAAAAAATGAACTTACCAAACAGATTAATGAGCAACTAAACTCTTTTGATAAATTAATTTCGGAAGAAATAAAAAGCTTTAACTCAGAATTCAATACCTTGCAACTTAATTATCTTTTTGTGGAGTAATACATGCAAGAATACTATAACTATATAAAAGCCCTGCACCTAATCTTTGTTATTACATGGTTTGCAGGGCTTTTCTATATCCCTAGATTGTTTATTTATCAAATCGAAGCCTCTCAAAAACCTTCTCCTGATAAAGAGATTTTAGGTAATCAACTAAAATTAATGGCTAAACGCTTATGGTATATTATCACATGGCCATCAGCGATATTAGCAACAACTTTTGCCATTTGTCTTTTGATTTTAAGGCCTATGCTTTTAGATCTTCCTTGGATGCACGTAAAACTAGGGTTTGTTGTTTTACTAATTATATACCATCTTAAAAGCCATCAGATATTCAAACAACTACAAATTGGTGTTGTTACATGGACCTCTAATCAAATGAGGTTATGGAATGAAGGAGCTACCATTATACTCTTTGCTGTTATATTTTTAGTAATTGTTAGAGATGCAGTTAATTGGATTTATGGAGTTGTTGGTATTCTATTGCTTGCTATTTTATTAATGCTTGGAATAAAGTTTTACAAAAGAATAAGAGAAAAAAATCCAAATGCTTAAAAATATAGTTTCCCATTACAATTGAGCTTTTTCCCAAAAACATATTCAATAAAAAATAATCATACTGTCACAATAAGACAAGCAGTATCTGATGATGCGTCAAATTTATTAAAACTAAAACTTCAATATCTAAAAAATACTGAGACGCTCCCTTTATTCGAAAACGAATATCCAAATGACATTGATCAAGAGAGAGATTTTATAGAAAGGTTTCAGTCAGAGAAAAACAGTATTATTTTGGTAGCCTTATATGATGATGTAATGATCGGAAATATAGATCTCACAGGAAGTTGGCGAAAAAAAATGGAACATACTGGAATGATCGGAATGGGAATTCATACGCAGTGGCAAAATCAAGGCATTGGAACATTATTGCTTCAAAACGCAATAGATTGGGCACATCAAAACGAAATATTAAAAGTAATTTGGTTAGAAGTATATGAAAGTAATCAATCTGGAATTGCTTTATATAAGAAAACTGGCTTTACACAATCAGGTATTATTCCTAATTTCTTTCTAGAAAAAGATGTATATATTGATAAAATTATTATGTACAGAGAGGTATAGCTACTAAAAATCATCTAGATCACGCCTAAAATCATTCTCAAGAGCTTCACCTCACTACTTTTATGTATCTTCGTGTAATTTTTTAATCCAGTACTGATATAAGCATATGATCAAATCAATGACAGGTTTTGGGAAGTCTATCCTTCAACTTCCTACAAAGAAAATTACTATTGAAGTAAAATCTTTAAACAGCAAAAACTTAGACCTAAACGCTAGAATTCCTTCTCAATATCGTGAAAAAGAGCTGGAAATGCGTAAAACCATTGCTAAAACCTTAGAAAGAGGTAAAGTAGACTTTAGTTTATATGTAGAAGTAACTGGAGAAGAAAACTCAACTAAAATTAATGAATCTATTGTAAAAGATTACATGAAACAACTAGGTTCTATCTCTGTTTATGCAAAGCAAGAAGAATTAGAGTTGATAAAAATGGCCGTTCGAATGCCAGATGCTTTAAAAACAGAACGTGCAGAAGTTGACAAAAAGGAATTTGAAGCTATAAAAGGAGGTTTATCTGATGCTCTTAAAGCTATAGAAAACTATAGGCTTGATGAAGGAAAAGCTTTAGAAAAGGATTTTATTACTCGCGTTAAAAACATTGGGGATTTACTTGAAAAAGTAATTGCAATTGATCCAGAACGTATCGAAGTAGTTAGAGAACGTTTACACAAAGCAGTCTCTGAATTAAAGGAACAAGTTGACGAAAATCGTTTTGAACAAGAATTGGTATATTATTTAGAAAAATTTGATATCACAGAAGAAAAAGTACGACTTGCCAACCATTTAGAATACTTTACTACCACTATAAATACTAAAGATTCTAATGGTAAAAAATTAGGATTCATTACACAAGAAATTGGTCGAGAGATTAATACTATTGGAAGTAAATCTAATTATGCTCCAATGCAACAACTGGTAGTTCAGATGAAAGATGAATTAGAAAAAATCAAAGAACAGTTGCTAAATATTTTATAGCGATTTAGGACTATATTTTATAAAAAAGTGGATTTACATAATCCTTTACCCTTCTGGTAAAATTTATATAGATGAAACAAGGAAAACTTATAGTATTGTCTGCACCATCAGGCAGTGGAAAAACTACTTTAGTTAAATATTTACTACATAAAGAAGAATTAAATTTAGATTTTTCTATTTCTGCTGCTTCTAGAGAACCTCGAGGTGCAGAAGTACACGGAAAAGATTATTATTTTCTTTCTTTAAGAGAGTTTAAAGACAAAATCAAAGCAGATGAGTTTTTAGAATGGGAAGAAGTATACCGAGATAATTTTTACGGCACCCTAAAAAAAGAAGTGCAACGTATCTGGGACAAAGGAAAGCATGTAATTTTTGATATTGATGTAGTTGGAGGATTAGATATTAAAAGAATCTATCCTGATCGTACATTAGCTATTTTTGTAAAACCACCAAGTATTGAAGAATTAAAAATTCGCCTTAAAAAACGTAAAACTGAATCAGAAGATAAAATCAATATGCGAGTTGCCAAAGCGTCTACTGAATTAGCTACTGCTCCACAGTTTGATGCTATCGTTACCAATGATGATTTAGAAAAAGCAAAAGCAGAAGTGTTACAACTAGTCAAAAAATTTATTTTAGGATAAATATAGATTTCTAATGAAAAAAATAGGTTTATACTTCGGAACATTTAACCCTATTCATGTGGGTCACTTGGCTATTGCGAATCATATGGCAGAATATTCTGATCTTGATGAAATATGGATGGTCGTAACACCCCATAACCCTTTTAAAAAGAAGAGCTCCCTATTGGATAATAATCATAGATTAGAAATGGTCTATAGAGCTACCGAATCCTATCCTAAACTAAAACCAAGTGATATTGAATTTAAACTACCTCAACCAAATTATACAGTTCACACATTAGCACATCTACAAGAAAAGTATGATAACCATCAATTCAATTTGATTATGGGAGAGGACAACCTTAAAAGCTTCCATAAATGGAAAAACTACGAGGTTATTCTAGAAAATCACAATGTTTATGTATATCCTCGAATTTCTGAAGGCATAACGGATCATCAATTCAAGAATCATATTAAGATTCAAAAAGTCAATGCCCCTATTATGGAAATTTCTTCAACCTTTATACGAAAAGCCATTTCTGAAGACAAAAACATCAGACCACTATTATCCAAAGAAGTGTGGGAATATATTGATGAAATGAATTTCTACAGATAACCTAAAAAATTCTTATGTAAATTAAGAACTACAGAGAATTGATGTGTTCCTATATCAGGAAATGGATTTCCATTAGTTGATATATTGTAACCATAAAATATATTTACATCACCGAAAATACCTAGACCAATCTTAGGGGTAATTACAAAATCATTAGTGTCAAAATTAGTTTGGTATTTTCCCTCTACACCAAGATTTAGTAAAGGGATCATATTTATTTCATATCCTATTTTTACTCCATAAACATCATTACCACTTATGGGAGTCCATTCTATAGCAACATAATAATCGTTAGAAAAAAAACCAACATCACTATAAGTGCAGGTATGTCTTGATAATCCAATTTCTGAATAAAAAGAATTCTGAACACCTGCACCAACTCGTGCCGAAAATCGTTTATAGGTAGTAGAACGAGAATTTGTCCTATACCCCATTTCTGTAATGCTATCTTGAGATTTTGAATTTACTCTTGATTTATCTTGGCCAGAAACAAATGAAATATAAAATAAAGTAATTACAACTAGGAAGAAACCTTTTCTTTCCATAACAACTTATTCCCCAGGAAAATCAGCTTTTCTTTTTTCTAAAAACGCCGTAGTTCCTTCTTTAAAATCCTCTGTTCCAAAGCAATTGCCAAACTCTTTTATTTCTGTTTTAAAACCATTCACACCATCTTCATAAGCCGCATTCACCGCATTAATTGCAGCACCTATAGCTACCGACGAATTTCTCATAATTTTACTTGCCAACTTTTCTGCAAGCGGTAACAATTCTTCTTGTAAAACAACATGATTTACTAATCCATAATTTAAAGCCTGATTAGCATCAATCATTCCTGCTGTCATAATCATTTCCATAGCTCTTCCTTTACCAACCAATTGAGGTAAACGCTGGGTCCCTCCATACCCCGGTATTACCCCTAAAGACACTTCTGGCAATCCCATTTTAGCATTATCGCTTGCAATTCTAAAATGTGCGGACATAGCTAGCTCCAATCCACCACCAAGTGCAAAACCATTTACAGCTGCAATTACCGGTGTTGATAAATTCGCAACAAAATCAAAAAGTAATTCTTGTCCTTTGGCCGCCAATTGACCTCCTTGATCAACAGAAAAATCAGCAAATTCGCTAATATCAGCACCTGCTACAAAAGCTTTTTCTCCGCTTCCGGTTATAATAATTGCTTTCGTTTTAACATCTTTATTTGCATCATCAAACGCATCATGTAATTCCTGAATTGTTTCCTTATTTAATGCATTTAATTTTGATGGACGATTAATGGTAATCGTTGTTATACCACTATTGTGAGTTGTGAGAATATTATTATACATTATTTATATTGTTTATTTATTATTTTAAATCTCTTTCGAAGTACAAATAGAAGTACATTCCCACTCCAAAATCTTCGACATCGGTAGATACCAATCTCCATCCATCTTTAGCATAAAGATCTAATTTTTCCTGAATATCTTTGGAAGAAGATTTTAAGATATGTTCTTTATCCAAGGTAAGTTTTGAATAGTAAATCAAAGATTCTAATTTATACTCTTTCATGATTTTTTCGTTAATATGTTCGTATTACAATTTTGGGAATTTCACTTTAAAAACCGTTCCCTTTCCTTCTTGAGATGTAAAGGTAATACTTCCGTTATACGTTTCCACAATATTTTTAACCATACCCAGTCCTAACCCCATACCACTACTTTTGGTTGTAAATTTGGGTTCGAATATTTTCTTTTTGTTTTCTTCAGTAATCCCAACTCCATTATCAGCAACCGTAATCACAACATCATCTTTTTCTGTAAATACATTTACCATAATTTTCGGAGTATGATCCTCTGATATTGCTTGTATTGCATTTTTTACCAAATTTGTTACCACACGTATTAATTGGGTTCTATCAAACTTGGCAATAATTTCTTCTTTTTCTGATGGAAAAACAATGTAATGTTCATTAAAAATATCCAAAGCCAACCCCACAATTTTTACAACATCCAAAGTTTCACTTTTCTGCGCTGGCATTTGAGCAAAATTAGAAAATGCCGAAGCTATTGAACTCATAGTATCAATTTGTTGGATTAATGTATCACTATATTCTTTTACTTTTTTCTCAATAGTAGGATCGTTAGGATCAAACTTACGCTCAAAACTTTGAACAGTCAATCTCATAGGAGTAAGTGGGTTTTTAATTTCATGAGCTACTTGTTTTGCCATTTCTCTCCAAGCGGCTTCCCGCTCACTTTTAGCCAACATTGCCGCACTTTCTTCTAATTCATCGATCATACTATTATAGGCATTCACAAGTGAATAAATCTCATCACTAGAATCACCTATTCTTATTCTCTTATTACGTTTATCTAAACGGGTCTGATCTATTGTATCAGAAATAGTTTTTAGAGATCTAGTTATGTATTTTGATAAAAAATAAGCTAAAACTATTGCAATTAAAAGCATTAATAAATACACTTGACCTAATCTTGTAAGAGATTCCCATAATTCACGAGAAAAGAAATTATCATCTTCTAAGTATGGTAAATTAAGGATCGCTAAAGGTTTTGATTTATAATCCTTGATATATGTGTAAGAGGATAAAAAATGTTCTCCATTTTTTTCTGAAACTCCTAGGTATCTTTTTTCATATCCACTACCTAAAGTGTCGATAATATGTTGGTTAAGCTGTTTATCAACTGTATCATTAACAAAAGTCTCTTCGGATTTAACCAATAATTTACCAGAAAGACTATAAATATTAATTGGTAATGTATGCTCTTGAGATATTTGATTGATTTTCTTCTTCTCTTTAAAAATTAGAGCAACGTTCTCTTCTGTAACAGGATAGGTAGTACTACTTAATGCATTATTTATAGCTATTTTAATCCGTTCTTCCTTCCTTTCCAATCGCTCACGATGATATTCTTCTGCTTCTTCTTTATATTGATATACAGTAATAGCCGCAACCAATACAGAAGCCAACAGAACTAACACGGTCATAGAAATAAAAATCCTCGTTCTAAGAGAGAGTTTGGTAAGCTTCATAGTATTCTTTGAGACGTAAATATAACAAATATCACACCAAAAAAACTTTAAAACAACGCTAGATTATATCCTAGCTACCTTATGTTTTATAGGAGGTAATTGACTAAATTTACTTAGTTTTGATACTATGGACAATGAGCCTTTACTTTCTATCAAAAACCTAAATGTTTCTTTTTCTTCAGAAAAGAAAGAAATACAGGTACTATATGATATTTCATTTGATATAAAGCCCAACGAAATACTTGGTGTTGTAGGGGAATCCGGTAGTGGGAAATCAGTTACTTCTCTGGCAGTTATGGGATTACTTTCAAAAAAAACAGCAAAAGTTTCTGGTAAAATTTTCTACCGTGATAATGACTTACTTGATTTTGACGATAAAAAATTACGTTCTATCCGTGGCAATGAAATTGCCATGATTTTTCAAGAACCTATGAGTTCTTTAAATCCTTCAATGAAATGTGGCAAGCAGGTTATAGAAATTTTATTACAACATACTAAGTTTACCAAGTCCGAAGCCAAAGAAGAAGTACTCTCTTTGTTCGAAAAAGTAAAACTTCCAGATGGAGTTCGTGCCTATAATTCTTATCCTCATGAACTAAGTGGTGGCCAAAAACAACGTATAATGATTGCCATGGCAATTGCGTGTAAACCGAAACTACTTATTGCCGACGAACCTACTACCGCACTAGATGTTACAGTACAAAAAGAAATCATTAGTTTACTCAAAGAGCTTCAGAAAGAGTACAAAATGAGTATTCTATTTATTTCTCATGATTTATCATTAGTTTCTGAAATTGCTGACAATGTTTTAGTAGTTTATAAAGGAAAAATGGTAGAACAGAATACTACTTCCGAAATCTTTAATAGCCCTCAAAAAGAATACACAAAAGCATTAATTTATGCAAGACCATCTTTAGATATTAGGTATAAAAGATTACCGACCATACAAGATTATCTAAACGATCAAAAAAAAGAAAGACAACAAATTACCAAAACAGACAGAGAAGAGCATCATAAAGAATTATATAGCAACACACCATTGCTAGAAGTAAAAAATGTAGAAAAAACATTTTTCTCTAAAGTTGGTTGGTTTGGTAAAAAGGAGTTCAAAGCAGTTGACGGAGTTAGTTTTTCGTTATACGAAGGTGAAACGCTAGGTCTTGTTGGAGAATCCGGATGTGGAAAATCTACTTTAGGAAATACCATTCTTCAATTGGATAAAGCTGACCAAGGAGAAATTTTATATAAAGGTCAGGATCTAACAGAACTTTCTCCATCATCTATACGAGTTCTAAGAAAAGATATCCAATTGATATTTCAAGATCCATTTGCTTCACTAAACCCTAGAATGACTATTGGTAAGGCAATTATGGAACCCATGAAAGCTCATAAATTATACACTGATGATACTGAACGTAAAAAAGAAACAATTAGCCTCTTAGAAAGAGTTGGACTGGATCCTTCATATTTTAATCGATATCCTCACGAATTTAGTGGCGGGCAGCGTCAAAGGATTGGTATTGCCAGAACCATAGCCCTTCAACCAAAGTTAATCATCTGCGATGAATCTGTAAGTGCTCTTGATATATCAGTTCAGGCTCAAGTTCTTAATTTATTAAATGAATTAAAAGAGAAATTTGGATTTACTTATATATTTATTTCTCATGATCTTGCTGTAGTAAAGTATATGTCAGATCAATTATTGGTTATGAACCAAGGTAAAATTGAAGAACAAGGTGATGCAGATATTATCTACGAAAACCCTAAAAAAGAATACACAAAAAAACTCATCAATGCCATCCCAAAGGGTATTTGATATAATTACCACAACATTTCTTTTTAAGAATTATCATCACCAATGATGTTTACTTATTTGTTTATAAGCACACCAAGTTTTAAATAACAAAACTTAACGTGATGAAAACAAATAGCATAAAAAATATCAAAAAGATAGTCTTAGCAATTGCAATATTATTCTTTATTTCTTGCGAAACCGACATTCCAGAAACTGATACAACTAC
The DNA here is from genome assembly GCF_018100855.1 of Aquimarina sp. MMG015. Classification (NCBI taxonomy): domain Bacteria; kingdom Pseudomonadati; phylum Bacteroidota; class Flavobacteriia; order Flavobacteriales; family Flavobacteriaceae; genus Aquimarina; species Aquimarina sp. MMG015. The sequence continues at coordinate 135,955 of NZ_JAGJEB010000001.1, forward strand.
TCCTACTTTTTCCTTTAATATTTCTGGGGATGGTTTTAATAGAACATTTACTCAAGATGATGATTTTTCTAGCATACAACTTAACTTGCGCACAGATACAACATATGATTTTATCTTTTCGGGAGCGGATACTGGTGGCGTAGAGAGAATCTCTTGGCAATATCCACATGATTACATCGAGTTTTCCGAAGAAATCCCTGCACCTTGGGAAACCACTACGCTTACATTTCTTTCTAGCTCTATCTATTGGAATGGTGATCCTACTAATCCAACAACCGGGAACATCTTAGCAGGAAAATTAGTAACTAATGGAGAATCAATAAGTATCTCATTTTCTTTTCTTGTAAAAGATTTTGGAGGATTAGATGGTTCGTCTAATACTATAGAGAAATCGATGACTATCTATATAGACAATCAAAATACAGAACTTATTTCTTTATAATCTATATTTGGTCAAATATCTTTCTTATCCAAAGACCTATTCAAAAACACTTGAATAGGTCTTTTTAAATCTAAATGTTTACCTCTTGCTATAAACCTACACTAATAGCAAACATTAAACTTAAAATGATGAAAACAACAATGAAATTTTTAACGTATGTAATAATGGCTTTTGCCTTAGTATTAACTTCTTGTGATGGAGAAGATGGAGCAAATGGACTCGATGGAGCCATTGGTCCAGCAGGACAAGATGGAAACGCTAATGTACTTGTAAAAACAGTAGATAATGTAACATGGTCAGCCGGAACCTATCTTGGAGGGGCCGCAAATGAATTTGTTATTACAGATACTGACATTGATCAAGATATATTAGATAATTCGTTAATCCTAGTCTATTTTCAATTATTTGGAGATGACATATGGTTTCCTATGACATATAATTTCCCTTTTTCAGATGGTACAGATGAAGTCATAACATTTACCTACAGTCTCGATACATTGACTATATACGCATTATCATCTTCGGGACCGCTAAACGCACAAATAACAAAACTAAAATATGTTATCATAGAAGGTACAGCAACCAGTAGTGACAATTTTGAAAACTTTGAGGACCTTCAATCTTTCTATAATCTGGACTAGTCAATATAAAGTCGACAGCATAATCCTTTGCTACCCTTTATTTGTACTTTGCAACCTTAATATGCCTTGCATATTAAGGTTTGCTTTTTTAGAATTAATCTAAAATTAATTTTTACACAAGCATCCTATTTTGTAGTTTTAGAACACGAATTATAAATCAACTCACCGATGGGAATTTTTGACGAAATAAAAAAGAAGCTAAGTAATGAATTTATAGATATTGTAGAATGGTTAGACAACACACAGGATACCATTGTACATCGTTTCGAACGTTACCAAAATGAAATAAAAAACGGAGCTCAATTAATCGTAAGAGAAGGGCAAACAGCTGTTTTTATTAACGAAGGTCAATTAGCCGATGTATTTGAGCCTGGAACCTACACTTTAAATACTCAAAACTTGCCAATTTTAACAACATTAAAAGGTTGGAAGTATGGGTTTAATAGCCCGTTTAAAGCAGAAATATATTTTGTGAACACACGTCTTTTTACAGATGAAAAATGGGGTACAAAAAACCCAATAACATTAAATGATGACCGTTTCGGTCTGGTAGAAATTAGAGCCTTTGGAACGTATGCATTTAAAGTCAGTGATCCAGGTAAATTTATAGTAGATATCGTAGGTACAGATGCTAATTTCACGAGTTTTGAAATTAACGAACATCTTAAAAGTTTAATCTCTACTCGTTTTACCGATACTGTCGGAGAGGCTAACTTTCCAATAGAATTATATGCCGCTAACACTACTGAACTATCAGAAACCTGTCAAGAAGTAATGCAACCAGAATTTAATTCTGTTGGTATTTCCTTGGAACGCTTCTTTATAGAGAATGTTTCTATGCCGGAAGATCTGAAAAAAGAAATTTTTGAATATAGTAGAATTGATAAGATTGACCTTGATAAATTAACCAAATTCAAAACTGCCAAAGCGATAGAAGCAGCCGCTGCAAATGAAGGAGGTACCGCAGGAGCAGGAATGGGAATGGGAATGGGATTTGTACTAGCACAACAGATGGGCGGAATGATGAATCCAATGGCAACACAACAACAAGCACAACCTCAGCAATCTGCACCAATTGCTCCACCGCCAATGCCAGTGCAAGTGCAATATTTCTATGCGATAAACGGACAACAAGCCGGACCAGTATCTTTTGATCAGTTAAAATCTTTATTTGCTAATAGAACAGTAAATAAAGATTCTCTAGTATGGAAACAAGGAATGGCAAATTGGTCCGCTATAAAGGATGTAGAAGAGTTAAAATCATTTTTAGGAGGTAATACTCCTCCTCCACTTCCGGGAGCTTAATAAAATAAATATGCTTTTTATCCTTTCTTTCGTTTTACCCGAAAGAAAGGATAGTTTTGTACAACCTCTACTATCATAATTCCTGAATGGAAGAAGAAAAAAAAATATTTTCTGAACAAAAGAAATCTTGTGCTAATTGTGGTGCCGAATTAACCTATAAACCTGGTACCTCTGAAATTAAATGTGATTATTGTGGTCATGAAGAAACCATTGATCAACAAGAAGATGAATTTAAAGAACTTGAGCTAAAACCTTATCTCGAGGAAATGGGATCTCTTTCCCATTCTGAAGAGATTACAATGCTTCATTGTAAAAACTGTGGTGCTAATCAACATATAGAAGAAAATTATAAATCATTACACTGTGTATATTGTACCATGCCTCTAATTATAGAGGATGCATACAAAGAAGATTGGATTCTTCCTGGAGCTGTCCTCCCTTTTCAATTTAATCAAAAAAAATCACATGAAATTTTTACAAAATGGGTAAAGGAATTATGGTTTGCTCCAAATAATCTTAAAAAAGCTGCTTTGGACCCTGAGCATACTAAGGGTCTATACCTTCCCTATTGGACATTTGATGCTCAGTTATACGCGACGTATACAGGACAAAGAGGAGATTATTATTATGTTAGCGTTCCTTACACTAAAACAGTAAACGGAAAAACTGTTAGAGGTACGAGACAAGAACAAAGAACAAGATGGACTCCTGCAAGCGGAAGTGTTAGTGGTTTTGTAGATGATACACTGATAAAAGCATCAAATCAAAGGAAAAACCCAATTCCTTCGAAAATTGCGCATTGGAATCTTAAAGCGTTAGAACCTTTTAATACTAGTTTTTTAGCAGGCTTTGTTACAGAAAAATACACTATACCATTAAAGGATGGTCATTTATCTTCTACCCAAGAAGCAGAAAGAATAGCACGTTCCTGGTCGCGTCACGATATTGGAGGTGATACGCAAAGAGTACATTCTGTAAATATGAGTCTATCAGAAGAAACATTTAAGCATATTTTGCTTCCAGTCTATATTAGCGCCTACCAATATAATGGAAAGAAATATAATTTTTTTGTAAATGGACAAACTGGAAAAATATCTGGAAAAAGACCCTATTCCTTTTGGAAAATATTTTTCTTTGTACTTTTTATAATCGTTCTAATTTTATTAATTATTTGGTTAGCCGACACCTATGGAAATCAACAATAAGAACTATTGTCTATATTCATAACCAACTATCTCATACATAGTTTGATTAAAATTCATACAAGGTTTTTCCTTAATTATAATGAAAATATCCTTACTCAGTTTTGACTTTAAATAAGTAATATCTTTTGATATTCCTTTTCTTAAAGCAAGTATTATTTCTTTATTAATCGAAACCCTATTTACCAAACCCGAACCCGAACCTTTAATTTCTTTAATCTTAACGTTTACTGCAGCTTCTTGGGAAACATCACAAATTAGTTTATTACTATAAAGCTCCATAACCTCAACTGTTAGATGAATGGTATTTGGAGCTATCTGGTTTTGAGTAAATACATTAGGCTTAGGCATATCACCATTGTTAGTATCTCCAAACTTTGGCTTCTCTACCTTTGGCTTTTCGGTTTTGTTTTTCACATTTTCTTGGGCGATACTGTTCGATTTACAAGAAAACAAGATTGCAATCAACCCTATGTACATAAGTTTATTCATAATCTTAATATAAAAAAAGGAGTCAATTATATCAACTCCTTTTTTCTTAATTAATTGTTATTAAAACCTGTAGCTCTATCTCTTAAGTAATTTAACTACAGTATTTGTATTAGTTCCTGAGATTTTCGCATAATACAAACCAGAAGCCAATCTTGATGCATCCCAATTTACGTTCGCATTAGAATTAACATCAGATATTGTATGCACTAAATTACCAGTACTATTAAATATATTAATATCTACATTTTTACTTGATTTAGAGATTGCATCTCCAAAATTAAAGAAGAACGTATTATTAGATGGATTAGGATAAACAGAAATCTCATTTACTAAGTCTAATGTAGTTAACGTAACCTCTAATTCAGGTTCTACTACATCTTCATTAGAACTTATAATATCTCCAAAAATTTGGAATGTTTGATCTAATGGATCTCTTCCTAATGCAACTGTTGTAGCAGTCCAATCTATAGCTCCTGTACCAAAAAGGTTAGCAGGATCTCTAAACTGAGTTACTTCTCCTACAACATTCTCCTGTGATGCCCAAAACCATTGGTTCCCACCATTAAAGGCAAGATTAGTATATATTGATATCCAATACTCTCCACTCTCTAAAGTAACCGCTTCTGGAAGATCTATATTTAAATTTGAAATATTTGGTTCTGAAATAGGAGCAATCTCTCCACTATTATAAACTTCTGCACCAGGAATCCCTCCTTCATTTTCATAAATAACAATACTTACGTTGTTCAATGCAGGACTTCCATTTACAGCACCAAAAGCTACTATCCTATTAATATTCCATGTATTACCCGCTGGAACTGTAAAATCATCAGCAGACTGCGCTAGACCATTAAAATCTAAGAAGTTCTGAGAAGGTATTGTAGATACCTGTGTATTTGTTTGTTCATAGATAGAAGGTTCAGATACTGTAACTGTAAAACCTTCAGCTACTTGTTCTTCTCCCGAAGTAGCAATTAGACCTATTGAAGCTGAACCGATACTATCTGGCGCATATGATAGGGTAAGTGTATTACCTGTTAATGTAGCTGTTACTAATTCTGGGTCAGAATTAGTTAATTCAATATCAATTGGTAATCCTTGAGATTGCACAAATAAACCTGTTATATCTATACTTGTATCTTCACTATTTTCACTAACACCAAAATCATCTAATAAAAAGGCAGTAACCAAATTAGATTCTGGTAATGGATTAGCAGTTACAGGAAAACGAGCACTAAACAATCCACTTCCGTGAGCAGCTACAGCAATAAATCCGTCTTTTCTTGTAACTACTTCATCGGCTACTGAATTACCAATTGCAAAATTTTCTTTTCTCCAAACAGTATTTTGCCCATTTAACCTTCTAGTAGAGTATAAACCAGTACTTGTTGCAGCAAATACTCTTTGTAATCGAGCACCAAATCTACCTGCGCTACTACCTAAAAAAGCAGTACTTCTTACAGAAGGTCCATTACCTGATCCATCCACATTTTCTTCTAAGTTACCACTAATATTTGTCCAAGTATCTCCACCATCTTCTGTAATAAATACACTTGGAATTCCGTAATTAGAATAGGTAACAATTACGCGATCAACATTAGACGGATCGATATTAATATCATTAACAAAACCTCCTGGCAATCCTTTTCCAGTTGAGATATCAATTGCTTGCTGACCGTCTATATTCGCATTATCCATTCTAAATACAATTCCAGAGTTTGTACCATAGTATAATCTATTAGCTACTGGAAATTTTGACACATCTAAAGAAGTAATAGTAGATCCATCAGGAGTTGAAGTGTTCGTAAGATTTACCCAATTCTCTGTTGCATTTGTATTTGTAAATAAAGGCAATCCATCTAGGTCGTTATTTCTCCATATCGTACTTCCTGCCGGCATATACATGATATTATCATTATTAGGGTCAAGAATAAATGGGTTAACAAAAGCAAAACCTGAGGCTCCTGCAGGTTCTACAGCAGAGAATGATTCAAATACTCCTTCTTCGTCAAAATTAAATCTAAACACATTACCTCTCTGAGAAGAAACATAACGCGTTCTACCATTATCCGCAATTGCACTATAAGCTCCATCTCCTCCAAAATCTGATTCCCAAATGGCATCAGAATCCGTGGAATTAGTAAACCAAGTACCATTATCTTGGAATCCAGCTACTAAATCATCTGTATTTGGCTCTGGATCAAATGCTACGTGATATGGTTGTGTTGTAATGTAACCATTGTTTAATGATGTCCAAGCTACTGGTTCTACACCATCATTAGTAGCTGTAATATCTTCTGTAACATAAACTCCACCATCATTTCCTGATAATACTTTATTAGGATTTGAAGGGAAAAATAATAATGCATGTTGATCTGGATGTTGATTTGTATATAGACTTACATTATTTAATGGAGAATATCCAGCTATCCAACTTTCTTGTCCAGTAGGAGTAGTAAATCCTGTAGTAGATCTGTACACATTAGTTCCTGCAACAAATACTAAATTGCTATCTGTAGGATGTACCTTTACTATCATATTATACTCTCCCTGTAGATTTAAATTTCCTACACTTCCACCAATACCAAAAGGCAAGTTTACACTTAAATCAGTCCATGTTCCTGCTGCAAGATCATATCTATTTAATAAAGCTGGAAATCCTCCAGAATTGTTTTGTGTAAGAAAATACACAGTATTCTCATTAGAAGGATCAATTCCCATAACAGTTCTTCCATACGCAGGTACAAATCCTTCTGGTGTGATATTTGTCCAAGTGTCTCCATCTGTAGAAGTAAAGAATCCAGCTGTTGGATCAGTATCAGAGTCCACTGTAGCATATATTTGACCTGTAGAAGAAATTGCTACTTCCGCTTTACTATCAAAACCACCAGTTAAAACTTCTGTAAATGAATTTCCTCCATCTTGAGATCTTTGAATACCAGTAATTGTACCTAAATAAATATCTCCGTTGGTAGGATCAATAGCTATCGAATTAATTAAATCAAAAGGTTCATTTGTATTAAATATACCAACATCAGGATTTGCTGTAGCTCGCAATAGTTCGAAAGTACGTCCACCATCTCTAGATTTGTATACTCCACTACCTTGATAGAATGCTCCTCCTGCACTTGCAGAATTTCCGTAACGTTCTCCAGAAATGTAATACCAAGTAAAGCTATGTCTTGGTCTCGGATCTTGTACAATTCCTGTAATACTAGGATCTTGGAAAGATCTCGTAACTTTTCTCCAAGTTTCTCCAGCATTCTCCGTTCTCCATAATCCTCCAGATACTCCACCTGCTAAGATTACATTTTCATTTCTGCTATCAATTGCTAACGCACGAGTTCTACCTCCTACGTTGTACGGCCCTCTATTTTTCCAAAAAGAGAACCTACCTGATTTAGCAGCAGTTTGTATCGATTTTTGTGATTCATCACTTAAATTGATCTTTTCTGAGAACTGAACCTCTGCTTTTCTAATTCCATCTGGTATTTTACCTGTAGCAGGGTTTTTTAATCTCATCAAGTCAAATTGTGATCTTTCTATAGCATTATCCGCTTGTCTTTCTAGAGGAGTTTTAGCATCAGTAGATCCTTTTTTACTATCAAACATTTTTGTTTGCTTATACAATTGATGGCCTTTATTAGGTTTTTCATCAGCTGTAGTCTTTAATTGTTGTGTTTGTGAGGTTGCAGAGAAGGTTGCTAAAGCCATTGCGCAAACACAAAAACCTCTTTTGAGGTGTTGTAGAGTTGAATTCATATTTAAGTTAATTTTGTGTGAATACCAAAACTAACTCATTGGAGCTAAAACATTTGTTAAAATATTATCAAAATATAATACTATCTTGTTAATTTGGTTGAAGAATGATTTCTCTGCTTTGTGTAATTACATGACAAATATCTTTATCAACTATTATTGGTATGGTAGAAGTAAATGTCTCGTAATTATTGCCACTTACAGTAATTACATAGTTCCCTGTTCTCTCAAAAGCGCCAACAAATGAATTTGTGTTTTCAAAATTTACTAATGTTTCGGTATAATCACCATCCGTAGCAATCACAGTAATTCCTGAAATTAAAAAAGAATCATTTATTGTTGCGTCTTTTATTGTAATATCTAAACCTGCTCTAAGCTCATCTGTACAGAATACCGGATCTAGTGTATCTTGTTCGTCTAGGTTACACCCGGTACAAATTACTAATAATATAAGTACTAATTTCTTCATATTCCTTTGCATATTTATTAAGAAGATGCAATTTAAACCATCTGGTTGCGTCTTCATTTCCGCGAATATATATAATCTATTTGATTCTTGTTCACTTTAGTAAGTTTGCAGATGATGAATAAAGTACTGCTAAGATCTATAAAAAAGTAATAAGGCGTCTATTTTTAAAAAAATAGACGCCTTATTAAAAAATATAATTTCAACTATTATAAATCAAACTTAATACCTTGTGCAAGAGGTAATTCTGTTGTATAATTTATAGTGTTTGTTTGTCTACGCATATATACTTTCCAAGCATCAGAACCAGATTCTCTTCCTCCTCCAGTTTCTTTCTCTCCTCCAAAAGCACCTCCAATTTCGGCACCAGAGGTTCCAATATTTACATTAGCAATTCCACAATCCGATCCTGCATGAGACAAGAATCTTTCTGCTTCGCGTAAATTATTAGTCATTATTGCTGAAGATAATCCCTGAGCAACACCATTCTGAACCTCAATTGCATTTTCTACATCACCACTATATTTTAATAAATATAAAACTGGAGCAAATGTTTCGTGTTGAACAATTTCGAAAGAATTATCAGCCTCAGCGATTGCAGGTTTTACATAACATCCACTTTCATATCCTTCTCCAGAAAGAACACCACCATCTACTACAATGTTTCCTCCTTCTTTTACTACTTTTTCCAAAGCATTTTGGTATCCACTTACAGCATCTTTATCAATAAGGGGGCCTACATGGTTATTTTCGTCTAAAGGATTTCCAATACGCAATTGCTTATAAGCGTCTACGACAGCATTTTTTACTTTATCATAAATTGAATCATGTATAATCAATCTTCTTGTAGAAGTACAGCGCTGTCCTGCTGTTCCAACAGCACCAAAAACAGCACCAATCACGGTCATTTTAATATCAGCGTCCGGGGTTACAATAATCGCATTATTTCCTCCAAGCTCTAATAATGATTTCCCTAAACGTTCTCCAACTGTAGCTCCAACAATTTTACCCATTCTGGTAGATCCTGTCGCAGAAATTAACGGAATTCGTTTATCAGTAGTCATCATTTCTCCTACTTTATAATCTCCGTTAATAAGACAAGAAACTCCTTCTGGAATATCATTTTCTTTTAAAACTTTAGCTATTATATTTTGACAAGCAATACCACAAAGCGGTGTTTTCTCACTTGGTTTCCAAACACAAACATCCCCGCATATCCAAGCTAAAGCTGTATTCCAAGCCCAAACAGCCACAGGGAAGTTAAAAGCAGAAATAATACCTACTATTCCTAATGGATGATACTGTTCATACATTCTATGCCCAGGTCGCTCTGAATGCATGGTTAATCCATGTAATTGTCTAGATAAACCAACAGCAAAATCACAGATATCAATCATCTCCTGAACTTCTCCCAGTCCTTCTTGATAAGATTTACCCATCTCATAGGAAACTAATTTACCAAGAGGCTCTTTTAAAACCCTTAATTCTTCTCCAAACTGTCTAACAATCTCTCCTCTAAGCGGAGCAGGCATTAACTTCCAAGATTTAAAAGCCGATTGAGCCTTTTCTATTACTTTCTCATAATCATTATTTGTGGTAGTAGTGACTTTTCCTATTAAGTTACCATCTACTGGAGAAAAAGATGAAATTTCATCACCATTAGAAAACCAATCAGAACCTGTAGAAGTTCCTTTATTAAGATCAGAAACACCTAATTGCTTTAATGCTTCTTCTATTCCAAAATCTGTTGCTATAGCTGCCATATTTTTTGAATTATATTTTTAGAGACCGTAAAGATACTGCGTTTTGAAGATATATTAAATTTTGACCCGTTATATTGATAATTTTGAATAATATTCTAAAAAAACCTTATTAAAAAAATCAATCTTCTATTAAAATTAAAAGTTTCAAATTAAATTGACTCTTTATGGTTCTGTAACAAATCTCTTATCTACTGGCATTTCTGCACCACAATTATTACAAGTTCTTAACGATTGACTACCATAAAAATGTTTAAAATGTTTAAGAAAATCCTTTTCAATATCATTTAGCTTAAAGTAAACCTCGTGTAATTTAGTATTACAATTATCACAAAACCATAATAATCCATCTTCAGCCTCTAAATCAACACGTTTTCTTTCTATTACCAAGCCTATAGATCCCTCGTGACGTACTGGAGAATGGGGAACTTTTGCAGGATGCAAGTACATATCCCCTGGTCCTAATTTCATAGTTTCTTTTTTACCATTCTCTTGTATATGAACTTCTATCTCGCCTTCTAATTGGTAAAATAGCTCTTCTGTTTCATTATAATGATAATCCTTTCTTGCATTGGGACCAGCAACAATCATTACGATGTAATCTCCCGCATCTTTGTATAAATTTTTATTACCTACAGGAGGCTTAAGTGTATCTCTATTTTCTTTTATCCATTTATCAAGATTAAAAGGTTTTCGAATTCCCATATTTATATCAATTTGAAACATAAAATTAAGCAAATCACTTGAAATCTTTATAAAAACCAAAGTAATCTTCTCTAAAAAAGCAAAAGCGAACCTAAGTTCGCTTTTGTAAAGTTTAACAACCAGTTTCTTCATATTCTGTACTCCCATCAATTGGACAAGGATCAGAACAAGATTGTGTAATTAAAATTGGGAAAGGGCTATTTCCTGGTCTAAAAACACACGCACAACATTCATCAAAAAAAGGAAAGCCTCCTCCTTGAATAGATTGTTGTTCCGTCTTACTCAATTTTTTGCTGTTGTCGATGTTTAAGATTTTTTTAAGCATATGATTAATTTGATTTGTTGAATTATTAAAGTTAGGGAATAATACACCAAATCAATAGTTTTTAAACAGAACACATCCTCATTTTGATCAAAATGAGCACTTATTATCAAGTGTTTATGATTTATTTAGCACGCTAGGTTACAAGGGAATATTCTTTAGTTCTTATATCAATTGAAATATCTTGCTACTAAAAAGAAATCGCCCAGACAAGATTTCTCTTGTAGAGCGATTTCCAACTAAATAACCAACCAAAAAAATTTATATCGTCTAGTGCGACTTATTTTATTTTGTAAGCTTCATAAAATCAGCTTTTTTTAATCTTCTTTTGTCATTCTGAGATGGTTTTCCATCTTTAGAACTCTTAAATTGAAGGTATCCTCTACCCACAAATTCATAAATTGTTCCAGAAGCAGGATGTAATAATTCTATCTTACTATCATTTATAACGGTTAACTCGAAATATTCATTGCCCAAATAATCGTAATCAAGTGTTAAATTTTTCATATAGAAATTATTAGGCACATCATCTACCGCATAATAGCCACTATAATCGTAGTATATATCATTGATATTAGACACATTAACGTCTTCAGAACTTTTAAAATTATCACCTAATCCATAATATAAAAATTGTAAATAATTTTCGTTATCAAACTCATTTAGTGCTCCAAAATCACTTGTATACACTTTTTCCCAAGTAACATATTCATGTAAGAAGTAATGTATGTTATCATAAAACACTCTATCATAATCAAACGTATTTCTTTGATACCCTATTAGATAATAACTAGTATTAGTAACTCCATCATATAATCTAATTTCATTATTTCCATATTGAGTGACATCAAGACTATATACACCATCAATATCATGACTAATATCGACCTCCATTCTAAACGTATTATAATACCCAACATCCAATCCAAAACCATTTCCATTACTCCCAATTCCTACTAAGTTATTATTAGCATAAAAGGTTCCATTCTTAAAGGAAACGGTAAACGCTTTCTGAAGAAAAGGAATTTCCCCATTACCTTGTGTACGTTCTATATCCACGTACCAGATTTCATATGTATTTAATAGTTCGTTTAATGTAATTGCAGGTTCTTCAATAAAAACATCATCTTCTACTACTACTTCTGTTACACAAGAAGTTAGAAGCATTGAACTAATCATAAAAGCCGAAAGTAATTTTAAAGTCTTCATAAGCTAAGTGTTTTTCAATTTTATCTGCTCTTTTTATTGTTTTTCAATTGTCAGATAGGATTCGCCATAGAACATTTAGTTTTGCACCAACATATTGTAATGGCTCATTTCATAATCTAGAAACCAAAACGTGTGCCAAAAACTCATTTAACTGGTTATCAAGTGTTTATTTTGAGTTGTATTTTCCTTATTTTTGAACTCACAATCATTTTACATGGATAAAGAATTAAAATTTGCTGTGATCGGTGGTGGTAGTTGGGCTACTGCTATCGTAAAAATGCTTACCGAAAATCTAAATGAAGTAGGCTGGTATATGCGAAGTGTATATGCTTTAGAACACCTAAAAAGACAACAGCACAATCCAAATTATTTAAGCTCTGTAGAGTTTAAGATGGATCAACTTAAACTTACTAATGATATTAATGAAGCAGTTACCTATGCGGATTATTTAATTTTTGCGATACCATCGGCTTTTTTACATACCGAATTGCAAAAGCTTACTGCATCCTTAGAACATAAAGTTATTTTCTCTGCTATTAAAGGAATTGTACCCGAAACAGGTTTAATTGTTGGAGAGCATTTCCATGATATTTATAATATTCCTTTTAATAATATCGGCGTAATTACAGGTCCTTGTCATGCAGAGGAAGTCGCTCTCGAACGCCTATCATACCTAACAATTGCATCTAACGATGAAGACAAAGCAAAAATCGTTGCCAAAAACCTAAGTAGTGAGTACATCAAATGTAAAGTAAGTGATGATATTATTGGTACGGAGTATGCTGCAGTATTAAAAAATATTTACTCTGTAGCAGCAGGAATTGCCCATGGATTAGGATATGGAGATAATTTCCAAAGTGTTTTAATGAGTAATGCTATTCGCGAAATGAAACGTTTTATTAAAAAAATTCATAAAATGAAACGTAATATTAACGATTCGGCATACCTAGGAGATCTACTTGTTACTGGATATTCTATTTTTTCGCGTAATCGCATGTTTGGTAATATGATTGGTAAAGGCTATACCGTAAAAAGTGCTCAAATGGAAATGAATATGGTTGCAGAGGGATATTATGCTGCCAAAACTGCTTATGAACTGGATGCTACCAGTAGTACTCGTACTCCAATAATTGATGCAGTACACGATATATTATATGAAAACAAAAATCCCAAAAAAATATTCAAGAAGCTGGCGGACAAGTTGGACTGATAATACTATCTAAAATTTAAATAATTGGGTAAAAAATAAAAGCATTTATCGATAAGCATATTAATGGACAATCAAAACAAAACCATCAAAAAACAACCGAATAACCCATTACACGGAATGAAGTTGTTAACTATATTAGAATTGCTTGTAGACCATTATGGTTGGGAAGCATTGGCTAATGAAATTTCTATCAATTGTTTTAAAAATGATCCATCTATTAAATCTAGTCTTAAGTTTTTAAGAAAAACACAATGGGCACGAGATAAAGTTGAGCGTCTTTATCTAGAGTTAGATGCTATGAATAAATAAGGTTAAAAACAAGGTTTCACAATGTTTGCGTGTATTTCTCAAATATCAATAAGAAACCCTTATGCACTTATTAGTATATATTTCTTTGTAACTTTATACATATGAAAGAACTTATCGAAAAATTTTATACTGGATTAAGCGAAGGAAATGCAGAGAAAATGATTTCTTGTTATCACGATGATATTGTTTTTGAGGATCCTGGTTTCGGAAAATTAAAAGGTGAAAGAGCCAAAAAAATGTGGCAAATGCTTTGTAAAAATGGAAAAGATCTTAAAGTAGAGTTCTCTAAAGTAGAAGCAGATGATCAAAAAGGTTCTGCACACTGGGAGGCTTGGTATAGTTTTAGTCAAACAGGAAGGTCTGTTCATAATAGTATCGATGCCGAGTTCGAATTTAAAGATGGTAAAATCATAAAACATACTGATCATTTTAACCTACACAAATGGGCTTCGCAAGCAATTGGCTGGAAAGGAAAATTACTTGGAGGAACTAGTTTTTTTAAGAAAAAACTACATCAACAGACAAATAAATTACTTGATAAATTCCAAGCATCCTAAGAATGAATACTTTAGAATTTCCATCACCAATAGTTTCAGTAGATTGGGTATTTAAGCATTTAGATCACCCAGATCTTATTATTCTTGATGCAAGTATTAAAAAAGTGACTTCTTCTGTCGCATCTGATCAAGAATTACAAATTCCAAAAGCTCGATTTTTTGATATCAAAAAATCCTTTTCTGATCAAGATTCGAACTTACCAAATATGTTTCCTTCTTCTGATTTTTTTGAAAAAAATTGTAGAAAATTAGGTATCAACACTAACTCAAAAATTGTAGTGTATGATACTTTAGGTATATACTCAAGTCCAAGAGCCTGGTGGATGTTTACCTCTTTAGGTCATAAAAATGTAGCAGTACTTAATGGTGGATTACCTGAATGGATAAAAAGCGAACTACCTACTGAAAACAAAGGGTCTGCGACCAAATTTCCATTAGGAAATTTTAAAATAAACGATCATTCCAAATATACTGTTGACGCTAAAAATATTTTATTTGAAATGAACAGTACAAAATCCGTGATCCTTGATGCACGTTCTTTTGGCCGATTTAAAGCAATTGATCCAGAACCCAGAAACGATCTAAAAGGCGGACACATTCCTAACTCATTAAGTTTGCCTTATACAAAGGTATTACAGCATGGAAAAATGCTTCCAACAAAAGAACTAATAAGACTATTGGATGATTTTGAAATTGAAAATAAAAAATTGATCTTTAGCTGCGGTTCAGGTATTACTGCTTGTGTGATTTTATTAGCAGCTCATCTTGCTGGATACACTGACTTGTGGATTTATGATGGTTCTTGGAGCGAATGGGGACAATTAAAAGATGCTCCAATTCATTGTTAATCTATTTAATAAAACCCAAATCATTACCTATGCGATATTTTTCATTATTACTACTTTCAGTTTTATCTATTATTCAAAGCAATGCACAATCTAAAAAATTCGGGTTACAGGATTTTTACACCTACAATTCCGAATTGGAGTATACCGTAGACTCTATCTATAATACACTTTCAGAAAGACAACAAGTAGCTCAAATGATCATATCATCAGCTGGAGAGTTAGGAAAACCTATGGCTACAGTGAAAAAATTGACCGAAAATGACGCCATCGGAGGAGTGGTCTTTCTTAAAGGAAGTAAAAAAACACATACAGAAAGTATCAACACCTTAAATGCAATTTCTACTAAAAATAAGACACTGCCTCTACTTTTTAGCATGGACGCAGAGCCCAGTTTATTTGCCAGTCGAATTAAAGGAGCAAAAGATGTTGGAAAAACAATTGATATAAAAACCGAGGCACAATCTGATGCAGTAGTTAATACAATTAATACAGAACTTAGAGAAATTGGAGTACATCATAATTACGCACCTGTTTTAGACATAAGTGCCAGTAATGAAGCGATTAAATCCAGAAGTTATGGTAGCGATAAGAATGCAGTAATTACTTTGGCCAATCAATTTATAAAATGTACGCAAGCAGGTGGAATCATCGCCACTGCAAAACATTTTCCTGGTCATGGTTTGGTAAAAGGAGATACGCATAAACAAAGTGTTTATATTGATGGTCCATTACAGGAAGTAGATAATTATAAAAAGATTATTGAAGATGGTGTATTATCCATTATGATTGCGCACATAACCATCCAAAATAACGAGAAATATGGAACTGATGGATTGCCTTCTAGCTGTTCTAGAAAAATTATTACAGGATTACTAAAAGAAGAAATGGGGTTTAAGGGAATTATAATTTCTGATGCTTTAAATATTATGAAAGCTGTTACTATTCTTAATAACGCACCTTTATTGGCTTCTAAAGCGGGTTGTGATCTAATTTTAATGCCTAAAAACGAAAATGCCACCATAAATGCAATTCTTTCTGAAATGAAAACAAACCCTGCTTATAAAAAACAAGTTGTTCAATCCGTTAAGAAGATACTTCGTTTAAAGGTTTGTGGAGGGGTTATTTAAACAGATACAATTACTTTAAAAAAACTAAACATTATAAAATTGACCAACTGTTTAAACTGTGAAACAAGTTATAAAGGAAACTTTTGCCCAGAATGTGGACAAAAAAGTACCGTAGAAAAAATTACCTTTTCTTTTCTGGTTAATGATTTTGTATCTAGATTCATGGATATAGATAAGGGAATGTTATTCAATCTTCAGTATTTAACTACATCTCCTAAAAAAACAGTTTTTAATTACATTCACGGAAAACGAAAAAATGTTTTTAATCCCGTAAGTTATGCCTTGATTGCTACCTCTCTGAATTTAGTAATAATTTCTTTATTTGAAATGCATTGGGTAGACACTTCTAAATTTGAAAATTTCGAAGGAGAATTATATTCTAATAGTTATGAAGCAGGTAAATTTATTGGGACTTATATAAAATTCTTTTGGTTACTTAATATTGTATTTCTTAGTTTATTTTCCAGGTTGTTTTTCAAAACATTTAGTTTTTTAGAACACCTTGCTATTAACTGCTTTATAGTAGGGCATGTAACTTTACTTGGTATGCTATCTTATACTATTTTAAGATTTCCTATAGTTTTTGATCCTATTGTATTCATATATATCATATTGCTTAGTTTT
The DNA here is from genome assembly GCF_018100855.1 of Aquimarina sp. MMG015. Taxonomy (NCBI): domain Bacteria; kingdom Pseudomonadati; phylum Bacteroidota; class Flavobacteriia; order Flavobacteriales; family Flavobacteriaceae; genus Aquimarina; species Aquimarina sp. MMG015. Next base: position 152,933 of record NZ_JAGJEB010000001.1, read on the forward strand.
ATGATTTTCCAAAAAAAAGGAGAGAGATTCGAAACAATAGTTGCTTCTATTTTTTCTGTATTTTTTTCTTATCTACTTTTCTACATTATTCCTTTCATTATAGTATTTCTAACTAAATAGATGATTTACAAAATCATAAAGTTTAAAAATGCTTAAATTAGATCAAAAGTCATACTACATGAATAAAAATGTATATACAATTCTTCTTATAGTTTTTGTGCTCTTTTTCGGGTGTTCATCAGATGATACCTCTTCCTTAGAAATTATTGAAGAAGAAGATCAAACTGAAGAAGTTAAAACATTCTCTTTTTTAGCATTGGGAGACTCTTATACATTTGGCGAGGGAGTTACAGAAGATCAGACCTGGCCGTTCCAACTAAAGGATGCTTTTGCTACACCTTCTAAAAAAATTGATGATGTGAAAATTTTTGCCACAACTGGGTGGACTACAACCAATCTTATAGCGGCTATGGAAGAAAGTAGTTTACAAAGTCGTGATTTAGTTTCTCTAATGATTGGCGTAAATAATCAATTCCAAAGAGTAGATTTTACAACCTTCGAATTAGAGTTTAATGAACTATTAAGTAAAGCAATATCACTTGCCAATAATGACAAAGATCACGTAATTGTTATTTCTATACCTGATTATGGTGTAACACCTTTTGGTTCTAATAATAGTGAAATAATTGCATCAGAAATTGATAACTATAATGCTTACATAAAACAAAAGTGTATCGAGCAACAAATTGCGTTTATTGATGTTACTCCAATCTCCAGAGAACTCGGAGACTCAGAAGGAGCTTTGGTTGCAGATGATTTACATCCAAGTCCGTTTCAATATAGTTTATGGGTAGAAAAAATAGTACCTGTTGTTAAAGAAATACTTGAATAATCATATAATTTCAAACAATTTTCCAGGTAATGGTCGTATTACTCCTTTTAGCTCAAGATTAAGTAAAACGGAAGCCACTTTAAACGTCGGAATTTCACATTGTAATGCAATCACGTCCAGTAATTCTTTTCCATTTTTGCTAAGAAAATCATAAATCCTTTTTTCATCACCTTCTAACTCCACAAAAAGTTGTTTTTGTACAATAGGTTGTTCTTTTTCTTTCAATTCCCAATTGAGCATATAAATCAAATCCGCAGCATTAGTTAACATATGCGCTCGTTGTGTTTTGATAAGCATATTACAACCTGCACTAAGTGAATCACTAGCTCTTCCTGGTACTGCAAACACATCCCTATTATAAGAATTTGCTATTTCTGCTGTTACTAAAGAACCGCCTTTATCTGCACTTTCAATTACTATTGTTGCTTCGCTTAATCCCGCGATAATACGATTACGTCCCAAAAAATTCTTTCGATCAAAAGTATCTGTACTCCAAAAATCTGTGAAGAAACCACCATTTTCCTCTATTTGTGCCATATATTTTTTATGTGCTTTTGGATATATCTGATTTAATCCATGAGCAAGACATCCTATCGTCTGCAATTGATGCCTTACCGCTGCTCTGTGAGCAGTGATATCAACACCATAAGCAAAACCCGAGACTATTGTGGGGTTTAAAGGAACAATCGTTTCAATTAGTTCTTCGCAAAATTTTACTCCATAATTAGTAACTTTTCTAGTGCCAACAATACTAAGTATTCTTCTATTTTTTAAATCAATATTTCCTTTGCTAAATAAAACTACAGGACCATCTATACAATATTTCAATTTTTCTGGATAATCAACTTCGTCATAAACAGTATAGTTGATATCGTTGTCCTCCACAAACTTCAACTCATTCTCTGCGGCATTACGATGCTTTGCACTATGTATTTCTTTAATTCTAATAGTTCCAATACCATCGATCTTTAACAAATTAGCAGGTTTTTCTTTCAAAACTGCTTCTGCAGAGCCTATTTCTCTAATCAGTTTCTTAATAGAACTATCTCCAAGATTGGGTACTTTCTTTAAGGTAAGTAAGGCAATTAATTTTTCTTTAGTCATAAACTATTATAAGTCAGCACAAGTAACGAAAAAAAACAAAACTGTTAATAAAATCAATGAACCTACTTAGTATTAAACCCTATTTTTTTTACCTTTGACTAACCAAAATAACCAACTAATTCTTCAAGTTAAGCTAACCAAGATTCGTATAATCTTTAAAATGGTTTAAACTGAAAATATTGAATAAGATTTTAAGATAGGGGGACGATGAATCATACAGCGAAATACATAAGTGAATTATTATATAGATACGAATGTGTAATCTTACCAGGATTTGGTGCTTTTTTAACAAAGCGACAACCTGCCATGATTCAGGAATCTACCCATGCTTTTTTTCCTCCTCAAAAAATTATTTCTTTTAATAGCCAGCTACAAAACAATGATGGTCTATTAGCCAATTACATAGCAACTTCAGAAAATATATCCTATACTGATGCTGTTGCTAAGATCCAGCGTTATGTTTTGTCACTTAGAAATAAGATGGCCAATGGTAAACGACTTGAATTAGATGGAATAGGTTCTTTTTACACTTCTGTGGAAGACACTTTACAATTTGAACCTTCTCAGAATACAAATTATTTAACGGAAGCATTCGGCTTAAACTCTTTTATATCTCCTTCAATTCTTAGAAAAGAACAAAAAGTTACTAAAAAAGTAGTAATGCCTCAGGTAACCAGAGAAACTTACAAAGAGCAGGTCGAAGCAATTGAAGAAGTTACACCAATTGCATTCACTCCTGAAAGAAGAAGAGAACGCCCTTATTTAAAATATGCCGCTGTTGCTGCAATTGGACTTATCATAGGCTCTTTGGGCTTATACCAAGTTAATACTCAGACCAATTTAGAAAATGGTCGCATGTTAGTAAAAGCGGAAGAGGAAATTCAAAACAGAATCCAAGAAGCTACTTTCGATATTACAAGTCCCTTACCTGCTATTAATCTTAACATCATTAAAGCGGATGCAGCTTCTGCTAAGAACCCAGAAAACAAAAATATTGAAGTTGTAAATACTTCTGGAAAATACCATATTGTAGCTGGAGCATTTAGAATAAAAGGAAATGCCAATAAAAAGGTGCAAAAGCTAAAATCAAAAGGGTTTGATGCGCGATTAATTGGCATTAACAAATATGGATTACATCAAGTTGTCTATAACACTTTTGAGGATAGATTAGAGGCCCTTAAAGCATTACAAAAAATAAAAAAACAACAAGATCGTCGTGCTTGGCTATTAGTTCAAAAATAATAACAATTGTTTTTTAGTTGATTTTCACTCTCAACGGTATTGTCTTGTTACTTTCTATATTAAATTTTGAAATCTAGGTAGATTTCTTTTTATTTTTCGCAAAAGCATTGAATATTTATTAATTTACCAAAGACAGCTGAATATCAGTTTTCTGTATTAGTATAGTCGTTAGTTAATCTTACCTGATTATCTTTGCCCAAAATTACCAAAATTCATGGAATCCAGATATCCTTCAGAATCTAGAACTATATTGACTGATCTTGTTTTACCGGGAGAAACTAATCCTCTTAACAATCTTTTTGGAGGTGAATTATTAGCTCGTATGGATAGAGCTGCCGGTATTGCTGCAGGAAGACATTCTAGAAGAATTGTAGTAACCGCCTCAGTAAATCATGTAGCATTTAGCAAAGCCATCCCTTTAGGAAGCGTTGTAACCGTAGAAGCAAAAGTTTCTCGCGCATTTAAATCGTCTATGGAGGTAGTAATAGATGTTTGGATAGAAGACCGCCAAACAGGAGATAAAACGAAAGCAAACGAAGCCATATACACCTTTGTTGCCGTTAACGAAAGTGGATCACCAGTTTCTGTTCCTCCGATCAAGCCAGAAACTGAATTGGAACAACAACGATACGATGCTGCACTGCGCCGTAAACAACTTAGTTTAGTATTAGCAGGTAAAATGAAACCTAATGATGCTACCGAACTGAAAGCGCTGTTTACTTAGATTGTTAAAGGAATCCAGCTCCTAATGCAATTGAGATTAGGATTAACATAATAGCCACAACTATCTGAAGAAATTTTAAGGTTACTTTTTTCAATAACTTATTCCCTAAAAATGCGCCAGCTATAGCCGATAATGTTGCACAGATAACTAATGGAAGGTTTTCTGTAATACCCGATTCTGATACATTGGTGGCATATACACTAAGTCTAGTAAAGTCTACAAAAGTAGAAACCACCACTGCAGTTCCTATAAATGCTTCTTTAGAAAGTCCCGCTTTAATAAGAAAAGCTGTTCTTAGCGCTCCTTGATTACCGGAAAGCCCTCCAAAAAAACCACTTAAAACCCCTCCTAGAGGAAGTTTCTCTTTGCCAAATTTTAGATTCGAGAAATATGGTATCAAATCCATACTCGCGAAAATTATCAATAAAATTGATATAATAAACTTTACCGGATATACCTCAAACTCTTTATCAAATAATGTATACGTAAAAAGTGGTTGTATATCAGGAATATGTATCAACAACCAAGCACCTGCAAAAGCAGCTATTACAGCCGGAATTCCAAATCTTAGTAACACCGACTTATTTGCATTTCTTCCTACCAGAACTAATTTAAAAACATTATTAAAGAAATGCACAATACCTGTTAACGCTATCGCTATTTCTACAGGAAAAAAAATCATTAATACTGGTGTCAAAATGGTACCTAGACCGAATCCAGAAAAAAAGGTAAGTATTGAAAGTAAAAAAGCTACAACCGAAATAATAACTATTTCCATGTTATCATTACATTTTATAAATCCAAGATTGTGGATTTAGTTTTTTAGTGTCTTTAAAAATTAAGAATTTCATAATGGCGCGACCAGTGGTTGGGTTTACACGTACTTCTCCTATACTCTGTTTAGTTAACAATTTCTGACCTTCCTTTACAGAAATATTCTCCAGATTATAATACACTGTGATATAGTTACCGTGTCTTACGTGAACCAATCTACCTGCACCTTTTAATTTCTGAATTGCCATTACTTCTCCTTCGAAAATCGCTCTAGCTTTTTCTCCAGGTCTTGTTTCTAACTCTACTCCACTGCTATTAATCTGAATATTCGGTAACGTTGGATGTGGTTGACGACCATACTTCCTAGTTAATTTACCGGTACCTACTGGCCAAGGAAATTTTCCTTTATTAGAAGTAAAATTATCCGCCAACTTCTTATCCTCTGGAGTTAATGCAAAAGTTGTAGCCGATCCTTTCTTAGAAGCTTTCTTTCCAGCCTTCTTATTTGCTTTAGCAATAGCTTCGCGAATTAATTTTTGAATAGCTTTATCCAATGCGCTTGCCTGCTCTTGTTTTTTCTTTATCTCTTTTTTATATGTCCCTTCTTTTTTCCGAATAGACGCCATCAAGGATTGTTGTTGTTGTTTTTCTTCTTTAAGGCGTTCTTGAGCATCTCGATTTTCTTCAACTAATAACTGCTTATTTTTCTTTCGCTCTAACAAGCCTTTATTTAATGTTTGTAATTCTTCGGTACGGCTCTGTATTTGATCAGCCTGCTCTTTACGATGCTCATTATACTGCTTCATATATTGCAATCGCTTATAAGCCTGCGCAAAATCGCTTGAAGACAGTAAAAACATAATCTTACTTTGCTGAGATTTACTTTTATAAGACTTTACAATCATTCTTGCATAATCTTCTTTTAAAGCTTTCAACTCATCGCGATACGACTCCATTTTCTTCAGGTTATTATTTATCTCTCTGGTCAATAAATTTGCCTGTTGATTGGTAATCTTAATAAGGTTTTGCCTAGTACTTATCTGAGAACTTAACGTTTCTACCTCATCTAACACGGAACGTTCTTTAAGTTTTGTGTCAGCAAGCAATACCCGCATCTGTTCAATCTGCTCTTTAAGACGGCGTCTTTGCTCTTCAAGCTGTTGCTGCTTGGTAGTTTGAGAAAAAGAAGGAATACTCATTAAAAGCATCCCGAAGATATATATACACTGTTTTAACCTCATTCTATAGTCACTTGCTCGTATCCTGATGGTATTTTAAACGGAAAACTTACCTTAGCATTGTAATCAACACTACGATATTCTATCATAATAGAAGTTTTCGCAATACCTTCTGTAGCTAGAACACTGATTTCTTTCGGAAAATCTTGATTTCCTACCTTTTGGTAACTATTATAGTTAATAAGAAGGTTTCTATTTTCTATTGGTTGTTTCAACTGTTGGGAAAAAATCTTAAAATTATCTGGATTTAAAATAAATAATCGCTCGAATAACGCTAACTCCTTTTTAGGTTGAAGTCTATATTTTTGATTTTCTACTGAAGAAATATACTTGTCATCTCTTAGGTCAAAAAGCGCTTGACCAATCAATAATTGTTGTACTTTATTAAAATCCAAATCAGTCCCTAGCCAATTACTTAACAACACAAAATCACCTTCAAAATAAGTATTATTGATCTTTTCATAATAGCTCACCTTATCAGGCGTAATGAGAGCTTTTGCCAGAGTTATTCCCAAAAGCTTAGCACTGACCCATATTTTCTTGTCTTTTTCAAGACGTATTGTTACATTAGGGCTAAATGATTGTTTCCCATCATTATATCTAACTTTTACCTTAGCATTGATTGTAGAAAAGTTAAAAGCTTTATCGTAATGATTAGATATGACTTTTTCGGTTTTCAGTTTTTTGATATTAGATCCTGAAATAGCTTTGGTTCCCTTACAAGACTGAAGTATAACTAACGAAATACATAATAGATAAAATATTCTATTCATTACCTTTTATGATTTTTTTTTAAGTTGAACTGATCGCTCTTTATACTCTAAAGCTTTTGCCTCATTTCCCATTTTCATATATGCTTCTCCTATTTGATCATGGAAGTCAGATTCCATTTTAAAATCATCAATAATATAATCCATACCGATACCTAAAATATCTATAGCTTCTTCATAATTATTTAAATTAATTAGAGAAACTCCACTTACTAAATATAGAATTGGCTGCGAAGGATACATTTCTATTGCTAATTCACTTCCTATTTTAGCTTTTTCATACCTCTTTAAATCTAACTGCAACAACAGCATTTTTCTTAAAATCCCAAAATTACTAGCGTTATCTTTAATTCCTCTCTCATAGTAATTAAGTGCTTGCTCTTTTTTGTCTTTTTCATAAAAATAGTTTCCAATTTCCGTAAACACTTTACTACTTCCTGAATCATCAGAAAAAACTTTGGTTACTTCAATAAGTTGAGTTTCATATTGCGGGTTTTTGTCCACAAAAATCAAAAAATCATTTATTACTTTATACTTAGATTCTTCGTCTATCTTATCACTCGATAAGACAATTTTCATAGAATTAATAGCTTCTTTTGGTAAGTTATCATCCAAATAAAACTTATATAATGCTAAATGAGCCAACTCTGACTTAGGCTTCTCTTTTAACAACATCTGAGCCGTTCCGTATGCCTTTTCGATCTGATTATCTTGACTGTATAGGTAAATTAAATTCAAATAATTCTGCTCTTCCTTTGGATTAGAAGCTATTTTCTCTTGTAATCTTGTGATTTGAGAATTAGGATTACTTATTTTTAAGGTTATTTTTTTTCTTAATTTATCTCTATATGAATCTAAACCCAATTCCTCTATCAATTCATCTACAACTATTAGAGCATCATCATAACGGGTTTCTAAAAAATAAAGGTTAGCCAGTTGTTCTTTGTACATACTATCGAAAGTCACCAATTTTTCAACAACCTCTATAGATTCTGTGTACTTTCTTTCTGTAAAATATATTTCGAATAATAACTCCAAAACATATCGATCATTAGGTCTTTCTTTAAGAACTTTTTGCAAATTTACCGTTGCTTTATCATATTGCTTTAGCTCCAAGTAATTTCTACCTAATTCATAATATAAAACAATTGGTTTTGGATTTGTCGAAATACATCGCTCTAGCGCTATGATTGCTTTATCATAATTTGTGATTGCTCTTTGCTTCAGTGCTTCAAAAAAACTTTCCCTAAACACATCAGACACGTCTCCAAGATCATCCAAAATCTCTATTTTTTTAAGCGATTCTGGTTCTTGAGCTAAAACGGCATTAACTCCTCCTCCAAGAAAGATCAAGCAAATTAAAATATGTCTCCAAAGTTTAGGCATATAAGTCATTCAAAGTAATATAAATCACATATTATTCTAAAGTAGAATAGTCTCCGATACTAATGGTGGTGTATTTTCCATCATAATACACATGATTCCCTATCATAGCATTGTCTAAGGTAGCATTTTTTACGATAGTTTGGTTCTGTATTAAACTATTTTTAATAGTACTATCTTCAATACTACAACCGTCTCCAATTGAAACATTAGGTCCAATAGATCCATTTTTAATTACAACCCCTTTCCCTATACAACAAGGAGGGACAACAGTAGCATTTTCTAAAACAACATCGTCGCTTATTAGTTTTTCTTCATCTTTTTCCAAAAAACCTAGCATTCTAGAATTCGTTTCTACCGTAACATTTTTGTTTCCACAATCCATCCATTCTTCTACCTGACCAGGAACAAAAACTTTGCCATCTGCCATCATGCGCTTAATACCATCATTAATCTGATATTCTCCACCATTGATTATATTGTGATCTAACACATATTGCAATTCATTTTTTAATACCGCAATATCTTTAAAATAATAGATTCCTATCACAGCTAAATCAGAAACAAATTCTTTTGGTTTCTCTACCAATTCTACGATCTCTTTATTCTCATTAAGCTTTACTACACCATAAGCTTCTGGCTGATCAACTTGCTTAACCCAAATCACAGAATCCGCTTCTTTATCAAGATTAAAATCTGCTCTAATCAATGTATCAGCATACGCTACAACAGCTGGACCTGATAAAGAATCTTTAGCACACATAATTGCGTGTCCTGTTCCTAAAGGCTGATCCTGTCTATAAATAGAGGCCTTAGCACCTAATTCTTCTGCTAATTCTGTTAAACTCTCTACCACATCATCACCAAAAAACGCAGGATCCCCTAAGACAAATGCTATTTCTTCTATTGGCTCTCCTAAAACCTTAGCTATATCAGAAACTAATCGATGAACAATTGGTTTTCCTGCTACCGGAATTAAAGGCTTTGGAACTGTTAGTGTATGAGGTCTTAATCGAGAACCTCTTCCTGCCATTGGAACAATTATTTTCATTACTTACCTATTTTTTGATTGGTTGATTTTATTTAATATTTTTTAATTCTACTATTATTGTTTACTTGGCAAATATTTCTATTTAACTCCAGTACTTCCAAAGCCACCTTCTCCTCTAGAGGTTTCGGTAAGTTCAGTCACCTCTATCCACTCAGCTCTTTCGTGTTTTGCAATAACTAACTGCGCGACTCTTTCTCCATTTTCTATAACAAAATCTTCATTGGATAAGTTTACTAAAATAACTCCTATTTCACCTCTATAATCAGCATCGACAGTTCCTGGTGCGTTTAATACCGTAATTCCTTTTTTAGCAGCCAATCCACTTCGTGGACGAACTTGTGCTTCAAAACCTACAGGCAATTCTATAAATAATCCCGTTTTTACAATTGTTCGTTCTAATGGTTTTAATGTTATTGATTCTGTTATGTTTGCTCTAAGATCCATTCCTGCTGAAGCTATGGTCTCATAATGCGGTAACTTGTGCGATGATTTATTAATTATATTTATTTGCATATCTACTATAAAGCTCTTTCTAAAGCGTTGATTATCTTTTTAATATTTGTTTTAATTCTTTTTTTTCTGAGGCATACAAAACTACTAAAAACACCACTAATAAAGGGATTGAAATCATATAATTACTATCAAAGACGTAAAACGAAATAATTGAAAAACTGATCGATAACGACAGATACATCCCCATTTTTTTTAGATCGTATGGAATTGGGTAGTATTTTCTTCCCAAATACCAAGATACTAACATCATCGTCCCATATGCCGCTAAAGTAGCGATAGCCGAACCAACATAAGTGTATTTAGGAATTAATAAAAAATTAAGAAGTAATGTAATAATAGCGCCAAAAACCGATATATACGCTCCAAATCTTGTTCTATCCGTTACCTTGTACCAAACCGAAAGATTATGATAAATTCCTAAACAAAAATTAGCTAATAAAATGAATGGAACAATTTTTACCGCTTCCCAATATGCTACATCTCTTAAAAAAATAATTTTTAACAGATGAACAAATACAATCACAAACAGAAAAATAAATGACCCTAGAATTACAAAATACTTAGTAATTCTAGCATATGTTTCTGGGGCATTTTTATTATCGGCATAATTAAAGAAAAACGGTTCTATTCCTAACCTAAAAGCTGTAGCAAATAATGTCATAAACAATGCTAATTTATAACAGGCAGAATAGACCCCTACCATATGCTCGGCGACATTCTCGGGTAACAATTTATCTAATAGAATTCTATCAAAAGTCTCATTAATTGAATATGCGATTCCTGCTATCAAAATTGGCAGGGCGTATCTCATCATTTTTTTCCAAAGAACTTTATCAAAGTGATATTTAATTTTAATATAAAATGGTAACAAAACTATTAACACAAATCCACTTGCAATAAGATTAGAAATAAATATATAACTGATTTCATAATCATCTTTACAAATCCAATTAAATAAAGAAAAATGAAATGAAAGTTGTTTTAAATAGAGTAAGAAAAATATATTTAACCCAAAGTTAATAGCAACATTTGTTATTTTAATAATCGCATACCTAATAGGTTGCTCATTGGCTCTTAACCAAGAAAATGGTATAATAACTAAAGCATCTAGAAGTAATATCCATATTACTAAATTTATATATTCTAATTTAATATCTGCCCAAATTGATATTTGCTCTCTTAAAAGGATGGCGATCACCAAAAATATCAATGATGAAGTTATTAATGATATAGCAGATGTACTAACCACCTTTTCTTTATTAGATTCTTTATTAAAAAACCTAAAAAAAGCAGTTTCCATACCATATGCTAAAACTACATTGAGCAATACGAAGTATGAAAAAATAATCGAAACCTTACCATATTCTTCTGTTGGTAATTGATTGGTATATAGGGGTACCAAAAGAAATGACAACATGCGTGGTAACACAGTTGCCATTCCGTATATAAAAGTTTGCTTAAAAAGTTTTTGAAAAATCCCCAAGTGCTTACTATTGTGATTCTAAAAATACAATTTTATTGTCTTGGCTGCATAGGATATGCTTTCAATTCTTTTTTTGGTAATTTATCAATTCTAAAATATCCTTCTTGTCCATTCTTAGAGTACGCTATGATGCATTCTCCTTCTTTAAGCTCAAAAGGTATTTTTTCTTCGATCTCCGGAACTTTATTGTTGTATTCCTCCTTTTGATCACTACTCATCACGATATCCTTTTTAACCGTAATAGGATCTGTATAACGACCTACATAAACAGATTCGTTTTGTTTACGTTTCAACTGAACCGCTTTTCCTTTAAAATAAGCATTCTCCAATGTAACATTTGAAGCAGGATCTACTGGAAAATAAAGCATAAAGCCAGCACCACCACCTTTTACTCCAGAAACCCAATCTTGGAAATACGGTGAATTTAAAGCTACTGGAGCTGTTTTATCAATTTTTTGGCCTGTAGCGCATTGCCCGAAAGTCATCAAAATACTTAATAATCCGACTTTGGTCAGCAGTTTTCTAAAATTTATTCTTTGTCCCATTTTTCTTTTAAACGTTCACGATGTTTTTGTTTCATTTTCTTAATATCCTTGGTATTAAAAACAAAGTTTATACCAAAGTTAAAAGCAACTCCAGAAAATAGCTTCGTATCATCCCCATTTGTAATATTTAATCCATACATATAAGGAAGACCAAATTCTAACTCTAAGCACTTTGCAAATTTATAATTTATTCCGGCACCAGCAGAAAATAATAACAAACCTCCACTATTATCTTCAATTGCCGCGTCTGCAGGATCATTTGCTTCATATCTGATAGCTCCAATCCCGACTCCAGATTCTAAATAAAAACTAAATTTACCACTATTAATTGCATGTTTCCTAAAAGAAGGTATAAAACCATAAGCCTGCACTTCGGCATCTATTCCATTTTCCTGCTCTATATCTTGTGGTAATAATATAAAAGCTGATGTATTAACTGCGAAATGTTCCGAAACATAGAACGATAAACTTGGTTTAGCTACTATACCGCTATAACCATCACTTAGATCCAAAAGTGGAACCGCAGAAATTCCCATTTTAATATCTCCTGCTTTATACAAAGTTTCTGATTCCTGCGCATTGGTAGTAGTTACTAATGATACAATCATTAGTAAGATAAAAAGTCTAATTGTTTTCATTTTTCTTTTTTCCTTTAAAGATAAAAAATGAAAACAAGCTTTGTCATAAAAAAAACAAAAAACCCCATACACCAAAGTATATAGGGTCTTAATCTATTTTATGTTTTTATTGAAGGTCAAAAACCAATGTTCCTGAACCTGTATTATTACTATACCCTGCAACTTCAACATAATAATTACCAGGAGATAATGTTCCAGTAATCTGGTAATAATCACTTCCACTTATGTAATTACCACTAGCGTCATATAAATAAATATAATCATCATAATTTTCGTTGATAATTTCAAAAGCATAAAAAGCCTCAGAATCAACACTAAATTCATACCTAATTTTTCTATCAATTTCGCCTGTTGTATTAAAATCGAATGATTGATTAAAAGGTACTGTAAGTGCGCCAAGATCAATATCAGATTCGTTCGGAGAGCTAAGTGTTATGTTTAAAGTTCCAGATATATCATTATAGTCTTGATTGACAATTTCTAAATAATAACTTCCGGCATTTAAATTCTCTCCATAAATATCTCTATATCCGTAGTTTATATAATTACCATTACTATCATATAAATTTAAATATATTCCTGTTTGAGTTGTAAACGAATACCCTGTAGCGCTATTAATCTCAAATAAATACCGAATCTTCCCATCAGGTTCTGTTATAGACACATTAAATTCTACTGAATCTGTATAAGGTATTGATAATGTTCCTAAATCAACATCTGTGGTAGTAGGATCTTTTAAAACCATTGTAAAGGAGCCAGAATTAATATCATTATAATACTGATACACTTCTAAATAATAGGTTCCAGGTTGAATCGTCTCAGTAAACGCTCTCCTATAACCAGATGTAATAAAGTTTCCGTTTACTTCCCTAAGCTCGAAATTAATATTATTCTGAGAAAAAACCGAAAAACCTGTTTCCTCACTAATCTGAAAAGTATAACCTATTTTATTATCTGGTTCGTTATTTGGTAAAGAAAAGTTTAACGCCTCCTCATACGGGACTCCTAAGGTTCCCAAATCCACATCTGATTCTTTTGGATCTTTTAAAACAAAAGAAAGCGTACCAGATAAGTTCGAATTATTATAATAATTTTCTATTTCTAAATAATACGTTCCTGCGGTCAACGATTCTCCATACAATCTTTCATAACTTCCATTTATATAATTACCTTGATCATCGGATAACCTTAACTGTAAATATTCACTAGACTGAATTACATATCCAGTATTTTCATCTATCTGAAAAGTGTAACCGACTCTACGGTCTACTTCTTCTTGATTAATTACATACTCCATAGAACTATCATATGGTATTGATAATGTTCCTAAATCAACATCTGTAGCTCTAAAGTCAAAAGATTTACTAATTTCCGTTATACCACCATCTCTATCATTCGCAACAACTTTAATAATAATTTCATCATCCACATATTGAGAATAATCAGTGTTATAATATATATTACCCAAACCGTCATAATCATCTGATCCAATAATGTAATTTTCTCTTAAAACAACATCATTAAGATACACGTCATAAGATAAGATATCATCATCCTCATCTATCGCTGGATACCAAGAAACCTCTAACCAGTTATAGTACGAGAAATCAAAATTAATATTTGCAAACTCGAACGTACTTGGATCTCTATTAACAAAGACATTTCGTTTTACAATCGATTCATCAGAAACACCACCATTAGTATCATATGCCTTAATACTAATTGTTAACTCTAGATTTAATCCTTTTTGTAGATTATTAGACCTATTTGTCAACAAACTGGCCACATTAAATTCTGTAGATAATTCCGATGTTTTATCAGCAACTACCCTATCATTAATTACTACATCATATGATAGTTCATCGTTATTAGCATCTTCCGCTTCTGCCCAACTTATTCTTACAAGGGTACCTTCAATTACTTCTGCTTCTATATTCGACACTTCCATTGGTGGAAGGTTTCCAATTGCATCATCATCACTCCCACATGACGATATAATAATAAGTAAGCATACATAAAAAAGATTGATAATTTTTTTCATAAAAAGTGGTTTTAAAAATTAATGTTTAGTACTTGATAGTAAGTGCCTAAAACGGGGAAAATGTTACTCCTAAAAATCACTTTTTATTGATCTTTCAACGAAATCTGGAAATAAAAAAAACTCGACATAATTAATGTCGAGTTTTTAAGATATACTCTCTTTTTTAAGATTATTTATCGAAATCCGATAAATATCTAATTATGAGTTCAACGCTTCTGCACCACCAACAATCTCTAAGATCTCATTAGTAATAGAAGCCTGTCTAGCTTTGTTATATTGTAATTTTAAAGAATCTCTTAATTCAGTAGCATTATCTGTAGCTTTATGCATCGCTGTCATACGCGCTCCATGTTCAGAAGCAAAAGAATCACGAATTGCCTTATAAAGCTGTGTTTTTAAAGATTTTGGAATTAATTCTTCAACTATTTCCTCTTTAGATGGTTCAAAGATATAATCTAAGTTAGCACTTTTTTCACCTTCAGTTTCTACTGGTTTAATTGGCAAAAACTGCTCTGTTGTAACTATTTGCGTAGCTGCATTCTTAAACTTGTTATATACCACAACAATTTTATCATAAGAACCATTCGTAAACATTTCCATCAACTCTTCTGCAATAGCAGCAACATTAGCAAACGTAAGATCATCAAACAATTCACTTTTATTAGCCACAACTGTATGTGTTTTGGAAACTATATCATTTACTTTTTTACCAATAGTAACAAAGTCTACTTGTTTACCAGCATACACATTATCATATAACTCTCTAGAAGCTTTAACAATGTTAGAATTAAAAGCACCTGCCAAACCACGATTAGAAGCAATTGCAACTACTAACACTTTGTTTACCTCACGTTGCTCAGAGAATGAACTTGCACTATCTCCTTCAAGAGAAGCACTCAAACTCTGTAATAATTCAGTAAGCTTGTCTGCATAAGGACGCATAGCAGTAATTGCCATCTGTGCTTTGTTCAACTTTGCTGCCGATACCATTTTCATGGCACTAGTAATTTGCATCGTTGATGATACAGAGGTAATTCTACTACGTAATTCTTTTAAATTTGCCATCTTTCTTAGTATTGAGTATTGATTAGCTAATAACTAAGTACCTCTAAACAATACCTTTCTAATATTATAACTTTATATAAAATACAGAGTACTAAAAATCTTAATACTCTGTACTCAATACTATTTACTTATATTTTGCTGAAATCTCTTTACAAGCTGAAAGTAATACATCCGTTACTTCGTCTGTTAACTTCCCAGCCTTTAAAGTGTCTAAAGTGTCTCTATGTTTAGCATTAAGATATTCTATAAAGTCACTTTCGAATTCTTTTATTTTATTAACAGGAACATCTCTTAATAAGTTTTTAGATCCAGCATAGATAATTGCAATTTGATCTTCTACTGTATAAGGGTCATTCTGAGCCTGCTTTAAGATTTCTACGTTACGCTTACCTTTTTCAATTACGTTTAAGGTAGCTGCATCAAGATCAGAACCAAACTTAGCAAATGCTTCTAGTTCACGGAACTGTGCTTGATCAAGCTTTAATGTACCTGCTACTTTCTTCATTGATTTAATCTGAGCCGATCCACCTACACGAGATACAGAAATACCTACGTTAATTGCTGGACGAACACCGGAGTTAAATAAATCAGAAGTTAAGAATATCTGACCATCTGTAATAGAAATTACATTAGTTGGGATATATGCAGAAACGTCACCCGCTTGTGTTTCAATAATTGGTAATGCAGTAAGTGATCCACCACCTTTTACTTTATCTTTTAATGAATCAGGTAAATCATTCATATCTTTTGCAATACTATCATCAGCAATTACTTTTGCAGCACGCTCTAATAATCTAGAGTGAAGATAGAATACATCCCCAGGATATGCCTCACGTCCTGGTGGACGACGTAATAATAATGATACCTCACGATATGCAACCGCTTGCTTAGATAAATCATCATAGATAATCAAAGCAGGACGACCTGTATCACGGAAATACTCACCAATTGCAGCACCTGCAAACGGAGCATATACCTGCATTGGAGCAGGATCAGAAGCATTCGCAGCTACAATTGTAGTATACGCCATTGCTCCTTTATCTTCTAATACTTTAGCAATACCTGCTACTGTAGATGCTTTCTGTCCGATGGCAACATAAATACAGTAAACTGGCTCACCAGCATCATAAAATTCTTTTTGATTAAGGATTGTATCGATACAAACTGTTGTCTTACCAGTTTGACGGTCACCAATCACCAATTCACGTTGTCCTCTACCTACTGGTACCATTGCATCAATAGACTTAATACCTGTCTGTAATGGTTCTGTTACCGGCTGACGGAAAACTACACCAGGAGCTTTACGCTCTAATGGCATTTCAAAAGTTTCACCCTCAATCGCTCCTTTTCCATCAATAGGATTTCCTAAAGTGTCCACTACACGACCTACAATTCCTTCTCCAACATTAATAGAAGCAATTCTTTGTGTACGTTTAACCGTTACACCTTCTTTTACATCTGTCGAAGAACCTAAAAGTACTACACCAACATTATCTTCCTCAAGATTCAGTACGATTCCTTCTAGTCCAGATTCGAATTCTACTAATTCTCCATATTGAGCGTTAGACAATCCGTATACTCTGGCGATACCATCACCAACCTGTAATACTGTACCTACTTCTTCTAGTGAAGCTGTAGCTTCAAATCCAGATAATTGTTGTTTTAATATTGCTGATACTTCAGCAGGATTCACCTCTGCCATTTTATAATAGTTTGTAAAAATGAGTAAACCTACTCATTCTCTTATTATTAAATTTATATAATTGAAGTAATTTATTAATTACTTAATTCTCTTTTTAAACTTGTTAGCTTATTAGCTATACTCGCATTATACTGCAAATCACCTACTCTTAGAATAAAACCACCGATGATGCTCTCATCAATAACATTTTCTATAGTCGCTTCGTTTCCAGTCAATTCTTTTACCTTAGCTAAAACTTTTGAACTTAACGTTTTATCTAAAGGAACTGCAGTGGTTACCTTAGCAACTTGAGTATTATTTAATTGATCAAATAAAACGATATACTGCTTTGCCACATTATCTAGCAAGCTTACTCTTTTATTTTCTATTAATGTGTCAAAAAGTTTTTGTGTAAGATCTCCTGAACTTTTAAAAATCTCACGCAAAGAAGCTAGCTTTACTTCGCTTTTGATCAAAGGACTGTTTAATACCATTTTAAGATCAGAACTACTATCAATAGTAGCGATAATATTTTGCATATCTTTCTGAACATCCTCAGTGGCATTTTTATCCTGAGCCAAACTCAAAACTGCCTTAGCGTAACGTATTGCTGCTCTACTCATCTTATGATTAGTTTAAAGTAACATCTCCTAACATAGACTCTACTAATTCTAGTTGTTTGTCTTTGTTAGCTAATTCTTTTCTAACTACTTTTTCTGCAATTTCTACAGATAGTCCCGCAACTTGACTTTTAAGGTCAGCTATCGCAGCTTTCTTTTCACTTTCTATTGTAGCTTGTGCTTGTGCAACAATCTTATCAGCTTCCGTCTGCGCTTCAGATTTTGCGTCTGCAATCATGCTCTCTTTTAATTGTCTTGCTTCTTTAAGCATTCCATCTCTCTCAGCACGTGCTTCATTAAGGATACGCTCATTATCAGCCTGAAGGTTTTGCATTTCTTTTTTAGCCGCCTCAGCAGACTCTAATGCATTTTTAATTCCTTCTTCTCTATTATTAACTGCTTCAAGAATAGGTTTCCAAGCAAATTTTCTTAATAATAATAGTAATCCTACAAACAATAGTATCTGCCAAAAAAACAGACCGAATGAAAAATCATTTATTAACTTATCCATAATTAAATATGTTATTTTCTTTAATGTTTAATTTCAAAGTAAACAACAACTGCAACCAACCGTTGCAGTTATTGCTTTTAATTGAATGATTAAGATGCGAATAACGCAGCAAATCCAATACCTTCAATAAGTGCAGCTGCAATAAGCATAGCTGTTTGAATCTTACCAGAAGCTTCTGGTTGACGAGCAATAGCATCCATTGCCTGACCACCGATTCTACCGATACCAACTCCAGCACCTATTACAATTAAACCTGCTCCAATAATTCTTGGGATTTCCATGATTATATAATTAAAAATTAAACTTCAAATTAAATTCTAATGATGCGCCTCTTCACTAGCCATACCAAAATATAACGCAGCTAACATCGTAAATATATATGCTTGTAATGCCGCAACCAATAATTCTAATATCGATAATGCGAACGCTAAACCGAATGATAATGGACTACCAATCCAACTTTTAAACACAAACATTAATCCAACAATACTCATTAATACTACGTGACCTGCAGTCATATTCGCATACAAACGAATCATTAATGAAAAAGGCTTGATAAAAACACCTAACAATTCTATCGGTGCTAAAACCACTTTCATAAATGTTGGAACACCGGGCATCCAAAATATATGGCCCCAATAATTTTTATTTGCTGTAAAATTTGTGATTAAAAATGTTATCAATGCCAATGCAAAAGTAACGGCAATATTTCCAGTAACATTTACTGCTAAAGGAGTCATTCCTAAAAGGTTTAAAAACCAAATAAAGAAAAACACCGTAAGCAAAAAACTCATATATCTCTTATATTTATTTTCACCGATATTAGGAATAGCGATCTCATCTCTTACAAAAAGGACCAATGGCTCTAAGAAACGACCTGCTCCTGTTGGGATACTATTATTCTTTTTATAAGATTTTGCAAGACCTCTAAACATAAAAAACATTAACAAACCAATTAAAAATATACTTACTACATTTTTGGTAATTGAAAAATCTAATGGTTTTGTATTTGTAGCATGATGGTCTTCATCATAATTGATAGTACCTTCGGCGTCCGTCTTATATATTTTACTATGGTATAACTTGTAGTGATTACCATCAACCTCAGCAACTGTTTCTCCGTGATGAAATTTTGAAGAAGAAAAAACTTTTAACCCTCCATCCCAAAGGATAACAGGTAATGGAAAGCCATAATGTTTACCAGTTTCTTTATCAGAAAAAAATGTAAAATCGTGTGAATCAAGAAGGTGATGATCAATAAACTCTTTGATCTCAAGCTTTAAACCATCCTTTCCTTCTTTCTCTACTTTCTCAGTATCTTTTGCCGCCAGATTCAAAGAAGTGAGAATCAAAGCTAAAGTCATAAAAATTCTAACTACACTAATTTTTTGCATTCTAGGTCAGATTTCGGTTCCTAAATTTCGGTGCAAATGTACATAATTAAGTTAGATTCTTAAACTATTTTACACAAATAAGTTTGAGAATATTTCAAAATAATTAACGTATTGATTTTCAGTTATTTATTTGAATTAAGGATTTTAGAAACATAGTACACTTCCAAAATTAAACTAATCACATAGGGCGTAAAAAAGTCAAGAAAAACGCTTTTATCCATCACTATACCATTGAGCTTAGTAATGGCTACAAAAACTCCTAATTTAATGAAGCTTCCTGCTAAAAAAACAAAACCAATCTGATCTTTAAACTTTTTTCGAAGAATCAAAATTGCAGTAATTAATATGATCGTATATACCGTATTAAAAATATATGAAAGATTAATAATTGCAGGATTATTATTGATTGAAAAAAAACTTCCAACCCAAATATGTACTCCGTATACAACTAATAAGACTAAAAGAAAAATGCTTAAAAAGCTAAGTAAATTTTTAATCATTTATTTAGTTTACTAAATTTTAATTGCTTTTTTGTTTTTAAAAAAGGTGTTAGGAAAGATTTTCTGAAATAATTATTGTAAAAACAACTTATTTCTTAGGATTATTAATCCTATCTAATTGCTTTATAACCAAATATAATGATGATGCTACCCCAAAAAGAACTAACCCCATTGTGCACCAATTTTTTTCGAATTGATAATAGGCATCTAATTTCTTACCTGCATATGCACAGACAAAAATGATCGCTCCCATTTCAAAAGCAATACCGGTTAGAGCTAAATATTTTCTAAGCTGATTTCCCTTGTTTTTGCCCATCTTGTTTGCCTCCAAGAGATTTTACACCACCTTTCATGACACAAGATGCATTGAAAGTCGCTCCTGGCTCTACAGCTAATTTACCTACAGAAACTTCTCCTTCGATATGTGCTGTTGGTTTTAAGGAAAGTGTTCCTGAAATCACAAGATTTCCTGAAAACTTACCTTCGAAATCAGCATCAGAACATTCTAATGTTCCCTGAATAAAACCTGATTTTCCGACTACTACTTTTCCTGTAGTTTTAAATGTACCTTCTATAGTACCTTCTACCCTAAAACCACCTTCGGAGACTACATCTCCTACAATTTTAGTTCCTTCTGAAATTTTGTTTTGATTTCTTGAAAAATCTGTTAAAGCCTGATCTTTTCCTTTTTTATTGTCTGAAAACATACTAATCGGGGGATTAAATTATTATTCTGATTTAGGTTGCAAATAACTATCTAGGTTCTTATGTATCTGGATGATTCTATAATTTTTAGAAGTAACTAAAAAATATTCTTTATCTACCTTCTGATAGTATTTCTTCCTACGGTTCCATTTTGTCATATCTACTCCTCTGGTATCTTCTATTTTACCCAGAATCAAAAGTTCTGCTAGACCTTCTGCACCTAATTTATCTCTTTTGGTATGAACTACCACAAATTGTTGATCTTTTGTATAGATATCTAACGATACTTTCATTTTATCATACCTAAGATCTTTTAAAATAGCTTCTAATCTCTCTTTAAGCTCTTGAGCTTGATTATCTCCAAATCTAGAATATTCATATACCAACTTGTGGTTTTTTTCTTGATCCGTACCTTCTAACACAAAATCACTATTCTGTATTTGTGGTATTGTTGTTTGATATATTAATTGTGCCTTTTTACCTTCTGGACTTTGTGGGTAATTAAGCGATACATAATTCAAGGCTTCTTTATACGCCTCAAAACCTTGGTAACGACCAATCGCTTGCGCTTTTAATAATTCAAATTTTGGAACAAAATCTTCTCCACCAAACTTAGTAATCAACTCATCACTTTCTTTTATTACTGAAGCATATTTTTGGCCCTTAAAATCCTTATACAATTTATTATACAAAGATTTTGGGCTATTTTGATCATCTTTTAATGCTTCATCAGGATTTTGAAGAATTTTAGCATAACGTGAATCTCCATGTGTATTAATAATATCTTGCTTAAGTGCATTCGATTTTTCTACGTTGCCTTGTAAAACATAAATTTTATATAAATTATATTTAGAGGGAACGATTAGACGCTCTTCTGGATTACTTTCTAACAGACCTTCAAACTTATCTGTTGCTAATTCATATTCCTGAAATTTCTCCTTATAAATAACCCCTAATTGATAGTAAGCAAAGTTTCTATCGGTTTGCAAACTATCCAAAACAACCTCATCTGTTGGTAATTGGGTAATATACGTTTGTGGATCAAAAGTAGGATCCGACTCAATCGAATACTCTTCTACTTCACCCTGTTCTTCACTAGAAACCGCTGTTGGATTTGTAATACTGGATATCCTCCAATTATCCTGCAATTCCCGATTTCCATAAGTTCTTTTAAAAGCAGTTTTACCATAAGCTACCGTAGTAGGATTATAAAAATAAAACGTTCCTCCTTCTTCTGGGTTTGGTCCGCCACTAGCTCCTAATCCAGTACTTGGTCTATTAAATCGTTGTTCGTTAGGAAGTTCTCCTTTTATTCTTGCAATTTCTGCCGCTTCTTCAGCTGCAATAGCTTCTGCCTTAATTTTCTCAGTATACTCAGAATAATATGCTAATCTTTCTTCTGGAGACATCGCTACAGCACTAAGAATACTATCATTAGTTTGCGCAATTCCTTCATATAAAATTACATCGTCTAAATTGACTCTTTTCTTTTTTAATACACGGTATTTTTTAGAATCAACAACCATTCTTTCCAGGGTACTATCATAATAAGCACCCGCTACTGCATATTCCTTATCATCAAAATTTATATCTCCTAGTGTTTTATAGTTAAGTGATTGTAAATATGTATCTTCAGAATCTGTTCTTAAAGATTTATTATAAAATTGCACCGCTAAATCTATAGAATCTAGTGTATTAAAATAAACGGCTTTCTGATTATAAATTTTATCAAGGAAAGGTCTATTTTCGCGATTCTCCTCTAAATCTGTTAAAAGCTCTAAAAACTCTTGTTTATTTCCTGTTTCGTAATTAAAACTTCTGGCTTTTGCCATATACGCATTTAGCATATATCGCCTAGGTGTTTTTCTGTTCAGATCAATTACTTGATCGAACGCATAATTAGCACTATCCTTATATCCTAACTGATTTAACAACTGACCCTTTATATAAAGATACCTACCTTTTTCTTCATTATTTTTTGAGTGAATCGCTGCTTTACTAATATACGTAACTGCAGAATCCTTTTGTTCTAGATTAATATATGCTTGCGCAATCATCGCCACTGCATCAGAGTAATCTTGAGCTTCCATATATTCTTCTTCCACCATCTTCATTAAATCCTCTATAGCCTTCTCATTATTATCTAAACGAAGATTGGCTTTTGCTCTCCAAACCTTAGCATGATTGATATTATTACTGGTTGGATATTTATATAGAATATAATTAAAAGCTTCTAAAGCTGGAATAAATCGTTGTTCGTTATACCTCGCTTTTCCTAAAAGTAAAAATGACTCATCAATTTTAGGATTTCGCTCTCTATCATCAATAAGCATGCTATGCTTTTGTATAGCTTTAGCTGCCTTTTCCTCTGCTTTATCAAAATTTTGATTAAGAACTTCATTAGGAAGCCTAACATCTTCACCAACAATTAATCTTTCTACCGGAAGTAATTCCCAAAAATTGTCTTTATATGTTTGAACAATATCCTGCTTTCCTTTCTCAAAAGCCACTCTTCCGTTATAAAGTGTATTGTTTTTTGTAGTTACATCGTGCCAAGTCCTATTAGTCCATTTGTCTTTTTTACGCGAACAACTAAACCCAATAGCAATTAGGAGAAATACAACGATGATTTGTGATAAATTTCTGTTCAAATCTGAATAATTTATACGCTGATAACTTAAAAACTTGCGTTTTAGTGCATCAGAACGGCATAAAAACCTTGCGTGAAATGTAAAAATACATTTCTTCTAGTAAAAAACCTCTGAACAACACATTTTTTTGTTGTTTCGATAGTTTTAATAAAAAAAGCATCGCTAACAAAAGATCAGCGATGCTTCAAAGTTTCCCGAAAACTTAATTGCTTATACTTATTTATTAAAATGCTCCTCTAATTCCTTTAATGTTTCTGTAGAGGTTGCAAGATCTTTAACTACTTCTCCTTTATCCAATACCACAATACGCTCACACACTTCTGTTACGTGCATCAAATCATGACTAGAAACCAAAACAGTAACATTAGGATCTGCAGCCAAATCTTTGATGATTTTCTTTAAACGAATCTGAGTTGTAGGATCCAGGTTGGCAAATGGTTCATCCAGAATAACAACTTCTGGATTTCCTATCAATGCAGCCACTATTCCAGCTTTCTTTTGATTCCCTTTAGACAAATCCCTTAAATACTTCTTTTGACCTAATATTTCTCCGTGAAAAAAATCTTCAAACTCTGCTAACAACGCATCTACATCTGCTTTATTTTGGCCTCGAAGTTCTCCTATGAAATAGAAATATTCCTCTGCTGTAAGATAACCGATCAAAAATGTTTCGTCGATAAATGCCGATGTGATTGATTTCCAATCTTCACTCTCGCTTACTTTTATCCCACTATTTTCTATATGACCTGTTGTTGGTTTAATAAGATCCAATAAAGCACTAAATAAAGTTGTTTTCCCGGCTCCATTATTTCCTACTAAACCAAAACTATCTCCCTTAGGAATTTCTAAATGCTCAATATTTAATACCGTATTCCCTGCATATGTCTTTGTAATATTATGTACTCCTATCATCTTCTTATTTTTTTTGTTTGTATGCCCAGATCGTTTTATACTTCTCTGTTCTATAAATTCTTTCAATTTTATCAAAAACCATATTCCTAAATGCAAAACCAGCAATTCCAGCAACAGCAACCAATGCATAACCTGCATATGGACTATATGCATAATGTCCTATTGCATATAACACCATTGGTAATGCAAGTTTTGGCAATGATAACATTAATGTTTTCATATTAAAGGATTGTTTGTCTCCAAAAGCCTTTTTATTACTAGTTAAATCTATTGGAGTTTTTACATAAGCACCTGCCCATAATACGACGTGTGCATTCATTCCCATATTATAGATCGCACCAACAACAACCGCTAAGTATGCCTCCCATCCAAAATATAAATATCCTGATGCTAGAACAGCAGAAATAAATGTCGCTATTACCATTAACCACCATTTTGAAGAAAGATATTCTCGGTATTTAATATTTTGGCTCATCATTAATGGATAATAAGAACTATCCCAACTTGGAACGAATTGTCCAAAACTCATTAAAAATCCACCAGAAACAAAAATCCCTGCAAATATTTTCCAAACAGGTCCTTCATATGCTTCGACAGCTCCTGTGAAGAATAACAGACCATAAAAAAGAAATAACGCACTCACTATTACTGTTGATCTTGCTCTTTTATTTCTTTTAATAAGCTTAATATCATTTTTTAGAAATACTGCGGTTTTACCAAATCGATCCAACCATTCTAAATTTTCTGTTTTTACAGTTTTAGATTTCGTTGCCAATCCAGCATCCAGATACAAATCCTTTACAAAAGACTTAAATGCAATAATATAAAGTGCAATCGCAGCAACTACTGGAATAACTACTAAAAACTTTGATTCGTATAATCCCTGAAAAAACGGTGCTGTATACTGTGTAACATCAAAATATCCGAAATAATGCAATCCACCTAATAACGCCATAACGCCACCAACTCCATAAATAAGATTGTCTTTATTGTTTAATAAGATATTAAGGAAATTATTACCATATATCAATGCAATCAATCCTATATTCCATAACAACACGTTTAATACAGGTGCATCTCCATTAGCAATCAAAAGAACTGAAAATGGAACAAAAAAGAAGGCATGAATAATATTAAAAAACGATGACATTGTCTTACCCAAAGCAAATGATACAATTTTGCTTTTACTAAAAGGTAAAATCAATAAAGGTTTAATATTGATAACAGGCATTTTTTGTAACGCATATCTAAAAATAAGATCAAATGCCCACCAATAGATCAAAAATCTATTTACCACTTCTAATGGATCTAGACATAAATCTTTGCTGATATATTTATAGGCAATAAAACTGCCTCCCATCATCATTAAAATAAAATATACCGCCCAAAATCCCATGAAGATTTTCATCCAAACTCCCGAAGAAGCAGATGCAGATCGCCAAAAAGATTTCCACTGTAAGGATATAAAATGTTTAAACATAGTTGTATTAGTTTTAAAAGAAGTAGGAAAGACTTCTTACACTATTTAGTAATCAAAAAATGGATTTTGTTACAAAAACAGTGAAAGAAAAGTTAAAAAACTATGCATTTTAAGGGCAGAAGAACAGATTGTTATATCAGTTGAAAGCGTTTTTTATAATAAATCACTAATGAAATCATTGTTTTTAAACTACAAACAAAAAATATGGACATAATCACTAAATTGACAAAATAAAACAATGAAGGTTCGTCTAAATAAGGAATAAAATAATAGTTAAACGAAAAAAAGATAGATACCAAAACCACAAAATTTCCAATAAAAGAAAACTTCTTTTTACCAAAAACTACAATAGGAATAAAACCAACTAAAGCCATCAAAAACGTTGGAAAAAAAGTAATTGTAAAACCATCAATATGAAAATACTTATAGAGGCTATTGAAAATCCAAAAACACAGTACACTACCAAGTATTACTTGCCAAGAATATAGGTTTCTTAGAAATTGTTTACATACACTTTTAAATACTTTAGAGTTAAAAGGTCTACTCCCTTGTTTTTCTAAAGAAGCTTTATTTTCTATCATATAGTCTTTAAAAATATCATAGAAATCTCGGTTATCTCCTTGATTCATTGAATTTTCTATTTCTGAAGCTACGTGATCTATCATTTCAATTCGTATATCTTCATAGTGAATATCAGAATTAGATAAATACGTATCTATGAATTGTATGTCTTCAATAGTAAGTTTTTTCATGATTCCGATAATAATTTATAGTGTTGACTATATTCTTTTTCCATTTTTTGATACCCTCTAAAATTCACAAAAGTGAAGAAAACTGCAATCAAAGTAAATAATGTATACGAATACAAAAAGATATCTGTGTGTATTATATTGGGATCTATTTGTTTAAAAATATTTAAGAAATTGGGAAAATAAATCATTAATCCCACCCAGCCAGAATAGACTACTAAATTAAGGGATTGATTTTTTCTTTTTTTGTATTGATCAGCCCAGACAAAAATGCAAGGAATCAACATTAAAATGACACTTCCGAGAAACATCATTTTCCACCCTATTCCTTCTGCAAAAGAAAAAATCAAACCAACCGCTACCAAAAAAGGAATCATAACCTTATAATCTCTTAGAGTTTCTTTAGCAACCTCAAGATTCGTTCTTCGAATCTTTTTTGTAATATGTTTTCTCTTTTCTATCAATAACTTTTTGTACCCTCTACTATCTTCATAAATAGATTTTCCTGATTTATTTACACCTATATCCCAAGCATAAAAAGATACTTTATTGCCGAAGCTTTTATGAATTTGCTCCATCGCAGTTTCAAAAGAAATATTATGCTGCAATCTTTGTTCAACTTCACAAATAATATGATCTAATAATTCTATTCGAATATCCCAATACTTTACCTTATTAGATATTAGATATTCTTCTATAAACTTAATCTGTTCTTTGGTTAATTTGCTCATATTAATTTATGCTCCATTTTGGGTTAATAATGGTTTGCATAGTGCGGATGTATTCTTCTAATTCTGTTAACCGATTAGCAGTTTCCTTTGTACCCTTTTCTGTGAGTTTATAGTACTTACGAAGACGATTATCTACTTTTTGCATTTCCACATCCAACAATCCTTCTGCCTCTAGTTTATGTAATGCAGGATACAAGGCACCTTCGGTTATGTTCAATTCTCCTTTAGTAATTTCTTTTACTTTTTGGGTAATCTCATACCCATACATCTTGTCACTCTCTTCCAAAAGTTTAAGAATAATAGTATTCAAACTACCTTTATATAACTTAGAATTGCCCATTATTACAAATATTAGAACGCAAATATATACATAATTTTCTTATGCATAAGTTTTTTAGGTATATAAAATTATGTCAAAACCATTATATGCAATAATGCATTTGTTATTTTTGCGCAAAATAATTTGTAAAAGATTAATTACTATTAAAGTGTAAACTGAAAACTTAATTATTAAGAGTTCAGTTTAAAGTATACCTAATTGCTATGTCAGATTTCCATACGCTTACTATAAAAAACATTACTAGAGAAACTCCAAAAGCTGTTTCCATAGAATTCGATATTCCTTCAGAGTTAAAAAACGATTATTCCTTTATTTCTGGTCAATATATAACTATCAAAACTCAAGTTGAAGGTAAGGAAATAAGGAGGGCGTACTCTATTTGTAGCTCTCCAAAAAGTCATTCTCTTCGTGTTGCGGTTAAAGAGATCGAAAACGGAACTTTCTCCGCAATAGCAAATAATAAATTACAAGTCGGTGACACACTAGATGTGCACACACCAGAAGGTAATTTTACCCTAAAATCAGATCCAACTGTAACTCATAGTTATGCCGCCTTTGTTGCTGGTAGTGGAATCACTCCTGTAATGAGTATGATTAAAAGTGTTCTAGAAGAGGAACCTAATAGTAATTTTGTTTTGGTATATGGTAATCAGACTCCTACAGAAACAATTTTTTCTAAAGAACTTCTATCATTACAAGCAAAATATCCTGATAGATTATTTATTGAATTCTTCTATAGTAGAAGTCAAGAAGATGGTGCTCGTTTTGGAAGAATTGAAAAATCTACTATTAATTACATCACTAAGAATAAATTTAAAGAAACAAACTTCGAAGCATTCTACCTATGTGGTCCAGAAGAAATGATCAATACAGTAACAGATGTTTTAATAGAAAACGGAATCCCTAAGGACAATATTCATTTTGAACTTTTTACCAGTAGTAGTACTTCTAACACAGAAGTTGATGCTGCTTTAGATGGAAAAACTAGTATCACTATATTAGTAGATGATGAAGAGTTTAGTTTTATTATGGATCAGAAAAAAACCATTCTTGATGCTGCTTTAGAGGAAGATATTGATGCTCCTTACTCTTGTCAAGGTGGTGTTTGTAGTTCGTGTATTTGTAAAATTACTGATGGTACTGCAGTTATGGAAAAAAACAGTATTCTTACCGATGGAGAATTAGCTGAAGGTCTGGTATTAGCTTGTCAGGCGCATCCAACCTCTTCTTCTATAAAAGTAGATTTTGATGATGTTTAAATTATCAATTAGAAAATAAGTAAGGTTTTTCTTTTTAAAAATTGATGCTACATACTCTATGGCTTTATAGTAATTCGGCGAAAACGTCTACAATTTAAGTATTGCATTAACCACAGTTTCGGGTTCAATAGTATTCATCACATCTTCATATCCTTCGGGAACTTTGTTCCCATAAATTGATGTAGGGATCTGATCATACTTTGCTAAATTAGGAAGAATAGCATTTTCCATAGGTTGTCCAAAAGGCATAAATCCTGCAAATGGATGAGTAACACCCCAAAGTGTTATGGTAGGAATCCCATACATGGCCGCTAAATGTGCATTACCACTATCCATGGATAACATTACGTCTAAATTTCCAATTAGTTTTAACTCATCTTCAAAAGATAACTTACCTGCAATATTGATCACGTTTTTATATTTGCTTTCAATATTATTAAGCAAGTCAATCTCTTTTTTACCGCCACCAAAAAGGAATATTTCATAGATATCACCTTGATCGAGTTGTTCAATTACCTCAATCATAAACTCTAAAGGATATACCTTGCTCTTATATTGAGCAAAGGGAGCAATTCCTAGCCACTTTTTAGTAGACTTCTTTGTGAACTTTAGAATTTCTGGGGTTAATGCCATTTTTTCTGGAAAAGAATGCTCTCGTAAATCAATAGGATATCCTAATTTACCTAAAACATCTGCATACCGCTGATGCGTTGCTTTTAATTGCTTAAATTCTTTATTCTTTGATCGGGTTAACGCCTTTTTTTCTGCTCTTCCTTTATCTACTTGTACTACTTTTATACCATGAAGAGAGAAAAAATTCTTAAGTACATTAGATCGTAGTACATTATGCATATCTGCCACAGCTGATATTCCCAAGCCTCTTAATTCCTTTGATAGCTTTGACAATCCAAAAATACCTTTATGCTTCCCATTAACATCGGCGTGATACACTTCTAAGTTATCAATTCCGGTAAAAATTGGTTCAAAAAATTTTCTCGTTAGCACAGTTATTTTTACAGTCGGGTATATTGCTCTAAATGTTCGTAATACAGGCACAGTCATAGCCACATCACCCATTGCAGAAAGCCTAATAACCAGAACATGAGCATCAAAGCCCTCTGAAAGGGCTTTGCTTTTGTTTGATATATTTTTTACTTTATTCAAAAAAACATTACTATTTTTCTCCTCGTAAAACTGGATTTAACTCATCATCATTATACATTTTCATCTGTTTGTAAACCTTCATGTACTTATCACCTTTCTCAATATCCGTAAGCAAGGTATCTATTGCTGTAGAAAGATCTACTTGCTGTTCTAGTAATACATTATACTTTTTTTGACAAGCAGCCTTATGAGTATCCGATGCACCTTCTCTAACAGTCTCTTCATGCATATGATATACTTTAAGCGCTAATATCGATAATCTATCTACTCCCCAAGCCGGACTTTCTGTATTTATCGTAGCATCTTGTTTAGGAATAACATCTTTATATGTCTCTAAAAAATAGCTATCGATATACTCAACCATATCTGTACGGTCCTGGTTAGATGCATCAATCTGTCTTTTTAGTTTTAAAGCTGCAACCGGATCAATTTCTGGATCACGAATAATATCTTCATAATGCCACTGTACCGTATCGATCCAACATTTTCTATATAATAAATGTTCTATTTGTTGTGATTTACTATCATATGGATTTGAAAATTCCTGATCTACACGATCAATCACATGATACATGTCTATAACTTCTTTAAAAATTTTGTTTGCTTTATCTGTAAACATTATACTTATTTTTCTAAGATGTGTAAATATTCTTTTGTTTCTGTGGCTTTGTGGTTTCTGTTTTCCGTTTTATCCGCTTTAAACCTCTTATATTTTGTAGTTACTAAATCGTATCTACCATAACGTTCCATAATTTGTCTTATTTCTTCTTCAGACATTAAACCTTCATTGTTATAGCTAAGAAAAATATAAGTAAACTGCGAATTCTTGATTAAATCTTCAAAAACCTTTACTACTAAACCTTTTTTACAATAATTAGATCTTTGATAAGGTCTTAAACCAGTCTTTCCAACTGGGACAAAGGTATCATATTTTGCAATAGTATTTAGTATATGATAATTGGCTCCATATTGTCTAGCATTATACGGTGGATCAAGATATAAAATGTCTCCTTCTATTTGCTTTATCAATATATTACTATCCTCATTATAAACCAGATGCTTGTTTTCTGTGAAGTCAAAATTTGCTGGAACGAGCTCTAAATTTTTCTGAGCAGTTTTTTTTAGGCCCTTTAGATATGATGCATATACAGAGGCCGTATTAGCAACTTTATCGGCTCCTTCTAAAAGTGATACTAGTAAAAAATAATAGGTATTTTCATCAATTTCTTTACTATCCTTCCATTTTTCAATTTGTATTCTTGCCGCATCAATTTTAAGTCCATTATCATCACTAAAATACTGACGTCCAGACAAACTTCCGTTACAATAATTATTGTAGACAAAACCTTTTTTTCCTTGCAAGCGGTTTAATTCTGCAATGTAATCCAAAGAATTAATCTCTTCGCTATTTCCAATATAATTCCGGTTTAGCGCATAACTATAATACTCCAGGTCATTTGCAATCACCTGTTTTACAATAGTTTTAAAACTTCTTCCAACTACACCTGTTCCTGCAAAAAGATCACAAAAAACTTTATCTTCTAAATCAGCGCCTACTGTTTCAAAAACAGAAGTTCTAATAAAATTAGAGAGTTTGTATTTTGAGCCGATATAATTCATCGTTTATTAAGTCAATTTGCTTGTCCCTTAACAGCCCAAATCAAACCAATCTTACTGATTTGATAAGGTTGTAATTGTAGTCTAAATAATCTTGAATCATCAAATGTAGCAACATATACCGAGATTATATCTCTAAGCCAAGAGATTTGTGCTTTTAATTTCCAGTGTTCATGATCATCTGCATATAAAACTATAAAAATGATATTTTCTGAATTCTTTTTTGGTTGTTGACTTGAACTATTAGCTAACCAGTACATTAATTCTTTAGAATTTTCTCTTGTATACTGCAACGATTTCCCAAAACCTTCAGGAAAGACAATCATTTTAAAATCAAATAATTTGTTTCCATCATTATCGGTTGAAAATATATTTCTCGAATTTGATAAAATTAGCTCTATCGCTATATCACTCCAGTAGTCATACCATCGGTTTATAGTATAATTAAAAAATTCCTCCTCTTTAACTTTATACTTAATTGCCGACTTCGAAATTTTAGAAACTACATTTTCCCATTTTACCGTAGTATAAATAAAATTACCATAATCATCCCAAAGATGATTTTGCTTTTTATTCCATTCACAGTTAATAGATAATCTATGTTGTAATTCTGATTCTATAATATCTAGATAAGGATCTTTCAAAATAACAGCGTCATAAATGGCAATAATAGAAACACCCAAAGATTAATTTCTTTTACAAATTTTCCATGATCAATCTCTAAGTAAGTTGTTCCAATAATTGCTAATGGAGCCGCTATAAAAATCATTTCAGAAGTGTTTTTATGCAGAGCTATCATAACAACAATTAATGAAATCAATAATTGTGCAATAATAAGTTTTAAAATAGGTTTTGATTTTGTTGGTTTTCTGCTATATTTTATCAAATACACTGTTAAAAAAAACAGTATACAAATTATTAGTACTCCAATTGAAAAGAATCCTTGATCACTAAAATATCCTTCGAAAGAAAACGATATTGGCGCTACATAATCAGTAATAGCAAAGAATGAATCATAAAATAATAAGGTAAAACAATTGGATAACATATAGACGGTTAGTAACCCTATAAACGGAATTATCCAGTTCCTATAATTTTTAGATTCAAAATATAATACTCCCAAAAAAACTATGACAATAAAAGCTATGCTCCAGAAATAGGCTAAAGAAGCCAAACCAATATATAAAGAAGCATTTAAAACATTAGATTTAACATACTTACCGTTTCTTAAACTTAGTATACTTCTCATACTCAAAATAACAAATAAGTTTGACAACAGAACACTAGGGTTAACTAATGACATTGGCAAGATTCCCGTTAAAAAAGCAAATAGTAATATTGTGTTTGTACTTTTATATGTTAAATCATTCTTTTGCGTAACATGATTTAATATGAGCATCGTGAGGATATATGCAACACAACTAGCAAAAAAGATCATAATTTTAAAATAATCCAAGTCGATACCATTTCGGTAATGCGCTATTATATACATTACAAACATGTATAATGCAACAATTATAAAATTAATTGGTTTTGATTTATTAAAAAAGCTTGATAACACTACTATTTTTTATATTTTTGCGCTAAACAATATATTATTGTTTTTAATTATAATATAACTAATTTATAAAAAGTTTTTAGTTAGCTTTTTATAATGAAAACGAAGATCATATCATGAAAGATTTTTTTGAAGCGATACAATCCCTATTTGTAGATCTGCTTTTAGCTCCAATGGATGCTCTAAGAGCTTTAGAATTAGAGAGCTGGAGTGCTGCGAATATCATAAATTGGATGTTTATGCTAATTGGTTTTGTAGCTTTTTTATATTGGATGAAGGAATTAAAGAAGTTTAACGACAATGACGAAGAAGATAGAGATCCAAAAGCTCACTCATTTTTAAAACCATAATATCTATTTATTAGAATAAAATATTGAGGAAATTTATCCTCTTTTACATAAAAAAGTCAAGTGTTCTTAAACACTTGACTTTTTTTATACGATTTGATTTAAATAGAAAACTCTATAAATCAAATCCTAAATCCTTTCTATAATACATTTTATCAAAATGCAATTCTTCGATGTTTTTATATGATAACTTAAGTGCTTCTCTAAAATCATCATGGAATGAAGTTACAGCAATAACTCGTCCACCATTAGTAACCACTTTATCAGCTTCTATTTTAGTTCCGGCATGAAAGACAATAGAATCATCTATCCTATTAATACCTGTGATTTCCTTTCCTTTTTCATATGATTCTGGATATCCTCCTGATACCGTCATTACGGTTGCGGCACTTCTAGGATCTATGTCGATATCTATTTGATCCAAAGTTTGATTTGATACATGATTAAATAAGGATACTAAATCCGTTTTTACTCTAGGTAGCACCGCTTCTGTTTCTGGATCTCCCATTCTTACATTATACTCTATTACTTTAGGATCATCACCTACCTTTATTAATCCAATAAAAACAAAGCCCTTATAATCGATTTCTTCCTTTACTAAACCTTCTACTGTTGGTTTGATGACTTGAGTTTCTATTTTATTCATAAAAACATCATCCGCAAAAGGAACCGGAGAAATTGCTCCCATTCCTCCCGTATTAAGTCCTGTATCTCCTTCTCCAATGCGTTTGTAATCTTTTGCCGTTGGTAACGTAACATAGTTTTTACCATCCGTTAGTACGAAAACACTTAATTCGATTCCATCTAAGAATTCTTCAATCACTACTTTTTCACTTGCAGCACCGAACTTTTTGTTCGTAAGCATATTTTCAAGTTCTCTTTTAGCTTCGTCTATATCTTGAAGAATAAGAACTCCTTTACCAGCAGCAAGACCATCCGCTTTTAAAACATATGGCGGATTTAATGTTTCTAAAAACTCTTTCCCTTCTTTAACTGTCTCTGCTGTAAAACTTTGATATGCTGCAGTTGGTATATTATGTCTAAACAAAAATTCCTTAGCATACTCTTTACTACCTTCTAACCTAGCTCCTTCTTTTGATGGTCCAATAACAGCAACTTTGTTTAGTTCATCATCTTGTGAAAAGAAATCCGTTATTCCTTGTACCAAAGGATCTTCTGGTCCTACCACAACCATTTCTATTTCTTCTTTTAAAACAAGAGCTTTGATCGCCTCAAAATCTGTAACTGATATTGCCACATTCGTTGCAATGGCAGCTGTACCTGCATTTCCTGGGGCAACAAATAATTTTTTACATAAACTGCTCTGAGCAATTTTATAAGTAAATGTGTGTTCTCTTCCTCCAGATCCTAATATTAAAATATTCATTTTCAAACGATTATATGATAGCTAAATTTTATGCGATCAAAAATAGTTCATTAGCTGTTTTCTTGCTAATAATTTCGTGGTCTATTTTACATTTTTAAACTATTATACCGGAGTATTACGTATGATTCTGCTGCTTAAAATGCTTCTCTTCTTAAGTAATAATGGCATTATAATAGAGAAAAATACAATCCCATTAAATCGTACCAACATGGATTCGAATACAAGTGAAACAAATAATATTAAAAATACTGAAAATTCATTTCGACTTCTTTTCATACGTATTGCCAAAACAACAAAAATGAATATTAACACTCCTAATCCCACTACTCCTGTCTGAAGTAATGTTTGAAGAAACTGATTATGAGCATTATACTTATTTTCAAAATTATAGATGTACCCTAATTCTTTATATTTTTTAATTAACACATCATTTGCATCCCCAATTCCATATCCCAATAGTGGTGCTTCTTTAATTAGTTCAGCACTAGACTTCCAAGATAACAGTCTTGCTTTTTCTGAAGTAGAATTCGCATATTCCATTGTCATTCCAAAGTCTTTAACTTTTGCATAAAAATCAAACACACGAGGATTATTGACAAACACTAAAATTCCTAAAAGGAACATAATAATCATTGTATGCTTTCTACTTTTATCAGAAATATTAAAAATCAAAAGTAAAGACATTACCGTAAGGATCATATATGCTGCTATAGAAGCCAACAAAAACAGATATAGAAATAATACAAGAACGATCGCAGTTCTCAATTTTGTATCTAAACTGTTTTTTAAATAATAACTTAATACTAATAATATATATAATGAGAGATAACTAGGGTTAATTAGCTTAGAGAACTCATCACCAATAAAATAGTTCCATCCATTTATAATTGCATCTAAAAAAGTATTGAGATCTGCCATTGAAATTTCTAAAGAAAACCCTCCTTTTATTATTGACATTGAATGGGAAATTGCAATTGAAAAATTTATGAAAAATGAGATAATCAATCCTAAAAGCAAAAAATCAAATAACTTTCTTACAGAAGACGCATCCTCTTTTACAAAAAGAAAAATTACAGGAAACAAAAGCAACGATAAAGATCGTTGTAGTAAGTTTAATCCACCAAAAATATTATCTGTATATATTAAACTAAATAGCATTATAATAAAATACAAAGGGAATAATAATAGGGCTTTATTCTCTAAAACAAACTTCTTCCTTGATTGAAAAATATTCACTATTCCAAGGCCTATAGAAACAATAAAAAATGGGGTAGGGAGATTAATTCCTAATGGTAATAGAAGAAATGCTATATATAAACTATTCCAAAAAATAGTAAGTACCAAACTATCGTCATGTTTGTAAAACATTTCAGTTAGGGTATATATTTTTTTATCTAATCTCACTTTTTTAGCACAGTTTATTGGATAAATTGTTTTGTATAAGAAGCTATTAGAAAATAAGACCTCATTAGTTTTTACCTTCTCTTAATTTAATTACAAATTCACTAATATGCTTTCTCTTGTCCTTTGATGAGATTTAATATTGTATCAATTATAATTTTTGAATCTAACAATAATGACCAATTTTCTATATAAAAAATATCGTACTTGATTCTATTAACAATATCCTCATCATTTTCAACTTCTCCTCTATATCCTTTTACTTGTGCCATTCCTGTAATTCCTGGTTTTACTGAATGGCGGAACACAAAATTATATTTATCTATTCTTTTACCATAATCCTTGGTATAAGAAATCATATGAGGTCTTGGTCCAACAACGGACATATCACCAAAAAGCACATTAAAAAATTGTGGTAACTCGTCTATACTGGTTCTTCTTATAAAACGACCTATTCTGGTAACTCGATGATCCTCTTTTTTAACTTGAACAAGGTCAGAAAAATTTTCATCTCTCATTGATCTAAATTTATAACAAACAAATTCTTTGTAATTAATTCCATTACGTCTATGGCTATAAATTAATGGGCCTTTAGATTCTAGTTTTATTAAAATATATAACAAAGGAATTAACCATGAAAGCACCAAAATGATAACCAATAAAGAAAAAACAATATCGAAACCTCTTTTAATAGCTCTATTTGTTGCGCTGTTTAATGATACTTCTGGAATTGATAGAACAGGTAAGTATTCATAATAATCGGTTTTAAGACGTTTAGAAAAAATACGTTGCGAATTGGGTATAAACTTGAGAACACTGTAATTCTGATCTGCATATTTTACATATTCATTTACCACTTCATCAGAAATTTCATCTATTGAACAATATATTTCATCTACATCCTCATTTTTTAAAAACTTAAAACTATCCTCAATTTTATTATTAAGTTGATCTGAAAATACCTCTAAGACCTGATAACCTAGATCTTTTCTTTTCTCAAAAAACATCTTTAATTGTTGAGCACTTTTATTATTCCCAATGATAATTACTCTTCTATTATTTCCGCCCAAATAAGAACGATATCTTCTAAGAGCATAATATGTAATCACCTTAACAACACCTACTGAAGAAATAGTTATTGCAATGAAATCAAAGGTATCTTTTACGGAAAAGTAATTTATTTTTAATAATCCGAAGTAAGCATATAACAATATGAGAACCAATAATCCTTGTCGGATTAAAAGTGAAATAACTGTAATTATCTTGGTAAATCGGTATACTTCATAAAAATTTAGTAAGTAAGAGGAAATCAACCAAACAATTGATAAAAACACATAAAGTTGATTAGTAACAATTTCATTTAAAAAATAAAAAGAAGAAACTAATAAAATAATTAGATCAATTACAATAAGTATTGGTCTAATTAAATATGAATATCCTCCTCTTTTATGATGCATTAGATATTAAGAATAAGATGAAAAATCTTTATGTTCACTTCTATATAACTCCTCCTTAGATAGACTCTTAAAATACTCTAAGGTTTGCTTCATTCCTTCAGATCTATCAACCTTTGGTTCCCAGTCCAAAATTTCTTTTGCTCTATTTATGTCAGGTTGTCTTTGTAAAGGATCATTAACTGGTAATGGTTTATAAATTACTTTTTGATCAGTACCGGTAAGTCCAATAATCTCTTCAGCAAAATCACTAATTGTAATTTCATTTGGGTTTCCAATATTAACGGGATATACATAATCACTAAACAGTAATCGATAAATTCCTTCTATTAAATCGTCGACATAACAAAAAGAACGTGTTTGAGAACCATCACCAAAAACGGTAAGGTCTTCTCCTCGCAAAGCTTGTCCAATAAAGGCTGGAACCACTCTTCCATCATTTAATCGCATTCTAGGTCCGTATGTATTAAAAATACGTACGATTCTTGTTTCTACTTTATGATACGTATGGTATGCCATAGTTATAGATTCCTGAAATCTCTTTGCCTCATCATACACTCCACGTGGTCCAATAGTATTCACATTGCCATAATAATCTTCTGTCTGAGGGTGAACTAATGGATCACCATATACCTCACTAGTTGATGCTATTAAAATTCTTGCATTTTTCTCTTTAGCTAAACCGAGTAGATTATGTGTTCCAAGAGATCCAACCTTCAAGGTTTGAATAGGAATTTTAAGATAATCTATTGGGCTTGCTGGAGAAGCGAAATGTAATATATAATCTAAGTTACCAGGAATATGAACAAACTTTGAAACATCGTGATTATAAAACTCAAAGTTTTTTAATTTAAAGAGATGCTCTATATTTTTTAAATCACCTGTTATCAAATTATCCATTCCAATAACGTGATACCCTTCTTTAATAAAACGATCACAAAGATGTGACCCTAGAAAACCAGCTGCTCCAGTAATTAGAACTTTCTTCATTTTATAATTTTAATATCTTTTCTTCCAATAGAAAAGTATGTAATTTCTTCTTCCTCCAAATCTGTAAGATCATATAAGTTTCTACCATCAAAGATAATTGGATTTATAAGATTATTCTTTATTCTATCAAAATCCGGAGTCCTAAAAATACTCCACTCCGTACATATCACTAAAGCATTTGCACCATCCAAAACTTCATACATTGATTTTGAAAATGTAATTTTGTTTTCATATTTCCTAGCTACATTATCCATAGCTTCAGGATCAAAAGCTCTAACATTAGCTCCTTTGCTCAATAAAACGTCTATTACATCTAACGCAGGTGCTTCTCGGATATCATCCGTCTCAGGTTTAAATGCCAGTCCCCAAATAGCAAAAGTTTTGCCCTTAAGATCATCGTTAAAATAATTCGTGATTTTTGGAATTAACGCTACTTTTTGCTTTTGATTTACTTCGATTACAGATTCTAATATTTTAAAATCGTAATTATCATCCTTTCCGGATTTATGTAATGCCTTAACATCCTTAGGAAAACAAGAACCACCGTAACCAATCCCTGGAAATAAAAAACGCTTTCCTATTCTAGAATCTGTTCCCATACCTCTACGAATCATATCGACATCAGCACCTACCTTCTCGCAATAATTAGCTATTTCATTCATAAACGTAATCTTAGTCGCTAAAAATGAATTTGCCGCATATTTAGTTAATTCAGCTGACTTTTCATCCATAATCAATATCGGATTACCAGATCTAACATAAGGCTTATATAGCTTTTGCATAAGCTCCGTTGCCCTATTAGATGAAGAGCCAACAACAATTCGTTCCGGCTTCAAAAAATCATCAACGGCAAACCCTTCCCTTAAAAATTCTGGGTTAGATACCACATCAAAATCACATTTTGCGTTTACTGATATAGCTTTGTGAACTTTTTCTGCAGTGCCAACGGGAACAGTACTCTTATCTACAATGACCTTATATTCTGAAATAATTTTACCTATTTCATTTGAAACCCCTAAAACATATGATAAGTCAGCAGAACCATCCTCATCTTCTGGAGTAGGTAAGGCTAAAAAGATAATTTCTCCGTGATCTATTCCTTCTTTTAGAGAAGTTGTAAACTGTAACCTATTGGCTTGGATATTTCTCTCAAACAACACATCTAAATGAGGTTCGTAGATAGGAACTTCACCATCTCGCATTTTTTGAACCTTTTGTTCATCTATATCAACACAAATAACCTCATT
Organism: Aquimarina sp. MMG015; assembly: GCF_018100855.1. Taxonomy (NCBI): domain Bacteria; kingdom Pseudomonadati; phylum Bacteroidota; class Flavobacteriia; order Flavobacteriales; family Flavobacteriaceae; genus Aquimarina; species Aquimarina sp. MMG015. Next base: position 193,094 of record NZ_JAGJEB010000001.1, read on the forward strand.
ACCCGTCTCAGCTAAACAAGTTCCCGTAACTAAACCAACATAACCCGTTCCTATTACCGATATCTTCATTTATTCTTTTTCTTATTTAAAACTAGTACGCTTTATCTTCTCCTTTAAAGATATTAATAACCGTTTGTAAAATTATATTAATATCTAAAATAAGTGACCAATTTTCTACATAAAATATATCGTATCTCACTCGGTTCAACATATCTAAATCACTTGCGATGTTACCTCTATATCCACTTATTTGAGCTAAACCTGTTATTCCTGGTTTAACATTATGACGTATCATAAATTTATTTATTTTATCCTTATAATCATCTGTATGGCTCATTAAAAGGGGCCTAGGACCAACTACAGACATTTCTCCATATAATACATTAAAAAACTGAGGTAACTCATCTAGACTAGTTTTTCTAATAAATTTACCCATTCTAGTTACCCTAGCATCATTTTTGGACGCTTGCATTTTATCGGATTCTTTGTTTGGTGTCATAGATCTAAACTTATAACACAAAAAAAGATTAAAATCTGCCCCATATCGATGCTGTTTAAAAAAAACAGGACCTCGGCTTTCTATTTTAATTAATAGAGCAATTATAGGAATAAGCCAAGATAATAATAAGACTATTACCGAAATAGAAAATACAATATCAAAAGTTCTTTTTATTAAATCCTTTATTGGATCATCTAATGGTATTTTGGATAGAGAAAGAATTGGAGTAAGATTATAATAATCTAGCTCTAAATTTTTCGAAAATAATTCTTTATCGTCTGCAACAAATTTTACCACTTTTAAATTTCGTTCACAAAACTCGGTAAGTTCTTTTATTTGCTCATTACTAAGTTCTTTAGTTGAACAATATACTTCGTCAATATTATTTTCTAAAATAAAACTATAACTCTCTTCTATAGTCCCACTAATGTTAGAACTATCTCTATTATCAAAAAAACCTCTAAACTTGTAACCGTACTCCGGAGAATTATCGAAAAATGAAGCTAATTTTTTTGTAGATTGATTCAACCCTACGATAACTACATATACATTATTACTACCTGTAATTATCCTGTATTTTTGAAAAAAAACAAATAAAAAAACTCTCCAGGTAGTAATAACAATTAGGAGTGCTAAAAAGAAATTAATAATATTTGCCTTCGGTATAAATATTCCAGTGATATAGTAGTATGTAAAAACCAGCAGCGCTAATAATACCGTTTGCCGGAAAAATAAAGATATAATTTTTGTGATTTTTGTAAATCGATATATCGCATAAACAGAAATCAAAAATGATAATACAATCCAAAAAAGCATTATAAATGCTATATCCAAAAAGCTTTTGGTTAAAAGAAAATATGCGAAAAAAGAAACCATTAATAGGTCAATACCATATAAAAGTGGCCTTATGTATTTTGAGTATCCACCTTTATTCATAAACACTTTTTTCGTGACTCTCTCGAATTAAACTATTGTCATCCATCCTATTTCTCCAACGGTCATATAGCTTTTCTATTGTTTTTTTAAACTCTTTTTCGAATCGCTCTTTACTGAAAAGCTCTGCCTGCTTGCGAATTGTTTGCTTATCAAAAGACCGCTCGTGTCTTTCAAAAAATTCAATTGCTCCAAGTAATGAGTCAATAGTCTGTTCTTTAAAAAAAACTCCTGTATTCCCTTCTATTACATTATCTGTTATAAAACAACCCTTAATTGTTTCTAAAACTCCTCCTTTAGCAAAAGCGATAACAGGTACTCCACAAGCCTGAGCTTCAATAGGAGCTATTCCAAAATCTTCCTCTGCAGCAAAAACAAAGGCTCTGGCTTTTTTAAGAACATCCTTTTTATCCTTTGTGCTTAAATAACCCTTCATCTCAATGTTAGGTTTACTTATTTTTTTTATTTTCTTATAATCTGGTCCATCTCCGATAATAATTAATCTTTTATCCGTATTAGAAAAAGCTTTCGCTATGAGATCTATCTTTTTATATGGAACTAAAGAAGAACAAGTAACATAATAATTTGAAGTTTCTGATGAAATTTCAAATTTCGTTGTTTCTACTGGAGGGTAGATTACTTTAGCTTCTTTATTATAAATTTTTCTTATCCTATTTGCTACATATTTGGAGTTTGCTATGTAAAAATCAGGCCTATTAACAGTGGCCACATCCCATATTCTGAGTCTGTGAAGAAAATACTTAGCCGCGAAACCCTTTAGACCTCTATTAAGTCCACTTTCTTTTAAATATTGATGATACAAATCCCAAGCATATCTCACCGGAGAATGCATATAACAAATGTGTAACTGATTATGGTTAGTAATTACACCTTTTGCAACACAAGAGGATGAAGAAATAATCAATTCGTAGTCACTAAGATCGAACTGTTCTATTGCTAATGGAAATAATGGTAAATATGAGCGGTATTTTTTCTTTCCAAAAGGAAGTCTTTGGATAAATGAAGTTGTGGGTTCAACACCTTTAAAAACAAACTGCTTTTCATCCTCAGACAAGGTATTTACCAAGGTATAATAATCAAAGTCCTTCCATATATCAGTGATACTTGCAACACAGCGTTCTCCTCCTCGATATTGCGTATACCAATCATGTATTAAGGCTTTTTTCATTATTATCCCTTTGTAAATTAAATAACAAACTGAGTTTGGGAAAACCAATTAGTAACAACATCTAATTTCCTTACCAATCTTAAAAAACAAAGTTAAATTAATTTATCAGTATTAACTGAAATTTTATAGGAAATGAAGTATTTAACCCAACTATATTTCTTTCAGGATAGAAAACATTTTTAATGCGCTCTTCTCCCAAGAATATTTTTTTTGAAAAAAAGAACTATTTGGGACTATTGGATTCTTTAAACTCTCTTGAATTTTATTAGTCATATCTATCTCATCTAAAGGATCAAAATATATTGCCTGTTGCCCACAAATTTCTTGAAAAACTGGAATATCAGATACACATATACTAGTACCATAACTAGCTGCTTCTATAATAGGGATTCCAAAGCCTTCATAAAGGCTAGGATATACAAACAATGTAGCATTCTTGTAATACGTCGCTAATTCTTGATCTCCAATATTCTGCTCAAAAATTACTCTATTATTTTCAGTTAAGTCTTCTTTTGCATAAATACTACTATAGTTCCCGACTATAATTAGTTTAATTTTTTTATTTGAAATTTTTGAAAATGAATTTATTAATCTTTTGAAATTTTTTCTAGGTACATGTGATGACACTGTAAGAATGTACTTCTCATCTTCATGCTTATTTATACAGTTTAGATCTTCAAAAAAAGGAGTCGCTGCATTATAAATAACTGAAATTTTCGTTTTTTCAGCACCCAATATATCTTCAAGTTCTTTTTTTGAAGTCTCACTTACAGTGAATACGTGTAGTGCTTTTTTTACAATCTTTGGAATTAGAAAATTATATACTTTTCTAAATCCAAATGAAAACCATTCTGGATGATGTCTAAATCCCAAATCATGAATTGTTACGACTTGTTTTTTTACAAAAAGAGGTCCCGTATTGCCTAAAGAGACTAGTAATCCATTATGTTTATCGACATATCTTTTTAAATCCACCTGTTCCCACAGGTGTCCTTGAAATCTTCCAATAACAATTGCTTTTAGTTCCCTAAATATATCACTATGCAAGATGTTTTTTGGTGCTACAAAAATAAATTGATCATCCAATTTTTTCAACTCTCTGCATATTTCTATTGCAAATCGTTGAACACCAGAAACGGGTTGTGTTAAAAATCTACAGTTTACAATAAAAGGGGTATTTCTTCGTGACATTAACATATTTACTTCAAATAATAAAAAATAAATTTTAACTATTAATTATTTTTACTGATAACTGTTTTATTAATAATAAAAATTCTTGAATTTGCCTAATTATTGTTTTTGAAAAACATAATTACAAGTACAGGGTATTATATTTGCCAAAAAAGGCATTTTCCCCAAAAAATAATAATACATAGTAGCTACTGGACCCCTCGATATTGTAGAAAAATGAAATTCATAATAGGATTTCAACCCTAAATCAGTTGCGATTGACATTATTTCTTTAGTTATTAATACATCTTCCGGTACATGAGGACGCTTTTTATTAACTCTTTTGTATGCCAATGGATACAAGAATTTTCTACAACTAGGTTCATACATATATATGCATCTCCCTCCCTTTTTAAGAACTCTTTTTACTTCTTTCAAAGTTTTTTTGTGTTTTACAAAATGATGAGCTGCTGCAAAGGCAAAAACTAAATCTACCGAATTGTCTTCTAAAGGTATCTCATAAGATTTACAAGCAAAAGAATGATCAATTTTAACTCCAAAAACCTTCTCCCAGTTTTTTAAACTTTCTATAGCATAATTACTTATATCAGATAAATAAACCTTTTTAGAATACTCTTTTTTAATTAAACAGGATGCCCAGCCTTGTCCACCTCCTAATTCCAATATAGTTTCAGAATTTTGAAATAGATCTTCATGTTTTTTAAATACTCCATAAAACACCTTAGCCTCAGATAATTTATTCAAAAGGTTCTTAGTGGAAAAATTAGTTGGATTCTCTGTGGGAGAATTTTTCCAAAATTCTATTTCAATTCTTTCCTTTTCTTCTAGATTCATTTTTTACTAAATTATTTTTATTAACAATATCAGTTGTAACATATAATTAATTCTAAAACCCTAACCATCAAGTGTTTCATGACATTTATTAATGTCATTAGTAGATAATAAAATTAAAGACACGAAAAGGCTAAAAAATAGTACTCCATCCGAACGACTAAGCAGGTTTTCTGTTATAAATACAATAGAACTAATTAGTACAAAATAAAAAAGAACACTTTTTTCGATAAGGAATGTTTTTTTTATCAAAAAAATTAAAAACATCAAAAAAGTAATTAGTCCAACAATACCAGCACTTAAAAGAAAGAAAAAATATTGATTATGTGAATTATAATCCTTCCATTGATAAATTTCAGCTCCTATTTTTTGATCATAACAATTTGATAGATTTTCTTGAACATCTCCGATTCCTAATCCAAATAACCAGTTATCCTTCGCAACGATTCCTGAACAATAATAGATCCCAACTCTTACATTTGTAGAGTTGTAATTATATATATCATTCCCTGTTGTCGGGAGAATAAAAATATTATCTAAAATTTCTATAAACCTTGTTTGTATTGGTTTTAATGTTACCAATAAAATGCAAAAGCACCCTAAAAAAATACCACCTAACAAAGTTACTTTTTTAAGATTATAGTACTTAAATAGTATCATTGTCATAATTCCGGCAATAAAAGTTGCTATCAGAGGCATTCTGGAAGAAATTAAAACCATCCAAAAGAGCATCAAACAAATTATAAAGATCTTAACAATTTTTTGCAAAACCGAATGCGACCTAAACTTCAGTTGATGATAATTAAAATAGATTACAAACGACATCCATAAACCTTGATAAATAGGATGTGAATCAACAAGTTTTGTAATAAAATTTCTCAATCTTCTTATTTTTACCTGTTGAATCTGATCCTGACTTATATTACTTAAATGATGTAAATTGTTTCTTTTAATTTCTGCTATACTAAGGTCATTTGTTAAGATATCAAAATTAAATCCTAAGCATAAAACCTGATATATAACAAAAACTAGTACTGACAAACAAAACAAATTAGTAATCCAATCTATTCTTTGTTTTGTAAAAACCTGCTTGTTTAAATAAAATATTGTAGGGATTAAAACTATTGGAAACATACGTAGTAATCTTTTTACTCCATCGGGAATATTTTCCGTATACAACAAGCTAAAAATCAGAAAAACAAAAGAAATGGATAAAAAAGCAATTATAAATTTGTCCGTTTTATCTATTATTCTTGGGAAAGAATAATTCTTTATTAAACATAAAATTCCTAAAAAACCCCAAACCGCAATAAGTATAGATCTAATTCCAAAAGATAATATAGGAAACATAGATAATAAGCATGAACATATTAAAAATAAACTATTTACACTAAATCCTGACTCTAATCCGAAGAGGTATTTATAGTTGTTTAATTTCATATTTTTTATCATCTACCCAATATCTAAAAACCAACCCGAGACATATGCTCATTACCGGTAATTCAATAACATTTGTAGTTACACCATACCCAAATACATATATTGAGAGTATATAGAATAATTTGTATACTTCTGTTTTTGTTACTTCTTTATTGTAAACGCCTCTTACTAAAAAACCGTATATAATGAATGCTCCTATACCAAAAATAGCTATAAGATATACAAACAAATTATCGCCTGGATGCGATAGTTCTGGTTCAAAAATATTTTGAGGTACTCCTATTCCTCCTATTCCTCTTCCTGTAAATAAATTTCCAGATTCAGAAATTAATCTATAAGCCTCAGGCCAAGTTCCTTCCAACCTCATTTCAAAAGACCTTAAAAATTTAACACTTGTTATATCCTCAATAGAAAATGACCAAGAAAGTATAGGTAACGCAAGGTTAATAAATAATATCGTAAGCAGTCCAATTTTTTTTGAAGAATCAGAAATATGATTCCAAAGAAGTACCAGCAGTGAAATAAGAACATATGCTATTAAAATCCCTTTAGTATCTGTAAAATAAATAGCTACCCCTGCTAATATCCATACAAGATTAATTTTAAAATTTTTTAATATATACATAATCCCTAAAAAAAGCATATATCCCGCTGTTTCGAATGAAGATCTTCCTAATCCAGAAAGCCTTCTAACACCAGAAGCAGTCCAAAAACGATTCCCTTCGATAGTTTTTCCATAGACCTCATACTTAAAACCCTCCCAAGGAAAAATCAAAATTAAATTAAAAAGAACTCCTAAAATCCCAATAATTAAAATGATTTTATAAAAATGTCGATAACTCAATATTCTTTCAAAAAAAGGATACATTACAAAACCATAAAGAAGAGGTATTAAAATATAAACCCCCATAAATACTTGAAGAACGGTTTTTGTATAAATGACACCTATACAAAGCGCCAAAACAATCATAATTGCCAAAATTAAAAAATTCCTCTTTACCTTAATTTGATTTAAAAAAGAAATAAAATGGATACTAACAACAATAATCATTAGTAATTGAGAAATATAAACAATAGGGAAGAACGGAGTGTTAAATAGATAATAACGAAAAACTGAATTAAAAATACCAAATAGAAGTACTAGGTAAAAAGTGACACCTTCTAGATTAAAACTAATTTTCATTAATCATCATATTATTAAACTTATCTAATACCTTTAAGTCTTGGTAAATTTACGTTTTTAAATTCTACTTAATAATTTGGGGAAAACTTTTCCCAAACCTGAAAATGTCCATCTCTCTTTACTATTCTAAACCCAAGTCCCAAAAGAATTTCTTCACATTCTTGAGCTTCTTCCTTGGTTAATATACCAGCAAATGGATGAATTTCGAAAAAGATCATTTTAAATTTTTTGATTTCTTCTTTATGATTTCTAAAAAGCTCTAATTCTCCACCTTCAATATCCATTATCAAAGTGTCAAAATTAACATCATACTTTCTCCTTAATGAATCAAAAGTAGTACCTTCAATATTGACTTGTTTTCCTGTTTTTCTTTTTAAACTTCCTCCGACAATTAAATCATGAATATAAAACTGAGTTTCTTTTTCTTTTGTTACCACTAAATTTTCAATAGAAAAAAAACAGTTATTATCTTCTTTATTTTTTTGAATTAACGGTATCAAATTTGGATTTGCTTCCAAAACTATATGTTTAGTCCTATCTAGAAGTATTTTATTAGTTAGGCAAGATACAAATCCTAAACATCCACCTAACTCAATAACTGTTGCCTCCGGGGGTAAATATTTAGAAAGATATTCTGCCTCTTCAGTTTCATAATTGTTAAAAACAAATCGCCCTCTAAACTTAAAATCAGTAAGTGAGAATGGTATTGTAATAGAAACTCCATTATTATTGTACTTTTTAATAAAATACGTAAAATAAACCCCCGCTAAAACAAGTTTAGTGTTTTGAGGAAAGAGTTTTATTTTTCTTAATCCAAAAAAAACACTTTCGGGCAATAAGTTTTTTATGTTCTTTTTATTTTTTTCCATTAATTTCATTCTATTAATTTCAAAAACCATTCTTTTGTAAAGAAAGATGAAATCATTTTTTTAATTCCTTATATGTTTTTACATATTCATCAATCATACACTCTAAAGAATATAACTTGTGGAAATCGTTTATATCAATATTAAAAGTATTTAACTCCTCTGGGTTTTCTAATATTGATTGTAGTAAACTTTTTAAATCCTCTTTAAAAGGATTAAATGTAAACTTTGAATTACCCGTTAATATTTCCTTTATACCACCCTTTTTGCTACCTAGCACAGGAACATTACTTAAAAGTCCTTCTAATACAACTCTTCCGAATGGTTCTTCCCATAAAGATGGTACAATTAAAACGTTTATGATGTCAAAAAAAGTATCTTGTTTCATATACCCCATAAATTCAACTTTTTCATCAGGTAAAAACGATAATAGATAGTCCTTATACGATGGATCTACATTACCTGCAATGAACAGTTTCCAGTTATCGTAATCCTTAAGTTCCTCCAAACTTCTTATTAATACTTCAATTCCTTTTGCTTTATTTATTTGTCCAATAAAACCAAATTTCACAAAAGTATGTTTCTCAAAATCCGAATTTGATAATATCTCTTTTTTAGTATCAAATCCATTATAAATTACTTTCTTAAGCGCATATTTAAAATATCCTTTATCTATGTGATCTTCTAATATAAAATTACTAATTCCCACAACACTATCAACTAGCTGAGATTTCGCCTTCTTCATAATGGAAAAAAACATACATTCTGTGCACTGTTTTTCACAATTATCGTTCTTAAACTTATTGGTTTTAGGACATTGTAAATAATAATCTCTAAGTGTATGTATTATTTTGATTTGTCTCCTTTTGGCAATATCCCAAATTGCCACAGAAAAACCAGTAAGATTATTCGTGTGAATTACATTAGGACAAAATTCATCAATAATTTTATCAATATTCTTGTCATACTTTTTATTATGAATATCCGAAAAATGCCATTTTAATTTTTTAATTTTTGAATAGTTTATTTCGTTAAAGGGCCAAAATAAGTTTTCTATTTTTAATCGATAAACCAGTACATTATTTATAATAGTTTTTTCAGTTTTTTCCCCTAAAGTCAACACTGCTACCTCTATTCCATTCTTCACCATACCTTCCGTAATAGATTGAACAGAGATTTCTGCACCACCTACTTTATAAGGTTCATATAATGTATTAACAATTAAAACTTTCAATGGAATATTCTCTTTTGTTTAAATAACGTTTTTATTCTTTTCTTAAAATGTAAAAAACACAAAAACAAAACAACAACAAAGATGATGATTTTTAAACTTAAAAAATGATACACATCAAAATATGGCATATAGCTTAAAAGTGAAACTATGTAAAACCCTAAAGGCATTAAAACCATATATAGTACAGGGTATTTTATTTGAACAAATTTATTGTAAAAAAAACTAAGAGATACTGATAATAAAAACTTACTGATCAATGTGGCTACCGCTGCTCCAAAAATCCCAAGTCGAGGGATTAATGTAATATTTAAAACAATATTTATTGCTGCCGCTAGTATTGTAAATACAGGAATAATACGATTTCCTCGACCTTGAATATCATAAAACAAAGCGCTTGCGAAAAAGTAATACACACCATGGTATACAAATGCAAAAGAAATACAAGGTATTACTATCCAAGAAGCATGATATGCTTTTGGTGTAATTAACATAATTACTTCCTTACTAAAAAAAGATAATCCCAAAGCGATTACACTATAAAAAACAATAAGCAACTTTGCAATTTCCGGAATTGATTTTTGGTCATTATCCTTTATTTTTTGATTGAACCAAGGGACAAAAGCTTGATTTATTCCTGAAGCAATTAAAAAAACAATGCTACCAAAGTTATTTCCAATACTATAAATCCCCACTAAAGATGTATTCAACAACTTATTAATGATTATTCTATCAATAAGCATTGTCGTAACTCCTGATAAGGTATGGGGGATTAATGGAAAAGCATATTTTAAAGACTTCTTAAGTATATCAACATCAATTCCAAAGGTTATATATTTCCTAAACCTTGATAAAGTATAGATAAAGAAAATAACATTGGTTATTGCTAAAGAACCCAAAACTCCTTTAGCTCCCATATCTAACAAAATTACACTTGTTAATAGAAGTATAATATTTACTAAAAAAAATATTGCATTATTTTTTCCAAAACGAACGCCTTCTTGTCTAGCTTGTAATGAACTTTGATATATTGCATAACAGGGATTAAAAATTACAGATACAAGACCAAGAGCCATAAAAGGGAAAAAATCAACATTTTCTAAAAATGGTAATAACAACCATTTTCTTCCCAAAAAGATAATTCCGGTGACAACAAAACTATTGAACAAAACAAAAGTAATTATAGTTCCGAACAGTTTTTTTATCTTTTCTTGATCATCTTTAAATTCGTAATAAAACCTATTTAACGTACCGGGTAATGATAATAAATAAAATACATTCAGAAATGCATTGATTGCAATCACAATAGCTACAACTCCATAATCATATGTGGACAAATAAATTGTCAGCACAGGGATTAGAATAAAATTAATCCCTTTTTGAAGTAGCATTAAAATGCTATAAATTCCAGAATTTTTAAGAAGTTTTTTTTGACTCAACTCATTAAGTATTTCATCAATAATTATTAATTAATTGAATATTTTCAGAATTTCGATTCGTTTCAAAAAGATTATTGATTTCCGATTTTCTATATAATAATTTATCCGTAGGAATAAAAAAAGATCTGAGTTTTAATTCATCCCCCAGAATAATTGATAATGTCTCAGCAACTGATGAGAAAAATAGCCCAACTTCCTCAGGAAACTGAGAAGAGAACAAAAAATGTAACTCTAATGGTAATTTATTTTTTATGATCACCCAATTAGGCATTTTTGCAACTAACTCTAAAACTTCATCAGATTCATTTCTGTGTGCATAATATTCTACTGTAATTCCTTCCGGGTATCGTTTTTTATAGTAGTCATCAATATTATTCAACAAACTAAGATAAAAATCTAACGTTAGCAATTTAGAATCTACTAGACTTTGTCCAACAAAAGCAATTTTCTTTTCAACTTTAGAACTCTTTTTACTTTTGAGACTTCTCATGTAAGAAAAAGTATTCTCTAATACGTGGATATGATTTTTCACTTCAACTTTCTTAGCATAATATGAGAAAAAAGTATATTTCTTAGATAATAGATATGGTTTCACTGAAAAAAAAGCATACAGCAATGTTTTTAGTTTAAAAGCTTTTGTGCTATAACCAAACCTGTTTAAAAAAGAGATATCATCTAACGTTCTTGTTCCATCATCAACACAAATATATTTTGTGTTATATAAGTTTGCAAAAGCAGCTTGGTATATAGATCTGAAATGACCTATAATAATATACTCATAGTTATTATATAACTTATGTTTTTCTAAATTTTTTAAAAATAACATTCTTTCTAAGAAATTTAGATTTTTTGGTATTTTAATAATTGATAGGGCTGTCTTAATTTTTAGCTCTTCTAGTAACAATTTTACCTGTCTTTCATTAGTGGTATTTCCATCACTAAAAAAAGTAATATCTGTACTTTTAATCTCTAAATGTTCTTTTGCTTCAATAGCATTAATCAACTGTAAAGGAGAAGCTATTATAAGTTTTGCCTTCATAAAAGTTTATCTAAAGAATTTTTGCTAAAACTTCTTCATAAAACTCTCTAACAACACCTTCTCCTCCTTTTCTAGATAGTTTTATAATTCCTGGAATATTCCTAATCTTCCTTAAAGCATTAGATGGACAAGCTGCTAGCCCGACTGCACTCAATAATTCAAAACAATTAATATCGTCACCGATATAAGCTACATCTTCAATCGTAACACCTTCTTTTTCACATATTTCTAAAGCAGCGGATAGTTTTCCTCCATCTCGTTTTCCTTGATATAAATAATCAACTTTCAATTTATCTGCTCTTCTTTTTACCAATTCAGTATTTTCTGATGTTATAATAGCTGTTTTTACTCCGCTTTCACGGATCAATTGAAAAGCCATTCCATCATGAGTATTAAACTTCTTTAACTCGTCTCCATTCTCACTATAATACATTCCAGCATCTGTCAATACTCCATCTATATCAGAAATAAATAATGTAATTTTTTTCTTTGTTTGTTCAGGAAGTATATACTTTTTCATTAAAATTTCTGCCCTCTGCCAATCATCTTCTTCATCAAGTTCTACATCCGTATATTCAGGCATTAAACATATTCCTATATTACCCGAAAGTCTATTACTTGATTCTTTAATCTTTCCAACAGTATTTATATAAAAAGCCCCATTTTCCATATATATTCCTTCAAAATCTTGCCTTCTAGGTCGACTATAAGGATCATAATTTATAGGATCACCATTCCCTTTCCAAAAAAAACGTTTTGATAACACACAAGAAAGCACACTATCATACTCTTGTTTATCAAACATCTTAATTCCAGCAGTTAAATCTTTTGCTGATAACAAAGGTGATGTCGCTTGAATCAAAACAAATGCATCTTTTTTATCTAATTCTCTTACTTCTAAATACTCTAAAATTACACTCTCTGTTGACGAACTATCCTGAGCATTACTGCTATTCCTTCTATATACAGATACTTTATTAAAACCAAAAGAATTTACTTCAGTTTCTATTTGTTCGTGATCTGTGGCGATAATAATCTCATCAATAGATTTAGTTTCTACAGCGGCTTTAATAGTCCAATATACCAATGGCTTACCACAAAACTCCTTAATATTCTTTAAAGGAATGGATTTACTGCCTCCTCGGACGGGTATGAATGCAATGGTTTTCATTGTTTGCGATACTTGAGTTTGTCTCTTTGTACCTGTTCTATTTCTAGAATTTCTGTTTTTTTATAATTCAATGCCTTAAAAGTTGCGAATAAATCTCTACATAACTTTCTTAATCCTGTTGGCTCTAAAGAGGCCGCGTGATCAGTACCTTTCCAAGTTCGATCTTTAGTAAAATGCCTTTCCACCCAAGTTGCTCCTAACGTGTAAGCGGCATTATCAATTGCAATCCCTAAATGATGTCCAGAAAACCCAACATCTTTTACTCTGTTACCATACTCATTCTTTAATCGAGAAATTTCCAATAAACAAACATCTTCAAATGGCACCGGATATCCTGATGTACACGAGTAAATAACTAATCTGTGTTTTGCTTGATCTGTTTCTTCAAAAAAGGATATAATTTGTTTTTCTTCATCTTGGTTTGTCATACCAAATGATAAATGTACCTCTCCAGTATATTCATCTCTTAATACACGTAGCATATCAAAATGATTATTACAAGCGGATGGAACTTTTAGCATAGATGGATTAAACGTTATCATTTCTCGTGCGGAAGTAACATCCCAAACTGAGGTAGAATATTCTATCCCTATTTGATCGCAATAATTCTTAAGTTCTTTATGTTGTTCAACCGAAAACTCAAGAAATTCTCTATGTGCTCCATAGGTATCTCCATAAGAATTACTTGGATTGGGGTGTGGAGCATTATATTGTTGTTCGGTAAGTAACTCTCTATTATTCCTCTTTTGGAACTTAACGACATCAGCATTACATTCTTTTGAAAGGCGTAATAGCTCTTTAGCTATATCCATATCTCCTTTATGATTGCAACCTATCTCCGCAATTACTTTCGGTTTTTTATACTCCATATTCATTATATTTAATCTATTACGTAATAGATTAATAATTATTGTTATTCTCTATATTCTATAATTAAAAACAATATAGAAACTGCTACTAAATAAAGAGGATAAAAATACTTAAAATATCCTATAGATCTCCCTTAAATGAATATTTACTAATATAGTTTGTGGTTATGAATTAAGCTAATAGGTTGGTTTATTTCCATCACTATGTGAAAAACATATTGAAAATAGCATATCATATTTACTTTGTAAGAAAAGTAAATATGTAATTAATATGCTTTTTCTTCACCTTTTAAAGCATTCAATATTGTTAAAAATATGATTTTAATATCTAAAAGAAGAGACCAATTTTCTATATAGAAAATATCATATTTAACACGGTTTACAATATCCTTATCTGTTTCAATCTCTCCTCTAAAACCACTTACCTGAGCTAAGCCAGATATTCCGGGTTTTACAAAATGACGAACCATGAATTTATCCACCTTACGCGCAAAATCCTCATTATGTTTTACCATATGTGGTCTTGGCCCAACAACTGACATATCACCTTTTAGCACATTTATAAATTGCGGTAATTCATCTATGCTAGTCTTTCTTATGAACTTTCCAATTTTTGTTACTCTAGCATCTCCTTTAATTGTTTGATTTCCTGTAGTATTAGGTGTCATTGACCTATATTTATAGCAATAAAACTCTCTATAATCTATACCGTTTCTTCTTTGCATAAAGAACACTGGACCCTTAGATTCTAGTTGCATTAAAAAGAATAGTAATGGTGTTAGCCAAGAAAGTATAAAAACCATTACGGCTAATGCTAAGATAATATCAAAACATCTTTTAACAAATTTATTAATTGGATCATCCAATGGTATCTCTCTAAAAGATAAGACTGGAACATACCCATAATAATTAAAAACTAACTTTTTGGTAAAAATATCTTTATTATCAGGAATAAACTTTAACACTTTTAAGTTGTTATCGGTAAAATTTACAATTTCTCTAAGTTGTTTATTTGTAACTTCTGCTACTGAACAATAAATTTCATCTATTTCTTTATCTAAAATATATCTAAAACAATTTTGCAAATCAAAACTATCTTTTCTAACACAAAAGTTTTTGTGAAATTTATATCCAAAATCACTTCTTTCCTTAAAAGTTTCAATTAACTGGTTTGTTTTTTTATTGTTACCAATAACTACTACATTTCTAAAATTACCTCCTAATATCTTCCGATATTTATTCAACAGATATAATAATAAGTATTTAGCAAATGAAACTGAAATAAATGACACAAAAAAATACTTTGCTAAATCAAGTCTACTAATCTCAGGTTGTTTAAAAAACCCAACAAATGCGTAAAGGATTAGGGCAAAAATTATAAACTGTCTTAATAAAGATGATAGTGTTTGAATTACTTTTGAAAACCTTTTTGTATCATAAAATCCAGTTGCGATTGATAAAATGATCCAAATAACACAAATATAAACAGGAAATAAAAAATAAGGATTTGACTGAACACCTAATAAAAAAAGAAGAATATTAAGAATCAACAAATCTACCAATAAAAATATTGGTTTTATAAAGATAGAATAGCCTCTTCTTTTTGATTTCATCACTATTATTTATTTTTTTCGTTTAGAAAACAAATCTCATTAATAAAATCATAACATCAAATCTTTACTATTCATTATTTACTTAGTGTAACCTTTTAAAATTGACATATTTTTCTTCAACAAATTCTTTCATTTCTTTTTCAAACCTTTCTTTAGAAAATTTTGAAGCATGGCTTCTGATTAAATTTGAATCAAAATCATTCTGTTCAAACTTTTCCACTGCTTGAACAATATCTTTAACCTCTTGATTATCAAAAAATACACCTGTTCTCATTTCTACAACCGTTTCTTTTAGGCCTCCCCTATTCAAACCTATTACAGGCGTACCACAAGCTTGGGCTTCAACTGGTATTATTCCAAAATCCTCTTCCGCAGCAAAAACAAAAGCCTTAGCATTTTGCATTAAATTGGTAAGCTCTTCTTCACTTACAAATCCTTTCAATTCTATATTTGATTTTGCGATCTTTTTAATTTTAACAAAATCAGGTCCATCACCAGCAACTATAAGTTTCTTATTTGGCATTTCATTAAATGATCTAACAATAAGATCAATCTTTTTATAAGAAACCATTCTTGACGCAGTAAAATAAAAGTCATCTTTATCTTTTTTTAAAGAAAATTTATTTATGTCTACTGGAGGATATATTACAGTTGAATCTCTGTTATAAACCTTTTTAATTCTATTAGCTATATATTTAGAATTAGCAATAAAGTGATCCACTCTATTGCTATTAATTATATCCCAAACTCTTATTTTATGAAGAACATATTTAGCATATATGCCTTTAAATCCCTTTTTTAAATTCGCTTCTTCCAAATATTGATGATAAAAATCCCAAGCATAGCGCATAGGTGAATGACAATAACAAATATGTAATTGACTCTGATTTGTCAAAACCCCTTTAGCAATAGATGCCGAAGAGCTAATTATTACATCATAATCTTTCAAATCAAACTGTTCTATCGCATATGGAAAAAATTGCAAGAATTTTCGATGATTTCTTTTTGCTGTGGGTAGATTTTGAACAAAACTAGTAGTCACGTCTTTATTTTTCAAAATAAACTCTCTGTCCTCTTTAGTTAAAAAATCAATTAATGCAAAATGATCAAAATCGTCCCAAATATTATTTATTGAATGAATAACTTTTTCCGCACCACCATTTACATAATACCAATCATGAACTAAAGCTTTTTTCATCTTTTATTTTAATATTAAAAAATACACACCTATAATAAGTACATAAAAAACAGATGTTTTATTCTGTCTACTATTAAGCTTACTATCGACAAATATACATTTATCAATAAAAGATATCCCTAGATTATTTTAAAAAACTTCATCTTACAATCAAAATCATAACGCAGAACTGGTTAAGTTAGAAATATTAACTAGCATTAATAAATAAAAAGTATGCACTAAAAAACACTCACAAATTCTAAAAACTTATTAATTATGCATTTTTAGAATTTAAAAGTTTACCATTTTCATTATGATTAAACAGAATAGCAACAAAAAAAGCTGTGAATATAATACCATGCTGTCTGGATAAAAAAGATTCAATCAAGCATATAATAATGATAAAAGTTGAAAAGTATAACAATTCATCATTTTGTTGAATTCCTTTTTTAAGAATTACAAACAACATAAAACAAAAAATAGCACTTCCCAAAACTCCTGTCTTAAGTCCTTCGGTTAAATACTGGTTATGTGAATTATACTTTTCTTTAATACCTGCTTTAAATCCCAGTTTTTCATATTCTTTATAAAGTAGATCCAATTGATCACCAGTTCCAACTCCTAAAACAAGGTTCTCTTTTATTATATTAAAAGATGCATATGCTTTTAGTATTCTGTATTCTATTGTGTTTCTACCATAGGTGATTTTGTTTTTGGTTATTATGGTTTCTAAATCAAAGTCGATTGTTCTGGAAAAACGTTTAATCTTATTACCCATTGAAGGTGTAATTAAAAACAATAACATCAATAATAACGGTATGCTTATTAGAATAGCAATCTTCTTTTTAATAGCTAAATTTTTTAAGGTTTTCAGTACGAATAACACTAAGGCTACAAGTATTATTATTATAAAAATTCTCATTCCTAAAAGAGTTATAAAAGCTAAAAAAGTTCCCAACTCGATATATAAATAAATGCTCTTAAAACTTTTTCTTTTTAATTCAAAAACTATCGTGATTATTGCTAAATAAATAAAACCTGAGAAATAAAAAGGTGATATTTCTAGAATTGTAAAACCAAAATTAGCAAATGAACTAATAGGCCTACCCAAATAAAAATAATGATATACGCTTAAAAACAAGAGAAGTAACAAAATCCAATATTTAAATATCAATAATATTTTTTTCCTTTGTGTGCTAGAAATCTTTTCGGAAAGAATAACCATTGGTAAGACTAGAAATGGAATTAAGGCCTGCACTTCTTTTAAGCCTTCTTTTAGGTTCTCTGTATATATTAATCCAAAAACCTGAATAAAAAAATACAAAGTCATAGCCCAAAAGACTTTGTGCTTTCTTAGTATTTCATATTTTTTATACAAATTTTCTTTAGAATCAATAAAAAAAAACATCGACAATAAAATTACCGATAGAGAATTAAGATTATAGGTTATTGGTAACGTTAGAACGATTAGAAGTAATAGGATTAAATATATGTTAGTTCTATCTAGTTTCATGCTTTATCGTTTAAATATAGAAGTAAACCATCATTGAAATAAAATACGTACTAAAAACCATCGAATAGGTTTTTAATAATTTTATTTTTTTAGAATTATATAGGATAAAAAGTTGGTATGTTATTGCCAAAAACATCGAGGTATATTGAAACAATACAATTTTTTCAATAGTCAGGTTTTCTCTAAACAAAAATAGTATTATTAAGAACCCCATTAATATGAAAATAACACCTTTATTCATTTTTTTTGTTAAATTTTCTCTATAAATCATATTTTCAAATATTCCTAAAGAAATCCAACATACAACCTGATAAGACAATAAGAAATGAAGTCCTCTATTTTCTTCTAGTGTGCTAAACATTTTAAACATCCCTTTTCCGAGAATAGGAGTAATAAAATATGATATTGTTGTTGAAATTATTATCAGTAGAAAGAAAGCAATAAAAATTTTGTCAAGTTTAGCTGAGCTTAAAGTATAAATTTTCTTAAAAAAAACAATATTAAAAACCTGATATGCAATTAAAACTAATGAAGAAATTCTAAAATAAAAAGAATAAATTCCTAC
Source organism: Aquimarina sp. MMG015 (assembly GCF_018100855.1). Classification (NCBI taxonomy): domain Bacteria; kingdom Pseudomonadati; phylum Bacteroidota; class Flavobacteriia; order Flavobacteriales; family Flavobacteriaceae; genus Aquimarina; species Aquimarina sp. MMG015. Next base: position 211,843 of record NZ_JAGJEB010000001.1, read on the forward strand.
ATCCTCTGGGTCTAAAAAGAAATCAACAACTATCCTTCCTGAATTCGATATAAATATCATTAAAAAACCTGAAACGACAAGAGGTAGTCCATATTTTACTAATTTTAGGAACTTTATTATTATAAGGTTCTTATCTACATTATAAAATTCTCTTAGAGTCATTATAATAAAGAACATTACATATACTAATAACACGATTATCAATATGTTTAAATCAGAAAAGTCTGAAAAACTAAGCACAATATATCCCAATAGCAATGCAATATATAAACCTGAATCAATTAATGTCGCTTTTAAAATTTTTTCAGAACTTTTAAATCTAATCGAATAAATAACTTGGTTAGAAATTATATATGAGATTATAAAAACTGTAACATATTTCGTACTGTTGAGAAAAAAGGATAATGTAATGGCTAACAAACATAAACCTAACAAATATAATTTATGAAGCGAAAAACCTTCATATACTGTTTTATAGTTTCTTTTTAACCTAAAATATGGGTATGAAGATGGAACACCTAAACTAATTAAAGTAGCTATCAAAACACCTAAACTAAGAGAATATTCGATTAGGCCATAATCTTTAGAAGAAAGTGTGTTAGAAAGTAATAATGGAGTCAAAAAAACAATAGCTTTCGAAAAACCAAAAGCTATTAGGAATGGTATAGATTTTTTATAAACCTTATTATTTATGTTTTTTTTGTTTAAATTTTTTAACCAGAACATTTGTAAAAGCGTCATTAGAATTTATTGGTAATTTTTCTGTTTTACCTATTAAAATAAGGTGTTCTATAATTGTTGGTTCTTCAAATTTCCCTTCATCAAACCATATTGAATATCTACCCTTAGAATTGGTCTTATTAATTTCGATACTACCTATTTCCGAATTATTACATTTATTAAACCAAACGCCAGAAATCATTTTAGATTCTTCTTTCTGTGCGTCTTCCAATGACTCCATGTTTATAACAGATCCAACCCCAAAATTATCAACAATTAATTCATCTATTTTATGCCTATCACCTGTCAAATAAACACCATGTCTATCAGAAGATTTTATCAAAACCTTTTTAATAATTATTCCTTCGGGGTTATTTCCCCAACCATGAATCTGTAATGCTGCCCTAGAAAATTTATATTTTTCAGATCCCGATCCTAAATCTCCAACAACCAAATTATTCATTCTAAGATTTTTAGTCCCAGCATATATATCGCACCCCATACTCCTTAAACCAAGTAAACTTTTAGTCGTATCTGATCTAATTATTAAGTCCTCTACATATATTTCGTTAGAATTTCTAGTAAAAAACTTAGTATAAGTTGTCAATTGTCCTTTTAAAATTATATTTGAAGACTTTATTTTTTTTATTGCATCATCAATAATTTGAATACTTCCCCCAAATTCAGCTTTATTAAAGTTAACTTTGACGTTCTCTCTCCCTTTAAAAACTAACTCTGATTTATAATACCCTTCAGGAAATGTAATTTCAATTCCTTTTTCTGCAATATCTAGAATAGTCTCCAGAGTATGCTTTTTGCTATATGGGTGATTTCCAATGGTAGAATTTGGCATACATCCATATCTACGAACATCTCCAATTCTATAATCTCCATTAATAACATATTTCTCATCATTAAAATTTGATATTACATCTTTTCTCTCCTTAATCAAGGTAGAATTATTACATCCTAATGCCAAAAAAAAAATTATAGTAGCTAAAGCCTTATCTAAAAAATTCAATATTCTTATTATTAATTATGTTTTATATCCCTATTTCTTGCTCCTACGATTACTGCTCCCTCTGGAACATCTTTTGTAATAACAACACCTGCAGCAATAACAGCATTCTTGTTAATCGTTACTCCTCCTAAAATTATCGCATTTGTTGCGATCCATACATTATCCTTTATTACAATAGGTTTAGAAATATGCCTAGATTTTGCAGATTTTGATAAATCTAACCCAGCTGTTTCTATAATAACTCCTCTTGAGATTGTAACATTATCTCCAATTGTAATAGGGCTTTTAGCCCCTAAACTACTATATTTTCCGATTGCACAGTTATCTCCAATCACTATATTGTCTCCATACTTTATTTCTACCGTATAATGACAAACACTATCACCAGAATTAGTAATTAATGCTTTAATTTTCAAGTGACTAATTACTCTCGATAAAGCCCAAAACACTTTTATAGTTAGTAAAGAAATCCATCGCATTAAGACAAAAGAAGACAACAATCGGATTAGTTTTTTCATTTATTTTAATATTAACCTATTAATGTAACTGTCATATGAATGCGAACCAATATCTACTGGGCTATATTGTTCTATTCCGATAGGAGTTAATGAGTATTGTACCTGAAGTAATAATCTCGTTTCTTTTTCTGGTAATAATCCCTTGTGGAATCCATACGTGTCAACTATAAAAGCATTTCCTTTTGATGCTGTAAAATACTTAATCTTATCTTCACCAAAAACATCAATAATTTCTTCATCTTTATATCTTCTGATTTTTCTTAGTTTTTTTGAAACCGAAGAACCTTCTACATACACATGTGGCCCACTATCTAACTCAACATCAGTAAGGTAAATAAATAGTTTGCAAAACTTATAATTATCAACATCTCTATGGAACAATTGGGCTTGTTTTGCTTCTTTTTTACCTGGAATAGACCACCACATATTAATATTACTAATTGTTGGTTTTGCTCCTAAAAAATCCTGGACCGCTTCCAAAACATTAGTGTTATTAGCAATATTCAGAATCTCTTTGAATTTACTTAAGTCCTGTCTTCTGTAATTTGCTACATGAACCTCGTTTGGCACATTGTCTATTGAGAATTCACCTAAAGAAGGATTAAACGGATCGAAACATTTTAAATTATCTGATATTAAGTCCTTTATGTTTTTCACTTCTGATTCCTGAAGAAACTTACCAAGCACAGTGTACCCTTTATGCGTTAATTCTTTGGAATTAACTGATACAGTTTTACCAATATCCTTAGGGATTTCTGTTTTTCCTATTTTTTGAGCAATCTTGTTTGAAATTGAATCTCTAATTGCTTTATTTTTTATCAATCTTTGAAAATAAAAACCTACTTTTTTTATAATATTCTTCATTTCTTATAATTATTTTAATAATCTAATATAAATTCTAGCACCATTCTGCTTATAAAAAATTAGTTTCTTATTTAAAATTGAATATGCAAATAAAAATAACCCGAAAGCGGTAATAATATAAATCCCTTGAGCCGTAGTAATAAAATTGACTACCGGCATAAAAAATGTAATAATCAGCATATAAAATAATAATGGTAAAAAATAAAATTTTCCTTTAATTGCCTTGTTAAAAATTACTTTTTGAATTAATCCTAAAAGAAACATAAAAACAAATGCCATCCATCCAAAATCTATAAAAACTGGACCAAAAAAAGTGGTATAAACACCAACTCTAGGAGGACTCATTTGTACTTCTTTCAAATTAATGTCTAAACCGAAAAGTGTTTTAAAAAATTTAGCAAATATAGAAAATGAATATGCTCCGTAATGATAATCCTTGCTATAATTATTATACAAATAACCAAACTCAAAAAAACCGTGGATATAATATTGTGAAAAATTTACATACCCCAATTTCAAAGCCTGATATGTTTCATTATTTATTGCTGTTATATCTTTTACTACATCATTTTTAGGTTCAATTGTATAATTATAGCCTGCATTTGTTAGAATATGTTTTACCGCCAATTTTTTTGAACCCAAAATTTCAGTAGTTCGGTCTATAAAAATATTTGTTGAAAAAACACCTAACCCCCCTAAAATCAGTACAAAAAACACTGATTGATACCACTTTATTTTTATTTTTTTAAAATAGAATAAATAAATAGATAGAAATATTAAAACCACAAAAAGGCCTGACCTAGAACTAAGCACGATGTATTCAAATGAAGATGCAAAAAACAAAAATAAAGATACTAAAAACAAAAACCTCTTCTTTATCCCTAATAGGTAATAAATAAATAGTGGTAAAAAGCTAAATGGATTTAATACCGCAGAAAAAACACTAATCATAGAGGGACCTGATGACATAAGTATTTTTCTGTTTTCTAAAGAACTTCCTGAAAAAGATATTCCTCTTAAATAAAATTTATCAATAAATCGAAATATAAAGCCTATAAAAGCAATTATTATAATAACATAAAGAAATTTCAGAAGTCTGGTTTTATGGTTTTCTGATAAGACAAGTTCCACCCCTTTTGGTTTCTTTAAACTTAATGCTCCAAGTATGAAAAAAAAATAGCAGATAATAATATATAAAAAAGGAACAAACCCCATAGGTTCTTTCACATTTACAGATGCAAACAAATACAAAATAACCCAAAAAAACATTCCATAAAGAGCGACCTTAAAGGGTGTTACTTTGTTTAAAAAAGCTTTATTTATAATATCATCACTCATATTTTTCTAACAGCTGATTAAAAGCTTTAACAACATCTCTTATGTTTTCTTTATTTACACAATTTGGATCATGAAATGGATCTGAAATAACTCCTTTAAAACTAGTTTTATTTAAATGATTTATAAACTTTATTTTTTCCTCTAATTCTATTTTTGGAAAACTATTATCTTCCACTTTCTTAATCCACGTTGTAATCTGTGATAAGTTATTCAGGTAAACACAATTTCTAGATCTATTATTTAGAGTTTCCACCAAATTAAGTACAGGTTTGTTTGACAAAATACATTCTATAGCAATTGTTCCTGTTACCGTAATAAACAAATCAACATTAGGAAATATTGTATCCATAGATGTTGAATGATGTATACCGGCTATTCTTTCATTATTACTAACAAATTCTATCAACTCTTCTGATAACTCATATTTAGATTTTGGATTAGGTTTAATATAAAAATTATATTCTTCCTTTAAGTTATAATAAATATCTTTTATTAATTGTAATTGATCTCTATATTTCCTACCCCAAACATCAATATTTGCTTCAGGTTGCATTTGTAAGGGATAGACAATATTTAATTTTTCGTTAGATAATTCTTTTATGGCTATCTTATCCCAGGCTTCTATATTTAATTTCTTTTGCTTTTCTAAATCGTATTTTACAAACGGGTTAGGAGTATTAAATTTTTCACCAAAAAAATAGCCTTTAAGTATTGTTATTTTGTCTTTACCATTCTTAACTCTATTCTTTTTCACCTTCTTCATATAATCTGGTTTGGCCGTTCTTTTAGAAATGCTATCAATTATTTCGATTGCGCTTTCTTCATGTAATGATTCATTACTGCCATTATATGGAACTAAGGTGTCGTTAACATAAAAGGAAAATCTATTTTTTGGGTATCTACATGAACTAGGATGAAAATAAGGGATCTCAAGTTTTTTACATATACTTATGGTTAATAATTCATGAAAAGCAGTACTCTCTCCAAAAACCACTGCTGGTTGAATTTCTAAAATTTTTCGATTGATATAGGAATGATAATAATAAAAATGACTTTTATCTTTTAACTTAAAAAAATTAATTTGTCGGTCTCCCGAAATAATATTTTCTATTTCCTGGTTTTTCTCCCATGTTTCATTTTTCCTTTTATTTGAATATGGAATTACATGATTATGGAAGGTTTTGTTTTCTTTTTTAAAAATTTTATTTTGAACTAACCAATGAATTTCATGTCCTCTATTACTTAACTCATTAGCAACTTCGGCAAAAAAATATGTTTTATATCTATTTTCTATAAAAAGAATAATCATGACCTTTTCTATTTAATATACTGCCAAGACATAGGTGTCCCCTTTTCAATATTTTGAGTTGCTTTTTTCCCTAATATCTCATTATAATATTTAGGGTGTATTCCATTACCCGGTCGAATGGATTTAACGTTATCTTCGGTTAGTATTTCTCCTTTTTCAACATCCTTAACAATAAAAAGAGAACGAGAAGCTAATTTAGATAAGTTTGATGCTTTCCCACCTATGTTATAAGATACCTCTCCTATTGCCTTTTCAGCATTTCGAACAGAAGCCACCATTTCTGTAAATTCATTAACATCCAATGAGAACGCCGCGTCTGCTCCACCAATGGATTTATCCATTATAAAGTGCTTTTCAATTACCTTAGCTCCAAGCGCAACCGAAACTGTAGGTACAACTGTTCCTAACGTATGATCTGAGAGTCCTGGTATAACTCCAAAGGTTTCTGCCAAACTATTTAGTGTCTTCAAATTAGCATCTTCAATGGGTGCTGGATATGAAGTCGTACATTTTAGTAGTATAATATTTTGATTTCCAACATTTCTGCATGTATTAACCGCGAGTTCGATATCAGAAATACTTGCAATACCTGTACTTATAATAATTGGTTTTCCAGTTTTTGCGCATTTTTCAATTAAAGGGATATCCAGAATTTCTGGAGATGCTATTTTATACGCAGGTGTCTGCAATTCCTCTAAGAAATCAACAGCCGTTAAATCAAAAGGAGAAGAAAAGCAAATTAAACCTTCTTCTTCAGCGACTTCAAAAAGCCTTTTATGCCATTCTCTAGGCAAATACGTCTCCTGATATAAGTCATACAGGTATCTACCATCCCACATGGTCCCATGGTTTATCAAAAACTCTGGTTTTTTCGAATCTATAGTTATTGTATCAGGGGTAAAGGTCTGCAACTTTATTGCATCTGCTCCCGTCTTTTTTGCTTCTCGTATACTTTCAATCGCAATATCAATCTTGCCTCCATGATTTGCAGAAAGTTCAGCTATAATAAAACAAGACGCATCTCCTCCTATTTTTCTATTTCCAATATAAAACTCTTTCATAATCATTAGTTAAGAAATATATTCATTAAATCCTTTATAAAACTTTTTCCCTTTTTCCACTTCTACATATTCTGATATATTTTGGTCCGTTTTATCTTCTATAGACCATAATAAATCTTTAAATCCAAACATATGTCTAAATAATACAGTGCTGGAAAATCTTGGATTAATCTCAAAAACCACAGGTCCTTTTGTAGTTAATCGCAATTGTACATTTATACTACCCACCAACTCTAATTTCTCAGCGATTGTTTTAAGCAATGATGATATTTCATTGTTAGAGATAACCTCACCATAACCACTATATCCTCCTGTAAGCTCTCGCTTGAGTATAATATTTCTTATTTCTCCCTTTTTGCTTCTAAATAATCCACAGGTATATTCTCCTTGTTCTGATGACAAATACTCTTGAACAATATACTCCGGATGTTTCTTTTTTAAATAATTAAATTCAATATCATCTTTTACTATGTTTACTTTAGATGATCCAGAACCTGTTCTTGATTTAATTATCACCGGAAATTTTTCTGGTTTTGAGCAGTTTTCGATCAAAACTGTTTTTGGGAACGGCAGATTATTTTCTTCTAAAAAATTTGCGGTTTTTAATTTATCGAAACCTATTTCCAAAGCAGATTCATTTGCACAAACCATATGTGCGTCTCCAATTTTATTTAATATTTTTGATGTTGAAAAAAAACGTAATTCAGGCTCTGCAATAGGTATTACAAGATCTATATTATTATCATTAATTACCTGTTTCATTTTTTTTAAATACTCTTCGTGTGTATAGGGTAATCCTAAAAAGAAGTTCTTATAAATAAATTGACCCGCATTTTTATCAGATATATCACATCCCATCAAGTGTTTTATATTTTCACTTTCATTTAGAATTTTACCGATACTTTGTCCAATATCTCCTCCGCAGCCTGTAACTAATACATTCAATTTCATAATGTGCTATTATTTCTTCTTAGAATTTTATATAAATATTCTCTTTCTTTATTCTTTTTTAACCTTTCTTCTAACTTGGATATATCATAAGGAGTACTTAAAGGAGTATATACTTTATTTTTTGTATTAACTATACCCCAATTTGCAATTCCACCAATAGTTCTTGCCTGACCAATTGAGCCAACATTAACAATCATTGTGTTTTCACCTTTATAAACCATAGGGTAATGTGTATGTCCCATAAAAACAAAATCGCAATTCTTAGAGTCACAATCGTCTAAAACTACATTTTCTGCATCGGGATAGATATATTGATCCTTATCCATTGGTGAGCCATGACACAATAAAAACTTAATACCATCAACTACTACCTCTTTATTATCAGGAAATTGTGATATTTCGGTAATTAAATCATCACTAAAACTTTTTTCATAATGCAAATAACTAGTCCCATATTTAGCAATTACATTTTCTCTATATTCTTTACTTTCCTTTAAGAAATTTAAAAATATTCGTTCATGATTTCCTGAAATTACATGACAGTCCCATTTTTTGATCTCATCAAAAACTTCTATAGCTTCAGGGTAATATCCCAAATGATCTCCTAAAGAAAACACTATATCAACTTTCTGTTTTTTCATCTGGTCTATTACTGCTTTAAAAGCATCAATATTACCGTGAATGTCCGATAAAATAGCAATCTTCATAATTCTTAACGTCGAAACAATTTAGTTCGATTAATAATTTTAATAGCTGCTGCTTCAGGAGTCTGTAGTTTGTTATTTTTCTTTAACTCAATAAAATCATTTACCCCAGGAAAAAGCTTCTCATCTATTGTTCTAATTATTTCTTGCATCCCTGAATCTATTACGCCAGGGTCAACATTTACTACATTAACATTTTCATTTTCTTGTTCTTGTTCTTTTAATGTTTTAAAAAACATTTCATTTGCGGCTTTAGAAGCACAATACAAACTCCACCCAACTATCGGAGATGTTGCTGCACCACTAGAAAGATTTATAATATTTATCTTTTTACCTTGTACCTCTTTAAACAAGTAATTAGTTATCACTATCGGGACAAATGTATTTAGATGCAATAGCTCCATTATCTCATTATTCTGAAAAGCTCCAATTTTATTAATAGGGCTAATGGTTGCGGCATTATTTATATATGATATTTCCTCTGCGTCATCAAGTAATTTCGAAATTTTCAAATCTTCCTCGGGATTACTGAGGTTCAGTAAATCCATTTCTACATAAATAAATTTATTGTTTTTAAGTAATTCTTTCTGCTTTTGTGTAATTCTTCTAGAAATCCCCACTACCCTATAGCTCTCATCATCAATTAGATAATCAAATAATGCTTCTCCAAGCCCCTTATTTATTCCAGTAATTAATATTAGCTTCATAATGCAAAATTTTGAAAGAGGGTTATCTTTCTTTTAACTTAATTGACTTTACTCATAAGGTCATTAATTAATTGTAGAAACCTTTGCTTTTGATTTCCATCTATACATTTAGCTTGGTTATCTGTATATGACTTTAACAAAGATACATCAGTAAACTTTACAATAATATCTTTTAAGTTATTAAAATCAAAATCACAGAAATCATCTATTCCATAAAAACATCCACGTTCATTAAACCATTTATATACAGATTTCTGATTATATACAAAATACCCAGAGATAATCACCATTTTTACACAGGTAAGCTCATATAATATGGTACTTGTCGGTGCAATAGCCAAATCACACAACTTCATTGTTTCTAGTAAATCTTTTTCTGATAAATTTCTATGTATTTGTATTCTTGTTGGAAACTTTTGTTCTAATCTGTTGATTTGACCGTCATCATATGCAGCTCCTAAAACAATATGGATTTTCTCTATTTGGCTGACATCAAGTAGCGCCTTTGTTGCTTTTAATGAGAAATTAAACTTATCTGCTCCTCCAAAACAAATAAAGACTTCATTTATAGATGTGATTGATCTTTTTTCTTTTGCTATTTTTAAAAAAAGAGGTCTAAGTAAGGCATATTCTGTTCCTAAAGCGAACTTAGTATGTTTTTCATGATTAAAATCTGATATTTTATAAGAAGATGAGTGATTAATCACAATATCTGCATACATGTGTTCCCGTGCTAGATCATCTATATAAACTAAAGAAAAACCTAATTCTTTTATTTTCTTTTGATAAAGTGACGTAAAGTGATAACCATCTGCAATAATTACATGCTTTTCTGGGTCAAAATTATTAGCAAGCCAATTTGGCTCTTCAGAAAGCTTTATTTCTTGACCTATTATGGTTAGAGGAAAGTCTTCTGGAATTACTTCTGTATTAGAGGAAGATTGTGTTATATACATATAGTCATAACTATCCTTAAACACCTCTACAAGAGCAAATAAACGATATAAATGACCAAGACCTGTTGTTGTATTACCGTCCGCTCTAAAAATAATTTTCTTCTTCAAAACTATCTTACTTTAAACAAAGGAACTAAAGGTTTCGATTTTAAAATCGTCTTAATATTTTTATGCTTTTCTACTTCCTTTAATGTGTCAAAAAACACAACATAAACCTTCATTAATTGATCTATATCTTTTTTAGTATGAGCATAACTTAAATTATGGGTTCCTAAAGCAAAAATTCCATGTTCAAACATAATTTGCATGAATAGTGTTTTCAATTCTTCAGTACTTGCCCAATTTGTTTGTTTCATTACCAAAAAAGACCAGCAAGGATATCCTTGGACCCTAATAATATCTTCCAGCTCATATTTTGTAATTAATCCATTTAAATTATCCATCAAATATTCTCCAATTTCAAATATCGATTGAATTACCGGCTCCGTTTGTAGAGTTGATAAGGTAGCGTAAGCCGCTGCTAATGATAATGTTTCTCCTCCAAAAGTAAAAGAGAAAAAGACATCTTCCATTAAAGCCATAATTTCTTTTCTACCTGCCACAGCAGAAACCGGATAACCATTAGCTAAACCTTTCCCAAAAGTTGCTAAATCAGGAGTTACTCCGAAAAATTCTTGAGCGCCTCCGTTAGCATATCTAAATCCAGTTACTGTTTCGTCGAATATTAAAACAGCACCTTCTTTGTGAGTTAACTCTTTTACTTTTTCCAGAAAATTATCTTTTGGGGGAGCAATATTTACTGGTTCCATTATTACCGCTGCAATATTTCCCTTTAATTCCTTTATCTTATCTTCAAGTGAATTTATGTCATTATATGTGAATTTATGTGTTAATTCCTGTGTTGCTTTTGGGACACCTCCATTTCGGGTTGTAGATCCTATGTACCAATCTTGCCAGCCATGATATCCACAGACCAAAACATAATCTTTTTTTGTATAAGCCCTCGCGATTCTAATAGCTCCTGAAGTTGCATCTGAGCCATTCTTACCAAACCTTACTCGTTCAGCACAAGGTACCATTTCGCAAATTTTCTCTGCAACCAAAAATTCTAATTCATGTGCCAAAGAAAAAATAGTTCCTTTTTCTAATTGCTCTGTTACAGCCTTTGTTACTCTTTTATCATTGTACCCTAAAGTTATTGCAGCTAAAGAGTTAACAAAATCAATATATTTATTTCCATCGACATCCCACATGTACGCTCCTTGACCCTTAGAGGCGAAAAAAGGAGAAATTCCGATCGGAAGTTGTGTTTTACTTTTGCTAAAAGTTTGTGATCCAAGAGGAACAGTCTTTTCTGCTCTTTGTAAAAATTCTTCTGATTTTTTATATCTATTACTCATATTCCACTTTTAATTGTGTTCTATTCGAGCGACAAAAATACATATAATTTGCAAACCTAAATCCTTTCAACAGACTAGTTCCTCAAAAAATTAATCTAATCTACTTTACCCAAAAAATCTCACGTCTAGTGCTAAATTTTTTAAGCTTTACTTAAAAAAAGTAGTTAGATTTGCTAATAAGGGATTATTGTATCCTTTATTATAATTTGAACCTAAATAATATTTGATTTTAAAAAAAATTAAAATCGATGAAAAAACATCTTTTTTTTCTAAGTATATTGCTGACGTTAAGTAATTGTCAAAATTCCGATGACGAAGAAAACATACTTACTTCAATTCCTATAGTACAAATTTCTATTGATAAACAAACTATCTATGAAAATCAACAAATAATTATAATTAAAGCGGAACTTGATCAACCTGCTAATGCGGACGTAATTGTTCCAGTGGAACATAGCTGTTTTGGAACAATTAACCAGCATTATACTGCTCCTTCGATCATAACCATTCCTAAAGAAAATTTAATCAGTACCATTGCTTTTACCCAGATGGATAATACAATTTAAATTTACACAAAAAAGTATTAGTTAGAATAACCGAAGCCACTAATGCTAAGCTGAAAGATATATTTAGTTAATATCTTTATATTTTTAATAACCAAGTCGATCCCATTATAAGAGAATGGGTGATACACAGCGTAACGATAAATGATGGGATGGATCCTTAGTATGATTCAGATACTTTAAACCGAGCTTGTAGACGAACCAACAGTATAAATATACCCGCTTCTACTTATCTGGCTAATCAAGATTATGTTTTAAGATATGGCGCTCAAACAGCATTTTACGTTTATTTGTCATCAATAACTCAGTGTGGTATCGATTTTCAAGGCTCCTTCATTATAGAAAAATTTGTATTCCAATAACAAATATGAACGAGATTCTCATATATATCAATACTCAACAAATGGAGTTAATGAATTTTTAACTTATAGATATACAGGAGCAAATGACAATCTAGAGGTTTTTTAAATAAACAAACACTAAATATTATATATTCAAATTTCAATTAAAGATAATAGTATTTAGCTTTATCCAAAGCTTGGCTTTTGACATAAAACAGGAACTTTCGATTTGGTTTTTAATCAAAATCCAAACTTTTCTAATCTTTATTCAAGGATTTTAAATACCCTTCATTTCTGGTGATATTTTTATTCAATAGGTTGACATCTTCGTTCTTTATATAATAATCAGCATATGTTTTCCAGTCCTTATCAAGACCTAAAGCACTAATCATCTTTTCAATCACCTCGAAATCTACTTGTTCATCAACAGTAAGTCTAACGTGATTATAATTTTCATCTGTAAAATGGTTATCAGAAGTAAATAGGGTTCCTTTTTTATAAGAGGAGTTATTTCTAATATAAGGAGTTACATGTTCCCTATCAGATTTTAATTTAGTTTCATTCCAGGATTTTTCAAGGGCTTTAAATGTAAAAACTTCTATATCTTGACCATCTGGGTACAATTCCTCCAAAACGTTAGCATAATAGTCCAATTTTCTATCTTTGGCTTGTTTAATCACCTCGTCTATTAGCTTTGGATCTATTAAAGGGCAATCGGATGTTAATCTAACGATAAGATCAGGTTTAACATCTTTTACTGTCTGATAAAAACGATCTAAAACATCATTTTCACTCCCTCTATAATAACGCACGTTTAGTAGATTTGCAAGTTCTTCTATTTTATCGTCCTCTTTATTAATAGTCGTTGCGATAAAGATATCATCAACTAATTCCGCTAACCTTATTCTATCAATATGAATTTGAAGTAACGTTTTTCCTTCTATTTCCATTAAGACCTTATTAGGCAATCTAGTAGAGCCTGATCTCGCTTGTGTAATAACAACTACTTTCATTGATTAATTCCAATTTGAAGGGTTTAGTAATTCTTCTTCAATAACACGTATATTATCAATTTTATGATGAGGAATATTAATTTTTTCTTTACAAAAATTAATATTGTTTTGCAATTGCTCACTACTTTCTACACCTATTAAAACGTAATCTATATATTCTTTTTGAAGCACATATTGTAATGCTAAAGTTTCAGTATTCAAAACCTCTTTTTCTTTAACATTTTCCAATGTTTTCAAATATGGTGCTAAAGAATTAAGTTTATTAGGTATCTCAGTACTATCTTTAAAAAAAAGACCTTGTAAAAACACAGAACGTGTATGGATTTCTATTCCTGCATTTTTTGCTTTCTCTAAAAGTTCTTTTCTTTTAGATTGGTTATCAAATAGGTTAAAAGGGATTTGAATAAAATCAAAGTCACTATAGTTAGAAATTATATCTTCTATTTCGGCATTTGTATAGAGAGAAATTCCTGCTTTTTTAATTATCCTTTTGGATTTTGCATGCAAAATCTTGTCATAAGAATCAGTATTTTTCTTGAAGCTTTGATAATTATGAAACATATATCCAAAAAGTTCTTTGGTTTCTAGAATCTCACAACTTTTTAGAATACGACTTAAAAGGTCCTTATTTTCTAATTTATAACCAGGATCAAGTTTAGTAATAACGTTAAAAGTTTTTTTAGGATTATCTTTGTGAAACTTTCCTATCACTTCTTGAGAGTTTCCGTATGCTTCTGCAGTATCTAAAACTCTAATTCCATTATCGTAAGCAATATGTAATATATCAAATGCAGTCTTCAAAGAAGGCTTTCCTGATTGATTATTGATTCCGTAATCCAATCCTAATTGAACAGTTCCTAAAATAAGCTTATCAGTCATTTTCTTTTATCATTCTTATTGAATTACAGATTTCTCCCTGATAAATTCCACTATTTTCAATTACTGATTCAACGACAAAACCTATTTTTTCATATAATTTTAAGGCATTGACGTTATTATCAATTACTCCTAATGTAATCTTAGAAAGCGCTACTTCATCGAAACAGTATCCAATAATTCTTAACGAAGCTTCCTTCGCATATCCCTTTCCCCATTCACTCTTATCACCCATCATTATACCATATTCTCCAGAATTATCTATTTTATTAATTGGGTCAATTTTAATATTACCAATGTGTTTATTAGATTCTTTGAGGTGAATAGCCCAAAATAATATTTTTTTTTCTTCTTGCTCTTTAAGATACTTCTCTAATTCTTCAATTGTATAGTTTCCTCCTGTTTCAAGATATTTATATACATCCAAATCATTCATCCATTTAACATAAGTGTTTGATAGATGATCTAATGATAATGGTTTTAACAATAATCTTTCAGTTTCTAACTCAATACATTTCATTCTATAAAGCTTAGTATCTTCTCTATAACAAACTCTTGTTCCTCATCAGACAATGTAGGGTACATCGGTAAACTAATGCAATGAGTATAATATTTTTCTGAATTACTTAAATCGGCGTTTTGATATCCAATCTTTTTATAATATGGCAAGGTATGAACAGGGATATAATGTATCTGAGCATAAATACCCTGTTCTCTCAAATAATCATATAATTCTTTTCTATCATCCACTTCTATCACGAATAGATGATGCGCATTATATGTATTTGGAGGTAGGGATTGAAACTTTATGGTTCCTTGAAATGAATTTTTGTATTTTTCAGCTATTTCATTTCTTCTTTTAACTCCTCCATTATTTTTTGCTAATTGGGTAATTCCTAGAGCGGATTGAATATCCGTTAGTCTATAATTAAAACCAAGTTCTTGCATCTCATAAAACCAGCCTCCATGATTCTCCGACATATTCTCTTTAGTAATTCCATGGGTTCTTAGTGATAATAGCTTTTTATATATCTCTTCATTATTAGTGGTTATCATACCTCCTTCTCCACAAGCAATATGCTTAACTGGATGAAATGAAAAGATTCCTATGTCGGCATACTGACCATTTCCACACATATGCTTCTTATTCTGAGAATCTATGAAATATCCTCCAGGTGCATGGCAAGCGTCTTCAATTATCCATAATCTATGTTCATCTGCTAATTCTCTAAACTCTTGCAAATTAACGGGAAGTCCTGCAAAATCCACAGGGATTATACCTTTAAAAAAACCTTTTGGTTTACTCTCTATCAATTTTCTTGTACTTTCCAGAGAAAGTAAGTATGTATCTGGATCTATATCAGCAAACCACACTTCACCTCCTCCATACTTAACACAATTTGCAGAGGCTGCAAAAGTAATTGGGGTTGTAATAACTCTATCACCGGGTTTTAATCCTAGTGTTAATACAGAAATGTGTAAACCGGCAGTTGCATTACTAACAGCAACAGCATATTTAGAGTCCACATATTTAGCAAATAATTCCTCAAACTCCCTTACTTTTGGACCTTGAGTAAGAAAATCTTCCTGTAACGTTTTTATAACTGCTTCTATGTCTTCTTGTTCTATAGACTGTCGGCCATAAGGTATCGCTTTCATCATACTGTAAAGTTTGGATCTACATGCAATCTTACAAGCTCTCTTAAACTCTCTACAGTTTCCCAATCCGTATTTTCTCCAGAATTATAATAAAATCCTTCAGGAACCCTTATTGCATTATAATTAGACACATATTTCTCTAAATCAAAAATTGGTTTTTGCGGAAGAATCGTGTAGTATTTTCCTAAATCCCAAGTATTAAATGAATCTGACATCGTGATCATTTCTTCATGTAATTTCTCTCCAGGACGAATTCCAACAACTTCATGTTTACATTCTGGTGCAATTGCTGTAGCAACATCTGTAATTTTATACGACGGTATTTTAGGAACAAATATTTCACCTCCCCAAGCATTTTCTATAGCATTAAAGACCATCTCACAACCATCTTCTAAGCTAATATTAAATCTTGTCATTCGATTATCTGTTATTGGTAATTTCCCTTCTGATTTCTTTTTTAAGAAAAACGGCATCACAGAACCATTGGATCCCATTACATTACCATATCGTACTACTGAAAACTTAACATCTCTTTTTCCTCTTATATTATTAGCTGCAACAAATAATTTATCTGATGCCAATTTTGTCGCACCGTAAAGATTAATTGGCGCAGCAGCTTTATCTGTAGACAATGCTACTACGTTCTTAACTCCAGTTTCTAAGGCCGCATTTATAACATTTTCTGCTCCCAAAATATTAGTTTTGACACATTCCATGGGATTGTATTCTGCAATATGCACGTGTTTCATTGCAGCAGCATGAATTACAATATCAATTCCTTCAAAAGCTCTTATCAAACGGTCATGATCCCTAACATCTCCAACAAAATACCTCATCGCCGGATACTTATCATCAGGGAAATCCATTCCCATCTGAAAATGCTTTTGTTCATCTCTGGAAAATATTACTAATCGCTTTACATTCGGAAAGCGATTTAAAATTAGTTCTGTAAATTTTTTACCAAAACTACCTGTTCCTCCAGTAATAAGGATAGATTTTCCATTTAAATCTAACATAATTTAAAGTTTTTCTTTATTCTAATAATTAATAGATGTTTTTAAAATAAACCTATGAAACAAATATTTCTAAAATACTGGTTTCTTCAGCTTCAATTACCACATTTTTAACATTTGCAGGTAATAAAATGGTCTCTCCATAAACAACTTCTTCAATAATCTCGCCCAATTTTATTTTAAAACTTTTGTCAACACACATAAGTATAACGAAAGAATCCAGATCTGAGTAATCTCTAATGTATTTATTCTCAACTTTTAAAAAATTAGTTGTAAAATATTGACACGAAACCAACAAATTTAATTGGTTAATTGATCTATCATAATGAAGTTTAAAATCTTCTTTTGATTCAAAGTCAATAGCTTCTAAAGCTAAATCCGTATGTAATTCTCTTTTAACTCCATTTTTATCTTTACGATCCCAATCATAAAGTCGATATGTTATATCCGATGTTTGCTGAATCTCTGCAATCAAAGATCCTGCACCAATCGCGTGTATTTTACCTGTATTAATAAAATAACTATCTCCTTCTGAAATATGTTCAAAATTTAATAATTGTTCAATTTTATTGGCTTCCAAATAATGATTGTATTTTTTTTTAGAAACATCTTCCTTAAATCCTACAATTAGTTCGGCATCTGCATCAGCCTGGACCACATACCACATTTCTGTTTTACCAAAAGAATTATGCCTTTTTTTAGATAATTCATCATTTGGATGTAATTGAACAGATAAGTTTTCTTTAGCGTCTATAAATTTTACTAATAAAGGAAACTGAGCACCAAACTCTTTATATACACTTTTGCCAAGTAATTCTGACGTAAACATATCTATAAGTTCTTGTAGAGACTTACCTTCAAAAACACCGTTAGAGACAATTGATGCATTATTATCTACAGTTGATATTTCCCAACTTTCCCCAATATCAGTCTTATCCGAAGTTTTATTAAGTAACGTTTTTAACTTATCCCCACCCCATATTTTTTCTTTTAAAATCGGATGAAATTTTAATGGGTATAACATGTTTACTCCAGTTTTACAATTAACTCCTTCAACGACTTCTTCCAACTCAAAATATTAAAATTAAAAGACTTAGTGCTTTTGTTTTTAGATAAAACACTAAATTTTGGTCTTTTTGCAAAAGTAGGATAATAATTTGTTTTTTTTAATTGTATCGTATCTATTTTTCCTATATTTATAAGAATTTCTTTTGCAAAATCATACCATGTTCCTTCCCCAAGATTACTAAAATGATAAATACCATATTTATCACTTTTCGTTACTATGATGTGTAAAATAAATTTAGCTAAATCATTCGCATTTGTTGGTGTGCCAATCTCAGAATTAACAATAGTCAGCTTTTCTCCTTTTTCCGATTTTGATACTATAGTATTGAAAAAATTTTTTCCATATTGAGAATACAACCAAGATGTTCTTATAATAAAAAAATTATTAAGCAATTTTTGAATATATTTTTCTCCTTGTAATTTCGATTTACCATACTCATTAATAGGATTACTAATATCTTTCTCCGAATAAGGAATGTTTTGATTACCATCAAATATATAATCTGTAGAAATATGAATTAAAATTGTGTTATACTCCTTACAAACTTCGGATAAGCTCTTTACACCTTCTGCATTCACAAAATAGGCTTGTTTAGAGTCTTTCTCAGCTTGTTCTACATTAGTGTAAGCTGCACAATTTATAACATAATTGAAACTTTCTTTATAAAAAAGAGAATTCAACAATTCTTTATTAGTTATGTCAACGTCCTCTCTTGTTCCAAAAACAAAAGTTAGTTCTTCAAATTCATTTTGAAGTTTTTTTATACATCTGGCTAGTTGACCTTTAGCACCTGTAACTAAAATCTTTTTCATTATGCATTTATCAGAAGAAAAATTAATTTTGATTATAATTTTTCAAAAATTTATTCAAAGACAATAGAATTAAGCTAAAGAAAAGAAGTCCTATAAATATTAAAGGAAGTAAAAATTTTTTACTTCTTAAAAAATCATTCACTAAAGCTCCTCTGCTTGGGAAATCGGAAATAACATTAATAGTATTTTCCGTATTGGCCTGTAAATTATTTAATCTAATCTTTTCATCTTGTAAAGACTTAGATTGAAGTAATAAATTAATCTCAGAGTTCCTCTCATTCGAAGCTTGTTCGGAAAGACTTATGTTTGTGCTTCCCATGGGTTTATTGGCCTCAACTATTTTTATTTTTTTGTAAAAACCTTGTAAAGAATCTATCTCTGTCAACTGTTTTTCTATAAGAGAATCCTTTAGCGCTATATTAATGTCATTAACTTTTTTTTGAAGTTGAAAATATTCATTATTTTCTATGGATCTTACAATTGCATTTTGACACTTTTTTGCCACAATAGGACTAGTTGCTTTGATCTGTATTTTATGAAATTTTGAGTTAATATCATTAAAATTTTCAAGATAATCTTTATAATCCACGAGCTTCCGAGAAACTGTGTCTAATTCTTGAATAAAGCTACTAAACTGCCTAATCTTTTGAGTATTATCCGAAAAAGATTCTATTGTAATACCTTTAATAGTCTTAGCTAAACTATCACCAATTACTAATTCTTGAGACAATACTCTATTTTCTTCTTTATCGGCTAATTCATTATAAAATTCGATATTATTGTATAGCTGTTGGGCACTACTAAAATTAGGTTCTATTACCATAGAAGACACATAAACAGGCTCAGAAACAGAATCCCAATACCAGCCTAAAACAGAACCAAATACTCCTGCAATAACAAATTTTATAAAATGTAACCTAATAAACTGAAGAAAAAGTATTACTAAATGAAATAATCCATAAAAGGTTTTTCTAATAAATAACATTAACTTATTAAAAACGTCTCCTATTAATCTAAATAATTGACCAAGGTCAATTTCTTCAGAAGTGTTTTCTTTATTACTCATAATCGGTTACTATTGATCTTTTTAAAAGTGCGCCAAAGGTACTGTGTTTTCAATTAAAAAAAAGAATTTTATATCATTTATTTAAATCATTAAAACTTTGTAAAACCCTATCTTTAGCTGATAGTAATATTTCTGATGATTCTAATTTCCAATCAATTCCTAAGTCAGAATCGTTAAAAATTATACCCGATTCAGCTTCTTTATAATAATAATTGTCACATTTATAGTTAAAAACCGCTTTATCGCTTAGTACTATAAAACCATGTGCAAAACCTCTTGGAACAAATAGTTGATAATTATTTTGATCATTCAGTTCAATCGAAAAGTACTTTCCAAAAGTTTTAGAATAAGGTCGCAGATCTACAGCAACATCTAGCACACTACCTTTTGTAACTCTCACCAATTTTGCTTGTGCATATTTACCTTCTTGAAAATGTAATCCCCTTAACACTCCTTTTGAAGAAATTGACTGATTATCTTGCACAAAATCTATTTCTAGACCTGTTATTTCTTTAAACTTGTTCAGGTTAAAACTTTCGAAAAAAGAACCTCTTTCATCTTCGAATATTCTTGGTTTTATTATAAAACAGCCTTCTAGAGGCGTTTTTTCAACTTCCATACTTAATCTAATTGCAATAAATATTTTCCATACCCACTTTTAATAAGTGGTTTTGCTAACTTTTCAAGTTCATTTTTAGTTATAAACTCTTTTTTATAGGCTATTTCTTCAATCGCCCCTATCTTTAAACCTTGTCGCTCTTCTATTACCTGAACAAATTGAGAAGCTTGCATAAGAGAATTAAAAGTACCAGTATCTAACCAAGCCGTTCCTTTGTCTAAAATACTAACCTTCAACTTACCTTTTTCTAAATAAGCATTATTAACATCTGTTATTTCCAATTCTCCCCTATTACTTGGTTTAATATTTTTGGCTATTTGAACAACTTCGTTGTCATAAAAATAAATTCCAGGAACAGCATAGTTTGATTTAGGATTACTTGGTTTTTCCTCTATAGAAATAGCATTCCCTTTATCATCAAAATCTACTACTCCATATCGTTCGGGATCCTGTACATGATATGCATATATGATTCCACCATCTGGGTCATTATTACTCTCTAATAGCTCTTCCAAACCTGAGCCATAAAAAATATTATCTCCTAAAATCAATGCAACCTTATCATCACCAATAAATTTTTCACCTATAATAAAAGCTTCTGCCAATCCATTTGGTTCTTCTTGAACTGCATATTCGAAAACACATCCATATTTCTTACCATCACCTAACAATTTCTCAAATAACGGTAAATCTAACGGAGTAGATATTACCAGTATTTCTCTTATACCCGCAGACATTAATGTAGAAAGTGGATAATATATCATAGGTTTATCATATACAGGCATTAATTGCTTACTAATAGCCAAAGTTAATGGGTGTAAACGCGTTCCTGATCCTCCTGCTAATACGATTCCTTTCATCCTAATTATGCTTTTCTAAATACCAATGTATTGTTTTTTCAATTCCTGATTCGAAGTTCTCTTCTGCGAACCATCCCAATTCATTTTCAATTTTAGAAGCATCAATAGCATATCTAAAATCATGCCCCGGCCTGTCTTTTACAAAAGTAATCAGGTCTGAATAAGATTTCTGACTTTCTAATGGTTTAATATTATCCAGAATTTCACATATTGTTTTAGCAATATATATATTCTCTCGTTCATTTTTTCCTCCAATATTATAAGTTTCGCCTAGCTTACCTTTTTCTAAAACTAAATTAATTCCTTTACAATGATCCAAAACATACAACCAATCGCGTATATTCTTGCCATCACCATAAATAGGAATGTTTTCTTGAAAAATTGCTTTTCTTATAATAGTTGGTATTAATTTTTCTTTGTGTTGTCTTGGTCCATAATTATTAGAACAATTTGTCGTAACCACAGGCAAACCATATGTATGAAAATAACTTCTTACTAACATATCGGAAGAGGCTTTGGAAGCACTATAAGGACTGTTAGGAGCGTACGAAGTTTCCTCAGTAAACAAACCTGTTCTTCCTAAAGTTCCGTATACCTCATCCGTTGAAACATGAAGAAATTTAGAGTTTTCTTTTCCTTCCCTAAAAACATTAGGGGCATCCATCCAGCTTTTATATGCGGCTTGAAGCAAATTGAAAGTCCCTACAATATTAGTATCTATAAAAGCACCTGGATTCGTTATAGAATTATCCACATGAGACTCTGCAGCAAAATGAACAACTTCATCAATTTTATGTTCTAAAAAAATCTTTTGAACTAAATCAGCATTACAAATATCACCCTCAATAAAAGTATAATCACAATTATCATTAATTTTTATATTATCAAGGTTCGCAGCATACGTAAGATTATCAAGATTTACTATTTTAATATTTTCCTCCTTTGATTTATAATTCAAATAATTTGAACCTATAAATCCCGCTCCTCCAGTTACTAGTACACTTTTAAACATAAACTTAATTATTAATAAAATTTTCTAATTTTTTAGAGGAGTTTTTTATTAAAAAAACAAACGACACAAAAAAGCAAAGAAAAACAGGCAATAATACAATTAGTCGTTTATGTATTCCTAGTGCATCCCTAACAATATTACCATAATCTATAACATCTACCAAGTTAGTATCTAATTGCAGAATTTTTTCCTGGTCATTAATTGTTCCCAATAAAAATGCTTTCTTATCTATTAAAGAAGCTATTGTAGGTATTTTCGATTCATCCCCTAAGACTATTACATCCTTTGATTCAGAAATGGGGTTTTTATTTAACCTATCTAAATAGTCCTCGATAAAAACCAATGTGTTTTTATTTTTTTCTAAATCGGATTTTGTCTGTTTTTGAATCAAAGAAAGTTCTTTAGCGTAATATTGATTAGCACTTATAAAACTTAATAACTGTTTAGAAATTTTAGCATTATTCTTATTCTCATTTTTAAATACTAAGGTCAATTTATGGTTTTTAAAAAAACTTTTATACTTCTCACTTTTTAAAACCTCATCTTCATATCCATCCATAAATTTATTAAAATAATTTTGACCAGGATAAATGATTTGTAGTTTATCCAAAACATCTTTTGATTCAAGTATTGGCTCTATGGTAACCTTTTTAAGATACTTTAAATCTGAAGAATGTAAATCTATTTCTTTTAAGAATAATTTATCCTTAAATTTAATATTCAAGTTTTCAACAAAATCATATATGTAAGGAATAGTACTATATTTTGGAGCTAAAATAATTTCTTGTTTATGTCTCTTGTTTAAAACTAAAGCCTTCTCAATAAAATAGCCGCCAATAGCTCCCAAAATGAATAAAATTGAAAACAAAACCCATTTTTTCTTGTAAAATAATAGAGCTTTTATCAAAAGTTTTAACAACCCCTTCAAGCCTTTTACGAGAGACCTAAAAAACTGTCCTAGATCTATTTCTATATTATTTGTTTTTTCCTGGGTCATTATTCTTATCCTTCTTTAAATATTTGCTCTAAAATCTTTTCGGTAATCAAATATGTAGGTTTTACTCCTGTAGTCCCTAATCCTCCTGATGCTAATGTGCTTCCGGTTTCTAATGGATTATCCGAAGCATAATACGCGTAATTTACTTTTACATCAGAACTTATGCTTCCTCTTAACTTAGAAGCAGATTGAATGGCTTTTTGATAATGAGCTCCTTCCATTTCTAACCCTATAACATTCCAAGTAGAATCATGAAAAAACTTTAAAATATCTCTGTTTTGCAACGATGTTCCTAATACAGTTATCATTGCTCCTTCATATATATCAATACCTTGACCTTCTAAATCTCCCTTCTTTAATCCATTATCAAAAGGGTAGTTATCAGCAGTACCTTCAAAAACGTGAGCGGACGGTATCATAATATCACCTTTTCCTCCTTCTAAAATACCCGCTTTTCCCATTAGGGAAACAGATTTGACATTCAAATATTTTACTCCATCAGGTTTAACATAAGGTTTCAAAAGTTCATCCATCGTTTCATACGCTTGCTCTCCAAACGCATAATCCATTACTATAATAACTGGTTTATCTTCTTTCTTAACATCTTTTATAAAAGAAGCATAGGTGTCACCCGTATAATTAGCGCTATCAAAAATCTGAACATTTATATTAGTTCCGCTTTGATCTTCTATGTAAGTCATCCCTTTCTGTAACGCCAATTTTTCCACCTTAGCTCTTAACTTGTCACTCTTATCTTCACTTAGCAACTCATAAATATCAAAAGTAGTCTTATTCTTTAATTCCGTTTTTAAGGCAATTGGTGCATACATTGTATTCATTACACTATGCATATTAGCACTTATAACGTGTATTGGCCTATCCAATAAGTCTAGCTCTTCTAACTTGTTTTTGATACTATTTGCCCATCTTTCTCCATGAATATGGTGTCCTAAACGTTCTCTTAGAACTGGACTAAAAGTAACAATCCTTTTATTTTCATTTACAGATTCGTCAATAGCTAACTTACCTAACCAATATATTATATGAAGAAATCGCTCTTTATTTTCAGGGCAAGAAAAGCTATTGTAAATAGAAGTCACCTCCTGAAAAGTTCTTCCTAAAATATTTGCTGTATGTGTAAGTGCAACTTCCCTTTGTGCCTTGGTAAGTTCTTTTTTAGAAGAAACAGCTTTTTCTAATTTATCCCAATCTCTAGTAACATTTCCTTCTTCATTAATCACCACTCGATTCATTATCTTATGAGATTCTACAAATAAAAAGGTTAAGTGAGTAAGAATATCATATATCTCAGATCTACCTCGAGTGATCTCTATATTCATCTGCTCTTCATCAATCCTGTAGCAGTTTCTTCTTCTTTTTGGAGGGACAATCGCTTTAAAATGAGAGTTTTTATAACCCTCTTCACTAGTAAGATTTATATATCTACACTCTTCAATACCAATTGGTAAACGATCAATTACATACAACAAACCATCTAATTCTACTTTTTCCTCAGCAACAGAACCATAAATTTCTGGTCGAAGCGTAAGCAATCCTTCTCTTAAAGTATCACCGGAAACTCCCATCGGTTTATAAAAACCTCTATTGAATAAATGTCGCATTGTAATATACATGCGTTCTATTGCGCTGGAACTTTCCTGTGCTCTTGTTCTTCCTTTTAATTTTTGACTTGTCATAAATTTTTCCTAACAAATATATAACTTATTTACCTATACTGATTCCTAAGGAATCTACAATCTTTCTATCATTAGAAAGCCTTGGTAACTTATTTTGTCCTCCCAGTTTACCAATAGATTTCATATATAAATTAAAACCATCTCTTGGAACCGACCTAACTTTTAAAGTTCTCAATACATTACCAACGATAAGATCATCATAATACGTATTTTGTTTTCTCAAAGAATTGTCAATCTCAATAGCAAAATCATCTAGGTTTTGGGGATTTTCCTGAAACTCTATAAACCATTCGTGATATGGTAATTCTGAGTCTTCTGGATTAATCTGTGGTGCTACTGTAAATTCTTTAATTATAGTACCTGTTATTTCTGTTGCTTCTTTAATTGCTTGTTCTACCTCTTTACCAATTACATGTTCTCCAAAAGCAGAGATAAAGTGTTTGATTCTACCAGAAACCACTAATCTGTATGGTGAAGTCCCTGTAAACATAACCGTATCTCCAATATTATAAGCCCATAGACCTGCATTAGAAGAAATAAGCATTACATAATTTACTCCAACTTCAACTTCGCCGATTGTTAATCGCTTGGGGTTTTCTTGAAAAAACTCATCAGCTTTTATAAATTCATAAAACATCCCAGAATCCAACTGCAAAAGCATTCCTTTTTCATTTTGTGTATCCTGAAAAGCAAAAAAACCTTCAGAAGCGGGATATAGCTCAATACTGGGAACTTTTCTTCCTATTAGTTTTTCGAAAGTAGCCTTATATGGTTCAAAATTTACACCTCCGTATATAAATAATTCGAAATTTTTAAAAAGCTCTCCAATTGGTTTATCGGTCTTCTTTTTAAGTTTTTCAAAATACATTTGTACCCAAGGAGGAATTCCGCTAATAATAGTCATGTTTTCATTAACCGTTTCCTCTACAATAGCATCTACCTTAGTTTCCCAATCATCAATACAATTCGTTTCCCAACTCGGTAATCTATTTTTCTGAAGATATTTGGGAACATAATGCGCAACAATACCCGAAAGTCGACCTAAATTAATTCCGTTTTTTTCTACAAGTTCCGGACTTCCTTGTAGAAATATCATTTTTCCATCAACAAAAGCCGCATTCTTACTTTCTGCTACATAACATAGTATTGCATTCCTTGCCGCTCTAATGTGAGTTGGCATAGAATCCGGTGTTAAGGGAATATACTTTACTCCACTAGTGGTTCCAGAAGTTTTTGCAAAGTATATCGGTTTTCCCGGCCATAATACGTCCTTTTCTCCCTTTACAACTCGATCAACATACGAACGTAGCTGTTCATAATCCCGAACAGGTACTTTTTTAATAAAATCATTATGAGTTCTTATACTACCAAAATCATGGTCTTTACCAAAAGCAGTATTACTCGCTGAACTTATCAAATTATCGAAAACACGTTTTTGTGTAGTTACGGGATTCTTTGCCCATTTATTTATCTTTTTGCGAATGCGCTTTGCAAAAATCTTTGCCCCTAATGATTTAATAGACATTGTATCTTATTATTCAAAATCAATAAACTTTGATGGATCTGTCGGATATCCATCTCTCCATAATTCAAAATGCAAATGCGGACCTGTAG
Source organism: Aquimarina sp. MMG015 (assembly GCF_018100855.1). Lineage (NCBI taxonomy): Bacteria > Pseudomonadati > Bacteroidota > Flavobacteriia > Flavobacteriales > Flavobacteriaceae > Aquimarina > Aquimarina sp. MMG015. The sequence continues at coordinate 238,603 of NZ_JAGJEB010000001.1, forward strand.
AAAGTTCTCCCGTAGATCCAGCGGTTGCAATTACTTCTCCTGACTTTACCAACTCGCCTTGCTGTTTGGTTAAAGAAGCATTATGCTTATAAACCGTAAGTAGACTATTTCCATGCTCCAATATAATCACGTGACCTGTTTCTGAAGTCCATTCTGCAAAAATTACAGTTCCAGATGCAGCAGCTTTAATTGGAGTGTCTTTTGGTACAGCAATATCAATGGCATAATGTTTCTCATTAACATTATACTTAGATGTAATACTTCCTTTAACAGGAGGGAAAAGCGAAAAATCAGTACTTGATTTTTCACTCTCAAACAAACTATATTTATCTTCTCTAGATACCTCTTCTCTAAGTTTTATATCCTGTTCGGATGGGTTTAAATCAACCTCATCTGGATTTAATTTTTGAGACTGTACAGCAGAATCTATATCAAACTCAACAGTTTTAACATCTCCGTTAAGTACTTTTTTAATAGAATTATAATATTCCTGATTAACTGCTAATACAGTTTCTAATGAATCTGCCGTAGAAACTAATCTAGTTGCTTTTTGATTAAGAGAGGTCGAAGAATATCCAGGAATATATTCTCTCAGTGGTGTAAACGCTATCAAAATAGTTGTACAAGAAACCAAAACAATAGAAGTAATCATTAACAATACAAATACATTTAGCCTAGTAAGCTTAAATGATATTCGTTCTTCGAAAGTATCTTCATTAAGAATTACCAATCGATACTTGTTTAATAGCTTCTTAGTAATTCTTTTTGGTTCTTTTTTCTTTTTAGCCATACATCAATCTAATATCGACAGTTGTGTTAGATACGCAAATATACATATTCTCCTTGCGGATAAAAATGCCAAATTTTATATTAAAACGTTATTTAAAAGTGAATAGTCTTATTATAAGGTGTGAATATTCTCTTAAAAGAAGTTTTTAGCTGTCTAAAAATGCCTTTTTTACCTAAATCTTATTAACTTTGTATTCTAAATTTAAGAACATGATGTCATTAAGTGTATTTTTAGGAATGTTAGGCCCGTGGCAAATTGCATTGATAGTTGCTGTGGTTTTACTTTTATTTGGAGGTAAAAAAATTCCAGAATTGATGAGAGGTTTAGGAAGCGGAATCAAAGAGTTTAAAGACGCCTCTAAAGAAGAAGAAGATCCGAATAAGATAGAAGAGAAAAAATAACCTATAGGTATATAGTAGAAAAATGCCCGGCTTATTAAGTCGGGCATTTTTTATTAATGAAATCCTTGTTTTCCCAAAAGAACTTACTCTTATAGTAATTAAAACACCACAGCTGTTAACGATTTGTGAAAATTATACCTCCATTTTAAAAAATCTCACATCTAGCTCATTTACAGCATATAAATAAAAAATATTCTCCTAAAAACATCAATAAAATCGTTGTTTTGACACAAAAAGCATTTTGTTTTTACGGTAAAACCATAAAATTTGTGTATTTCATCGAAATAAAAAACCACTTCATCTAAAAGTTATTCATATGTTTTATAACACCATTATTTCGTGTTAAATTTGAATCAAATAAGTAAGTAACTTCATAAAGCCCCAAACTATGAAAACTATATTTTTTACCATCGTAATTTTATTTTCTTTCTCAACTATTAGTGCTCAAGAAACTACTGTTCAAAACACTAATGAAAATACAACTACTGTTAAAGCATCAAAAGTAGATTTTTATAATGCACTTATAAAGGCAAATAACTTTGACATTACTATCAAGGAAAACAAGAAAGAAGTTACTAATACTACTAAAAAAGACTTTTATAACCTTTTATTAGAAAAAAACGGTTTTAATACTGATACTCAAAAAACAACAAGATTAACAAATCTTGTAAACAAAGAAGAAAATACAAGAATCACTCAAAAAAATGCTACTGTAAGTTTACTACCGTAATTATTGGGGCATAAAAAATATAGTAAATACTCCTTTTATATAAAAGGAGTATTTTTTTTGACTTTATTTAAACGTTTTAATCAACTAATGAAAGTTGAATCCTTTTTCTGGATAGATCCACACTCATCACAGTAACCGTTATATGTTGGTTTAATTGGACCACGGCATTCACATCACTTATATACTCATTTGCAAGTTTAGAAATATGTATTAATCCACTTTCTTTAATACCTATGTCGACAAAACATCCAAAATTAGTGATGTTGTTTACGATGCCTGGCAATTTCATTCCTGATTTTAAGTCATTAATGGTTTTTACATTTGGATCAAACTCAAAAACGGTTGCCTTCTTTCTAGGATCAACACCTGGTTTTTCTAATTCTTTTACAATATCTGTTAAGGTAGGTAATCCAACATCTTCAGAAATATAATCTTGTAACCTAATTTTAGTAATTGCTGTTTTATTTCCTATTAATTCTTTTAAGGAAACTCCAGCATCTTTAGCCATCTTAGAGACTAACTTATATCTTTCTGGATGTACTGCTGAGTTATCTAATGGGTTTTTTGGTTCTGTTATTCTTAAGAACGCTGCTGCTTGTTCATATGCTTTTCCTCCAAGTCTAGGCACTTTTTTTAATTGCTCTCTGGACGCTAAAGCTCCATTTTCCGATCGATAGTTAACAATATTTTCAGCAAGCTTGTCTCCGATTCCGGATACATAACTTAATAATGGTGCACTGGCTGTATTTACATTAATACCTACACTATTTACACAACTCATCACTACCGTATCCAATTCATTTTTTAGCTTGTTTTGATCAACATCATGCTGATATTGTCCTACTCCAATTGCTTTAGGGTCAATTTTAACCAATTCAGCTAGAGGGTCTGCCAATCGTCTTCCAATAGAAACTGCTCCACGAACTGTAACATCATAACTAGGAAATTCTGCTCTAGCAATTTTTGAAGCTGAATATACAGATGCACCACTTTCATTAACCATAAAAACTTGAATCTGTCCTTCGAATGGAATTTTTTTAATAAATGCTTCTGTTTCTCTAGCAGCAGTGCCATTTCCTATCGCTATCGCTTCAATTTTATAAGCATTTACTAAAGATCTAATCTTTTTTATAGCATTGGTCGTTTCACGTTGTGGCGGATGTGGATAGATATTTTCATTATGAAGTAAATCTCCTTGCTTATCCAAACAAACCACTTTACATCCAGATTTAAAACCGGGATCTAACGCTAATATTCTTTTTTGGCCTAAAGGAGATGCTAATAGCAATTGTTTTAGGTTTTGAGCGAAAACTTTAATTGCATTATCATCAGCTTTTTCTTTTGCTAGATTTAATACTTCGGTAGAAATCGCTGGTGCAAGTAATCTTTTATATGCATCAGCAATTGCTAAAAATACTTGATCCGTACAAGTTTCTACATTAGATGTAATCATTACATCATCAATGATATCTAATGCGTCATTTTCTGGAACTGTAATTTTTACTCTTACTATCTTTTCGTTTTCTGCTCTAAGAATGGCCAGTAATCTATGCGAAGGGCATTTATGCAATGGTTCTTCCCACTCAAAATATTGTTGATATTTCTGAGCTTCGTCTTCGTTTTTTTTTGTCTTAATAACCACAGAAGTTATTGCTGCTCTACGTTGGTATAATCTTCGAAGTCTGTTTCTTATCTTTTCATTTTCATTTACCCATTCTGCAATGATGTCCCTTGCGCCTTGTAATGCTAGTTCTTCATTAATGATCGTATCATTAAGATATTGAGATGCCACAAAAAGAATCTCCTCTTCTCGTTGCTCCATGATTATTTTTGCCAGAGGCTCAAGTCCTTGCTCCTTAGCAACGGTTGCTTTCGTCTTTCTCTTTTTCTTATATGGAAGATATAGATCTTCTACTTCGGATAGCGTTTGTGCAGCTTCTATTCGCTTTTGTAACTCTGGAGTAAGCGCTTCTTGCTCTGTTATAGAAGCAAGTACACTTTCCTTTCTTTTCTGTAAGGTCTCAAAAACCGTTTTATACTTTACAATTTCACCAATTTCTACCTCATCTAAATTACCAGTCATCTCTTTACGATATCTAGAAATAAATGGAATTGTGGCACCATCATTTAATAATTCGATGGTTTTGGTGATTTGCTTTTCAGAAACAGGAACCTGTTTAGCGATATAAGAAACAATATTCATTAATTACATTTTTTAAACCGCTAAATATATATAAAATTACCTATTTCTACTCAAATTTAATGGACTTGATAATCGCCTCCAATTCGAACATGAAATTTCTTTTTCTTACTGATGGAGCCAAAACAAAACCTTCTATTACCAATTGTCTATTATTCGCTACATCATCGATTGCGTAGTTTACAAAAGGTCCTGCCATATAACGATCTTTGATTTCCCAAGTTCCCTTAGTTTCGAAAGCAAATTTATCATCTAACTTGGTTTCATAAAGATAAGGTGCATATGCTTCTTCTGTAATAAATTTTCCGGAATTAGTAGGTATTTTTAATACTCCTATAGAGTCTCTTACTTTAATAATTTTAGCAATTGTACTAGAATCTTTAGGGATACTTCCTAGAGGAAGTTCATATATCATCAGGTTCATATCCCCATTAGTAATATCTTTACGCAACCAAAAGAATTTATCTTCTTCTTTAGCAATGCGATATGCAGAAGGTATTTTAAGCGTAATACCTATTTTTTCTTTTAGCTGCGGAATATATTCTACCGATTTTTTAATTCGATATTGTTTTTCTCGCATTTCTACTTTTTTATACTTTGCGATCATACCTGCTGACCGTTCTTGGATCAGACGAATAATCTCATCCTGACTAGTTCCAGTAATTACATATCCTAATTGTGGAGTTGCGTATTTATTATTTGCAACATATACTTTAGACTCATCGCCTTCTTGAATTTTTAGAAACGTACGATATCTTCTAGCTAAACCAGTAAAAACGTCTGGAGGAATTTGTCTCATAGAAAACAACGGCTCTTCTTGTGGTAAACCAGGGACTTCTGCTCCAAAATACTTTCGTATTGTATCTCCTAAACTACCTGTCCAAAGTTCATTATCTATAATTACAGATAGTTCATTAATCTTACCTATGGATTGTGCGAGTGAACCATTAATTTTTTCTGAAGTATTCTTTTTAGTTTCTGTACAACTTACTATACAAAATACACAAATGATGGCTAGAGCTAGTTTTTTCATAATACAAATATACTTGGGATGTTATAATATTAAAAATAATACTATCCAGATAACGGATATACTTCGCGTTATAACATCATAAACCGTTCCAATTGCATTTTTTTAATCAATAAATGACGATTAAGATTTCGATAATTTTAACTTCATACCAGGTTTGATTCCGGTACCGCTGATATTATTCCAACTTCGCAGATTCTCTATCGAAACTCCTTTGAATTTTTGTGAAATGCTCCATAAGGTATCACCCGATTTTACTGTATACGTTTCGGAACTACTAGGATTCGTACTTGCAACTGCTTTTTGTGTATTTATTTTCTTTTTTGGTCTATCAACTACGGGGCGTCTTGGATAAATAGTTAATCGCTGTCCTATTCTAAGATTGTTACTACGTAACCCATTCCATCGTTTTATTTGGCTAACGCGTACACCATATCTTCTGGCAATTTTTCCCAAAAAATCACCGCTACGTACACGGTATCTTATTTTATCATTAGCTTCAATAAGCTTAGGGAGTGGTTTTTCTCTCTTATTAAACTCTTCTTGTGCTAGCGCATATATTTGGTTTTCATTAGCAACGAATTTACCTACTTGATCCAACGGCAAACGCAAAACATAGTTTTCATCTTTTATGTGAGGAATAATATCTAACTTATAGGAAGGATTCAAAAATTGTAACTCCTCCATATTAATATCCATAACCTCGGATACCTGATCCAAGGTAATCATCTGCTTCACTTTAATTGTATCTGTTTCAAAATAAGCAAATTCTGGTTTTCTTGGTTTAAAACCATGTTCTTCCGCATATTCAAAAATATACATTGTAGCTAAAAATGCTGGTAAATACCCCGCAGTTTCTCTTGGCAGATTATGACGAATATTCCAGTAATTTGTGTATCCCCCACTTCGTCTGATCGCCTTTGTTACATTTCCTGGTCCTGAATTATAAGATGCTAATGCCAAATCCCAATCACCAAATACACGATAAAGACTTGCCAAATATTTACAAGCAGCCTGCGTAGCCATAATAGGGTCCATTCGTTCGTCTACATATGAACTTACCTCTAATCCAAACATTTTTCCGGTTCCAAACATAAATTGCCATAATCCTGTAGCTCCAACTCTTGATTTCGCTCTAGGTTTTAGCGCAGATTCTACGATGGCTAAATACTTTATTTCTAATGGAATATTTTGGTTATCTAATTCTTGTTCAAATAATGGAAAATAAAACTCGCTCAATGCCATCAATCTCTCAAGATGCTCATGGCGATTTTTTAGGTAATTTTTAATCACACTTTCTAATGAGGTATTGTATTCAACGTTAAAAGGTGTACGTGCATTTAATCTTGCTAATCTGGCCTTTAATGTATCTGTTGGAAGATCTACATATTCGACAGGCTTATAATCCAATTCGGTAACTGATTTATAAATAGTATCAAATAAACTAGAATTATACAATTCTTGTTTCCAAATAGAATCTAACTTGGCCAATTGAGGATGATCCTCAATCGCATACATCACACTATCTTTAACACTTGTTTTAGTAAATGTAGTTGTTTTAAGCTCTCCGACCGCACTAATAACTTTAGTGGTATCTACTACCTGAACTGTATCTTTTTGTAATGTTAATTCTTTATCAAGTGTTACTATTCTTGAAGGTTTCGCTTTAGAGCTTACGGGTGGGATTGTATCTTGTGCTTGTAACGAAACTAGACAAAAAAGAAAACTAAGATAAAACCAACAATTTTTAATCATTTTCAGATATTGTTTACAATTACTCAAACTAACGGATATTTAAGGGTAAATAGTGTCAACTTTCAACAAGTTATTAACAACACTGCTGCGAAAATCGCATTTTTTTTCTAAAACGCAAAAAATCAACAAGTTAAAAACATAAAAAAATCAGTCGAAACGACTGATTTTTAATAACTTTAGAGTTTATTAAGACTTTTCTTACAATAATTTAGTCGATTGTTAATTTTCTATAGCAGCAATACCCGGAAGTGTTTTTCCTTCTAGACTTTCTAACATCGCTCCTCCACCAGTAGAAACATAGCTCACTTTGTCACCAAATCCAAATTGCTTTACCGCAGCAACAGAATCGCCACCACCTACAAGAGAAAAAGCTCCTTTTTCTGTAGCTTCGGCAATAGAATGTCCTAAGGCAATTGTTCCATTAGCAAAATTTTCCATTTCAAAAACACCTAAAGGTCCATTCCAAAGTATTGTCTTAGAATCTAGAATTACTTGATGAAAATTCTTTATCGTTTCTGGTCCTGCATCTAATCCTTGCCACCCATCAGGAATTGCATCTACACTCATTGCCTTTGTATTAGCATTATTATCAAATGCATCTGCCCCAATTACATCAACCGGCAAGTGTATTTGCACTCCTTTTTCTTCAGCTTTCTTTAAAATCTCTAATGCTAATTCTTGTTTATCATCTTCGCAAATAGAGTCTCCTATCTTTCCTCCTTGCGCTTTAATAAATGTATACGTCATCCCTCCACCAACAATCAAATTATCTACTTTATCAAGGATGTTTTCTATAATTGTAATTTTAGAAGAAACCTTAGAGCCTCCAAGAACAGCCGTAATTGGTTTTTCTCCACTTTTAAGTACTTTATCAATACTCTCGATTTCTTTTGCTAATAAACTTCCAAAACATTTATTTTCTGGAAAAAATTGCGCCACAATCGTTGTAGAGGCATGTGCTCTATGCGCTGTTCCAAAAGCATCATTAACATAAACATCTCCTAGTTTTGATAATTGTTCTGCAAAATTAGTGTCACCAGCTGTTTCTTCCTTATGAAATCTTAAGTTTTCCAAAAGTAATACCTCTCCTGGATTTAATTGAGCAACTGCTGTTTCCGCCTCTTCTCCTACGCAATTAGATACAAATTTTACCTGTACCCCAATTACATCCGCAACTTGATCTACAATATGATTTAATGAAAACTCATCTTGAATTCCTTTAGGACGACCTAAATGTGACATTAAAACAGCACTTCCACCATCTTCTAATATCTTAATAATAGTTGGTTTAGCAGCCTGAATTCTAGTGCTATCAGTTACTTTAAAATTTTCATCAAGTGGAACATTAAAATCTACTCTGATTAATGCTTTTTTATTTTCAAAATTGAAATCATTAATTGTCTTCATCGGATTGGATTGATTTTGGTAAACGAAAATAATTTTATTTCCTCAAAAACACTGAAAACTATTAGAAAAATTAAACTAATTTTTCTGCAAACTTCCACTTTTATCGATTTTTAGCAAAAAGAGAGCTTTCAATGAAAAAATCACATTTAATTTATATCTATTACACGCGATACATATTGTACATTATTAAATTATATTTGCTTTATGCTTTTTTCAAAAATATTAGGGCTTTCACATATCAAAAGCTACCTCACCACTAGTGCAGAAAGAGGTCGTATTCCTCATGCTCAACTTTTCGTAGGACCTAGTGGTAGCGGGACACTACCAATGGCTATTGCCTATGCACAATATATTTTATGTCAAAATAAAGAAGGTGAGAACACAGGAGGTAATTCTTCTTGTAATATAAAGTTTGATCATTTAGCACATCCAGATTTACATTTTGCATATCCTGTGGCCACTAATGATAAAGTAAAAAAACACCCTACTGCCAATCACTTCGCTGAAGAATGGAGAGCTTTTATAAATGACAACCCCTATGGAAGTATTTTTGATTGGTATCTTTCACTAGGTATTGAAAAAAAACAAGGACAGATAGGTGTTGATGAAGCATTGGATGTTGTAAAAAAGTTATCGTTAAAAAGTTACGAAGGTGGTTTTAAGGTCATGTTAATCTGGATGGCTGACAAAATGAATGTCGCTGCTTCTAATAAGTTGCTTAAACTAATTGAAGAACCTCCAGAAAAAACCGTTTTCATCTTAATTACGGAAGACGAAGAGCAATTGATACAAACCATAAGGTCTAGATGTCAAGTATTACACTTTCCTCCTTTGGGTGAACAAGTTATAAAAGATGCCTTAAAAGCATCAGAAAATGTTTCTGATACAGAAGCTTTAAAAATTGCACACCAAGCAAATGGAGATTATAGTAAAGCATTACACCTATTACATCACGATGGTGGTGATGAACAGTTTGAAGACTGGTTTATACAATGGGTGCGAACAGCTTTTAGAGCTAAAGGAAATAAATCTGCAGTTAATGATTTAATCAATTGGAGTGAATCTATCGCAGGATCAGGAAGGGAAACACAAAAAAGGTTTTTAAACTATTGTCTTGATTTTTTTAGACAAGCATTATTATTAAATTATAATGCAGAAGATCTTGTATTCCTCGAACCCAAAACTAATGGTTTTAAGCTTAAGAATTTCGCACCATTCATTCACGGTGGTAATATCATGGATATAAGTAATGAATTACAAGACGCAATTTATCATATAGAACGCAATGGTAACGCAAAAATCATCTTGACTGATCTATCTATTAAACTTACTCGATTATTGCATAAAAAAGCTTTATAAGCATTTTTTAGAATTTCAAAACTAAACTCAATTTTATGGACAATTTTATGACTCATATTGTTTCAATTACGATTTTACTGTTTTTACTTATCACTTTTTTACAATCTGGTATCGATAAAATTGCAGACTGGAAAGGAAATCTAGGTTGGTTAAAAGAGCATTTTTCAAAAACATTTTTAAGAAATATGGTACCGACCCTTCTAGGGTCTGTTTTAATTATTGAAATCATCACTTCAATCCTATGTATTGGTGGTATCTATCATTTAATAATGGATAATCATATTGGATTTGCAATTGCAGCAATGTTCGCTGCATGTATAACTCTTTTAATGCTTCTGTTTGGTCAACGAGTTGCTAAGGACTATCCAGGTGCTTTAACTATTACATGCTATTTTATAGTAGCTGTTTTTGGGTTATATGTAATTACCTCATAAAAAAAGAGCACTATAAAAGTGCTCTTTTGTACTATGAAAACAATTAATGTTATTGCTTTACTAATTTTATAATTTTCTTAGCACCTTTGCTAGTTTCAACTTCTGTAAAATACACTCCTTTTTTTAGTAAACTAATATCAAAAGAGCTCTGGATACTTTGTAACACTAACTTTCCAGATACATCAAAAACTTTTATTAAACTTATATCTGTATTAATACTTACTAAAGTATTTGCTGGGTTTGGATATAGATGAATATTTGTCTTTTCATTTTCTATTACATCTAATGTGTTCCCTTCTGCTCTAAAATAATATATTTCCGTGCTTTGTGCTACTCTATTAGCAAATGTAATAACTACTCTATACTCTCCAGGTTCTAAGACCATACAATCAGCCCCTGTTTCAAAATCAAACCAATCCGAACTACAACTATCATCTGTAGTTGGACAAGTTTCATCAAATGGTCTATTACAAGAAATATCATCCAATCTTTGCCATACAATAGATGCTGCATTTGTAAAAGATACATCGACCTCTTCTCCATTTTCATCCTGAATACTAATAACCGGATAACCCTGTCCTATCAATGCACAGAATAGAATTTCATCCGCATAATCAATGATTGGATTTTGGTTAGTTATTGTTACCGTAATCGATTCTAGGACTTCACAACGATTTACATCTAGAGCTTTTACCACATATTCACCTGAAACATCAACATCAAAAGTATTACTTGTTTGTTCTGGGAAGAGCGTCGTAATTCCATCGGCACTTAATAATTGATAGGCATAAGCTGGTGTACCTCCACTGGCATTTACGATAATTGTTCCGGTTTCATCGATATCCACGGATACCAAAAGTTTTGATGGATCTATGAGTGTTATCGGAATAATAAAACTACAACCTAGGCTATCTTGAGCTAAAAATTCATAAGATCCCGTAGGAATATCTGTAAACATATGTTGACCAGTAACACCATCCGCATTATCAGAATAGAACAAAGTTGGATTTAAAGAAGATGTAAACGTATATGGTGGTATTCCTCCAGAAACTTCCAATCTTACAATTCCATCGGCATCACCATTACAACTTATATCCGATACTAACTCCCCCGTTACAACTAATGGAGCTATAGGGTCTATTCCATAATCTTCTGTATAACTACAGCTATCATCTGTTCTTGCCTCAAAGGTGTAGGTGTATCCTTGTTCCAAATTAGAAAATGTATTTGACATTTGCCAAGGAGTTGTTATCGGAGCACTAATTCTATATTCAAAAATACTAGCACCATTAGTTCCGGTTGCAATTACTGTAATACTCGTAGAAGAAGCAGAACAAGTAATGTCTGAAGCTGTAAAATCAAGATCTACTACCTCATTAATTGGATCTATGGTCAAGGTTCCTAATAAAACAGGACAAGTAATTGTATTAGAATCTCTTATATAAACCGTATAATCTCCATCTATTAATCCAATAAATTGATTATTTACCGACCAAATTATAGCATCTAAGCTGTACTCATATTGACCATTCCCTCCTGTTGGGTTTGAGACTGTGATTTCTCCAGATGTATCACAATTATAATCTTGGGTGATTGCTATATCTGCCGTAATCGGAATAACATCCTCTGCAGATATCATTGCGTTAAAAAAACAATAAGAAGTTGTTCCTCGTCCATCATCAGTCGTAACAACGATATAATCTCCAGAAGGGACTCCAGTATATTCTCCAGTAGAATTTCCTGTTGTATTAGCAACAGGTGTTCCAGTGCTATCTTGTAATTCATAGGATAATGTTCCTTCGGCAGCACCTGCAGTTATCATCGTTGTTATCACTCCATTAGCATCACCACAAGTAGGAGCTGTAGTAAATGCCGCGCTAATTGTTAACTCATCATAAACCCTAACGATTGTGTTCACTGAACACCCGGATTCATCTGTAATCGTTACTACATAAGTTCCTGATGTTGCTACTATAAATTGGTGATTATTATTATCTATATTACCTACTACTGCAGTTCCGTCATCCAATTGATACAATAAGGTACCAAAACCTGTTCCTTCAACACTTATTACATTATTATTATCATAAACACAATCATCTATAAAACTTGCTACAACTGTCGGAAGTGGGCTTACTATTACACTAACATCTACAGGTCCAAAACTACATCCATTAGCATCTGAAACCCAGATATCAAAATCACCAGCGACGTTACCCAAATCAATTACATTGTTATTTATAGGATAAACACCTGGGTTACTAGCCCCATCAGTAGTAAGTGCATAGGTATAACCATCAGCTGTCTGAGAAATATCAAACTGAGTACCACCATCTGTTTGCATTATTATCTGTGCATTATCACCACAACTATTCGCTGGTGTTATATTTGTTGGAACTGAATTTAATGAATCGGGAATATCTATCACAAAATCTTGTCTAGCTGGACAACTCGTACCATTTTCTCTAACAATTACGTAATATTGACCTGCTGAAAAATTTGATATAGCTACGGGAACGTTGGTTCCAGTTAGGTTCGTTGCAGTTCCAGAATACGCAACTCCTAAAGAAACGTTCGTAATTTGAGAAAATACTTCCCATGAGACTTGAGTTACGAATGGATCGTATTCCGAAATTTCAAAACTAATTTCCCCGTCTCCTGAATCTGGCACTTGTCCACAACTTGCATCAGTAACAGTAAAATTCAAAATTTTTGGTTCAGACGGAGGGTTAATTGGTGAAATTAATTCCCTATAGATACAATTTGTAGCATTATCTCTAACTTCAATCGTGTAAGCTCTATAAAATGCTAAACCAGAATATTTATGATCTCTTATTGGTGTATTGGCATCTACTATTGTTGATCCTCCTTCACCATCATTTAGCGGCACAAAATCTCCAAGACCTGGCGATGGTTCACCGACAATGCGTATATCAAAACCTGGCGGCGGATCTGTTGGAGGACTTATACCTGCACCTCCTTGCAGAACGACATCTAGAATAATACCTTCTGAACAACTAGGGCCTACAGTTATATTAGTTATTAAATCATCTGGTGGTGATACCATGTCATATGGTCCAAATGATACCTGACTACAACCACTGATATTATCTGTACTTTGAACGAAAATATAATACTGTCCAAAATTAAGCCCTTCAAAGCGAACTTCTGTAGCCGTAGTTAAAATTGGATTTGAAGAAATAGTAATAGAAGGAATCAATGGTGTAATTGCTATATTCGCAGCATCTACCAAGGTATATGTATATGGTCCTGTCCCTCCACTTATAGTTAAATCTATAGCTCCTAAATCAGTAATAATATCTGACCCTCCACAAGTTACCGGCGTAATAGCGTTAGACACCTCAATAATAGCATTAGGTGCATTAATACTAACATTTTCGAAATTTTCGCATTGGTTACCATCTATTATCTGAATCTCATGATCTCCAATTTCCACATTATCAAAAGTTATTGTGTCTTCTACTATGGGGCCAATTTCCACATTTCCATCCAAAATATAAGTGAATGGAGGTGTTCCGTCTGTAATAACAACTTCTATTTGTCCAAATTCTTCTGCACATACAGGATCTACGCTAGTTACAGAAATTACAGGATCAACAGAAGGCACATTAATCGTAGCTACATATTCACATCCAGGAAAGTTACTATCTATAGCATATACTGTTACATCTCCCTCTGCAGAAATAACGAATGTTCCTGTAGTATTAGTGTAAGGTCCTCCAGAAGTTAAGCTAAAAGCAAAATTAGTTAGTACATTTACAACACTAACACTACCTTCATTATCACAACCTATAGGATTCATAGAGAGTTCTGGTTGATATTCATTTTTAAATACACTAAAATGAAATGGAATAACGCATCCACCTTCAAATTCTGCAAGAATTCTGTAATCCCCTACTTCTGAAACTGTATAACTTGAAGTATTACCACCTGTAACTTCTTCCCAGTTAGCATCTGTACAATTACCATCTAATAAAGAACAAGGATCATTAAAATTTGCCTGACAAGTACCTGAATAACTTAAACGTTGCCAAGAAATACCATCCAAAACAGATGAATCGAAATTTGTTTCTAAAAATAAGCTCTGATCACCACATAGTAAAATTTGTGGAATAGAAAGACTATTACAATCTTCTGTTACCACAGTGGTTCCATTAACATAGTCCAAAATTGGATTCTGGATGTCGCTAAAACCTTCGACATTAAACTCTTCTACTGATGTTATACATTGTGGATCCGCCCCATCAACATCTTCTTTTATTACTTTAAAAACACCTGTTTGAGGATTTGGAACCTGAAATGTATTACTCGTAGTAACTATAGGAGTTGAAATACCCGGTCCCGACCAAGTATAACTACTATATCCATTTCCCGCTGTTAATAATAACTCTCCTCCACAAAATGGCACATCAATTTGACAAGGAGCAAAATTTATAATCGTATTTCCTATTACCTCTGGTATAGAGTTACAACTGTCTGATGAAACTCCATTATCATCCACAATTGCTATTCCTGAGAATAACCCTGTATATGAAACAGTAGTTGTGTTAATAACTTGGTCAGAGCATGCATCTGCTAAATCATTACAGCTAGTTACTAATTGGGTTGTAAATCGTATGGATATCGCATCGCTTGTTACTTCCAATAGGCTACTTGGTACCAGAAATTGTAATCTTCCTGGAGATATCTCCGAATATGTCACTCCTGGTGGTAGCGTTTCGTCAGATATACCTAATAAATTTGTATTTACCGGAAGTATATCTGTAATTATTACCGATCCATCAATGAAATCTTCATTACCAACGTTTTCTATTTCTAGATCATATATAATTTCGTCTCCTAGCTCAACATTTCCTCCAGTAATTTCAACGGTTCCATCTGCGTTAAAAACACGTTGTACCAAACTAAGTTCTGGTTCCATTGTTGTAGTAGAAAAAGAATTTAAAAAAACACTAAATCTATCTCTAGTCGTTATTAATTGAAATACTGCGGAAGTTTGACCATTTCCAATAATCGAATTACTTGGGTTTGGCAAATCAAAAATATCGATGTCAAATCCTTGGGTATTTCTAGAATTAGGAGTTCTGCTCGTAACATATGCTCCATCAGACGAAATTGAACTATTAAAAAAATTTGTAGCTGGATTAGCCGTGTCAGCCCCTTGTCCTAATGCAACATAATCACCACTTGTATTCAATACATTTAATTGGTCTCCATCAAAACTAAAGTCTCCTTCCAATGATGCCACTCCATATCTAGTAGATACTGGTAGATTTCCTTGTGGTGTCATAAAACCATTATATGTAAATTCTATTGGGGCATCTCCACTAAATATCTGAGCAAATCCATCGCTAATACTTATGTATTTTGCATCATCTTGAGGGTCTTCATAAATAGCCACTAAAACCCATCCTCCGCAAGCTCCATCTCCACCACTTGTAAAACCTTGTGTTGCATTCATATCGGCAACAGTATACGTTCCAAAAGGATTATCTAGATCCAATAAGCTAGTAACATCTGCATAACATACATAAGGAAATTCATCATTTGCGGTATTCCCCAAAGGATTCGTAGGTGTATTGCTATATCCATCAAAAACCACACTAGTAGCAGCAACATCTATATAGGTACCTCCGGGAATTTTAAATTTTACATTTCTAAAGTCTGCTGGCCCCTGTTTTCTTGGATCAATAAGGGGAAGGTCTGTTAAAACATCATCTCCCTGATCCGTAGATAAAGTAGCTAACACTACGTTAGTTTGTGACTGAAGAAGCGTTACTAAATCTTCATCAAGAAAATTAGCATTACTAATATCGTCATTACCTATAGATACTACGGGTACTGTTATCTCTGGTCCGTTCCCAATAAGTCTTGGTAAAAGACCATTATCATTTACAATAACTACTCCTACCGCACCGGCATTTTGAGCATTTACAGCTTTCTCTCTTAAAGAACAAGTACCTCCTTTTCTAAGCACTGCTATATTGCCAGTTAACTCTGCCTCATTAGTAATACTGCAACCATCGATAGATTGAGCTACCACCAAATAAGAAGTTACCGGACTTCTTTGTATATCGACATTATCATTATCAAACTCAGCATTTCTTACAGCATATTGTTGAGCTAGTGGGCCATTATTTATAATTAATGCTGTATTCGTATCGGAATTACTTGCAATTTCAGCATCCAAAAAATTATTAGGACTACTCGCTCTTGTCATATAATAATTTGCTGACCAATATAATCCCGCATATACCAATTTACTGCACTCTTCTCTCGGAGCTGTTAACCTAGCTTCACTTGAACTAAAAGTAGTTGGATCATCATCTACATCTATATAAGCAGTAACAGTATTACCATTATTATCAATACCGTTATAATTTCCATTAGGATCTGTAAATCTATTTCCATCCTTGTCCTCAATCATACCAACAATATCGTTACCGGTCATGATCAAATCTCCTTTAACACCTGAGATAGATTTTCTAATCTGAAAAGGAACAGTTTCTTGACTAAAAACTGTGGTGCTAACAAGTAACAAGCATATCGCTATTAATTCGAGACGTAATTTTTTATTCATTTTTTCTAAAATTGATAAATCTGGTTTTTAATGTAAGTATCATAACAAAGGAAAATGTTACCATAACTTTATTTTTTATTTGACCTATACAGATTAATATTCTCTTTTTTTATGTCTATAACTAATCTTAATAGTGGTTCAGTCAGTTATTTTATGTTCTTAAACATGGTAACAATTACATTTTAAAGGCAAAAAAAACACCTATCTAATAGATAAGTGTTTCCAATATTTATATTTTATCGTAGTAAAAAGAGTAGTTATTTACGATTTATTTTAATAAGTACATCCACATTTACTTTGTCTACATCCAAAGTCAATCCCCAAAGTAATCATATGCGATCCTGCTGCGTTACTTGCATCAAATACTTCATTCACATTTACCTGATATCCATAGGCAACATAGAAATTAGATTTTTTAATACCAATCATCGGAGAAACAGATAACGGTTTAAAATCCTGATCTACTAATGACCTTAAACTTATTCCAGCCCAATAATAATCTCCTCTATGTAACTTACGTACTTTTAAATTAAGATCCGCTGTACTTCTACCATCACCAGCAAAGTTCTGATATAACACTGAAGGCTCTACTTCTATATCGCTAAAGCGATCATAAAAAGTATATCCAGAATACACATAGTAGTTCTGTATAGAAGAAGGTTCCGTAGGATTAAAATCATCTATTTGCTTCTGTAGTAAATTCACCGCATTAGCACTTAAGAAGAATCTTCCTAATCGATACAATACTCCAATATCAAAGTTGGAGTTATTTACTGTAACATTCTCTAAACTTTCACTAGGCGGCATATTAGGGTCTCCATCATTGAACTGAGATGTGTCTATTCCAAACTGAGTAAACTTATAACTAATACCAAAGGATAGGTATTGATTGGTATACTCATTTAGTGTCAAGTGGTGTGCAAAAGATAATTGTACACCTTTTTGAGAAGTTGCTCCATTTTTATCATTAAATAAAATAGCTCCTACACCCGAACGATCAGAAATACGACCATCTATAGACACTGACTGTGTTCCTGGGGCATCAGCAATATCAACCCACTGTTCAAATCCCGAAGCTCGAACCTGCCAACAATCTCCAATACCTGCATAAGCACTAGATATTAAATATGGATTATCTGCAATATATTGGTTTTGAACTGGTGCAAAAAACTCTTGACCATAACTTCTATTACCAACTATAGCTGTTATTAAAACTATAGCTATTATTATATGTCTTGTGTACGTTCTCATACTTATTATCTATATAAAGTAAAGTGACCTGTAAACTCTCTGTTATCAATGTCATTAAGAATAATGGTAAACCAATAATCTCCTGATGGCAACTCACTTCCTTGGTAAATTCCATCCCAACCGTTATTGGTTCCTTGGTCTCCAACAAACTCAGCTAATAATCTACCATATCTATCGAATACCTTAACTTCCATATCATCAAAGAAGAATGGATCTCTAAACGGATCTTGTCTAGGATACCAGGTATCATTTGTACCATCACCATCAGGTGTAAAGTAATTCGGAATGATAATGTTAATAAAAATCAATTCTTGAACTCCAACTACCTCACAACCCATATTATCTACAACTCTTAATGCATACTCCGCAGTTTCATCAATAGAGAAAATATTATCATCTAATTCTCTATAATCCGCATCGGTTAAATCATTCACCGTTTGCCCATTAGGTATGATTGCTACAAAATAAGTGTAATCTCCACTACCTCCTGTTACAATAATTTCATACTCATTAGGATCCTGAGGATTATTTGTCATCTGAGCAATTGGTGTTGCTAAAGGAATATATTCTTCTATTGTTATTGATCCTAAATCAAACACACATCCTGTAGGAGTATAAGTCATAGTTCCTTGATATTCTCCTGGTTGTACAATGAATGTTGGAGATAAACTATCTCCTGGACTCACACCTCCATCTAGTGATACTAGGTTGTAAAGAATATCAGTGTCTACAGAGTCATCGCCTAAAATAAAGTCTATGTAATATATAGGTGGTTGATTTATCGAACCATCTGTATTTATTATTGGACAATCAACTCTAGGACTCATTACTCCATTAAGAATAGCTCCTTCTGGAATATCCACTGGTAAGTTTATTCTACAATCATTAGCATCTCTAATAAAGATCGTAGTAGTTCCGCCTGGAAGGTCCATATAAGTCAACACTCCGTCCATAAAATCTCCATCATTATTTGTGATATTTGTTGAATACGGTGGTGTACCTCCGGTAATATCGATAGTAACCGCTCCATCACTATCACCAAAACAAGTTTCTGGCGTTATTGCTCCCACAATATTAGCCATTAACTGATCAGGCTCACCGATAGTTACATCATATACTTGTCCACAACCATTAGCATCCTGTGCAAATACCTGATACGTTCCAGGAACTAAATTGGTAAACGTATGTTGGTTAGGAACATTGTCCGATTCATCGTTAAAGAATTGACCTGGATTTGTACTTATTGCAAAAGAATAATCTGGTGTACCTCCAGCCGCAAATACAATAATAGATCCATTATCCTCTCCGAAACAAACCACATCTGTAATTTGAGGTGGAATATTTTCAAACTCCGCAGGATTTATAATATCGAAATCTACTTGAGCAACACAATTTCTATCACTTCTTACTAAATATGTATAGTTTCCTGGTGGTAAGTCAATAAATTCACTATTATTTTGAGGACCCCAAGTTTGAGTAGTAGTATTATTCGTTAACTCAAAAATATAGTCTCCAATACCTCCGGTAACAGTAGCATTAATAACAGCTGTAGCTTCATTAAAACAGTTAATATTTGCAGCAGTTGTATCTAAAGCAATCATTATCTGATTAATTGGTATTACAGGAACTGGCGAAGATAATTGAGATCTACAACCATTTACATCCTCTACAAAGAATTGATACTCTCCTGCTCCAAGGCCTGTAAAAATTCCAGATCCTCCATTTGCTACTTCATTACCATCTTGATCAACGTAATAATATTCAATGATTGCTACATCACTTGTTCCACTGATTGTTACATCAATTGTATTAATATCACACGTAACTTCTGTAACACTATCTATACTAACAGTAACTTCATTTGGCTCATTTATAATAGCAGTAGTTGTCGCTGTACAATTTAAATTATCAGAAACTGTAATCGTATAAGTTCCTGCACCTAGATTATTGAATACATTAGTAGGCTGTGGTCCACTAGTAGTAACTCCATCAGGGAATGTTAAAGTATACAAATAAGTTCCTGGTCCTTGACCTCCACTAGCAACAACAGTAATACTACCATCAACATCCTCAAAGCAGGTAACACTGCTATCCGCTATTGGATCAACAATTATAGCATTAGGTGACTGTATGGTAAACTGCTCATCATCGGTACATCCTTGACTATCTTCAGCAGTAACCGTATACAATCCAGCAGTTAGATTTTCGAATAACCCTGTTGTATTAGAAATAGCGCCAGGAGTTAACGTATATGTAACTGTTCCTTGTGCTCCAGTAACAGACGCTTGGAAAGATCCATCACTACCAGGAACACAAGACTCTACTGTGTTGATAGCTGATATCGCTGTTACAATTGGTGCACCAGGTCCTGTAATTGCAACAACATTCGATCGTTCTGTACACAATGGATCCGCGGTTTCCACAATTTCTACAATATATACACCTTGTGGTAAATTAACCGGTAAAATATATGGATTTGGATCCGTTGTTGTATCTCCTGTTCCGGAGAACGCTGTTGGATTCCCATTTTCATCAAGAATTGTAAAATTATATGGTCCTGTATATCCAGTTATCGATATATTGATCGTACCATCTGCATCTCCTAAACAAGTTTCAGGTGTTTCCTCAGCAGCTACCAATTCTACAAAATCGAATTGATCAATTTCATGAGTAACAGTAATCGTACACATCGTAATCTGATCTGTAATTCTAAATGTATAAATACCTAAAGGTCTTGGTAACACAAAATTAGCTGTTGACACACCAGCAGGTGTATCTACAGGTGCAGGTGGATTAATCACTGTACCAGTATTGTCAATTAATTCAAACAAGAAATCCCCTGAACCTCCCTGTACAGATATAGTAACTTCTTCATCAACAGCACAAGTGATATCTGTTACGATAGCAACAGCAGGATTTGTCATTATTGGGAATGGTGCTACTGTTTCCGTTTCAGTTACAGGATTTGTAGCACAGCTATTACTATCCGTAACTGAAATTAAATAATCTCCTTCTTCATCAGCAGTAATTTCATAATCTATTTCAGGAGTACCTAAATTAGCGTCAGCGATATCTAATTCAGTTACAACTACTCCAGAAGGTGTTTCATAAGAAATACTATATGGTGCAGTTCCAGCTGTTATTGTTACAGTAATTATAGGGAATACTGAACTATTATCTGGAGCACAGCTATATGCACTTTGAGAAATTGCTACAGCAACTTGCGTAGCATTCGCAACCGTAATAGCAACCTGACCAGAACAACTTCTATCTGAGGTTACCACAACTACGTAATCTCCAAATGGTAAATCAGTAAATACTGGATTATCTATTTGATCAACTCCAACCTGTTGCGCTAAATCAGGGTTTCCTGTTCCATCATCAACATATATTTGATATGTGTAAGGACCATCTAAATCAGTACCTGTTTGTAATGTCACGGTAACTGTTCCATCAGTCGCTCCTATACATGATACAGCAGTTGACGTTGCAGATGGAATAGGATCCAACGGCACCGTTAATTCTGGAACATCTATTGTAATTGTACACGGCGTAGTAATCGCAGCGATATTAACATCTGTAATTTCCACTATATAATCACCCGCAGCGATTGGAGTAAAAATATTATTTCCTACCTGAGGTCCAGCAACAATTGCATTTGTAGCTTCATCTCTTAGGGTAAAAGTGAAATTACCTGGATTGACAGCAAAATCTGATCCACCATTAACTGTTACTGTTATTGTTCCATCAACATCTCTACAAGTAGGGTCCGTCGTGAAATCTGCAGTAGCAGTTAATTCTGGTAATATCGTTATTGATTCCACATTAGAAGGACATCCATTTTCATCATATGCAGTAACCGTATAAGTTCCAGGAGTAGCTACAGTGAATGTATGCGCAGTACTTCCGTTATTAGCATCTTCTATAACACCTGTATCTAATTGGAATCTTAATATTCCTGAACCTGGCGGTACCGGAACATTACTAGTTCCTGATGCAGATATTACATAACTTCCATCATGAGTACATACATCATCCACCGTAAGTGGATTAAGTACAGGATTATCAGTTCTATTTACCGTAACCACTATAGAAGCAGGATTAGAAGTACAGGAATTATCATCCACAACACTAATTGTATAATCGGTACTAGTGCCCGTAACAGGTAAATCAAATATTCCTGTTGTGTTTGTAGTTGTAAATGTTCCTCCACTTGGCACATCTGTTGCAGTAAAAGTATAAGGAGATGTTCCTCCAGAAGCTATTACTACAACTCTTCCATCTTCATTACAATTTGCATTAGTATTAGAATCTAAGGCTAATAGTAATTCTGTAGGTTGAGCAATATTGACAACATTAGACGTATCATTACAAGTAGAAACAGGATCTATAATTGAAACCTGAATACTTCCTGCTTCTAAACCAGTTATGGTAATAGGGTTCTGTACAGTGGTATCTGCACCTATAGGGCCTGTAACGGTTCCTGTAGTCGTATTTGTTACTGTATAATTATAAGGACCTGTATGCCCTGTAACAGTAAGTTCAATATTTCCGGTAGCATCTCCAAAACATAGAATATCTGGAGTAACTACTGCAATATTTGCTTCAATAGTATCATATGGCAATATTTCATAAGGAGCTGTATCAATTGAACAACCAGTTCCTGTATCCGTGACTCTAAAGATATAATTACCAACTCCAGGAAGGAAGAATGATGCACTAGTAGTAGTAGCACCTCCTGACGCAACTCCTAATTGAGAAGGAACTGCTCCATTAATTTCAACAAAATCATAAGGTCCTGTTCCTCCAGTTACAGTAACTGTAACTTCTTCAGTATTTGTAGCACAATCTATTGGTGTTACCTGATTAACTACCGCGTCCGTCATTATCGGGAATGGAGGTATATTAAACGGCACCAATACATTTGGACAATCATTAGTGTCAAAGATTGTGAATGTATAATTACCTGCTTCATTTGCTATAATCTGAATACCTGCTATTCCCGTATCCGTATCCAATGTAGCTGGATCTACTGGTCCAACTGTATTTCCTGATGGATCTGTATAAGATATAGTGTATGGTGAATTACCTCCAGCAAAGTTATCTACAGTAATTACAGGAAGATTTATCGCAGCACCAGTACATCCATAAGGTGTCTCCAATGCTACAGTTGCTACAGGAAGTGAAGGTTGGTCTATAATATAATCTTCAGTATCCAAACAAATCACATTTAAAGCTCCGTTTGGCTTAGTAACCCTTACTTCAATAGTATATGTTCCAATACCTAAACCTGAGAATACAGGACTTGTTTGGAATGGAGTTACATCTGCTATCGGTGCAGAAATTCTATATTCATAAATAACCGCTGGGTCAGTATCCGTCGATGCAGCTGTTAATGCTGCCGTTATAACACCATCCGTATCACCTATACAAGTAACAAAAGTAGTTTCAGGTACAAGTACTGGAGGCGTCGGAGCATCTATACTTACCGGAGCAGAGAACGAACAAAATGGTGCAATAGTTCCACGTCCATCATCCGTAGCAACTACGATATAATCACCTGGAGCAACACCAGTATAAATTCCATTAATATCACCCGTTACATTTCCTGTTGGTGTTCCAGTTCCGTCTTGTAGTACATATGTTAATGTCCCTTGTACAACACCTGATGTAATTGTTGTAGTAATAACACCTGTAGGGTTTTCACAATCTGGAGCAGTTGTAAATGCTGCACTAATAACTAGTTCGTCATAAACCACAACCGGAAGCGTATCTACAGAACAACCTGTTTCATCTGTAATTGTTATTATATACGATCCAGGAGTAGATACAATAAATTGGTGATTATTATTATCTATACTACCTGTAACCGCAGTTCCTCCATCAATTTGATACAATAATGTTCCAAGACCTGTACCATCTACATCAATTACATTACTATTATCATATGCACAATCATCAATAAAACTCGCTGTAACAGTTGGTAGTGGATTTACCACTACGGTAACATCTACAGGGCCAAAACTACATCCATTAAGATCTGCTACCCAAATATCAAAATCTCCCGCAGTATTACCTAGATCAATTGTGTTATCATTTAATGGATACGTACCTGGATCACCAGCACCATCGGCCACTACAGCATATGTATATCCATCCGTAGTTGGTGGTATTCCAAAAGGTGTACCACCATCAGTATCCATTATTACCTGTGCATTAGTACCACAACTATTAGCTGGAGTAAGATTAGTAGCTACAGAAATTAATGGATCTGGGATATCTATTTCAAAATCTACTCTGTTCGAACATAAAGTTCCATCATCTTCTCTAACAATCACATAATATCTCCCTGGTGGGAAATTAGAAATTGTAACTGGAACTGTCGCAGGAGATACTACCGCCGAAGTACCAGAAAAAGCTGCTCCTAAAGAAACATTTGTAAACTGATCAAATACTTCCCATGAAACAGATGTAACAGTAGCATCATATCCAGAAATATCAAAACTTATTTCCCCATCATCCAGTGCTGGCACCTCATTACATGTAACATCCGTCGACACAAAATTAATAATATCTGGATCAGACGGAGGCGTTACAGGTGGCACCAACTCCTGATACAAACAACCCGTAGCGTTATCTCTTACTTCTAAGATATAAGTTCTATTAAATTGAAGAACATCAAAAGCACCAGCAGTCATTCCTCCATATCGATGAATTCTTATTGGGTTAGTAGGAGTTGTAACCGTAGCGTTCAATGGTTCATCATTTAAAGGAACAAACGTACCTAAAGGTCCAGTTTCTCCAACAATACGAATATCAAATCCTAAAGGTGGATTTGTAGTGTTATCCTGACCAACACCTCCAACAACATCTATATCAAAAATTACACCGGCAAGACAATTACCAGTTGCAACAACATTCTGAACTAAATCACTTGGTGGTGAAAATATATTAAACGGCCCTATAGGATCCGGGTTAGAAACGCAACCATTATCATCTTCTACAAAGATGAAATACTGACCAAAATTTAATCCTTCGAATCGAACTGTTGTTGAAGCACTTAGTACAACAGGATTCGTTGAAGTAGTATTAGTAGAAGGAACAATAGGTCTTATTGAAACATCACTTGCATCTACCAATGTATAAGTATATGTTCCTGAACCACCACCTATTTCTAAATCTATCGCTCCTAACTCTGTAACAATAACAGATCCACCACAAGTAACAGGTGTTTCTGTTCTACTTACCTCCAAAATTTCGTCCGGTGCAGCAATTTCTACAGTTCCTGGATATAAACATCCTCTACTACTTCTTACAGTAAAGTTATAAGTATTCTCTACTAAATTAGGGAAAGTTATTTGAGTACCTGTAATTGCCACAAATGTTCCTGTATTTCCGAAATCAATTTCATAAGGGGTTTCTGTTCCTGTCACAGTTACTACAGCAGTACCTGTGTCACCAAAACAATCTACATTTACAGTTGGTGCTGTGATTGTCGGAGCAACCGGATCTGTAACTGTAAAAGGAGAAGTAGTAAATGTACATCCTCTATCATCAGTAACTCTAAAAATATAAGTTCCAGCTCCTGAAGTAGCTACATAATCAACAAATGGTGTAGTACCATTAGTAATATGATCTACAAAAGCACCTCCATTAAATGAAACCGCAATGTCATAAGGCGTGTATCCTCCATTCACAACAAAAGAAAAAGAAGCATCAACAGGAGTACCTGCAGCATTACAAGTAATATCCGCCACCTGGGTAACATCAAGTGAAACCGCCTCTGCAATAGTTTCAGTAAGTGTTACTGGACAACCATTACTGTCTGTTATTGTAATTGTATACGTACCTGCTTGTGTTAATGCAGGCGTTGTAGTAAAAGTAGTAACGGCACCCACATTAGTGTCTGGTATCACTATCGTTCCACCTAATGCAACATTATATATATAATCTGGGGTTCCAGAGTTTGTTCCGTCAATGTTTATCGTAAAACTTACTGTCCCATCATCCAAACAGAAATCAGAACCCGTATCTACTGTAGCTGCTATCTGTGGTAATTGATTAATATCTAAAGTTTGTGTAGCAGATACACAAGAATTACTATCCGTTACTATAATTTGATACCCTGTTCCATTAGGAACATTTAAATAAGGATCAGTAACTGGTCTACTTGGACCAACAGCTGTTCCTCCTGAATCATTTAATATCCAAGTGTAACCAACACCACTTCCACCCATCACATTACTAATGGTAACAGTACTTGTATTAGCAACACAATCTTGATCAATAGGATCTATAGTAAACGTAATAACATCAGGTTCTCCAATAATTACTTGATCTGTTGCTGTACAATTAGTTCTTTCATCTGTAACTAAAATATCATATGTTCCAGCTGCCAATATATCTCCTGTTGGAATAGTTGCTGTGTTTTGACCTGTTGCTTGCGCAACAATAGTTCCTCCTATAGAAACCTCGTATTCATAAGTCTCTGTTGTTAAATCAATTCCTGAAACTGTAAATGATAATTCTCCTGTACTTTGTCCATTACACAATGGCTCATTAACTAAGGTAGCATTCACTGCTATTAAATCAATAGTAGGAACCGTAAAAGTTTCAGTATATACACATCCATCCGTATCTGTTCTAGCTAAAAAAGTATATGTTGTTCCAGAGGTTAACCCTGTAAACACATTAGATACCTGAGGACCTACTGCTATTGGAGCTGTAATTTCATACATTACAGTGCTCGTTCCATCTAAAGTTGGAGTCAATGTAACATCTGCTTCTAACGCAGGACATTGAACTTGTGTCGCAGCAAAAGAAAGATCAGTAACTTGCACTAATGGATCAATTGTTAACTGACCTAAGTTTATTGGACAAGAAACTGTATTTCCGTCTCTAATAAACAATGTATAAGTACCATCTGTTAATCCTGTAAATATTCCTGTTGTATTACTAAAGTCTACACCATCTATACTATATGCATATGGCGGTGTACCGTTTGCAGGATTAGATACCGTAATCGTTCCTAATTGAGGAGTTGTACTTGATCCTGTAGCATCACATCTATACTCTTGGGTAATAGCTATATCTGCTGTTATTGCAACTGGAGCAACAATTGTAGCGTTGACATCCAATGTACAAGCAGGACTTGCTCCTGATCCATCAGTTATAGTTATTGTATGTGGTCCTACTGGAACATTGTTAAACGTTATTGGTCCGGTTCCAGTTGGTCCTTGCGTAGTGGTTGCATCTCCATCCAGTACATAAGTAAATGGTCCTTCTCCCGCGGTAACCGTAATTTCTATACTTCCGTTATCTGTAGGACAATCTGGATTTGTAACTACAGGAGCACTTGTAGCAATAGTTTCGTATGCTGTAACAGTTTCTGGATTAGAAAAAGCTGTACATCCTTGATCATCCGTAACCTGAACAACATATGTTCCTGGTGTCGAAATTGTATGAGGAGATGTAATATTTGCTTGCACCAATGTTGGTGGTGAACCTTGAGCATATAAATCAAACTGAGTATACACTGTACTTCCTCCTGCAGGAGTAAATGTTATGTTCGCATCTTCATTACAATTAATATCATTTGCCAAATCAGCGGTGATCGTCAACTCCGGATTTATTGTAAATGCCAATGCTGCAGTCGAACAATTTGTTGCTGTATTTGTAACAATTACCGTGTAATTTCCTGGTGTAAGATTAGGAATTTCAAAAGTATTTACCGGAGCAGGTGTCGCAACTGGTAAAAACGTTATTGCAACTCCAGTTCCTCCATTAAGGCTATACTCAAAAGGACCTAAAGGAGTAGGTATTCCAGGAGTAATTGTTACCCATTGCGTTGCTTGATCTGTTCCATCGTAGCAATTATCTCCTCCTGTCGCCAGTACTATTGTTGGCGAAGCAGACTGCGTAATTGATTCAGTATTATTAATCTCACAAGCGGCTGCAGAATTACCATCTCTAACAAAAATAGTGTATGTGTCTACTGCAAGCCCTGTAAATATATTATTAGTGTTAGGATAATCTACGATTACTCCGCCTCCACTATCCAATAATCTGTATTGATAGTTTCCTCTACCACCACTTGCAGTTACAGTAATAGTACCTGTATTGGCACCACAATTTGTCTCTGTAGCTACTGTTGTAAAAGTAAGTGGTGTTGCTGGTTCTGTTACATCTACCATTGCTGTATCAGAACAGTTTAATGGTGAGCCTGAACCTCCAGGATTCGTATCTGTAACCGTTATTGTATATGTTCCCGCAACTAAGCCGATAACATTTACCGGACTTGTAGTGATACCATTACCAGAATCAACTGTAGTTCCACCCAATGTAACGGTGTAATCAAAAGAAGTGCTATTTGTTACTGTAAAAGATAAGGCTCCATTATTTTCTCCAACACAAACAACAGGAGTAGTTTCTACAGCACTTGTTATATCTATAGGATCAATTACATCTACTCTATAATCATCATTAAAAGTACATTGATCATCACTTCTTCTGGCGGTAATGGTATACGTAATACCTTGAGCTATTGTATAGGTATTCGTAGTTAAAAAACCTGTGTTTCCCGTAGCACCTGTGCCAGTAGCGGGATCAGGAGACACATCATATTCATAGACCACTCCAGCAGCTATATCAGCAGCTGATAATGGAGGTTGTGCCTCGAAACTAACTTCTGAACTTTGAGAAGTACAATCACTATTTCCTGGTGTAAAAGTAATAGAGTCAATAGAAACAAGTGCAGGTACGTCTATAACAAAAGGAGCAGCACAATCTGCACTTCCTTGGTTTCTAATGTATATTGTATAAGCCCCATCTATACTTACCAAAATATCAAATGGAGTAGTTGTTACATTTGTAAAAGTAACATTATCTAAACTCCACTCATAAGAACCAGAACCTCCTGCTATATTATCTACTTGAATAATAGCATCTTCGCTACCAACGATACAACTTAATGGTCTTTCAAGAGTTACATCCGCTGTGATTCCTGTTGGGGAACTAATAGAAAATCCATATTGTGTAACTGGACATATTATTGCCTCTGGTACTGGAAAAGAACAGTCAGGATTTGTAATTGCAGGTGTAGTATTAGCATGGGTTACTTGAACTACATATGAATTACCATCAGGAACTCCCGTAAATGTAATCGTTTGACTTCCTGTAGAACTAATATCATTAACCAAAGTCCATAAACTTGGATCTTCATCACTCGGATCAGCAGGATCACTAATACCGTTACCACAATTTGGATCCGCAGCACAATCCCAAAGTTGATATGTATATAATCTTCCTGCTACCGTTGGTGAAACATCTACCTGTATTTGTCCTGTATCTCCAGGACAAGGAGGTTGTGTAACAGTAACATTGTCAATTACAATTGGCTCATATGGTGATATATTATCAATACTTGCAGAAATAACACAAGCTGGTGAACCACTAGGAATACTATTATCACTTATTCTAAATGTATATGTAGTAGCTGGATTTGCAGGACTAGGAATCTCGAAAATATTACACGCTACAAAATTACCATCACCGTTATCATATAAATAATCACCTGAACCATTTAAAACATTTACTTGAACTAAAGCTCCACTATCACAAGTTTCAGGTGCTAATAATACCACTTCCGCGTCAAAAGCTGGAGCAGGATTAATCGTAACAGTTGCATCAAAAACACACTCTGGTGTTGGCCTATTTGAAATTACCTCTACAGTATACGTACCTGCTGGTAAATTATTTTGTGTATAATTACCGTTGTTTGCACTACTATTAGGTACAATTATAGGATCTGCGGCTCCTAATGCAGCACTTGAAATCGTATATTGATATTCAGGTATTCCACCTGTAACAGTTATATTAATTCTTCCAAAACCTGTTCCATTATCATCATTAACACAAGATGGGTCAACTCCTGTAACACTAAATGTTGGGTCAATCGAAGGAACATTTATTGTTTCAGAATACTCACATCCTGGAAAAGTAGTATCAATCGCATACACAGTAACATCACCGGCAGTAGATATAGGAAAAACACCAGTGGTATTTGTATAAGGACCTCCAGATGTTAAACTAAACGCAAAATTAGTAGGTACATTTATTACACTAACACTACCATCACTACCACATTCTATTGGGTTCATGGTTAAGTCTGGTTGGTAATCGTTCTTAAATACACTAAAATAAAATGGTATAATACATCCACCATCAAACTCTGCAAGAATTCTATAATCACCTGCTTCAGAAACAGTATAATCCTCTGTATCTCCTCCTGCAACCTCAACCCAATTGGCATCAGTACAATTACCATCTAACAGGGAACAAGGATCGTTAGGATCTAAAACACATGATCCCGAAGGGGTTAGTCGTTGCCAAGAAATATCATCTAAGCTAGAAGGATCAAAATTAGTTTCGAGTAATTGTGTCTGATCACCACATAATAAAATTTGCGGTATAGGAACACCACTACAATCTTCAGTAACTATGGTCGTGCCATTTACATAATCCAGAACAGGATTCGTAATATCTCTAAAAGCAGTTACTGTAAATTCTTCTGTAAGAGACATACAACTAGGGTCAACACCATCTGTATCTTCTTTAATAACTGTATAAACACCTGTTTGAGGGTTTGGTACATTAAAAAAGTTAACCGTAGTAACTACAGGTGTAGCAATACCAGGCCCCGACCAAGTATATTGATTATAACCTGTACCTGCAACTAAAAGTAACTCATCATCACAAAAAGTTACGTCTAATTGACATGCAGGAACATTAACAAGTATATTAGAAGCTTCGTTTAATTGATCTCCACAAACTCCTAATTGAGAGCTACTAGTAGTACTTCCAAGAGTACCAGACTGTAATCCAGTATAGGTAGCCGTGGCAGAATTTGTAATAACATCGGAACAAGCATCTCTTAATTCTTCACAACTACTTACTAATTGTGCTCTAAATCGTATAAATATTGGCCCATCTCCAACTCCAACTGGTTCGTCATTTCTAGTTTCTACAATACTTGCAGGTATATTGAACTCTAGTACACCTGGTGACGTTTCTGTATAAGTTACTCCAGGTGGTAACGTGGCATCAACTACTCCTAATAGATTTGTATTAGGGGGTAATATATCTGTGATAATAACTGTTCCATCAACAAAATCTTCATTACCAATATTTTCTATTTCTAAATCGTAAAAAACTTCATCTCCCAGTTCGACATTATTTCCGGTTATTTCCGTAGTACCATCTAAATCAAAAACCTTTTTAATAATTCTTAGTTCAGGCTCTATAATAGTAACAGAAAAAGCATTAAAAAAAACACTATATCGATCTCGATCTGTGAACAACTCAAACGTCGCAGATGTTTGTCCATTACCTACAAGATCTTTTGTGACATTTGGAAGTTCAAAATAATCCATATCAAACCCTTGCGTATTCTCCGAATTAGGAGTTCGGTCTGTAATATAATTACCATCAAAAGATATAGATCCATTAAAAAAATTAGTCGTTGGATTGGCACTTGCATTTCCTTGTCCTAAGGCAGTAAGTCCTCCAGATGTATTCACTATTCTTAATTCATCTCCACCCAAACTAGTATCACCTTCTAATGAAGAAGTACCAAATCTTACATTAACAGGTTCACTAGCTCCTGTAGGTGTCGTAAACCCACTATAGGTAAACTGTAATGGAGTTTGACCACTAAAAATCTGAACAAACCCATCACTCGTACTAATAAACTTAGCCGATTCTTGTTGATCTTCATAAATAGCAACTATAAACCAACCTCCACAGGCACCATCACCACCACTGGTAAAACCTTGTGTAGCATTCATGTTAGCTACCGTATAAGTACCAAAATTATTGTCAGGATCTAATAAACTTGTTACATCCGCATAACAAACATAAGGAAGTTCGTCATTTGCATTATCTCCTAAAGGATTCGTAGGTGTATTTCTATATCCATCAAAAACAACACTGCTTGCCGTTACATCTACATATGTTCCTCCTGGTACCTTAAATTTTATATCTCTAAAATCTGCAGGACCCTGTTTTCTTGGATCTGTAAGGGGTAAGTTGTTTAAAATATCATTTCCTTGATCCGTTGATAGTGTAGCCAGAACTACATTACTCTGTGCCTGTAGTAAAGGTATTAAATCTCCACCGGCAAAATTGGCATTATTTATATCATCATTCCCTACTGATACAGAAGGAATGTTTATTGCCGGACCATTCCCTGTAAGTCTAGGCAAAAGCCCTCCATCATTTACTATTACAACTCCAACCGCACCTGCATTTTGTGCATTAACTACTTTTTCTCTTAGTGAGCAGCTTCCACCATCTCTAATCACAGCTATATTCCCCGATAGCTGAGCTCCATTAGTAATCCCACAACCATTGACAGGTTGAGCTACTACTAAATATGAAGTTACAGGATTTCTTTGTATATCAGAATTGTCATTACTAAACTCCGAGTTTCTGGCAGTATACTGTTGAGCGAGAGGACCGTTATTAATTATTAAAGCTGTATTGGTATCCGAGTTACTAGATATTTCATTATTACTAAAATTATTTGGACTATTACCTCTTGCCATATAATAATTAGCCGACCAATATAATCCGGCATATACTAAACGGCTACAATCTTCTCTAGGTACAGTTAAACCCGCTTCACTAGAGCTAAAAGTAGAGTCATCATTATCAACATCTATAAAAGCCGTAACATAGTTACCATTATTATCATTACCATTATAATTCCTATTTGGATTGGTAAAGGTGGTCCCATTATCATCTTCTATTACACCGACAATATCATTACCGGTCATTACCATGTTTCCTCTAATATTATTGAATTGAGCTCCTGGTCTTGGAGTAAGAGGGACCGATTCTTGCGCACTTATATTACTTATGGTACTGATAATAAATAATATTAACAGTACAGCTTTTTTGGGGAATAGTGTTTTCATAAGCTGCTTTTTATTTGAGTTGAGTTATTCATTCTAATATTTTTTTTGGGGTGCTCACTATTCTATTTTTAATATATATAGATCGCCGTTATATGTATTATTTACGTTAGAAAATAAACTTTGTTTTGCATTATCTAATGTGTCAAATTTGTTTAAATAAACATATATGTAATTATCTTTTGGATTTCTAAAAAACTTAGGCTCCAAACCTTGAGATTTCAGTCTTTCCATTCCTCTTTCAAAATAATTTTCTCTTTTGAAAATATTGGTTATTAAATAATAACCATTCTCTATATTATGTCCTCCGATATAGGATAAACTTTCCGTTAAAACCGTGTCATCTTTTACTGTATCCTTAATCAATCTTGATTCTTGTACTAGCCTTTTTAAAGATTCTACCCTACTCTTAGCAATATTTAATATCCACATATCACCAAAGTATTTATTTCCTATGTTGTTTAAATAATTCTCTGCCGCTTCCTCTTTATTAGCATAATACTTAATTGCAACATATTGATATTGGTTTTCCGGATTTAAGATTACCTGAGAATCATTAAATCCTAAATCTTTTAACTTATTAGTAAAACTTTCTGCGTAAGTTCCTCCTCTAAACACATTACCAATCAAATAAAATCCTTCTGGATATCCTGGTATATATTTAGTAGCATACTTAGCTTCGGGTCTTGTTGCTTCGGCGAACTTTATAAATCTATTTTTAGAAGTAAGTCTTTTAGAGCTTGTAGGGTCATTGTTTTTCTTAACCTCTTCAGCTTCATCACTCATGCTTACTAAAGACTCCAAAAGTTTATTAAACTCTCTCTTATCCAAGTTTTTTGATGATGTTAATAGAGAATCTCTCGATGCAATTAATTTATCAGTAATTCTACTACTATTATCTAACTCCTT
Source organism: Aquimarina sp. MMG015 (assembly GCF_018100855.1). Lineage (NCBI taxonomy): Bacteria > Pseudomonadati > Bacteroidota > Flavobacteriia > Flavobacteriales > Flavobacteriaceae > Aquimarina > Aquimarina sp. MMG015. The sequence continues at coordinate 272,442 of NZ_JAGJEB010000001.1, forward strand.
TTGTATTTCTTCTAAATCTTCACCACCATCATTTTCAGCCTCTGCTTCCTGTCTCTGTCTTTCTTCTTCTGCCAATCTTGCAGCTTCAGCTTCTTGTCTTTGTCTCTCTTCTTCAGCTAATCTTGCAGCTTCCGCCTCTTGTCTTTGTCTCTCTTCTTCAGCCAATCTTGCAGCTTCTGCCTCTTGTCTTTGTCTTTCTTCCTCAGCCAATCTTGCAGCTTCCGCCTCTTGTCTTAATCTTTCTTCCTCAGCCAATCTTGCAGCTTCCGCCTCTTGTCTTAATCTTTCTTCCTCAGCCAATCTTGTAGCTTCCGCCTCTTGTATTAATCTTTCTTCCTCAGCCAATCTTGCAGCTTCTGCCTCTTGTCTTAACCTTTCTTCCTCAGCCAACCTTGCAGCTTCTGCTTCTTGTTTTAATCTCTCTTCTTCAGCTAATCTTGCAGCTTCTGCTTCTTGTTTTAATCTCTCTTCTTCAGCTAATCTTGCAGCTTCTGCTTCCTGATCTTTTTGTACCGAAACTTCTCTTTCTAGTGTTTTCTGAGACTCTTCTCTTCTTCTCTGCTCTGCCATCTCCAGCTCTAACTTCTTCTGAGCCGCTAATCTTTCTTCCTCAGCCTTTTGCTCAGCTATTTCAACTTCCAATCTCTTCTGAGCAGCCAATCTTTCTTCTTCAGCTTTTTGTTCAGCCATTTCAACTTCCAATCTCTTCTGAGCAGCTAATCTTTCTTCTTCCTCTCTAGCTGCTTGAGCTTCTGCTTGCTTTCTAGCTTCTTCTGCAGCTACTTCTTGTCTCTCAAGCTCAGCAGCTTGTTGGGCAAGTCTAGTTGATTCTTCTGCTTTTCTTCTCTCTTCAGCTTCGGCTTCAGCAGCAGCTTCTTGTTGTTCTGCTTCGGCTTCTCTAGCAGCTTCTTCTGCAGCTATTCTAGCCTCTTCTGCTTGTATTCCTGCAGCTTCTTCTGCTTTTCTTCTCTCTTCAATTTCTAATTCAAGATTTTTCTGAGCAGCTATTCTTTCTTCCTCAGCCTTTTGCTCTGACATCTCACGCTCTAATTTCTTTTGAGCTGCTAAGTCTTCTGCTTGCTTATTGAGTAGTTTTACTTCTTCTTCTCTTTGTAAAGCTAATTCTCTTGCTTTTCTAGCTTCTTCTTCTTTAGCTTCTTGAATAGATCTCTCTAATCTATTCATTGTTCTTTGTGCCTGACTCAGAGAATCTCCTCCTGTCCTCTGTAGTTCTCTTATTATTTTATTTTGATCTAAGATCTCTTTCTTAAGTCTTCTAATTTCAGAGTCCCTCTGTAATGAGCTTTTTGAAGAAATATTTCGCCTTTTGCTTCTACGTTCTTCTTTAGCAAAATTAAACGCCAGTCCAAATTCGTGTGTAGCTCCGAACTCAGCAGCCGTAGCATCTCCACCGATACCTGGTTCAACAGTATAGCCTATAGAAACCACTTTTGTAATATTTGCTCCAATTCCTATAGAACCTCCATAAAAACTATTATAACCTAATTGTGCCCATCCGTATTTTGGTATTTCGAATAACACATTACCTCCATATCTTAAATCCTGTTCACCTGGTTTAGAGGCATAAACCATTCCACGTAATTCATTGTCAATTCTTCTCCAATCTAATTCTGTTGTGTACATTACATGACCAGAATATTCGAAATTATCAGTTAGTAATTCGCTCGCAGTTAGGTTATAAGTAACTAAGTTTCCAACGGAAACACCAACATCGAAATTACCATAATTGAAGTTTACACCAGGACGTAATAAAAACACAGAGCTATTTTCGTAATTATTGATTATGTCATCATTTACTTGTGCCTCATCAAGATTACTTTTTAAAGCACTTTGGGAATAACTTAAATTTACCCCAAACGTAAAATTCATATCTCTGTTAAGTTCTATATTATATGCATAATTTAATGTAGCACCAAAAAACCTAAATATCCCTACATTCTGCTGAAACAAACCAATACCTATTCCTGTTTTTTCCTCGAATCTAGCAGAATAATTAAGAAAATATGTCTGAGAATTATCACTAAAACTTGCTCTAGGGTTTCGATTATATATGTTTATTGAATTTTTATTTTCTCTTACCAAAGAAAAGGTAGGATTAAACATAAATCGATTATACTTAAGAGAATTATGTAACGGAATATCTGAAGGTAATATACCTGATGTATTAGATGATCCATCTTGTGAATGCACAAGATGTGAGCAAAAAATTAATGTGGATATATAAAGTATTTTTTTAATCATAAATTATCTCATTACTGTAATTGTCCCCTTTTTAACGACTGTACTACTTCTAGAAATTATATAATAATAAATAAGTTCACTTGCTTGAGATGCAGAATCATTTGGCCAATCTGCATTATAACCTCCAGTTTTTTGGAAATCTATTTTTCCATTCGATGAATAGATAGTAACTTCTACATCATTTTCGCTAAATGAATTTGGTAAAACCCATGAATCATTTGCAACATTTCCTCCAGGTGTAATAACATTAGGGATTAATTCTGACAATGCTGCTGGTCCTCCAACCACGGCAGTTTGTGTATCAACCGTACATAAAGAAGTACTTATTCTGGCAAAGTAGTTTCCATCTTCTGTTACCGTTAACGTGTTTGTTGTTTCGCCATCTATTAGAACTTCTTCTCCATTTTCAATTACATACCACTCATATGTAAAATTCACATTTAATGGTGCTGTCAATACAACAGACTCTCCAGGTTCTAAAACCGGAGGAGTAATATCTAATATTATATCACTAGATAAAAAATCAATAGGTAAATTATTTGAAACAGTATCTGGTAGACCTCCAGGTCTAAAAACAGCTCTTAATTCAAAACTTCCTCCGCTATCCGAACGACTTACATCTAACGACAAAGAAGTCTCACCAGTTGAGACTCCATCATTAAACCACTCGAAATCGAAAAAATCAAATTGTTCCGTTGTCAATGGAACCCGATCTCCTGTCGAGGTTATTCCGACCATTTCTGTCAATGTTATTGTAATTGGATCCTGTTCACAATCAACCACTTCCTCAGGTGCTATCACAATATCGAATCTTTCTGCTGATCTTATTATAGTTTCTGAAAACAACATTGTCATACATGGATCATCCGGAAATAGTGCATCAATCTCTACTCTATAATCCCCAACTCCATTTGCTGGTACATCAAAAATAATTGTTGGACCTGTTGTAATTCCTTGAATTAAAACATTTGTATCTCTTATCCATCTAAACGTACTACCGATTGGGGCATCAGTTTCTACCGTTAAAGTTAATATCTGCGTAGGTAACAATATCAAACCTTCTGGTAGTGGAACTGTTATGCTTGAACCCTCATTAGTAACTGTTACTAGGTCAGTAATTAGCGTACAATCCTCACTTAATTCTATTCGTAAAGTATACTCTCCACCAAAATCATTATCAGGTAAAATTATATTTGGAGAAATTTCTCCATCCAGTTCTTCACCATCCTTTATCCACTGATAGTTATATGAAAAATCTACTAAGCTTGCTCTTAATTCTTTGAACTCATCAGGGCAAAACGAAAAATCATCATCCGTAACTATAGTAATATCATCAGGATTAATCAACGAAGCATCCACAGCATTCGATCTATTAAGAGGATTGAAAAAGTTATTACATAATCCTAGAGGAACTCTTGCTATATATCTTCCTACTTCTGTGATTATTAAAGATGGGCTGTTTTCTCCGGGAATTATTGCTCCATCCTTTAACCACTCCCATTTCAATGTGTTTACATCTACCGAGTTGTCATTTTCATCTCTAACTTCAACAGCTATCTCCTTAGCAAATGAGGCTACATTACAAAAAATTATCTCATCCCTTCCATTTAAAATTATTTCTAAATTATCATCAAAAAAATGAAATGCTGTTGCATCAGAAATTTCACTAATTATATCAACCTCTGAAGCCCGGACCCGTATTCTAAAATCATCACTGTTAGCATTAGTGGGTACCGATATATCCGTGAAATTGATGTTAGAAGTCGCAGCGGTTCCATTATTTGGACCCGTAACTCTTCCTAATTCTGTTATGTCAGATTGATTTGCAAAACTTCCTGTAGCGTCTGAAAGTTCCAAAATAAACTCATTATTTGTTGGTAATGCATTACCAGGCGATAACTCCGCAGTAAAATCAAAACCATTAGTCAACGTACCACAGGCTTGTGGAGCCGAAGTAAGAGATGGCGGACCGATATTACGCTGCGCTTTGGCAACATGGATTCCCATTGCCAAAACGATCATGACGATTAAGAGGTTAAGTCTTTTATTCATAGCTATCACATCAGTTAAATTTGTGTGAATATATGCAACATTAATCAAGCGATTTGGGGCGCTTGTTGATAATGTTGTTAATATAAATATTGTAAAGTCATAAAATTATGAATTAAAAATTTATATCAAACCAATTTTTCGTTTTTTTTTGTAATAATATTCTTACTTCGTTTTGAGGAGTATGATTACATCTCTAAAAACATAAAGTATTAGTGCTAATTATTTATATTAAAATATTGATAATCAACATTTTACATTAAAAAAATACACCTTAAAAGTTACATAAAAAAGCAGGATTTTACATTTTTTATCGATAAAAATCAAAAATTTTTTGAATGAAAAAGTGAAAAAAAAAATAATTTTTTGATGTTATGCTCACATCATAAACACCTAAAAAAGGCAGTTTTTGCCGATTAAGTGTACTAATTTTTTTAAATTATTAACCAAATTTAACGTTAATTATTACAGAAAAGCTTATCATAAATATCACAAACATGCTTGGAGAAAAAATTGTAATAATTTTCCTTAAATATTGTCTAAAAAGGATGTATTTTTTAATAACAAAAGTTTAAGCAAAAAAAGGGAAAATTCCCTAAATATATACATAAAAAAACCCCGAAATTAGTTCCGAGGCTCTAAACTTTAAACTATCTAAATATTACTCATTAGATGTCTTTTCTCCATTAAGTTCTTCTATAATTTTATCTGTAAGATCCAATTCTTCCTTAGCATAAAACAAGTTTTTCACCTCTGTTTCTCCATAGATATAAGTATATCCATTTTTCTTACCATACTCTTTTATAAAACCTTCTACTTTTGAAATTATAGAATCTATTTCAGCTTGACTACCTTGCTGAATTTCTTGCATTCTTGTTTGCTGTTCTCTTTGTAGGCCCTGTTGTTTCACCATCAGCTCCTGTTCTTTCTTTTCTCTATTCGTTTGAGACATTGATTTCATAATATTTTGGTATCCCTGGACCTCAATCTGAAATTGTTTTGCTTTCTCTTCTAATTCTGCACGTACTTCATTATTCTTCTTAGTCCACTTTTCTTTAGCGGTCTTCATTTCATTAAAATCCGATACCACTTTTGTATTATTTACAAAACCAGTTTTCTCAATTTGTTGATTGCAAGAAGTCAATCCAATTATCGCAACAGCAATCCATATAAAATTTCTCATTATTCTAAAATTTAGTTCTGCGCAAAAATATCAAAGTTAGATTGATGTTATACCCATAAGTACATCAAATTACTCATGTATAAGAAAAAACAATAGCAAAAGAATTTACTATTACAAAAATCAATAATTTTTCATCGAAATTCTGCAATTTTAAGGAGTTTTTACAAAAAACAGAAGGGAATTACCTCAAAACACTAAAAAACACCCTTAAAAGCTCTTAAAAAAGAAATTATCCATTTTTAAGAATATAAACATGAGAAGAATATTCTTTTGATCGTTTTGCCTTAACATTCGAAAGAAAACCAATCCAAAATGCTCGAAAATAGTTCATCGCACCATTTTTATATTTCTCCGATAACAATGCAACATAAAACGAATCGAAAACCAACGGTACGATTTTCTTTAAATAAATATTTTCTTTTGTAAAAAGCTTTTCTATTGACGTTTTAGAAAAATGCCATAAATGCCTTGGTACATCATAAGCCGCCCAAAATGATTTATAATAACCAGCGTCAAATGACCTAAAATTAGGAACTGCTATTATTATATATCCACCAGGTTTTACCAATCTTTTTAACTCCTTTATCTGAATCTCTAAATCAGAAACATGTTCCAATACATGCCACATAGTAACAACATCATAATTATGCGAAGGCAAATCAGTAGTATCTGGTTCTAAAATAATCTTCTTTTTTTGCGCAATTTCTCGAGCTTGTTCATTTGGCTCTACACCTTTTACCTGCCAACCTTTCAACCTAGCTTGCACTAAAAAATCTCCTGTTCCTCCACCTATATCCAAAAGAGTACCAGAACCTTGATTTAAATTTGAAATTAATTTGACCTTTTTATTAAGTGAATATTTCTTAACTAAGTGATAAAGTTTCTCAAAAAAGCTTCGTTTAGAATCCGTATGGGAAATGTAATCCTCACTTTCGTAATATTTACCTAAGTTTTCAACATCAGGTTTAGGCAATGTTACTAACATATCAAGATCCTTATCTTTATATAGTTTAAACTTTTCTCTAGAAACTGTAAAATCTTCACACTCTATATAAAAATCTAATTTTTCCTTATTCATTTTTAAATCGAAAACTATTTTCTTCTAATTACTAATGCTCTTTCGAAATTACACTATCTATTTACTAAACATTTTAAACTCTAATCTATCACATGTTCCACGTGGAACTATAGTTTTGTAGCGTCATAAACTTCTACATCTAACATTTCACTTAACGAATTTGCAATACCCAAAGCTTTTTCATAGTTACTTGTTCTATACAACGTAACTTTTCTATTATCTGTAAAAAACCGTACAGCCAACTTATCATGTCTTTCTTTTGTTCCTATTCCACTCACAGCTCCCCATTCATTACTCGAACTTACGGAACCATAAAAAACAGATATATAACTAGGAAATTCCAATTCCAGCTTAGTTTTAAACAAAACACAACCAAAAACAGAAAACAATTTTTGGTTATTAAAATCTTTATTTATTTTGTAAGATATAGAAAAACCAAAAATCAAGAATGAGCATATAAAAAAAAGTATTCTTCCTGATAATGGTTCAGAATCTAAAAACAATCCAAATACAGAAATAACAAGAACAATTGTGGTAAGAATTTTTCCTTTCAGTGCTCTTTCTTGTTTACATATTACACTTTTCATTATCTACCCATATACACTAATAAAACAGAAATATCACTAGGTGAAACTCCACTAATTCTAGAAGCCTGAGAAATTGTAGCTGGTCTAATCTTACTCATTTTCTCACAAGCCTCGTAAGAAAGAGATTTTAACTTTGTATAATCAAAATCCTTTGGGATTTTAACATTCTCTAAACGATTAAGCTTATCAGCATTATTTTTTTCTTTTTCTATATAACCAGAATATTTAACCTGTATTTCTGTTTGTTCTAAAACCTCTTTGTCCAAATTATTTTCTTCAATATAGCTCGACACTTTACTAAAGCGTTTCATGTCATCTAATGTAATTTGAGGACGTGCAAATATTTTAAACATCTTACCGCTTTGATTAATCGGTGAAGACTTTTTATCTTCTAAAACAGGATTTGCTTCAATAGGTCCAACACTAGTTTCTCTAAAAAAGTTAACAAACGCTGTTGCCTGCTTTTCCTTCTGTTCCATTCTTTTTAATCGCTCATCTTTAGCTAAACCAATTTTATGAGACATTGGTGTTAATCTAAAATCAGCATTATCTTGTCTTAATAACGTTCTATACTCAGCCCTAGAAGTAAACATACGATACGGCTCCTCTGTGCCCTTAGTAATCAAGTCATCAATAAGAACTCCTATATACGCCTCGCTTCTTTTTAGTGTAAACTCGTCCTCTTCTCTTACCTTAAGAGCAGCATTTATACCCGCCATTAAACCTTGCGATGCTGCTTCTTCGTAACCAGTAGTACCGTTAATCTGTCCAGCAAAAAATAATCCTGAAACCAATTTAGTCTCTAATGTGTGCGTTAATTGCGTTGGTGGAAAATAATCATACTCTATTGCATATCCAGGTCTAAAAAACTTTACATTTTCAAATCCTACAACAGATCTTAACGCTTTAAACTGAACATCCTCTGGTAAAGATGTAGAAAAACCATTTACATAAACTTCGACTGTATTCCAACCTTCTGGTTCGATAAACATTTGATGTCTTTCTTTATCAGCAAATCTATTTATTTTATCCTCAATCGAAGGACAATATCTTGGTCCAATACTTTTTATTCTACCATTAAACATCGGTGATCTATCAAAACCTTCTCTTAACAAATCATGCACTTCTGTTGAAGTATATGTCATATAACAAGATCTTTGATTCACCAATGGTTTAGATAAATTAGAATAGCTAAACTTTTCAGGATTATCATCACCTGGCTGCTCTGTCATTTTAGAATAATCCAATGACCTACCATCAACTCTGGGTGGTGTCCCAGTTTTCATTCTTCCTGAATCAAATCCTAAATCAACTAGCTGTTCTGTAATTCCTGTAGCTGCTCTTTCACCAGCTCTACCTCCACCAAATTGCTTTTCACCAATATGAATCAATCCATTCAAAAAAGTTCCATTAGTTAACACAACAGTCTTGGCTTTTACCTCAATTCCTAACGAAGTTCTTACACCTTTGATTTTATCATTTTCTACAATAAGTCCACTTACCATATCCTGATAAAAATCTAAATTCGGCGTTTGTTCTAATAAAAGCCTCCACTCTTCTGCAAACCTCATTCGATCGCTTTGAACCCTTGGACTCCACATTGCTGGTCCTTTTGACTTATTCAGCATTTTAAACTGAATGGCCGTTCGATCACTTACGATACCACTGTATCCTCCTAACGCATCAATTTCTCTAACAATTTGTCCTTTTGCGATTCCTCCCATCGCAGGATTACAACTCATTTGAGCTATATTCTGTAGGTTCATTGTTATCAACAACGTACTACACCCTAAATTTGCGGCTGACGCCGCAGCTTCGCTCCCAGCGTGCCCAGCACCAACTACTACTACATCATACTCTTTATCAAACATAACACTATAATTTGTTCCACGTGGAACACTCTCTTTATTAAAAAATAAAATGTTCCACGTGGAACATTAATAAATGAAAAACTAAAGATGTTCCACGTGGAACATCTTTAGTTTTTCATTTTCTTTTTGTCTCATAAGAATTTCCTCCTCCTTCGTTTTGTCCTTATATCCACAAAAATGCAACACCCCATGAACAATCACTCTTCTCAATTCATCCACAAAACTTACACCATAATGGTCAGCATTTTCCGAAACTCTTTCCAAAGAAACAAAAATATCTCCAGCAACAATATTTCCCAAACCATTACCAAAACTAATTATATCGGTATATGTGTCATGGTTCAAAAAATCCTGATTTATTTGTAATAAATATTCATCATCACAAAAAATATAATTGATCTCTCCAAGCTTCTTTTCTTCAGAAATTAAAACCTTTTCCAACCAAGAGCTTACAGCCCTCTCATCAACATCATAACCAGTAGTTTCGTAAAAATAATTAATCATTAGTCTTTCTAAAATATTCCTGCACTTTACGCTTATAATTCTCGCGCAAAGGTAATACTTGTCTGTTTAATATTTCCGTTGTATTAAAATATTGTTTCGCCTTCAATATTTGCTCATTATTATCATTACTGAATTTCTTATTATTACTTCTACTTTCTCTCCTATCCTCTTCTCCTTGTTCTATAGTAGCATCCTCTAATTTGAGTAATTCATGTTTTAAATCCATCATCTTACTCAAGGTGTTGTTATTAAAACCTTTCTCCAACAACTCACCCTCAATCTGCTCCATTTTATTTAAAAGCCCACTTCCTTTTCCTTTTCCAATTCCTTCCTTCTTCAACTTGTCTTCTAATGCGTTACGCAATTGTTGTTGTTGCTTATATATTTCATATAACTCACCATTCATATCCTCTTTTTGCATCTCAGATTCACCTTGACCATCTTTTCCATTTTTTCCTTTCTCACCTTTTTCCTTTCCTTCTTTGCCACTTCCTTTACCTTTTCCCTTTTCTCCATCTTCACCAGATGATCCACTATTAGATTCCCCTTTCTGTTGACCTTCTTTTTTTCCTTTTCCCTTTTCAGCACCTTCCTTCATTTTCTCATTTAACTCACCCTGCTTTTTAATGATATCTGGTAATTGGAACCCTTTAGACTTATTCCCGCTTTTACCTTTTCCTTTAGCTGACATACTGTTTTGCATCTGATCCAAAATTATACTTAGAAAATATGCCAGATCATTAGAACCAGTTACCGCATACTGTTGATTTGCCGTTCCCTGAATCACTTGATTCTCCGCCAAACGCTCTAATGACTTGTCCAAATTAAACTCTATATCCGTAAGCTTACCTGTAACTTCATCAGATATTTTAGGCCTACGCAACGCTAATGCATACAAACTGTCATCTATATGTATAAAATTTTCTCTTAATACACTTTGCCTTTTTAATTTGCCAGAATATGTTGGGTTATCATTATTAATTCCTTTAAATTCTTTCATCAATCCCTCCTGTTCAATTGAAAAATCGACCAAGTTGTCTAGAATTTGTCTCAACATTTCCATATCCTCTTGTTCCTGTTCTCCTCCACCCATCTGCATTTGCATCTGCATACCCTTGCTCATTTGCTTCATTTTTTCAGCTGCACTCTTTTGATTTTTTTTAGCCTCAGATTTATTTTTCTTATCTAAATTATCACTCGCATCTTCTTGTTCCTTTGTCACATCCTCCTCATCTTTTTTGTTTTCATCTAACTTCATTGGTTTCTGTAAATCCTCATTATCCTTTCTAAGATCCTCCATCTCTTCCTTAAACCTTTCAAACTCTTTGTTTAAATCCTCCTGCTTTTCTTTTGTGTTTTCCTCTCCCTTTTCAGATAATTCCTCCTGCTTCTCAGCCATTTCGTTCAACTTATTAGCTAACTTTTCATGCTTTTCTATCACATAATACCTTTTGGTTAATTCTAATAATTGCTCCAAATTTTTCTTTAAATTCTTATTATCCTTTGCCAGTTCCTCCAGCTTCTCCGTCAGCTCCTCCTTTTGCAATTTTTCTGCTATCTTATTTATTTCATCTAAAAGCTTTTCATTTTTCTTTAGCTTTTGTTCGTTGCGTTCTAACATTTCCTTTAATGCATCTTTAAAAGGTTCCTCTTCCTTTTTGTCTTCCATCTGCTCCAAATTATCCTTCAACTTTTTAGAGAAATTCTGCATCATCTTCTCCTGTTCCTTTTGCCTTTTTAAATAATCCTCGAGCTTCTTTTTGTCATTATAATCCAATTGCTTTTTCTCCTTCTGAAGCTTACTAATACTCCTTAAATCCTGTTCTTGAGACTTAAACTTTTTTAATGATTTATTTAATCCAGATATAGCCTGATTCTGTTCATTCAGTTTTTTCTCCTCCTCTTCATTCGTGGTTAATTTTCTATAACTAAAAACCTGGCTTTTGGTGCTCTTACTTTTATTTATTTGGTCATTATCAAAAACTTCGAAATAAAACTCGTAATTAACCCCTTCCTTTAAATCCAAATTTCCAGGAAACACGTGAATAAATTCATCAAATACCGCAGAATTTATACCTATACTTTTTGTTTCTTTATTTGATTCCTGATCGCTATCATAATACACCAACCTTAGACCATTAAGACCATAATCATCACTAACTCTACCAAAAAAATACATAGTATTATTATCTACAGTATCCTTTTCTGCTGTCAACTTAATCTCTGGATATTGATCTTTTATTACATTTACATTGAAGGAAATATTATCATAATCATGCACATTTTTATTAGATGTTGTAATCCTATAATCCCAATTGCTATATAAAACATTTCTATATTTAAAATTAGAATCACTCTTTTCGAAAACATACGAAGAATCCATAGTAACCATTTTTACTTTTTCTGTATTTCTAGTTCTAACTTTCCATTCCACTTTTGTTCCTTCCGGTACAATTGCATTACCCGAACTTTGTAAGGCTTCATCCTTTTTTCCGGTATATGAAGGATAATCCAATTGCATAACAAAATCTAATAATGTTGGTACTGGTACTACCTCTAATTCATAGTCCTTTGAAACAACATCGTTAGAAGACAAAACAAAATCTATAGAATTTTTTGGTTGCGTAAATATATATTCATAAGATCCAACGCCTGTATTCTTTAAAAAATAAATCTCATCGTTATATTTTATCTGCACCTCTTCAGGAAGAACCTCACCAACCGTTTTAACTTGTAATAAAAAATCCTTGTTTTCTAGAGCATTTAGGGATTTATTAACCACGAAAAACTGAAACGGCGCTGGAGGTTCATATGCAGTTTCGTAATTAACTACACGTTTATAACTCTCCGAAAACCAACTACCACTATTAAAAAAACTTACTAGTAAAAAAACTAAAACAGGAATCAAGGCATATTTTAAATATTTAGCATTTTTCTTAAAATCTATAGCTAATTTAAAAGGTATAGGTTTTAATTCTAAAGACTTCTGTTCTATGCTTGCCAAGAGTAAAGATGAAGAAGAATCATCATTATTTAACTGTAGTAAGTTTAATAATTTATCATTAACATTTGGAAAATGATCACCTATAATCTTCGAAGCATTTTCATAATTAATTCCATTAGCTATTTTTAACAACTTAGCAGCTGGTATTAAAATAAATTTTATAAACAGGGAAATTTCCACAACAACAAACAACCAAAACAACACAGTTCTCCAAGTACTATTTAACCAAAAGGCATACTCTATTAACAACGTAATCAAAAAATATAATACTCCTATAGCAAAAAATAGTATAATCCCTTTTATCAATTCGTTGATATAGTATTTTCTAATAAACTGCTCTAATTTCTCCTTTATGAATTCAAAACTACCCATAACTCTCTCCTTTTCTATTTCAGTAATCTATAAAACTACAACTTTATTTCTTATAGATTTGTTATATTTATTATAATTCAAACCCCTATACAGTAACTTATTATGAAAGATTTAAAATATATATCCGCATACACCATTCCTGTTGTTGCATTTCTAAGCATATGGTTACAAGGAATCTATACTTATTTAACTCCTATATATGTATTTGGGCTAATTCCCTTTTTAGAATTATTTACATCCGCATCCAATGAAAACTTAGAAGAAGATCTTCGTTTATCTAAATCAAAAAAACGTCTTTTCGATTGGTTACTTTACATCAATCTTCCTCTTATATATTCCATTTTATTCTATGCCATATATACTATTACTAGGAATACCTTATCCCTCTATGAAATTATAGGTATCATAATATCAACAGGAATAGTTCTTGGAGCTAATGGTATTAACGTGGGTCACGAGCTAGGTCATCGTTTTACAAATGAAAGGTTTATAGCAAAAGCACTACTACTACCCTCCTTATATATGCATTTTTATATCGAACACAATTTTGGTCATCATCTAAAAGCAGCTACAACAGAAGATCCAGCTACCGCCAAATATAACCAACCTGTATATTTATTCTGGATCACTTCTGTTATAGGTCAATATATAAGTGCTTGGAAAATTCAAACCAAATTATTAACCCAAAACAATCTCTCTTTTTTCTCAATCAAAAATGATATGTTTTGGTATCTAATTATTACAACACTATACCTAGGATCTATATACTTCTTTTTTGATCTTTACGGTTTTTACATCGCAATTTCTAGCGGAGTTATTGGATTCCTATTGTTAGAAACTATCAACTACATAGAACATTATGGTCTTAAACGAAACAAAAACACTTCTGGTAGATATGAAAGAGTTAGAGAAATTCACTCCTGGAACTCTAATCACTTATTAGGGCGTATACTACTTTTTGAACTTACAAGACATAGTGATCATCACTATCGTGCATCTAAAAAATACCAAATTCTTGATCATCATGATAAGAGCCCTCAGCTACCGTTTGGTTACCCAACTTCGATGGTAATTGCGCTTCTCCCTCCTCTTTGGTTTATACTTATGAATAAAAGAGTACCTACCGAAATGAAACCATAAATTATTTATAGTTTTTTATATATATTTATTAGATAAAATCTTTTTTAAACACTTATTTTAGATCGTATCTTTGCCATCACTTTTGCACGTCTTATTCAGCAAAAAACAAAGATTATGACAAAAAACATCAGGGTACGATTTGCCCCAAGTCCAACTGGACCTCTTCATATCGGTGGAGTAAGAACTGCTCTATTTAATTATCTTTTTGCAAAAAAAAACAAAGGAACATTTGTTCTTAGAATAGAAGATACTGATCAAAATAGATATGTTCCAGGTGCTGAAAATTATATAACTGAATCATTAAACTGGTGTAATATTCCATTTGACGAAGGCCCAGGTAAAGAAGGTAATTTTGGTCCATATAAACAAAGTGAAAGAAAGCACTTATATAAACAATATGCTGATCAATTAATAAAAAATGGTCATGCTTATTATGCCTTTGATACATCCGATGAGCTTACTGAACACAGAAAAAATCATGAAGCAAAAGGTAAAACCTTTATATATAATTGGCATAACAGATCCAAGTTAAATAATTCGTTGTCGCTATCAGATAACGAAACAAGACTAAAAATTGAATCTGGTGATCCATATGTAATCCGTTTTAAATGTCCTACAGATGAAACTTTACATTTAACTGATGAAGTACGTGGAGACATTACTATAGATACTAATATATTAGATGATAAAATATTATTTAAAAGTGATGGAATGCCAACGTATCATCTTGCCAATATAGTAGATGATCACTTAATGCAAATCACTCATGTTATTCGCGGGGAGGAATGGTTACCTTCTTTAGCTCTGCATGTATTATTGTATAGATCTCTAGAATGGAAAGCTCCTAGCTTCTCTCATCTACCTCTAATACTAAAACCAACAGGCAAAGGAAAATTAGGTAAAAGAGATGGAATCACCGGGGGGTTTCCTGTTTTTCCTTTACAATGGACAGATCCTAAAACTAATGAAGAAGCCTCTGGATATCGTGAAGATGGATATTTACCAGAAGCAGTCATTAACATGCTTGCTTTTCTTGGTTGGAATCCTGGAACAGAGCAAGAACTTTTTTCTTTAGAACAATTAATAAATGAGTTTGATCTAACCAGAGTTAACAAAGCCGGAGCAAAATTTGATCCTGAAAAAACTAAGTGGTTCCAACAACAACATTTTCAGCTAGCTCAGAACTCGGTACACGTGGAACAATTGCAACAAATACTTTCTGAAAATAATATTTCTACTTCTTATGATCTAAATGAAGTAATTGAACTAATAAAAGAACGAGCTGTTTTTTCTAAAGACCTCTGGGATCTTAGTAAGTTTCTGTTCATTGCTCCTTCAGAATATGATGAAAAAGCAACTAAAAAAGCCTGGAAACAAGAAACTCCTGATTTAATGCACGAGCTCACCAGAATAATTAGTGATATTCATGATTTCAACGCGGAAAACATTTCTAATACAGTTAAAAGCTGGATAAAATCTAAAGAAATTGGATTTGGTAAAATCATGATGCCTTTACGAATTGCGTTAGTAGGATCATTACAAGGTCCTGACATCTTCAAAATTATAGAAATTATAGGTAAGGATGAAACTATAAAACGAATCGAAGCTATTATAGAAAAACTATAATATTTATAAATTTCTAAACTATAAAAACACCCCTCTATCTTAATTAGATAGAGGGGTTTTATCTTATTAGTTGTAACAATTTACAATAAATATATACTGATATAATATATATTATAAATAATGTCAACAATGGGAAAGCAATATAAAGTTCTTAAATTATCAAATTTATGGTCAACCGAAAAACTACGAAAGCAAGCTGAAGATACTCTAAATAAAGCTTCTCAAGAAGGATGGGAAATTATCTCAGTCGCCTTCGGAACTTCTAGTAGTTCAGGCATGTCTACCGCAATGATAACTATAGCAAAATAATATGCAATGATTTACAATTAATTAGTAACTTCATTTCAACTATTAACTTTTAATATAAAAACAATGGGACTATATTTAATACCGCTAGTGATATTCGGTTTTATAATTCTTATATCAGGAATATTCACAGTAAGACAACAGACCTCAGCTGTCGTGGAACGCTTTGGTAAATTTTTAAGCATTAGAAATTCTGGACTACATTTCAAAATTCCAGTTTTTGATCGAATAGCAGGTAGAATAAATCTAAAAATTCAACAGTTAGACGTTCTAGTAGAAACGAAAACTAAAGATGATGTATTTGTTCGTTTAAAAATATCAGTACAGTTCCAAGTAATTAAAGCTAAAGTATATGATGCTTTTTATAAATTAGAAAATCCACATGATCAAATTACCTCATATGTGTTTGATGTAGTTCGTGCAGAAGTTCCTAAAATGAAGTTAGATGATGTATTTGAAAGAAAAGATGATATTGCTATTGCCGTAAAACAAGAGCTTAATGAAGCTATGGTGAACTATGGTTATGATATTATTAAAACATTAGTTACCGATATCGATCCAGATCTTCAAGTAAAAGAAGCTATGAATAGAATTAACGCTGCCGAACGTGAAAAAGTTGCAGCAGAATATGAGGCTGAAGCTGAACGTATTAAAATAGTAGCTAAAGCTCGCGCAGAAGCCGAGAGTAAACGATTACAGGGTCAAGGTATTGCAGATCAAAGGAGAGAAATTGCTAGAGGATTAGAAGAAAGTGTTGATGTTCTAAATAACGTGGGTATCAACTCTCAAGAAGCCTCTGCTCTTATCGTAGTAACACAGCACTATGATACGTTACAGTCTATAGGAGAAGAAACTAATAGTAACTTAATATTATTACCCAATTCTCCACAAGCAGGAAGTGATATGTTAAATAATATGATTGCTTCTTTTACTGCTTCTAATCAAATAGGAGAAGAAATGAAAAGACAAAATGCTAAAAAAGGTATCGGTGGAAAAAAACCAGATGCATAGAATTATCTTATAAAATAACAAAACCCGATCACATATTATGATCGGGTTTTATTTTTTATAAGTTTAATAATAATCTCTGTTTACAAATCACTAATTTTGCTAAAAATTGAATTGGACGGTTTTAAGAGCATTTTTATAGCAAAGAGATAAGATTATATTATGCAACTTTTATTTTCCCTTACAGTCTTTAATATAAACCCATTTTTAATAAGGAAAAACTATGTAAAAACTAATGATATAGTTTTTTCTGATATAACAAAAAATAGTTTTTACAACAAACAAAAATGAAAAATTACCTATTTATACTTCTTTTGATTTCCGGAAGCATTTTTTCCCAAAATGTTAACACATTAAAAAAACAAGCAATCCGAGATGCAAAAGCTATTTCTGAAGCTTCCCTTAAAAAAGATGTAAATACTCTTTTGGACTATACACATCCAAAAATTTTTAAAAAATATGGTGAAGAGCAATTAAAAAATGATATTGAGCAAGTATTTAGAACAATGACTGCTCAAAAGATTAAAATTGTTAGCTCAAAAATTAATGGTGTATCAGATATAAAAAAAGAAAAAAAAGAATACCGATGTCTAGTTAAGAATACTATAAAAATGGATTTTAATGGACGCGATGTAACATTAAAAAGTTCTTTATTTGGTTTTTATGACAAAAAGAAAGAAAAATGGTACTTTATAGAATCTAATAAATTACTTGATGATGAGGAAACCAAAAAAATATTTAAAAATTTCGAAACTGAAATTGAAATACCTCAAGATGAGCATATAGCTGCAGATTATTAGATAAAAAAAAGAGATGAAAAATGATATTCATCTCTTTTTTTTATCTAATAATATATTTCTAACCAATACTATATCTGCTAGCTATAATTTGCGCTTCTTTACTTAAAAGTTCATTAGCATCTTCTTTTCCTTTTAATAGAAAATCCACAGCTTCTTCATCTGGCTTTATATTTTTAGTTTCTAGAACAACACCTAATGCCAAAGTTATTACAATACGAGTACCTATCTTTTTAGCGGCAGTACCATAGAGTGGAACCAATTCGTCTATTTCTACTTTTTTCGCAGCTTCTAAAATCTTTATTTTAAGCGCTTCTCGCTTCTCTTCAGGTAAATTAGTATACTTCTTCCCTGCTCTCTTAATTTCATCTATTGCAAGTACTTCTCGTTGCTTATTAGGTTGTGGTTTGTTGCCGTTATTCGCTTGTTTATTCGAAACAGGTTTAACTTTAGCCCAAGTATCCCTAAGACCTACCGTTTTATTAAAAACTAAAGCATCCGATTTACTATCTGGGTCTACATTAAAATAACCTAACCTTTGAAATTGAAATTGTTCTAATAGATTGACCTCTTTAAGACTTGGTTCTACATAACCTGTAATAACATTTAAAGAACTTGGATTAATAAAATCCATAAAATCTTTTTCCTTATGACTATCAGGAGCTTCATCATTAAACAAACGATCATATAACCTAATCTCTGCTTTAATAGCGTGTCTTATAGATACCCAGTGCAATGTTCCTTTAACATTACGCTTGGATTCCTCTGTACCACTACCCGACTTACTTTTTGGATCATATGTACAACGAATTTCTATAATGTTTCCTTGATCATCTTTAACAACGCTTTCTCCATTAATTATGAATGCATTTTTTAGACGAACTTCTTTTCCTAACGTCAATCTAAAATATTTTCGACCTGCTTCTTCCTTAAAATCGTCTCTTTCTATATATAATTCTTTAGAAAAAGGAATTTTTCGAGAACCTGCCGTTTCATCTTCAGGATTATTCTCTGCTTCTAACCATTCTTCTTCATTATCAGGATAATTAGTAATTACTAATTTTACTGGATCCAACACCGCCATTACTCTAGGAGCTGTTTTATTAAGATCTTCTCTCACACAAAATTCTAATAAAGAAACATCTATAACATTTTCTCTTTTAGCTACACCTACAGTTTCTACAAACTTTCTTATGGATGCAGGAGTATATCCTCTTCTCCTTAAACCCGAAATAGTCGGCATTCTTGGATCATCCCAACCTTTTACTATATCATCATTAACTAGTCGCAACAACTTACGTTTACTCATTATTGTATAGCTCAAATTAAGTCGTGCAAATTCTCTCTGTTTAGGTCTTATGCTCTCATTATTATAAATTTGATCCAAAAACCAATCATATAATTTTCTATGTGGTTTAAACTCTAAAGAACACAATGAATGTGAAATATTTTCAATATAATCACTTTCTCCATGAGTCCAATCATACATAGGGTATATACACCACTCATCACCTGTTCTATGATGAGACTTCTTTAATATTCTATACATCAACGGATCTCTCATCAACATATTAGGATCTGCCATATCAATTTTGGCTCTTACCACATGTGCTCCTTCATCAAATTCACCTGCTTTCATTTTACCAAATAAATCCAAATTTTCCTCTACCAATCTATCTCTAAAAGGACTATTAATACCTGGTTCTGTAGTCGTTCCTTTTTGTTCCGCAATTTTTTCTGAAGACTGGCTATCCACATATGCTTTTCCCTCTTTAATCAAGGTTACAGTCCAATCGTATAATTGCTGAAAATAATCAGAAGAATAACATTCTTTATCCCATTGATATCCCAACCAAGAAATATCCTTTTTAATAGCATCTACATACTCTTGTTCCTCTTTTGCTGGATTTGTATCATCAAAACGAAGATTTACAGGTGCATCATAAGTCAAACCTAAACCAAAACTAATTCCTATAGCTTTAGTGTGACCAATATGTAGATATCCATTGGGTTCTGGAGGAAAACGAAAACGTAAATCCTTTGGATTCATTCCATTCGCTAAATCTTCTTCTACAATATGTTCTAAAAAATTGAGTGATTTTTTTTCTTCTGTCATTGGATAAAAATAAAATACAAAACTACCTAATATTTCTAATGATACACAACAATTGTTTCATATCTATTTCAATGTTACACTATCAATACATAAAAGGGTTATTTTCCTGTAAATTCTTTTGAAAGATTCTATTACCTTTGAAAAAAAAATTTGTGGGTTTAATTACGCTTAAAAACATCAAGATATATGCATATCACGGATGTCTGGTTGAAGAAAAAAAAATTGGTTCTGATTATAGAGTTGATTTAAAAATTAAAGCTAATTTAAATACATCTGCCAAATCAGATAATCTTTCTGATACTGTTGATTATGTGCATCTTAATCACATTGTAAAAGAAGAAATGGCTATTCGTTCTAAACTATTAGAACATGCTGCAGAACGAATTTTAACTCGTATATTGAAAGAGCTACCTCTGGTGAATAAAGCGACCGTTGATGTTTCTAAAATTAACCCACCTATAGGCGGTAATGTACAAATGGTTACAATTACTAGGAGTAAAAAAAGATAAATAAATCTGAAGTAACCATAAATTTTTTTACATTTGCCCTCGAAGATGAAAAGGGTGTCGTGGCCGAGTGGCTAGGCAGTGGTCTGCAACACCATCTACAGCGGTTCGAATCCGCTCGACACCTCAAAAAAAAGTCCTGTAAAAATTACAGGACTTTTTTTATTAAAAACCGGATTCCGGTTTAATTTTTTCGATCTTATCTTGAATTCTTTTTTCCATCGTTTCTGGCAAAACCCCTTTTATGATAAGAAAAACTCCAAAAACAACCATAATAATACTAATAGTTCTTTTTATTAAATAAGTACGTTTAGGTGTTAATTTTCTTTTTAAACGTTTTGCTAACAACATTTTAAGCACATCTATAAATAAATATGTCCCTAAAACCATAGCAAAAAAGATAAAAATCCTATTGGTATTCATATCCATCTGAGGTCCTGCAACCACAATAATTCCTATCCAAAAACCTAAAACTCCAATATTTATGAAATTCAATAAAAATCCTTTAAAAAAAAGCACAAAATAATTGTGCTTATTAATAATCTCAACTGATGTATCTCTAAGTTTATTATAATTTTTTCTTTCCTTAATAAATGATATTGCACCATAGGTAGCTAATAACATGCCTCCAAAAACGAACAAAGCAGGATCATCTTTTATTTTTTCTAAAATCTGATTCGTACTAAAATATGCTATTAAAATAAAAACAATATCAGCAAATATCACTCCTAGATCGACTGCTAAAGCTGCTCTAAATCCTTTTATAGCGGCGGTTTCTAGTAATACAAAGAATACTGGCCCAATTAAAAAGGCTAATATAAATCCTAAAAATATTGCTGCTTGAGCGTCTTGAAACATAAAATGTAAGCGTATTTCTTACAAAGTTAGAAAATACTACTTAGTTTACCTCTATAATCTTACCACCAAAAACTTTTTTTCCATCCACTTCTTTTGGATTTCCATAAATTCTAATCGTACCTCCTGCAGCTGTATTTGCTTTTACATAATCACTAGCATTTACATTTGCTCTTCCTCCAGCACTAATTTTAACCTGTGTGCTTCTAGTTTTTAAATCTTCTGCAATAAATTGTCCTCCTGCTTTTACGGTAACTTCTTGTTCATCTACTTTTCCTTCTAAATGCAATCCACCGCCACTTACAGCTCGTGCTAATAATTTTTCTGCTTCAATCTCTGCATATATATCACCACCTTCTTGAGCTCGTAAATCTAATTCACCGCCAATAAGTACTTCTTTAACTATTATTTTTGCCCCTTCATTTACATCTAACTTCTTAATATCAGTATAATAAACAATAACCTTTGTATCATTATTATCCCAAGTATTACTTAAAGACATCTTAATTTTAAGTACGTTATCCTTAATAACAACATCCACTTCTTTTCTACTAATTCCTGAAACTTCTACTTTATTTTCAGATCCCTTAATGAGTTTCACTTCTATTTTATCAAAGACTTTAAGTTCATTAAAATCTCCAACATTTTTTGTTATAACCTTTTGTGCGTTTAATAAGGATACCACAAATAATAACGAAAGAAATATTACTTTTTTCATTTCCTAAATAAATTTAAAATTGATAAATGTGTGATTTATATTTTGATTAACGATTACTATTATTCTTTATTCTATTTCTTGTTTACTTCCTAATAGTGTAAAATCCAAATGCCTTTTTACAAGGTCTGCATTTTTCACTTTCACATATACTTCATCGCCTAATTGATAAGTTTTTTTAGAATTTTGACCAACTACAGCATATTCATCTTGATCAAATATGTAATGATCATCATTCATATCTTTTAGTCTAATCATTCCTTCACATTTATTGCTAATAATTTCTACATAAATACCCCATTCAGTTACACCAGAAATTACTCCAATAAATTCCTCATTTTCATGATCTTTCATGAACTTAATCTGCATATATTTTATAGAATCTCTTTCTGCACTTGCAGCTAAATTTTCCATAGAACTACTATGATTACATCGTTCTTCATATTCCTCTTCTGAAGCTGATTTTCCACTATCTAAATAATGTTGTAGCAAACGATGTGCCATAACATCAGGATAACGTCTTATTGGTGAAGTAAAATGAGAATAATAATCAAAAGCTAATCCATAATGTCCAATATTATGAGTTGTATACTCCGCCTTACTCATACTTCGTATTGCTAATGTATCTACTAGATTTTGTTCTTTTTTACCTTGAACATCCTTTAATAAACCATTTAATGAACTTGTAGTAGTCTTACGATCTCTTAAATCTAATTTATAACCAAAGCGACCAATTACATTCTGCAATGCAGCAAGTTTTTCGTCATTAGGTTCATCATGGACTCTATATACGAAAGTTTTCTTTGGATTTTGTTTTCCGATGTATTCTGCAACCTTTTTATTAGCAAGTAACATAAACTCTTCAATAAGCTTATTAGCGTCCTTAGAAGTCTTAAAAAACACTCCTACGGGATTGTTTTCTTCATTTAAGTTAAACTTTACTTCTACTTTATCAAAGGAAATAGCTCCTTGTCCCATTCGTTTAGCACGCATTATTTTAGCTAACTCATCCATTTTTAATACTGCTTCTGCTATTTTTTGATCTGCTTTATATTCTTTTCCAGTTAAAGAAATATCTTTTGGTATAACATTATCATTGGTTTCTATGATATGCTGAGCCTCTTCGTAAGCAAAACGTGCATCTGAATAAGTAACAGTTCTTCCGAACCATTGATTTTTAATTTCTGCTTTATCGTTTAATTCAAAAACAGCAGAAAATGTATACTTCTCTTCATGAGGTCTTAAGGAACAAGCATTGTTAGATAAAACTTCTGGTAACATAGGCACTACCCTATCCACTAAATAAACAGATGTTGCTCTTTCGTAAGCTTCATCATCTAATATCGTTCCTGGTTTTACGTAATGCGATACATCTGCAATATGTATTCCTATTTCATAATTACCGTTTTCTAAAACTTCAAACGATAATGCATCATCAAAATCTTTCGCATCTTTAGGATCAATTGTAAACGTTAATATTTTACGCATATCCCTACGCTTTTCAATCTCAGCATCCTGAATTGAAGTATCTAAATCATTAGCAAAAGTTTCTACTTCTTCTGGGAACTCATACGGTAATCCGTATTGCGCTAAAATTGAATGAATTTCTGTATTATGTTCTCCAGGCTTACCTAGAACTTTTATTACTTTACCAAATGGAGAATCTGCTTTTTCTGGCCAATCCTCTAATTTAACCAATACTTTATCTCCATTTTCGGCATTTTTTATTTTATTCTTTGGAATAAAAATATCCGTATACATTTTACCATCTTGCATATTTACAAATGCATAATTTTTCTGTATCTCGATAACGCCAACAAATTCATCTTTCTTTCTAGAAATTATTCTAGAAATTTCTCCTTCACTCTTACCTCTTCTTTTTCTTTTGTAAACATACACTTCTACCTCATCACCATTAAGAGCTTTATTAAGGTTATTATTTGGAATAAAAATATCATCTTCTAAATCTTCCACTATCACATATCCAGTTCCTTTTGATGTAATTTCTAATACTCCAGAATATGTATTGATATTGGGTACAATTTTAAATTTACCTCGATCAATTTCCTCTATTTCCTTTTTTGCCGCAAGCTGTGCTAGTTTTTTAATAATTTGATTTCGACTACTAGGGTCATCTACACCAAATTTAGCTGCAATCTGTTTATAATTAAATGTTTTAGTAGGTTCTGCTTTAAGTATTTTTAGTATTCCTCTGGTAATATTTTCTATTTTAGGAGACTTTTTTCCTCTTCTTCTTTTTCTTTTCATTAATGTCTTTTAAATAATATCATATAAAATTACAGCTTATCTTTTAACATATCTTGTTTTCTATATAAACTTTTATTAAATATTGAATTTTGTTATTGTTTATAGTTAAAAAAATATATTATCTGTAAATCAATAGATTACAAATAATTAATATCAACAAATCTTGTTGTTTTTCTTAAAATTTACTTAATTTTAATATACCAAGATTGTTATTTATTCGTTTGGGGTTAAGTATATGACATATAAAATCAAAAAAATTCATAAGATTATATTCCTATTCTTACTAATATTTTTAGTGGGTATATATTATTCTACGGTTTATATAGGAAATACAATGGATCAAAAAACAGATACCGACGAAAAATCAGAAATCAATGGAGGTATACATTCTGATAAGGAAGCTACACAAATCAACTAATTGTTTTTTTAGATAATTTGTATATTTAGATAATCTATTACCTGGATTATTTCTATGAAAGATTTTATTACAATTGCCACCTTTACTTATCCAAACGATTATGCAATATTACGACTTCTTTTGGAAAGAGAAGGAATTTCTTATTTTTTTGAGAATGAAACAATGATAGGAGTTTTTCCATTTTACTCCAATGCATTAGGAGGAATCAATCTAAAAATTCATTCTAAAGATAAAATAAGAGTTCAAGAAATAATAGATGATCTTAATTCTAATTCTCATCTAAGAATTATCTAAGAATCATAAATTCTATTTTAAAGTAGTTTTCAACATATATTATATATAATACTTTTTCTTTCTTTAAATTTAAAAAATAAAATAGTGATTATTATGTAGTGTTGATAGCGGTATAACTTTTGTAAATTTTAGTTGCTTATTAAGTTAGTTTAATTTTTCAAAACTATATTAACAACATATGAAATGGTTAAGTTATTGAGAATCTTATAAAACTAGATTTTAATTAACAGCTGTTCATAGTTTATAAACACATGTTTTTATTAATATTTTTACGGAAAAACCATAGTTGATAACAATGAATTAATGTTTAAAAACTTCACAAGAAAAAGATGCTAATAAATTTTGATTTGTGATAACTAACCTTGTATTCTAATAATAATTAAAAGAACCAAAAAAAGTTTCTCAATTTTAGGAACTATTTATCCACATCTAATGTTAACACACTATAAGGAGTTATTAACATTGAGGTAACATTAAGGTAATTTATTGATTTTTTGAACTTTACTTTTTTTCTTTGAATTATCTTTGTTATTAATAAATAATCTGAAAAAATCAATAAATAATTTAAAACTTAAAAGTTGTGAAAATAGCTATCGGAAATGATCACGCAGGAACCGAGTATAAATTCGAAATAATAACTTACCTAGAATCTCAAGGTATAGAGGTTATAAATTATGGTACTGATGAAAATAGCAGTGTAGATTACCCAGATTTTGTTCATCCCGTTGCAAAAGATGTGGATGGTAGTGTAGTTGATTTTGGAATATTAATATGTGGTAGTGGGAACGGTGTTTCTATGACAGCTAATAAATACAAAAATGTACGTGCTGGTTTATGTTGGACTAAAGAAATAACAGAATTAACACGATTACATAACAATGCTAATATAATAAGTATTCCAGCTAGATTTACATCATTACCACAAGCTATAGAAATGGTAAAAACATTTTTAGGAACTGAATTTGAAGGAGGTAGACATCAAAATAGAGTAGAAAAAATATCTATGTGCTAAAACTTTTGCTATGAGTGATATTTTGTTTCAAGTAAAAAGTTTTGAAGAACTTTCTAC
Source organism: Aquimarina sp. MMG015 (assembly GCF_018100855.1). Taxonomy (NCBI): domain Bacteria; kingdom Pseudomonadati; phylum Bacteroidota; class Flavobacteriia; order Flavobacteriales; family Flavobacteriaceae; genus Aquimarina; species Aquimarina sp. MMG015. The sequence continues at coordinate 298,470 of NZ_JAGJEB010000001.1, forward strand.
ATCTGAATTATATAAGATTTTGCGCTTACGTGCTGAGGTTTTTGTTGTAGAACAAGATTGTGTTTATCAAGACGTTGATAATAAAGATCAAAAAGCACTTCATGTTATTGGTTATAAAAACAATAATATTGTTGCGTATACTAGAATTTTTGACGCTGGTGATTATTTTGAAAAAGCGAGTATCGGCAGGGTTGTAGTGTCAGAAACTGAAAGAAAATATGGTTATGGTCACGATCTGATAAATCAAAGCATAATAGCAATAAAAGATCAATATACGAAAGACGAGATTAAGATATCGGCACAGTGTTATCTTAAAAATTTTTATAAAAAACACAATTTTAAACAAATAGGAGAAGAATATTTAGAAGATGGTATTCCCCATATTGCTATGGTAAAATCATAAAAAACCAGTCTTAAGACTGGTTTTTTGTTTTAAAATAGGAATTTATTTATTCTAAGATTTTATCATATTTGGTTTTATTTCCTAAAATTTCCTTGCTTTTTTTAATTTCTGGATTATGTGTAATATAATAGTCATATAATCCTTCTCGATATGTGTAACGTTTTACAATTTCATCTGTAAGTAAGTTTTTAATTTCAGTTTTATAGATATCTAATCCTTTTTCTTTAGAAGTTTTTATAGTTGCAAGTAATGCATTATAACTTTCAGAGATATCGGTATCTAATTTTTCTTTTTTAGCAACTTGTAATGATTTTCTAAGCGATTTTTCTGTATCTGTTTCATAATTAAATTCACTTTTTTTGACAAAATTTTTAAAATCTTCGTAATCTTTATCTGTGAATTTAAAATTGCTAACATCTATATTTTGATGATTATAGTAGTATTTTGTTCCATAGTCAAATATAGCATCTGACTGAAGTAATGATGTTGTAATATTACTAAACTTAGATGTTTCCATTTCTATGTCTGGTTGAATTCCACCACCATCATATACAGTCCTTCCGTTTTTTGTTTTAAACGCTTTAAAATCTTGTTCATTAATTCTTACAGCCTTGTTGTTTTCATCACGATTCCAATAATCTAAAGCTTGTATACATCTTCCACTTGGTGTGTAATAACGTGATATTGTTATTTTTAACTGTGTACCATAAGTTAATTTTTTAGGACGTTGTACTAATCCTTTTCCAAAACTTCTTGCACCTATAACAACTCCTCTATCTAAATCCTGTATGCTTCCTGCAACAATTTCGCTAGCAGAGGCGCTTCTACCGTTTACTAAAACTACTAAAGGAATATCGGTGTCAATAGGTGTTTTTTTAGTGAAATACTCTTTATTATATTTCTTTACAACGGATTTAGTAGTTGTAATTAATTCTCCTTTTGGAACAAATATGTTGGTAACATTAATAGCTTCACTAAGTAATCCTCCTGGATTACCTCTAAGGTCTAGAATTATTTTATCAGCACCTTTTGCTTTTAGGTCTTTTAATGCAGCTATGGTTTCTAATGATGCTTTGTTATTAAATTTAGATAAAACAATATATCCTGTATTATCATCAAGTAAAGTAGAAAATGGAACCGCTTTTACTTCAATTTCTTCACGACTTAGGATTGTATTTTTTGTTTGATTTTGTCTTTTGTATGTAATTTCTACTTTAGTTCCACTAGCTCCTTTAAGAAGCTCTCCTGCATCTTCTTCGAAATCTGACACAACGACATCACCAATCTTAATGATTTCATCTCCGGCTTTAAGACCAGCTTTATCAGCAGGATAATCTTTATAAGGTTCTACAATAATTATTTTGTCCTTTACTGTTTTTACAGAAGCTCCAATTCCAGTATATTCTCCAGCGTTTCTAATTTTAGAAGCTTCCACATCTTGTTCATTCCAATATTTAGTATATGGATCAAGATCGTCTAACATCGCCTTAATCGCAGTATCCATAAGTTCTGCAGGATTTGTTTCATCCACATAATTCATGTTTAATTCTTTAAACATGGTAGTGAAAATTTCAATCTGTTTAGCAATTTCGAAAAAATCAGATTTAAAACTTACTGTTGATAGTAGTATAACAAGTGCAAGAGTAGGATAAAGAATTTTCTTTTTCATATTATGGATCTTTATTACTAGTAATAATAGGTTGAAAATTATTGGTTTTCAATTTCTTTACTACTGAACTTTTGTAATATTTCTTTTATTTTAGATTCAACAATTATAGAATCCGGCATTTTATTGCCGGTGTATAAAAACATAAAAGTAAAGTGATGGGTAGTGTTCTTGCCTACAAGATACTTATTTTTTCTATAATTTTCTCTTAATAAACGTTTAATACGATTACGATCCACTGCTTTTTTAAAATTTCGTTTACTAACGGAAACAGTTGCTTGAATTGGTAAGTTTTTTTCTGAAATAGATTTTCTATAAATAAGTCGAATAGGATATTTACCAATTGATTTGCCTTCAGAAAAAAGGAGCTCTATTTCCTTTTTACTTTTAAGTTTTTCATTTGTACTAAAATTCGCTTTCATGAGGCAGTAAAAGTACAGATAAGATTTGAAATGAATATTTTATAAACATTAAATCCGGTGCTAAACTAATAGTACCGGATTTAATATTAAAAATTTAAGTAATCTATTTTTTGATAAAAACGATTGCTTTTTGTTCAGAAGCAGAGTTTAATTGTAAAATATAATTACCTTGAGCTAAATCACTTACATTAATTTGTTTATCATTATTTAGCACACCATCTTTTAATTGTTTTCCGTTAATACTGAAAACTTTATAGTCCAAGCGATTTTCTAAAAGTGAATTTTCTACTACTACATTTAATACATTATTAGCAGGATTAGGCCAAGCTAATATGCTAGAATCTAAAGGATCGGTATCATCTACAGAAAGTGTTGATGCCTCTATAGTTGCTTCATACATACCATTACCGTGAGTACCTATTAAAAGTTTATTGTTAGAAGGTTTATATGCTAAAGCACTCACAACAGCAAAACCAATTTGATTAGGAGCTTCAATTTCCCAGTCTTCATTTACTGGATCTGTAGAACTATATAATCCTCTAGCAGTACCAACAAAATATCTTATTTCACCACCTACTTCTGTAATTGCTGCTGAACGTATAGAGAAAGCATCTAAGTTTCTTTCTGCTACAGTCCAAGTAGGTCTGCTAGCAGTAGCATCTGTAGTTACAAATATATTCGTAACTCCATAGTTAGAATAAGTAACCATTGCGATATCATTATTACTAGGATGAATAGCAATACCACTAACTACACCAGAAGCACCAGTAGGTGTAACATTTCTTAAAGAAGATAAAGTTCTGTTTAAAGGATCGTTTAACTTAAATAAAGATCCTGAGTCTAAACCTATTAATAAATAACTATCTGTAGTGTAAGCTCCTGAACTAGCTCCCATTTGTCTAATATTTTCTCCAGATCGTACTGCTCCTAAATTCGTCCAAGTAGCAGATGTAACTGCACTAGAAGCATCAGTTCTATATAAAACATCTCTACCAGCGTAGTAGAGCGCATTATTATTACTTGGATCCATATAAAAATAGGTAACGAACTGACTACCAGATCCAGTAGGAGTTATTTCTCCTCCATCAGGACAATCTCTAAATATTCTACCATTTTGAACACCTAAAAAGAAGGGAACACATGCATTATCTCTAGAGACAGCCACGGCAACACCATCTCCACCAAATTGAGAAGACATTGTTGTTAGATCTGGACTACTTGCAAATCCTCCAGCTGTAGTACCATTATCCTGTGCACCACCAATTACAATATTAGAGGTAGCTTCAGGATCTGTAGCTACATGATAATATTGATAGGTTTGATAATTATTATTTAGACTTGTCCAAGCCACGACTGCCGGTGTTGCATCAGCTCTATGTACACCTCCATCAGTTCCACTAAATAGAATATCTGGATTATTAGGATCAAATTCTAAAACATGAATATCTGGATGATGTGAGTCACCACCACCAAGATTATATAAACCATAACTTTGATTACTAATATACCCTCCAATTCTTACGAACATAGGATCCGTAGTAATATCCTCTATTTTGTAGGCGTTGGTTCCACCAATAACTACAAAGTTTTCATTATCTGGTTTTACATTTACTACAAGATCATAACCTCCTTGTATTGCAATAGGATCATTTCCAGCAAGATCAGCAACAGTATCAGGGTTTCCTGGATCTGGATCTGGTTCATCAGGCATTGTGTTAGTTCTATCTACCCAGCTATCAGAGCTATCATTCCATTGCCATAAACCTGCTTCAAACGCTCCACTAGAAGAATGGAATGCATAAACAACGTCTTCATTCGATGGTGCTACTGCTAATACTATTCTTCCGTTCGATCCAAAACCAGGAGCAGTATTAGATCCTATTCTTGTATAAGAACCAACACCTGTTGGTGATTGCCATACTCCATTAGCTGTAGTAGAATTACCTGAAAATGCCGCATATACAATTCCAGTACTTGTGATTGCTAAATCAGAAAAGAAATTTCCACCAGACTCTAGTTCAACAGTCCAAGTGCTACCATCAAATCTTCTAATTGCTCCACCAGCACCAGCATATAGATCACCAGTAATAGGGTGTACAGCAATTTTATACATAAAATCAAAAGGAGAATCACTTTCTTCCTGAACAGAAGCAGTGCTTGGTAATTGATTCCAAGTTAAACCACTATCAGTAGATTGCCATATACCTTGACCTAAAAAAGTAGCACCAGAAGCAGAAGCAGAATTACCTTGACTTTCTCCAGTTCCATAATACCAAATATTTTCGAAACCACTTCTAGGATCTTGAGCTATTGTAGTTACATTATGAATTTCATTATTAGATGAAACTTTAATCCAACTTGCTCCTCCGTCTGTAGTTCTAAAAACCCCACTACTTACTCCTCCAGCAATTATAGTGTTGCTGGTAGCATCCGTTCTATCAATTACTAAAGAACGTGTTCTACCACCTAAATTAGAAGGTCCTCTTGATATAAAGGTTGCGTTACTTGCTTGTTTAGCATTTTTAGAAAGTGACTTAGACATCATGTCTCTAGCAAAGAGAGCTTCTTTTTGTTTTTCTTCTTGAGGAATTTTACCTGTATTAGGGTTCACCTGAAGATTAAATTCGTGTTTCCATCTTTCTTCTGTAAAACGACGACGTTCTTCCATCGTCTTTTTTTTCTTTTTTTCTTTTTTAAGAGGAACAAATTCTTTGTTAGCCAGATTTTTGATGTCTTCTTCCTTATTAAAATAAGTAACAAGTACAATAAGACAAATCAAGACTATCGAAATAGGTATAAGTAATTTTCCTTTTTTCATAGGTAATGGTTTAATTAAACTAATTTTTTTTAAATGATATTTTTTAATACTTAAGATATAACAGTTAAGTAGTATAAAAGCCTAAAAAATCATAATAAAATATTAAAAAAAGCGAAAATAAGGGCTTTTTTAACAAAAAAACAATGATCTCATTTATTTAACACTAAATGAGTTAAGATCATATTCAAAAAAAAAGACCCTCTATATACATAATTATATAAGGGTCTTTATAATATTTTAGGGAATTATTATTTATTGAGAGAAATTATTATTGTTGCTATTTATATCTGCCATTTGTTTAGTAATGTCAATTTCAATTGACTTTATACTAGATTTATGTTTAGATATTTCCAGTGAATAGTTCGGGTGGGTCCAAGTCCAATCAGATAAAATTGTACGATTCATTTTAGGAAATGGATTAGTTTTATTTTTCCTCATCATTCTTAGTGGGATATAGAAGGATTCTTTGGTTCCATCTATATACTCTATATATAAATCAACAGGCATTGGCATTAGTCCAATACGCTCTAATGTAATTGAAGTGGTATTCCCTTTTTCCGAAACTTCTTTTATTCCATAGTCTACTGTATTTGTAGTTTGGGTCCAATCTGTAAGATACCAATCTAGTTGTATTCCTGATATTTTTTCTGCTATTCGTTTAAAATCATTAGGCGTAGGGTGCTTAAATTTCCATTCATCAAAATATCTATGGATTGTTTTTGATAAATTTTCTTCTCCTATTACATAACCAAGTTGTGCCATAAAAACCGCCCCTTTAGCATATGCAGATGCTCCATATGCTCCATTTCTTGTATAACGGTCAGCATGTGTGGATTGAGGTTGTTCTATACCAGAAGTAGCCAATTGAAAATATCCTCGATACATTCCTGTCATTGGATTATTTTTGTTTTGTTCCATTACTTTATCCATTGCTAATGTAGAAATGTAGCTCGTAAAACCTTCGTCCATCCATTCATGTTTGGCTTCGTTTGTAGCTAATATGTGTTGAAACCAAGCATGAGCCATTTCGTGAGCTGTAACTCCTACTAAACTTCCAAAGCTTCTTCCTCCTGTAATCAAAGTACACATTGCGTATTCCATTCCTCCATCTCCTCCTTGAATAATAGAATATTGGTCATATGGATACTTTCCAATTGTAGTACTAAAATATTTCATTAAGTCTACAGACTTAGGTTGTAATTTTTTCCAGTTTTCTAGATATTCCTCTTTATTTTTGTATAAAAAATGAAGTACTGGTCCATCAGGAACTTGAACTGTATCATGGATATATTCTGGGTCTGCTGCCCAGGTAAAGTCGTGGACATTAGGAGCTATAAAGTGCCAAGAAAGTTTTTTTCCTTTGCGTTTTATTTTAGTCCCTGGTTTTTCATAACCATATCCTATTTCTTGTGGGTTCTGTAAATATCCAGATCCTCCTAAAATGTAATTCTTATCAATGTTTATAGTAACATCAAAGTTACCCCACACTCCATGGAATTCTCTAGCTATATAAGGGTCTGCGTGCCAGCCTTCAAAGTCATACTCAGCCATTTTAGGATACCATTGAGTCATTGATAATGCTACGCCCTCACTACTATTGCGTCCAGAACGACGTATTTGATTTGGAACTTGGCCATCAAAATTCATGGAAAAAGTAACTTTTTTTCCAGGAGCAATAGGTTCATTGAGTTCTACTTCTAAGACAGTTCCGGCTATTTCATAGGTTACTTCTTTTCCGTTTTGTTTTAAAGAAGATATTTTTAAGTATCCTATTTCTTCTGGAGTAAGTTTACTAATTCTATCCATTACCCTAGGATCTGGATCCTCAATATTTCTAGAGCGAACATCCATCTCACTTCCTGGTTGGAATGCATTGAAATAAAGATGATAAAAGACCTGATATAATGAATCAGGTGAATTATTTGTATATACAAGTTCTTGTGTTCCTTTATACTGGAAATTTTCTACATTCATATCCACGTTCATTTTGTAATCAACGTGTTGTTGCCAATAACTTGTATTGTTTTGTGCTGAAACACCTAAAACGGATATTAAGAATCCAATTGAAATTATTTTAGAGATCATTTTGTTTTATTTTGATAGTTTTTCGGCCAAAATCAAAGCGTTATATAAATTTACCATTTTTCCGGATTTAGATAATTCTGTAAATTTATTAGATTTAGTTTCATCACCCCCTATTATTACGGTGGCAGTTGTACTTAATCCACTATCCATTAATATTTGTTTTACTTGAGAAGCTTTTAATTTTGGATAATAAGATCGAATAAGAGCGGCAACACCAGAAACTGCAGGTGCAGCCATAGATGTTCCTTGAAGATATTCGTATGTATTAGATGGGGTTGTGGCCCATATTTTAACCCCAGGTGCAAATGCATCTACATTGTTTTTTCCATAATTAGAGAAATTCGCTACAAGATTAGATCCGTATTTATAATTTAAAGCTCCTATTGTAATAAAATTATTAGAAATTTCAGATGAATTATCAATTTGATCATTTGGATATACAAGTTTTTGATCTAAATCTAACCCTTCATTACCAGCAGCATTAACAATCAACACATCATTTTCCCCAGCATATTTAATAGCGTCTCTAACCCATTCTGGGTGTGTAGAATAGTATTTTCCAAAGCTTGTATTAATAACTTTCGCTCCATTGTCTACAGCATATCGAATCGCTAAAGCAATATCTTTGTCATATTCATCACCGTTAGGAACTGCTCTAATTGCCATTATTTCTACATTTTTGGCGATACCATTAACTCCTTTCCCATTATTTCGCTCAGATGCTATAATTCCAGAGACGTGAGTTCCGTGTTTTATCCCTTCTTTATCGGGATTAGGACCCATAACATTATTATTTCCATAATTAGTATCAGTTATATCATCTACATTATCACCAACTTTAGTTCTACCATCAAATTCTACATTGATATGATAGTTTAATTGTTCCGTAAAATGATCTACACCACCACTTAGGTTTTCGATAAAATCTGGTATGGTCTCTCCTTCTTCTAAAAACCCAAACATATGAGAAAGCAAAGCAATGTATTGTTGCATTTCTGGTGTATCCGCTTTTACGGCAAGAAGTTCCTGTTGCGAATAATTTTCTTTACCAATTACTTCGCTAATCTTTTTATGAGAAGGTTTTACTTGTTGTAAAATCTGTTCGTATTGGTTTTTACTACCAAGAGCTTGTTGATACTCTTTTTCTAAATCGGCTTTAGCTTCTATATACATTTGGTATTCTTCTTTATCAGAAGAAGCAACAGAAGCTAGATTTTTCCCTTCATATTTTGGTTTTAATTTTTTAACGATTCTGGTATATTCAAGATTCTCATTTTCAGAATCTCCTAAAAAATTCCAACCGTGGATGTCATCGATATATCCATTTTGATCATCGTCTTTTCCATTATTTTTGATTTCCTTAGGATTAGTCCAGATCACATCGTCTAAATCTTCGTGTTCAATGTCAACACCACTATCAATAACTCCAACGATAACCGTTTGACCAACTTTATTTTTGATTAGTTCATCATACGCTCTGTTAACACTCATTCCGGGTATTGTATCTTTTATTAGATCACTAGCATTCCAATTTTTTAATTGAGTCTCGGTTAATACTATATTTTTTAATGGAATAGAATCAATATTTTCTATAGGAGTGGACACTATAGCTGGAGTTCCACAACTACTTAATATAATGGATGATGTTATTGAAGCAATTAGTAATTTATTAGACTTGGGAATCATAGAATTTTTAATTAAATATTTCATTACAAGTAAAAGTTTCTTTGTATCGTACACCTTTATCGGTTTGTTGTACAGTAATTATTTCATTATGTGCATCGTGTTCCATAAACAAATACCAATTATTTAAGGCCGCATTTTCCAAAAATAATTTTTTCTCCGGTAATGTTAATAATGGTCTAGTATCATATCCCATAACATAAGGTAATGGAATGTGACCAGTTGTAGGCAATAAGTCTGCCATAAACACAATTGTTTTTTCTTTATATTTTATGTGCGGGATCATTTGTTTTTCTGTGTGACCATCTACAAATAATACGCCAAACCCTAATTCAGTGTTTTTTTGAAATGTTTCTCCTGTTCTAGAAATAAAATGAAGGTGTCCACTTTCTTGAATAGGAAGAATATTTTCTTTTAAGAAAGAAGCTTTTTCTCTGGCATTAGGTTCTGTAGCCCAACTCCAGTGATTTTCATTACTCCATACTTTAGCATTTTTAAATGCTAATTCATAACCAGTTTTATTTTTATTCCATTGTACCACACCTCCGCAATGATCAAAATGTAAATGAGTAATAAAAACATCTGTAATATCATCTCTATTGAACCCTTTTTCTTTTAGAGACTTATCTAAATTATGATCTCCCCAAAGAGAATAGTATCCAAAAAATTTATCTGATTGTTTATCTCCCATTCCAGAATCAATGAGAATCAGACGATCTCCATCTTCAATTAATAGGCATCTTGCAGCAATATCTATTAGATTATTAGCATCAGCTGGATTTGTTTTGTTCCACAGGACTTTGGGAACGACGCCGAACATGGCGCCACCATCAAGTTTAAAGTTTCCTGCTTTTACAGCATGTAATTTCATAATTGGTATAAAAATCTTTGCAAAATAGAAAAAATGCTAAGGATCAGGATTTAATTTGTAGACTTTTTAACAATATTTCATCAGAATTGATCCGATAAATAATTTTTTCTAACCCAATAATATATTAAATAGAACTTTATTTTCTTTTACTTTGACGTGGATAAGGATTAAATGGTAATCAAAGAAATCTATCATTATCATAGATCGGTAACTGTTATTATTACTATTATCAGAAAATGAAACTGCGATAAGTAGCGATTTTAAACTTATAATCTAAAAGTTTGTTCGATACAGTTATGTCTAAAAAATAAGAACGGAACAGATTGTTAATTTTCCTAATTATAAAATTGATGAGAGATATGCATTTCTAAAAAAAATCTCATATTTTGCTAATCATTATAATTATAGTAAAAGCATGGTAGAATTAGCGGGTATAATCATATTAGGAATTTTAGCACAATGGGTGGCTTGGAAATTTAAAATCCCAGCAATTTTACCCCTTATCTTAATTGGACTTTTGGTAGGACCGGTTGCAACTTTATACACAGTAGATGGCACTAAATTAATACAACCTATTTATAACGGAGTAGAAGGATTATTTCCTGGAGAAAGTTTATTTTACTTCGTTTCTTTAGCCATTAGCATTATTCTTTTTGAAGGAGGTTTAACTTTAAGAAGAGATGAAATCCTAAATGTTGGTCCCGTAATTCTTAAATTAATAACAGTAGCCGTTGTGGTAACCTTTTTTGGAGCTGGATTGGCAGCTCATTTTATTTTCGGCTTAAGTTGGCCAATATCATTTTTATTTTCTTCTTTAATTATTGTAACAGGCCCTACGGTAATAACCCCTATTTTAAGAAATATACCATTAAAAAAAGACATTTCTGCTGTATTAAAGTGGGAAGGAATTCTTATTGATCCAATTGGAGCATTAGTGGCTGTTTTGGTTTTTGAATTTATAAGTGTTGGAGAAGGAGAGGCATTTACGAAAAAAGCTTTTATAGAATTCGGTAAAATAGTTTTATTTGGTTTCACTTTTGGTTTCACTTTTGCTTATGGCTTGGCTTTTGGAATTAAGAAAAAAATAATCCCACATTATTTATTAAATGTTTTCACCCTTGCAGTAGTGTTAGGTGTTTTCGTATTATCCGATGTATTTGCGCATGAATCAGGTTTATTATCCGTAGTGGTAATGGGTATGGTATTAGGTAATATTAACCTTCCGAACTTTGAAGAGTTATTATATTTTAAGGAATCATTGAGTGTGTTGTTAATTTCGATATTATTTATTCTTCTGTCGGCCAATATCAATATTGAAGAATTACAGTTAATATTCAATTGGAATGCTATTTTACTTTTTGCAGCTGTCGTCTTTATTGTCCGACCTTTAGGTGTTTTTCTGAGTTCAATTAATTCGGGACTTAAGATTAATGAAAAATTATTTATTAGCTGGGTAGGACCGAGAGGAATTGTAGCGGCAGGTATTGCCTCATTATTTGGTCTAAAACTTGCTAAAAATGGAGTGCCAGAGGCAGAGTATATTACACCATTAGTTTTTATGATTGTATTAGGAACGGTTCTTCTAAATGCAACAACGGCAAGATTGTTTGCTAAAGTTGCTGGGGTATTTCTTACAAAATCTGAAGGGATTTTAATTATTGGAGCATCAAAAGTTTCACGATTAATAGCCACATATCTTAAGAGTAATCAAAGACACGTAGTATTAGTAGACAGTAATCGAGAAAATATTAAAAAGGCCAAAAGTTTAGGTTTAGACGCATTAGAAGGAAGTATTTATAATGATCAATTAAAAAACAATATCGAATTAAACGATATAGGCTTTTTAATGGCACTTACAGGAAATAGTGATATTAATAAGTTTGCTATTAATCAATTTAAAGATCAATTTGGAGAAAATGGATCTTTTAGGTTGGTTAGTTCTGAAGAAATGAATGATCCAGAAAATAACCCTAATGAAGGTTTGTTTTCTCATACGGATGATTATGATAAGTTAATGAATTTAGCCGAAAAGTATCCAGGTATCCAGGAAATTAATATTGATGATAAATCTCATTACGATTCATTAATCAATTTAATTAAACAAGATGAAGATATTATTCCTTTGTTTATCAAAGATTCCGCTAATACAATTAGAATTATATCTGCATATAGCGAAAAGATGGAGGAAATTAATGGGGATAGTTTTTTAGTTTATATTGGGAAGCCTATTGACGTGGAAGAGATTAATTAACTCGATGAAAAGTAAGAATTTTCGTCAAACAACACAAATTTAACAGAATTTTTTGTTAATAATAAATTAATACTCTATATTCGACTTTTTAAAATTTAAATTTTTAAAACCCAAATTATGAAAAAACTTATGTTTGTTGCCGTTTTTGGAATGGCTTTAGGATTAACTTCTTGTGGAGAAGATGATGTAGTAGATTTTGCTTGTGATGCAGCTAGAGATAGTTTGCGTGCTACAGTACAAGTTTCTATTGATGCCTATGAAGCTAATACATCTTCTACATCTTTATGTGAAGCTGCAAGAACTGCAATCGAATCTTATAAAAGTAACGAATGTGGAGATGATGCTTTCGATGGAATTTTAGCTGATTTACCAGATTGTTCTACTCTAGATAACGACTAGTATTAAAAGAGTTATAAAAAAAAAGAGGCTATTAAGCCTCTTTTTTTATTAATCGTTATTTATTGTTTTCCTTTATGAGATACACATAAACAGGAAAGTGATCACTATAACCTCCAGTATATGCTCCGTTTGCAAAACTTCGATACGGATATCCTTTATACCTACCTCTTGGATTAGCCAGATAGTTTTTATTATAAACTCCTGCTTTATAGTATTTATAGGAACTATAATCTTTATCAAGTAATCCCTTAGATATAATAATTTGATCAAATAAATTCCAACTATCTCTCCAAGCAAGAGATCCTATTCCCTTTTTAGACATGTTATACATTGGATTATATAATCCTTTTAGTTTCACATCCTCTTTTTCGGCTTTAGCTGCCAGTACTTTTTTTACACTAGAGTTATCAGGATCATCATTAAGATCTCCCATAGTTATAACTTTGGCATAAGGATCTATATCAAAAAGTGAATCAATAATTTTCTTATTTAATTCAGCAGCCTTTTCTCTTTTACGTCGGCTTCTAGCTTCACCTCCACTTCTTGATGGCCAATGATTTACAATAACATGTATTAAATCCCCATCAAGGTATCCACTAACTAATAATTGATCTCTGGTATATACTCTTTTAGTAGGATCATTTGAGCTATAGATCAATAACTCGTGTTTACTGGTATTGATTGGTCTAAATAATGCTTTTTGATATAATAACGCAACATCTATACCTCTTCGATCTGGAGAATCAAACTGAACTATACCATAATCTTTTGGTAAAAGCACAGGTTCATTAGCTAAGTCTTCAAGTACCTTTCTGTTTTCTATTTCTGCTACTCCTAAAATTACAGGTGCATTTTTTGTTACATCGGCACCTATTTCAGAAATTACCTTAGCCATATTTTTTAGCTTATCTTTATAGATGTCTTCAGTCCAATGATCTTTTCCATTAGGTGTTCTATCATCGTCATAGGTTATAGGATCATCTTCGGTATCAAAAAGATTTTCAACATTATAAAAAGCAATTGTGTTAACTTTGTACGTTTTCTTTTCTTGACAAAAAATAACAAGCAAAGGACATAATAAGAATGTTATGGTAAGCAAATATTTTAATTTCATTATCTAATTGATTATTAACTTATTGTAAAATGTAATCCAAATTTTGAGCCAAAATTAGCTTTTCTATTTAAAACATGTACTTTTGCGCGGCAGAAATGTTAATTTTTTAACTAAAACAACTATTAATGAAAGTGTCACAACTCAAAAAGAATCTTTTCTTTTTAATGATTTTTTTAAGTTCTGTTGGGATGTCTTATGGACAACAAACAGGATTGAAAGGTAAAATTGTTGACGCATCTTCAAATGAAAATCTTTCGGAAGTGTTAGTTATTATTGAAGGAACAGAGGTTTCTACTATGACTGATATTTCAGGAGAGTTTAATTTTGGGAGTGTTCAATTACCTTTGGGAGAACAAATTGCGGTTTTATCTAAAAATGGATATATCACAAAACGTTATCCTATTGTTATTAATGAAGGCAGTGTTTTAGATCTAAAAACGATAGATCTAGATTATGATGTAAATCAAGAACAAATCCAAATAGGTACCATTAGCCTTACGGATAATGAACTAGATGAAGGCGATGATGATGCGTCTGCGAATGTATCAGGTTTATTACAAGCATCAAGAGATGTATTTCTTAGTGCAGCAGCATTTGATTTTAGTGCTACATTTTTTCGCCCAAGAGGTCTTGGAAATGAAAACGCAAAAGTCCTTATAAATGGGATTGAGATGAATAAACTTAACGATGGTAGACCTCAATGGGGTAATTGGGGTGGATTGAATGATGTACAGCGTAATCAGGAGTTTTCTATGGGAATTTCTGCTAACGACTATACATTTGGAGATCTTGCTGGAGCAACAAATATTATTATGAGAGCTTCTCAATATCGTCAGGGAGGTAGAATATCTTATGCCGCTTCTAACAGAAGTTATACTGGTAGAATGATGGCTAGTTATAGCTCTGGATTAATGAGTAATGGTTGGGCATATACGGTTTCATTAGCGCGTAGAATGGGTAATGAAGGCTATATTGAAGGAACTTTGTATGATGCGAATTCTATCTTTGCTTCTGTTGAGAAAAAGATTAATAATAAACATAGTATAAACCTTACCAGTTTTTATACACCTAATCGAAGAGGAAGGTCTACTGCAATAACTGAAGAAGTATTTAGGTTAAAAGGAAGACAATATAACCCAAATTGGGGGTATTTTGATGGAGAAAAGAAGAACTCCAGAGTACGTGAAATCGAGGAACCAGTATTTATGTTAAATCATTACTGGAATATCACTGATAAAACTACTTTGAACACCAATGTAGGATACCAAACAGGTAAAATAGGAAATAGCCGTTTGGACAATGGAGGAACCGACTTGGTTAATTTTAATGGACAGGAAACATATACAGGAGCTGGAGCTAGTAGAGATACGAATCCAATTCATCAAAGTTACTTACCTAGTTCTTTCTTGAGTGATCCAAATCCGACACCACTTGATTTTCAAAATGCTTTCTTAGCACAGCAAGCATTTGTAAGAGATGGGCAGTTAAATTGGAATCAGTTAATAGAAGCAAATCAATTAAATGCGCAACAAGGACTTAATGCTACTTATATTTTATACGAAGATAGAATTGACGATACACAATGGAGTTTCAATTCTATTTTAAATAGTCAAATTACAGACAATATAAGTATAAATGGAGCTATTAATTATAGAACCTTAAAGAGTGAAAACTTTGCCGAAGTTCTTGACCTATTAGGAGGAACGACATTTTTAGATGTAGATTCTTTTGGGACAAATATTGATAATGATGTTCCGGTAGATCTTGGTTTTACACCAGAAGAATTGGCGGATAGAGCACAAAGTGATTTACGTAATCGTAACCGTACAGTTGGTGTAGGTGATAGGTATGATTATAATTATGAGATTGATGCAGATGTTGTAAGCGGTTTTGCGCAGGCTCAGTTTAAAACTAATAAAATCGATTTCTTTTTAGGAGGAAATATTTCTCAAACTACTTACCAGAGAACAGGGTTGTTTGAAAATGGATATTTTCCTGGCGAAGGGCGTTTAGGTTCTTTTGGAAAAAGTGACAAATTAGATTTCACTAATTATGGTGCTAAAGGAGGTTTTACTTATAAAATTAATGGACGAAATCTAATAGATGTTCACGGAACTTATTTTACAAAAGCTCCAACCATTCGTAACTCTTTTGCTAATTCAAGACAAAACAATAGAACAATTGCGCAATTAATAGAGGCAGAAGAATCTATTGCAGGAACACAGGAAAGTGAAAAGGTACAATCTATTGATGTTGGTTATATCTTAAGAACTCCTAAATTGAAAGCAAGATTGACAGGATATTATACTAAAATAGAAGATGCTACTGATATATCTTTCTTTTTTACTCAAGCAATTTCTGGTTCTGATGTAGGTTTTGTTCAGGAGATTCTTACAGGAATAGATAAACAACACTTTGGAGCAGAATTAGGAATAGAATATCAAATAACACCAACGATTAAATTAAAAGGAGCTGCGGCAATAGGTCAATTTACTTATGCTAATAATCCTGACTTATTTTTAGCAAGTACCAGTAGTTCATTTTTAGGAGAGTCAATCACCGAAGGGTTGAATGGTACACGTTATGAGGGTAAATCAGCGTTAAAAGATTATCGTATTGCTGGTGGTCCACAGAATGCAGCACAATTAGGTTTTGAGTATAGAGATCCTAATTTCTGGTGGTTTGGTACTACAGCTAATTATTTTTCTAATGCTTATATAGATGTTAGCCCTTTTGCAAGAACATCAAACTTTAATCAAGATGTGGATGGATTACCATTTAATGACTATGATGATAGTATTGCAAGAGATTTATTAAGACAAGAGCAGTTTGATGATTATATATTAGTTAATGCAGTAGGAGGTAAGTCTTGGAGAGTAAAAGATTATTACATAGGGTTCTTTGCAACGATTAATAACATTTTTGATAAGCAATACAGAACAGGTGGTTTTGAGCAAGCTAGAAATGCAAATTATAGATTGGCTGTAGAAGAATCTCAGAGAGAAACTCCTGTTTTTGGACCTAGATACTTTTATGGATTTGGTACTTCGTATTACCTTAATGTATACGTAAGATTTTAATGATGAACACAACAAAAAAATATTATAAAATGAATTCAAATAATTTAAAGAAACTAATAAGCATTTTGGTTTTGGCGGTTACGTTTACTGCTTGTGTACAAGATGATGATTTTAATACTCCGGGATTGGTCATAGAGGAACCAACATTTCCTGCAAATAGTACATTTGTGCAAATAGGTGGTATTTTAGGAGATTTAGCACAAGCGCAAAATGATGATGGGCCAGAAGCCAAAGTTACCTTTGAAGTCGAAAATCAGTATTTAGAAGGATATGTAGTATCAAGTGATAAAGCGGGTAACTTTTTTGAAGAGTTAGTTATTCAGAATTCACCAACTACTCCAACAGCAGGGTTAAGAGTATTAATAGATGTAAACCCTTTATTTACAAGTTATGAGTTTGGTCGTAAAGTATATATTGACTTAGAAGGTTTATCAATAGGTACAGAAAATGGAGTAGCAACTCTTGGAGTACTTTCTAGTGATGAGGTAGATCAAATACCTTCTTTTTCTCAGGAAGATGTAATTTTAAGATCAGCAGAGATGGCTGAAATTACCCCTTTAGAGATTACTTTCGAAGATTTTTCTGATGATCTTACTAACCTATATGTTAAGATTAATAATTTACAGTTTAATAGAAATGATGTTTTAGGAGATGACCCTCTTACGTTTGCAGGAGAACCAAGTGATGATTTTGATGGAGAGAGAAATATAGAAAGTTGTGATAATGGAGCTACAGCAGTTTTAAGCACAAGTACTTTTGCTGATTTTAAATCATTAACCTTACCAACTCAACAAGGAAGTTTTGAAGGTGTTTTAACTAAAAATTTCTTCGGAGATACTTTTAACTTAGTGTTGAATGATCCTACAGGATTAGTGTTTGACAATGAAAACCGATGTGATCCTGACGTATTAGAATGTACTGGAACTAGTGGAGGAGCAAATGTAATTTTTACTGAAGATTTTACAGGAGTAAGTATTAGTGATCTAGAAAATTCTGGATGGTTAAATGTAAATACTACAGGTGGAACTTTAGATTATGTAGTAGGAAGCTTTAGTGGTAATCAATATGCACAGATTACTGGGTTTAGTTCTGGAGAAAATCCATTTGAGGTTTGGTTAGTAACACCAGAAATCGATTTAACTGCTTCTACAGCAGAAGAATTATCTTTTGATATTCAGGCTAATTTTGACAATGGAAATATCCTTACTGCTTTTATTACAGATAACTTTACAGGTGATGTAACAACTACAGAATGGTCACAATTAGATGCTTCTATTCCAACAGGACCAAGTGGAACATTTGGAAGTTTTGAAGGAGTAGGACCAATTAATATTTCTTGTGTTGAGGGTAATGTAAGAATAGCGTTCCGTTACGCAGGTGCAGATCCAGGACCAACTACTAGATATCATATTGATAATATAGAGATTTCAGGAAACTAAGAACTTCTGTATTTTATAATAGCAAAAGCTCTCTAAAAAATTCTTTAGAGAGCTTTTTTTATTGGTTTTAGAGTATATTATTAATAGTCGAAAGTAACCGAGTAAGCGCTATTCTTTTTTGTTTTTACTCGCATTCTAAATTGGTAACAAGGATTCTTTGTATGTGAAAAACTCTGATTGTTGTTTATTTTTTTCCACTCATTTTGAATCGTAGCCCAACTACTTCCGCTGTAAGCTTTGTATTTAAGACCATAATAAACTCTTCTCCAAACAGAATGTCTTGCAATTTCTGCAATCTGTGACTCTCCAACAGAGCTATAGTGGGTATAATATTGCCAGCTAGCTTTTGAAGTGTTGGTTTGTGGATGATTAAAGTTAATTGCGTATTTCGAGGTTGGATTCGCTCTAGTAAGTTGTATTAACTCAAAAGCAATATCATTACCGGATTCTTCATAAGAGACATTTTTTTGATCATCAGTTTCTTTATCCACATCTGGCTGAGTTAGATCCATTTTATTATGACGAACTAAACTTTGTTTTAAAGTTTCATTAGCATTGATTTCCATTAGACTAAGGTTTATACTAGAATAGTTGATTAATGCTGTTTCATTATTCGCATGAATTCTTATAATTCCTGTACTACCCTCTTCTGATGTCACAGTAACATCTTTATGAAAATCATAAACGCTATTTAAAGAAAATTCGGTTTCTAAAGCTGATTCTTCCATGATTTCATTTGACTCATCTCTATCGCAGGAAATAAAAAATAATAACCCTATGATTGGTAATGCATAAAATAATTTCTTCATTTGTTTGGTTTTTAAGAATAATTAAATTGATTTGTTTAGTTTTTTGGATACAATAAATCCTTTTTCTTCACTGTATAGGATTAATAAATTATTTTTTTTAGAAACTATTCTTGGCGCCTTTGGTGTTTCTAATCCAATAGATGGTTGATCTTTATAATTTAGTTTATCGTAATTAGTGAGATTAGAATTATAAATCCTGAGTCAAAAGTATGTCGGGGGTAATGACTGACAAAAACAAAAATTAATTTAGCGGAATTTTTCGCAAATTAATTTACTGAAAAACAGTTGGTTGCGGTTTGGTTAAGGGTTAGTTCCCATTAAAAAAAGGGTTATATAACCCTTTACCATAAGGTGATTTCACGTTATGGTATAAAGGTATTTATGGGTTTTTTTGTTGTGGGAATTACGTATTATGTTTTAGGCATATATATACAGGAAAGTGATCGCTATAACCTCCTTTATATTTTCTTCCCGCGTAGGTTCTATATGGATTTCCTTTATATCTCCCTTTATAGATTTTTAGAAAACTATCATCAAAAATATTGGCTTCAGAAAAGCTATGAGTATTTTCTTCATACCTATGGAAGTTATTACTAAAAATGATTTGATCAAATAAATTCCATTGACGTTTATAAGTTAAGGTACCACGATGTCTTGTGTGTAGACGCTCCATTGGATTATAAAGATCCTGTAATACTAGATGTTTTTTTACACTTTCACTATCAGGGTCGTCATTAAAATCACCCATAACGATAATTTTTGCTTCGGGATCTTCTGCTGTAATTTGATTTATTATTTCTCGATTTTTATCAGCTGCAGCTATACGCTTATAAGAGGTAAGTTCTGCTCCATCTCTTCTAGAAGGCCAATGATTAACCAATATGTGAATTTTTTCGGTATGCAAAGTTCCCGTTACCCATAGAATATCACGGGTAAAATCTCTTTCACCGAATTCATTATTCACCAAGACTTGAATACTTTCGGAATAAGTAACTGTAAAAATTTCTTTTTGGTATAGAAGTCCAACATCGATTCCTCGTTCATCAGGAGACTCGTAATGGATTACACCATAGTTTTTATTGATTAGGTGTTTAGTTCTTGCAAGATCTTCTAAAACGGCTTTATTTTCGACTTCTGCAACACCTAAAATAACCGGAGCTTTTCCAGTTTTTGGAAATCCAATATTAGAAATAGCAGTTCCTAGTTTGAACAACTTTTTTTGATATCTTTTTTTATTCCATTTCTTTTCTGAGTCTGGTAAAAAATCATTATCCAACGTATTAGGATCATCTTTCGTGTCAAATAAGTTTTCTAAGTTGTAAAAAGCAATTGTATGTAGATTTGTATATTTCTTTTTAAAATAAAGCTTTGAAGACATGCAATTAAAAATTTATTGTAAACGCCTAATGTACAAATTCAAATGCATACAATATTGTACCTTTGTATATTAATTATAGAAATAAAGAATAGAAGAATATCGCTAGATAAATAGGCGCGGATGATAGAAAAGGAAAAAACAGTATACGAAAAAGCAATTTTAATAGGAATAATCACCAAAAATCAGAATGAAGATAAGTTAACTGAGTTTTTGGATGAATTAGAATTTCTAACATATACAGCAGGTGGTGAGGTGGTAAAACGTTTTACCCAAAAAATGGATATACCCAATTCTAAAACCTTTATAGGTTCTGGTAAGATGGAAGAGGTATTGGCATATGTAGAACAGCATGATATAGGGACCGTAGTTTTTGATGATGAGCTTACACCAGCTCAGCAACGTAATATAGAACGAATTTTAAAGGCAAAAATCATAGATCGTACTAATTTGATTCTTGATATTTTTGCTCAACGTGCGCAAACTAGTTATGCCAGAACTCAAGTAGAACTTGCTCAGTATCAATATCTATTACCTAGATTAACGGGTTTATGGACACACTTAGAGCGCCAGCGAGGAGGTATTGGAATGCGAGGACCTGGTGAAACTGAGATAGAAACAGATAGAAGGATTGTAAGAGATCGTATTTCTTTATTAAAGAAAAAGCTACTTACAATTGATAAACAAATGGCTACGCAACGCGGTAATCGTGGTAAGATGGTTAGGGTAGCTTTAGTTGGGTATACCAATGTGGGTAAGTCTACCTTGATGAACGTGATTGCCAAAAGTGATGTTTTTGCAGAGAATAAACTTTTTGCAACCCTAGACACTACAGTAAGAAAGGTTGTTATTGGCAATCTTCCATTTTTATTAAGTGATACAGTAGGTTTTATCAGAAAATTACCGACCCAATTGGTGGAAAGCTTCAAAAGTACATTAGATGAGGTTAGAGAAGCTGATTTGTTGCTTCACGTGGTAGATATATCACATCCTCAATTCGAGGATCATATAGATTCTGTAAGCAGGATTTTAGAAGAAATTGATAGTGTTGATAAACCAGTAATTATGGTTTTTAATAAGATTGATGCTTATGAACACGAAACCATTGATGAAGATGACTTAACTACAGAAAAAACAGAAATTCACTATACGTTAGATGAATGGAAACAAACCTGGATGAGTAGGATAGGAGATAACGCTTTGTTTATATCTGCAATTAATAAAGAGAACATAGATACTTTTAGAAAAAGAGTATATAAAGAGGTGAGAGATATACATGTAACTCGTTTTCCTTATAATAACTTTTTGTATCCTGAATTTGTGGAGGAGTAGCATTAGTTAATTAAAACTCATAATTAAGCCCTAATCCAATCACTTCGCGTATCTGGAATCCGCTTGTAGCATTATCATCGTATATTGCTTGAAAAGCGAAGCTCCCAGATATGTATTTGTTGACTACTAAGTTTAAGTTTAGTGTATAATCAATATCTACATTATAAGGGTCTTCGATGTAATTAGAATACAGATTAAGAATGTTTTCTACAGTTACATTTTTAATGACCTTAAATTTAGCGTAAGCAGCCAAGGACCCACCAAATTCAAATCGGGAACTTTTGCCTGCATCTACTCCAAAATAATCACCATCTACGTAATCAGGAGTAGTTGTAAATTGATCATCTACAAAAATCATACGAGAAGTAACAGGAGCAATATTAAAGTTAAAATCATCACTCTTTTTCCAAAGTAATCCAGGACCAATCTGTATAAAAGCTGGAGAAAAGAAATGAGTTTCTTCAGTACGTATGGTTTCGTCAGTATCAGGATCTTTGGTAAAACTATATCCTTTTGCAAATTGAGATCTAAAATTAATAAATAAAGAATAGTTCCAGTTGGTCTCTCCAATTCTTTGCCCTAATCGTGAGTTTAGTTCTATTCTATCATTCGTTTTTCGAGCAAAATTTTCTCCTTTTAGAAATGTAAGACCATAATCCGCTAAAATTTTGTTGTCCCAAGTAAGGCTGTTTTTTTTGTAATTGAATTCATAATTTAGAGCAGTATTACCTGCAATATTAGAAGTTCCACCTCCTTGCCAATCAAAATTAAAGGCAGATTGATTAAAGAAAAATGAAAATTTACCAAATGATTTCCATCCCACATGTGGTTTTTTGACAGGCTTAGGGTTTAATTTTTTTAAGAGATTGTTTAAAACAATAATATTAAGTTCTTTAGTAGTGTTTTGGAGTAAACTGTCTAACGACCTGGTCAAACGAACTTGGATAGAATCCAGTTGTTTTATTTCTTTCTTCTCTTGTCCACTGATATTGGAAAGAGAAACAAACAAAAAAATAAATAAAACAATCCTTCGCATGGTATACATATAAATGGGCACAAATATACTTTATGCATATAGCTTATTCAAATATGAATAATTTGAATTAAAAAACGTATTTCGTAATGGTGATTGTTATGATTAAAAAACTATTATTTATTTAGATTAGTATATTTATTTAAAAAATTATAGTAATCTACTAAGATGAACATAAAACTTATCAAAGCTAAAGACGTAGATATTGCTTTTTTGTTGCAATTAAGAAAGCAAACAATGATTGAACATTTAGAAAAAGCAGGAGTGTTTTTATCAGAAGATGGACATGTATCTAGAGTGAAATTTCATTTTGATAGTTCACATGTAATATGTCTAAATGAAGCAAGAGTAGGTGTGCTTAAATATATCGAAACAAATAATAGTATAGAAATTCTTCAGTTTCAAATACTACCGAAATATCAAGGAAAAGGAATTGGAAATTATTTACTCAGTTATATTATACAATTGTCTAGAGATGCAAATAAAAATGTACGGTTAAAAGTATTAAAAGAAAATCCAGCTAAATTTTTATATGAACGAAATGGTTTTAAAATTTATGATGAAGATCAATATGAGTTTCATATGGAGTTTATAAAATAACGGGAATAAAAAAAGGATCATCTAGTAATAGATGATCCTTTTTTGTGAATATATTTTTATTTACTCTAGAAAGAGTAACTCAATCCAAGATTCCAGAAAGATTGTAATTCGTTATCAGTATTTTCTAAAGTAGGAGTAACAGTTGGAGGAGGAACAGCTAAAGCTGCTTGTCCTAAAGCATAATTAAATGCTTCTTGTTTGTTTCCTCTAAGACCAAAATCAAATCCTACACCAATAGATTTCCATAAAGTATAAGAAAAAGAATTGGTCCAAGTCCAGTTAGAGTAATCTCCATCTTCATAACTTAAGAAAGCGGATAGGTTAGTTTTAAAATTAATTGCTCCTATCTTACGAGTATAATCAGCAACTATTTTTGCACCAAGAGAAGACTCATATTCTGCTGCACCTTTACTAAACACAAAGTTATAGTTTAAAGGATGTACAACAACAATTAAATTACTAATAGGAGTCCAAGTGATACCGACACCAAGATCTAAATATCCAGGGTCATTAAAATTATTTAAAACTGTAGTTCTGTATTCTCCTAAAGTAGAAACTGCAAGAGTTTCTGTTAATTTATATCCAAATAAAGAAGAAATATTAAATACATCGGTTGATTCTCTAAAGCTATCATCGTCAGTTGGATCATCTCTATCATCTAATTTTACCCAAGCAAGATTAACGTTAGCGCTATTTCTCCAGAAATATTTATCTTGTAATAAGTTAGCGTATGCATTTACGGTAACACCAATAGTACCTGCATCATTATTAGGAATTCCTTGCGAGAACCAGTTATTAAATCCAGAAAGGCTTCCTCCGATGGTACCAAAAGCTCCGATTTTCCATCCTGGTAAAGCATCTATTTGTGCTTGGATAGCATTAGCTCTTCCCTGGATAGCGGCAATAGAATCTTTTTTAGCTGATAATGTTGTTTTCAATTCTTCTTCTGTTTGTGCAAGACCAATTTGGATACCTGCTAATAGAAAGATAAATGTGAATACGATTTTTTTCATGATTAATAGTTTTAAGTAGATTGTTATATAACAAAAGTATTCTAAATTTATGAATTAACTTTTGTAAAACAAGTTCAAGGTTTATGCAAAATTTTGCGTTGGCAAATATAAGTGAAGTAACGTTTTTCGATTTAATTCAATACAATTGGATATATAATTTTCGATGAACAACCAATTTTAGCGACGAAATGAATTATTTTCGTTTAAAAAGGGGTACAGATGAACAGGCTTCCCCATACATGATACTTTTGGCAACTGGTTGTAATTTTTGAATAAGTTCAATGTATGCGCTCTCAGGAACCGGTTTATTAGAACAACCTTTAATGATTAGTAATTTGTCTTGATATTCTGAAACATCAAGTTCATTAATAATATGAGTAAAAAGGATAGTCTCTAGATTCTCTAATGAGCCAACAACGACTTTTTTTGCAAATGGAATTAACCTAGTTGTTAATAGTAAATAAGCCCAACCTGGAATGATGGCGTCAGTGGAACAATGTAAGGCAACATATTTATTCTGATATTGACTCCAATCATGATTAGATACGCTTTCTCTAAAATCTTTTTCTTTGAGAATAAAACCTTCAAAAAGCCAATCTTTTATATCAAACAAGAAACGATCACCTTCTGGATAATAGTCTTCCAAATCAATTGTGATTAGTTTAGTGTTGTTAGCGACTCTATTGATAATTTCTTCTGCCATGGGTTAAAAGTTATTTGTTTTTAAAGCATGCCTAGTTCTAATTTTGCTTCTTCACTCATTAAATCTTGCGTCCAAGTAGGTTCGAATGTTAGTTCTAGTTCTACATCATTAACAGCGTCTAATGATTTTACTTTTTCTTTTACTTCCTCAGGAAGTGATTCTGCAACTGGGCAGTTAGGAGAGGTTAATGTCATAAGAATCTTAACATCATAGTCTTCATTTACGAAAACATCATATATTAATCCTAATTCGTATATATCAACAGGAATTTCTGGGTCATAAATTGTTTTAAGTACTCTTACAATTTTTTCTCCAAGCTCTGTAGTATCTATATTAGTATCACTCATAGTATATCTTTAGTCGATTTCGACAGGCTAAACCTGACGGTAAAAGACGAATTAATTTAGTTGTGTTTGGTATGCGATAGCATACATTTTTAATTGTTTGATCATGCTCACCAATCCGTTTGCTCTAGTTGGTGATAAATGCTCTTTTAAACCAATTTCATCAATAAATGCAGTATCGGCTTCTATAATATCTTTAGGGTGCTGACCAGAAAATACTCTAATAAGAATTGCGATAATACCTTTGGTGATAATGGCATCGCTATCTGCAGTAAATTCGATTTTTTCATCATTCATTTCTGCATGAACCCAAACCTTACTCTGACAGCCTTTTATGATGTTTTCATCAATTTTATATTTTTCTTCAATCAATGGAAGCGATTTGCCTAGATCTATCATATACTCATAGCGTTGCATCCAATCATCAAACATACTAAACTCATCAACAATCTCTTCCTGAAGTTTTTGTATTGACATATACTTACAATTTTTTACAAAAATACAACAAGAATCCTTGCTATTCAACACTTTCGGTTAATGATAAGATAGTATTAACTTAATAAGTCAATTTTTAAGACAACATCATTTTTGCTTTTTTCACTGCTGCTACCAGAATATCAATTTCTTCTTTGGTATTATAAAAAGAGAAAGAAGCTCGAATGGTTCCTGGTATTTTGTAAAAATCCATGATAGGTTGTGCACAATGATGACCTGTACGAACGGCTACCCCTAGTTTATCCACAATGGATCCAATATCATATGGATGAATATCATCTATATTAAAGGAAATAACGGATGTTTTGTTTTTAGAAGTTCCATAAATTTTTAGCCCTTCTATTTCTAGAAGTTTCTGAGTTCCGTAAGCTAATAATTCATTTTCATATTCGGCAATATTATCAAAACCGATATTGTTCATATAGTCTAAAGCAACGCCAAAAGCTATACCACCACAAATATTTGGTGTTCCGGCTTCGAATTTATGAGGAAGACCCGCATAGGTAGTTTTTTTAAATGTAACTTGATCAATCATTTCTCCTCCACCTTGGTAAGGAGGTAATTTAGTGAGCCATTCTTCTTTTCCGTATAACAATCCAACGCCTGTAGGTCCACAAAGTTTATGAGCAGAAGCTACATAAAAATCTACATCAAGATCCTGAACATCGGGCTTGATATGCGGGCAAGATTGCGCACCATCTATTAATACTGCTGCGCCTACTTTATGTGCTTTTTCTATGATTTCTTCTATAGGATTAATAGTTCCTAAAGCGTTAGAAATATGATTGGTAAATACAAGTTTTGTTTTGTTAGAAAGTAATTGATCGTAAACATCCATTAACAATTCGCCTTCTTGATTCATTGGAATCACTTTTAGAACAGCTCCTGTTCTTTCACAAAGCATTTGCCAGGGAACGATATTCGAGTGATGCTCCAGAGCAGAAACAATAATTTCATCTCCTTTAGTAAGTAGATTAGTAAATCCAGTAGCTACAATATTAATACTGTGCGTTGTTCCAGATGTTAGAATGATTTCATGAGGATGTGCAGCGTTAAAATGGTTTTGTACTTTTTTACGAGCAATCTCATATGCATCCGTGGCTTCTTGTGATAATGTATGTACGCCACGATGAATATTTGCATTGTAATTACTGTAATAATCTACAATAGCATCAATCACAATTTGAGGAGTTTGTGATGTGGCTGCATTATCAAAATATACTAAGGGTTTTCCGTTTACTTCTCTTTTCAGGATAGGAAAATCTTCACGTATCTTATGTACATCTAGCATATCAATTTCTTTCTGCAAAAATAGGAACTATTTCTAAGTGATATTGTTTATTTTTAAAAGGATTTAACACTTTACACAATGAAGCGATTTAAAAAGATTTTAGGATATGGATTTATAGTAATAGTTGGACTATTAGTTGTTGCTATATTTTGGAATTACCCAAAACTTACAATACTTTCTGGATACTCTGCTAAGAATATGGCTTCTTCTGTTTTTATAGGGAATCGTAGTGTGGAGTTTACAGATATCAATGATAATAATTTTGCTCCTGTTAATTTAGCAGATGATCAGGTGAATATGACTAAAAAATCGGCAGTGGCTTCGGTTTTTGGGCTTAATGAACGAAAGGCTATTTATAGAGAAGGATTAGGAAGTGTAGTGATTGATGATGATTTTGATGAGAACGCTTCCTATTTAATCCCTAATAGAAGCAAGATTAAAACGAATTTACCATTTCCTTATGGAGATTTACCTCAAAAGGACACTGTTTTTAGTGCCGTTGATTATCAAAAGATAGCGAATATGGTTTCATCTGTTTTTGATAAAGAAGGAGAAAGCATACAAAAGACTAGAGCTGTTTTGGTAATACATAAAGATCAGATAATAGCAGAGAAGTATGCAGATGGATTGGATGAGAATTCCGTTTTATTAGGATGGTCAATGACTAAAAGTATTTTAGCTACTAATTATGGAATATTACAAAAACAAGGTAAAATAGATATTAATGATAAAGCTCCAATCAAGGAATGGGAAGATGATGAACGAAAAGAAATTACAATTAGTAACCTATTACAAATGAATTGTGGATTGGAGTGGGATGAAGATTATGGATCGATTTCTGACGCAACTACCATGTTGTATCTTGATAAGGATATGACTAAGCCTCAGATTTATAAAGAAGCAATTCATAAACCGAATGAATATTGGTATTATTCATCAGGTGTTTCTAATTTGTTGTCTGGGGTTTTAAGAGGACACTTTGATAGTTACCAAGAGTATCTTGATTTTCCGTACCGCGAATTTATTGATAAAATAGGTATGCATTCTATGCTTATAGAAACTGATATGGCGGGTAATTATGTGGGTTCTTCCTATGCGTGGGCGACAGTTAGAGATTGGGCAAAATTTGGTTTGTTATATCTTCATAGAGGGAACTGGAATGGGGAACAAATTTTTAATCCTGAATGGGTTGATTATGTTACCACTCCAACTGCAACTTCCGAAGGTGATTATGGAGGCCATTTTTGGTTGAATGCTGGAGGTTTTTATCCAGATGCTCCAAAAGACATGTATTCTGCCAATGGATTTCAGGGGCAACGAGTATTTATAATTCCTTCTAAAGACCTAGTAATTGTTCGTTTTGGATTGGTTGGAGATGCAGGTATGGATTTTAATAGGTTTATAAAGGAAATTACCGAAGCCGTGAAATAAAAAAACCTCAACAAATATATGAAGAGGTTTAGTAAATTTTATAATTCTTTATTGTTACAAATCGAAACCAATGTCAACTCCAAGCTTGTTAGCTATTAGTTTATTGATTCGTTGTTTTAGTTGAGGTATTTTTACACTTTCTAAAACATTGTTAGCAAACGCATACATAAGTAGCGCTCTTGCTTCTTTCTCTCCAATTCCTCTAGATCTCATATAAAATAGAGCTTGATCATCTAACTGACCAATAGTACAGCCGTGAGAACATTTTACGTCATCCGCAAAAATCTCTAGCTGAGGTTTAGAGTTAATCGTTGCTTTATCACTTAATAAGATATTATTATTAGATTGAAAAGCATTCGTTTTCTGTGCTTCTTTGTTTACAATGATTTTACCATTAAAAACACCAGTAGCTTTTTCGTCAAAAATACCTTTATAATCCTGATGACTTTCACAATTAGGCTCTGTATGATGCACTAATGTATTGTGATCTACATGTTGTTTGCCTTCAATAATTGTAACTCCATTAAGTATAGAGTCAATACCTTCTCCGTATTGATAGAAATTTAGATTATTTCTAGTAATATTACCTCCAAAAGCAAATGTATGCACAGAAGCAATACTTTGTGCTTGCTGCTTTATAAATGTGTTATCTATTAAAGAAGCAGATTCATTATCGTTTTGTATTTTGTAATAATCAACAATAGCTCTTTTGTCTACAAAGATTTCTGTTACAGAATTTGTAAGTACAGGATTAGGTGTTAAACTTTGGTGGCGTTCAATAATCTGTACATGTGAATTTTCTTCTACAACGATTAGATTACGAGGTTGTAAAAGTTGAGTTGATTCTTTTCCTGTAGAAAAATGAATTATTTGTATGGGCTTATCTGCAAGCTTATTTTTAGGAATATATATATAAGCTCCTTCTTTAGAAAAAGCAGTGTTCAATGAAGTTAAACCATCTTTTGGTGCAACTTTATTAAAATAGTTGTCGACTATCGGTTTATACTTATCATGATTTAGAGCAGATGACATTAAACATACATCAATCTTATCGTGTGTAGTCTCTGATAAGTGAGAAGAATATTTACCATCAATAAATACTATTTTATATGTATCTAAATCATAAAGAAAGTATTTTTTTACATCTTTAAATTCTAGTGCATTTTCTTCTTTAGGGAAAATACTGTAATCGTGTTTCAGTATAGAATTTAGTGAAGTATATTTCCAAGCTTCTTCTTTTTTCGTAGGGAAGCCTTTTTCTTCAAATACCTTTATAGCTTGGCTTCTGATATCATGAATAGGCGCATCTACATCTACCGTGTTTTCAAAAGCAAGAAAAGAAGATACTAATTTTTCTTTCAGCTCCATAATTATGCGTTTATCTCTTCTTTAATCCAATCGTACCCTTTTTCTTCTAATTCTAAAGCAAGTTCTTTAGTTCCAGATTTTACAATTTTACCATCATATAAAACGTGTACATAATCTGGTACAATATAATCTAATAGTCTTTGGTAGTGGGTAATGACAATAACAGCATTGTCCTTACTTTTTAATTTATTTACTCCATTAGCTACAATTCGTAATGCATCAATATCTAAACCAGAATCTGTTTCATCCAAAATAGCAAGTTTAGGCTCCATCATTGCCATTTGGAATATCTCATTACGTTTTTTCTCTCCACCAGAGAAACCTTGGTTAAGCGAACGAGATAAAAATTTACGATCAATATCTAATAGTTCAGATTTTTCTCGAATTTTCTTTAACATATCCTTTGCGGGCATTTCTTCTAACCCTTGTGCTTTTCTAGTCTCGTTAATTGCAGTTTTCATAAAGTTAGTAACCGTAACTCCAGGAATTTCTACAGGGTATTGAAATGAAAGAAATACACCTTTATGGGCTCTTTCTTCTGCAGCTAACTCTTCTATATCTTCACCATCTAAAAGAATATTACCTTCTGTTACTTCATATTCTTCTTTTCCTGCAACAATACTTGCTAATGTACTTTTACCAGCACCATTAGGACCCATTATTGCGTGTACTTCTCCTGCTTTTACATTTAGGTTAAGACCTTTTAAAATCTCTTTATCTTCAACGCTAGCGTGTAAATCCTTAATTTCTAACATCTTGTATTTTTGTTTCTTTTAAATAATTTTTTTAATGATTATGACCTTCATGTCCTGATGCATCAGGCTGTAATGTCGAATCCGAAGACTTTATTTTAGTAGGCAATTCTGAAGTTGGTTCACTAACACCAACAATTTCTTTTATTTCCACAACTTCTGGCCAGCCATCTTCTGTGTTTTTCTTCACGACTCCTTTAATTACCACAGGAACCATATCATATTCTTCTCTTTGTAAAGGCTTTATTTTTTCGTTTAATTCATTAGCTAAATCGTCAATGATTACACCATAAATAAAATTTTTACCTTTTATAACACCTGCATTATCAATCAATATAAACTCTCCACGTATTAAAGTGGTTTCGGAATCTGATGATTGAGATTTTTCGTTTTTACACGAAAAAATTAATAAGCTTACGATGACAAGGAGAAATGATTTTTTCATTTGTGTGAATTAGTTAGTTATACGCTTTATCCAACAGAACCTTCAAGAGAAATTTCTAGAAGTTTTTGAGCTTCTACCGCAAATTCCATAGGAAGTTTATTTAATACTTCTTTACTGAAACCGTTAACGATTAGAGCAATTGCTTTTTCTGTATCAATACCTCTTTGATTACAGTAAAATATTTGATCTTCTCCAATCTTACTTGTAGTTGCTTCGTGTTCTATTTGAGCAGTTTTATTCTTTGCTTCAATATATGGAAACGTATGAGCTCCACATTCATTGCCCATTAGTAAAGAATCGCATTGAGAAAAGTTTCGAGCATTGGTTGCTCTACTATTAATTTGTACCAATCCTCGATAACTATTTTGGGATTTTCCAGCAGAAATTCCTTTTGATATGATGGTACTTTTAGTGTTCTTTCCTAAGTGGATCATCTTGGTTCCTGTA
Source organism: Aquimarina sp. MMG015 (assembly GCF_018100855.1). Taxonomy (NCBI): domain Bacteria; kingdom Pseudomonadati; phylum Bacteroidota; class Flavobacteriia; order Flavobacteriales; family Flavobacteriaceae; genus Aquimarina; species Aquimarina sp. MMG015. The sequence continues at coordinate 330,139 of NZ_JAGJEB010000001.1, forward strand.
TCTGCTTGCTGAAAGTTATTAGTTACAGCAATAGAATAAAATTCACCAACAGAATGATCTCCTTTAAGAATACAGGATGGATATTTCCAAGTTACAGCTGAACCAGTTTCTACTTGAGTCCAAGAAATTTTAGCATTTGTTTCGCAAATCCCTCGTTTAGTAACGAAATTGTAAACACCACCTTTTCCTTCTGCATTACCAGGATACCAGTTTTGCACTGTAGAATATTTGATTTCTGCATCATCCAATGCGATTAATTCTACAACTGCAGCGTGTAGTTGATTTTCATCCCGTGAAGGAGCAGTACAACCTTCTAAATAACTTACATAGCTACCTTGGTCAGCTATTACTAAAGTACGCTCGAATTGACCTGTTCCTGCTTGATTAATCCTAAAATAGGTAGATAGTTCCATTGGACATCTCACACCTTTCGGGATATAACAAAAAGATCCATCGCTAAAAACTGCAGAGTTTAAAGCAGCATAAAAATTATCTTTTTGAGGAACAACAGATCCGATATGTTTACGTACTAGTTCTGGATGTTCTTGTATTGCTTCAGAAATAGAACAAAATATAATGCCTTTTTCTGCAAGAGTATCTTTAAAAGTGGTGGCTACAGAAACAGAATCCATAACAATGTCTACTGCCACACCTGCTAATTTCTTTTGTTCATCTAAAGAGATACCTAATCTTTTGAATGTATCCAGTAATTCTGGATCTACTTCATCAAGACTGTCATATTTTGGCTTTTTATTAGGTGCCGAGTAATAAGAAATATCTTGAAAATTAGGTTTTTCGTAATTTACGTTTGCCCATTCAGGCTCTTCCATTTGTTCCCACACTTTAAATGCCTCAAGTCTCCAGTCAGTCATCCATTGAGGTTCATTTTTTTTCTTTGAAATCGCACGAACAATATCTTCATTTAGACCAACAGGAAATGTTTCAGATTCTATATCGGTATAAAATCCGTACTCATATTCTTTGGTTTCTAATTCTTTTTTTAAGTCGTCTTCAGTATATGCCATCTTGCTAAGTCTTAAGGGGTAGCTTAAGATCTTTTTTTAAATTTTTAAAGGGAAAAACTTTCTCCGCAACCGCAAGTTCTGTTTGCGTTTGGGTTATTAAAAACGAAACCGGTTCCGTTAAGACCTCCGGAATATTCTAGGGTAGTACCAATAAGGTATAAAAAGCTTTTTTTATCAACAATTATTTTTACACCGTTGTCTTCAAAAACTTTATCTCCTTCTTCTTGAGTTTTATCAAATTTTAAGTCATATGATAAACCGGAACAACCTCCACTTTTAACACCTACACGGACGTAGTCTGAAGAAGCGTCATAACCGTCATCACTCATCAATTCTACGACTTTCTTTTTAGCTGTGTCTGATACCTTAATCATATTTTATAGATAGATTAATTCTAAATTGAATGCAAATATACTACATAAGTAGGTTTTATTTACATAACCTAACATTTATCTAACATATATTGGAATAGGTATAATCTATAATCAATATACTTATGCGTGTGTTTAGTATTTATTTGTAAAATTTAATATTGATTTAAATCAAAAATGAGATTTGATTTTCTAACTGTGATTAATACTTTTTCACAAAACTATAATATTATAATAACATTTTTTTATGACGTGTAATAACAATTTTAACGTTCCTTGAACTAAGGAAATCAATAGAGAGGAATTGCTTTTTTTGGAATCGTAAATTTTTTTGAAATGAATTCAATTAAGTCAATTTTAATCGATGACGAGGAAGATGCTATCCAATCATTAGAATGGAAAATTTGTCGATATTGTCCGTATATTGAAATTGTTGAGACAATTTCTAATCCTTTAGAGGCTATAAAAATCATAGAAAACACAAATCTTGATTGTGTTTTTATAGATATAAAGATGCCAAATCTTACTGGCTTTGATATTTTAGAGGCATTACACCAAAGAGACTTCTTTGTTGTGATTACATCAGCTTTTGAGAATTATGCTTTAAAAGCGATACAATTTTCTGTGTTTGATTATTTATTGAAACCTATTGATAAGGATGATCTAATGCGCATCTATAAAAAACTTTGTCAGCATATTAATAACCCTTCTCAATCAACTATAGTAAAACTTTGTGTAAATGGAGTAATTCATTTTTTAAAAAAAGATGAGATTATAATGTTAAAAGCAGAAGGAAATTATACTAAGGTATTTTTAATTGATGATCGTAAGTTGTTTTTATCAAAAACCTTAAAAGAGGTTACAGAGGTATTGCCAGAAAGTTGCTTTTTTAGGGTACATAATTCTTATTGTATTAATCTACGTCATGTACAGGAATACAGAAAGAATCAAGGAGGTATTATAATTATGAGTAATGGTCAGCATGCTAGTATTAGTAGAAATCGAAAAAATGAATTTCTAATAAAGATGCACTAAACCTTTTTTTGTTTGGATTTTCAAAACTTCAACATATGGTTACAAGGAGTATTATTTGTGATTTCTTTATATCCTTTATTGATATACTTTAGAAGCAAAAACAAAATATTTCTTTTTTATAGTCTTTATGTAATTTGCCTTCTTTTTTATTTTTCATATTACGGATCCATTGTTTTTTACGAATTGTTTTTTTCTTATAGAAAGCCAATTATATTCTATGGAGTACAGTTTTTGGCATATTCTTTTTACATCTCATTCATGCGAGAATTGTTAGAAACTAAAAAATATATTCCTAAATGGGATTACATTTTAAACGTTACAAGATGGGTTTTTATAGGTTGTATTTTCTTGATAGGAATATTAGACGTTTTAGTATCATCAAAAGAACTTTTTGTATTTGTTGCTCTGGTTCTGGTTTTAATGACGGTTTTTGCTTTTGTAAGCTATTTTAAAGTATATAAAATTGAAGCTTCACAAGTCAAATTACTTATTGCAGGGTCTTGTATTTACGTGATTATGGCGAACATAAGCCTCTACTTTTCTTATGCTGGGTATAATGAATCATTTGATTCTATAATTTTTATGGAAATAGGAGCAATTCTAGAAGTTTTGATTTTTGCTTTGGCAATTGGCAATAAGATTAAGAAGATCTCCGATGATAAAAAAGAAACTCAATTGAGACTAATGAGGAGTTCGTTAGAAGCTTCTGAACTTAAAATAATAGCGCTTAAAGCACAGATGAACCCACATTTTATCTTCAATGTTCTTAATTCAATAAACAATTATATTCTTAGAAATGATATCGAGAAAGCGTCAGATTATTTAACTAAATTTTCTAAGCTAATTAGAAAAGTATTAAAAAATTCTACCGAAAGAACAATTCCATTATCACAGGAGATAGAAGTTGTTAGAAGTTATGTCGAATTGGAAAGACTAAGAATTAAAAGTGATTTTTCCTTTTGTATAGAAAAAACAACAGATCTCTCTAAAATAAAGATTCCTCCGCTTTGTTTACAACCGTTTGTTGAAAATGCTATTTGGCATGGTCTACAATCCAAAAAAACAGAAAAACTATTACAAATTGAAATTAAACAACCTGACAAGGAAAGTGTGGAAATAGTAATTTTAGATAATGGCATTGGAAGAAAAAACGCGTCAGAATTAAAAAACACTTCGGATAACAGCTCGTTTGGATCAAAGGTCACAAGGGAAAGAATTCTTGCGATACACCCTAAAAACAGATTGTTTATAGAGGATTTTGAAAAAGAAAACATATTAGAACCGGGAACTAAGGTTACTATTCATTTACATAAATAACGAGCTATCATTCTTTATGAACCATCTACTAAATATTTTAAACCATTTACTAATATTTAGAACTCTGTAGTAATTAACTTCTATAACTTTGATAGTGTGTCTATTTTGAATACGAAGGTATTTAAACACAAAATTGATTTTGCGCAAATCGAGAAACCTAAGAACTATATTGTTCACTAACTCTTAAAACAATTTTTATGAAAACCGTAAACAAAGCTATCGTTAAAATGATGCAGATTGCATTGGTTTTAATGTTTGTATTTTCTTGTACAAAAGATGAAACAACAGAGGTGTATCAAGAACCGGATGCACTGGTGGAATCTGAATATGGACTAGAAGCTATTTCTGATAAAGAAATTCCTCAAGAAGTTCTAAATCAGCTAGAAACAACAAAAGATAATTTGGAAAAATACATGAGTGATGTATTACAAATTGTTGATTATACCATCATAGGAAAAGTTCCTAATGCGAAAAGTTTAAATATGACTTTTGAAGCAATATCAAAATCTTCTTCGACTGTAGCTTATGGTAATATTATGGATCCCGAAACAGTTGTTGTTGGGAATTTAAACAAGTTGCTTCCTAGTAAAACGCAGGAAGGAACTGATCTTTTAAAAGAATATGCATCAGATCAAATTAAAGTAGGAGATAAAGCAATTGAATTGACTTGGAACTATAAAGGAGAAACTTTCAAAACAATAGCATTTTATAATGATGAAGGTATTACTTGGGATAATCTTATGATAGGTCTTATTATGATGAATCCTGAACCTGAAATGGAACTTAAGAATAATGCTAATGAAAAAGCTGGCGTTAGGTGGAATTCATACAAAAGAAGCTGGTATGGAAATTGGCTTTGGGGTTCTAGAAGAGGAACTATTTATTATGAAATTACAGTGTATCATACTAATGGTACAGTCAGTAATACTGATATTACTGATTATGGACATATGAATATTGGATCTGCTAAATCAGAAAGTAGAGTGTTAAAAGAAACAGGGAGTTATGGTAGAGGTCAATATGCCTTAGGTCTTTGTACACCAATCGCTTCATTAAAATTTAACGAAGACAATTTTGAGGTTTCTGTAAGCGGAGTAGGAAGCAATATTATTTCCAATGGAACTAAGTCTCTTTATCCAAATTAGATAGGGTTAGAATATTAAAATTAAGATATAAAAAGAAAGCTGTGAATAAATACTATTTGTCCACAGCTTTTTTTAGAATTCAGAAAAACGATTATCGTTTACAAAATTATCATCCGTTAATGTTTTTAAAAAGGAGATAATTTGATTTTTTTCTTCTGCAGTCATAGGAATTCCTATAATTGTTCCATCAGTATTTTTAAAAATAGGATCTATTGTTTCTGAGTCAACCATACCGTCACTATAATGATCTAGTACATCATTTAATGTTTTTAACCTACCATCGTGCATGTAAGGAAAGGTTAATTCGATATTTCTTAACGTAGGCACCTTAAACTTATGTAGATCAGAAGCAAGACCAGTAACACGGTTTCGGCCTATATCATTATATTCTGGATCCACTGGTAATCCGTTATTACGATATGATTGATCTGTCGATAGTGTTCCAGAATGGCAAGAAGCACATTTAGAGGTGAATAATTCAAAACCAGCAGCTTCATCATCAGTAAAAACAGACCCTTCGTTTCTCTCAATTTTATCGTATTTAGAGTTTGATGAAATCATCATAATCATAAATTGTGATAACGCTTTGAGTAAATTTTCAGAGTTGATTTTTTGATCTTCAAATGCCTCGGCAAACAGCGTTACATATTCGGGTTGTTCTTCGAGTTTTTTAATAATACCTGAAAAAGACTCATTCATTTCTACTTCTGCGGTAATAGGAATAATAGGTTGTAGATCTAAATGTATGGCAGCACCATCCCAAGTAAATTCTTTCATAAATGCGAGGTTGTGCAATGGTTGTGCATTGCGTGTGCCAAGGGCCCCATTTACTCCATGACTTACGATATGTGTATGATGTGTAAAAGCAAAATCTTGAATATGACAGAATCCACAGGATATAACACCATCAGAAGATAAGCGACCATCATAAAATAGTTTTTTACCTAATTCGAATCCTTTTTCTGTAGGAGGATTAAGAGTTACATTATACGTTGGTTCTGGGAAGTTGGACGGAATTGTAAATTCCAGCTCCGGATTTTGATTAATAGGTACATAGTCTTCTTTATCAGAACCACATGCGACTCCAAGAAGAATTAAGACTATGTAACCTATTTTTTTTATCATTTAATTAGAACTGTTTATAGTAAACATTGTGCTTATATTTTCTGCTAAAATAGGTGCATTTATAGGATCTACTTGAACATCACTTTTTTGCTGAAGAGAATGAGTATTTGTACTGTCAAAAATTTTAGAAACATCTGTATCAATTGATAAGTTAGAAGTAACCTGATCTTCAATGGTAATAGTATTAGATATATCTAATGTAATTTCTTTATAATTATCCAAAACTTCTCCATGACTTCCTATGTGTAACAAAAAATCACTAGCAGTTCCTCCTTGAGGAGTAAAGGAACCTTCAAACTTAACAAACTTGTAACCTGCGGACCAAGACCACAACATTCCTTGTTCTTCTGCTGTTGGAATAAAATTAGCGACCCCGTTTAGAGGATAATTAGATTGATCAACTCCAACACCGAATTTGATTTTAGTATATTCACCAGTATCAATATTGCTAAGCGAAATTTGCTTGCTCGATGATACCTCTTCATTAATTAAGAAATAACTATCTGCAACTGGATATATAAACTCATCTCCGTTTTCTTTTATCAAAACAATATTACTAATGATATATTTTAGTTCAGAAACGGTATAATTTTCATTACTCTGGTTATCGTAAGATTCTGTATTTAGTACTAAAAGTTCAGAACCAACTTTATTAATGAAATCTATATCTAAAGCACCAAACTTAGGAGTATTGTCGATATCTATTACATTTGGATCATCGTCTTTACAAGATAATATAGTTATTAGAGTGAGCATTATTAGCGTGAGTTTTTTCATTTTTTTTGTTTTTATTATTTATATTTTATAATTAAGAGGTCTTTAGATCCTTTATTATTTGGGATGTCAAAATCATTACTTTCTGAGTTCCCAACTACTACTATTTTTTTATCCGAAGTTTGGATACAACTAAAACCAATATCATTCGCACTTCCACCTGTTGTTTCGTTCCATAATATATCACCATTGGCATTAATTATTATATTCCAGAGGTCAGCCTGACCTTTATTGTCTGAAACATCTTGGTCAGTACTTCTAGTGTTTCCTGTGAGTATAAAATTCCCATCATCCATTCTATGAATTCCTCTACCGGTGTCAAATTCTGTTCCACCAATAGATTTTTGCCATATAAGATTACCTGTGGTATCAATTTGTATGACCCATAAGTCCGCAACTCCCTTGGCATCAGTTATGTAGCCATCATTACTTCTAGTATCCCCTACAATAATATATTTTCCATCGCCTGTAGCTTCTATTGTATAGCTAGTATCAATTTGCGAGCCTCCAAAAGATTTTTCCCATACTAGGGCTCCTTCAGAATTAATTTTTATAATCCAAAAATCGTAACTACCATTGTTATTGGTGATATTTACATCTATACTCTCAGATGAACCAATCATAATATAACCTTCATCTTCTGTTTGTATTACATCGTAACCCCTATCATTACCAGTTCCTCCAAAATAATGATTCCATTCCTGATTTCCTTCAGCATCCAGTTTGATTCCCCAAAAAGAACTACCACCGTGCAATGTGGTAACATTTTTGTTAGCCTTCCCACGATCATTAATATCTGCTGCCTCAATAAAGCCAGTAATAAAATAACCATTATCTGCAGTTTGTATGACAGAAAAAGCTTGATCAATACCACCAAAACCAAAACTTTTTTCCCAAGAAATTTCTCCTGTTACATTTGTTTTGATCATCCATAAATCCTGAAGTCCCGCATTGGTACTTACATCCTCATCATTACTTCTACTATACCCAACTATTACAAACCCACCATCTGTGGCTTGTATTAGTTTTGTTGCGCTATCCTCATTGGTACCACCATAAGTTTTGCTCCATAATAGATCGCCATTCTGGTTTAATTTAAGCAACCAATAATCACTATCTGTTGCTGTTTTATCAATGATATCGCCATCGAGACTTTGCGTAAACCCAGCAATTGCATATCCTCCATCTAGTGTTTCTACTACAGATACTGCACTGTCTTCATTGCTTCCACCAAAAGTTTTGCTCCATTCTATCTCACCCTGAAATTCACTATCTGGGGTAATTACAGGTTCATTTGTGTTGTTATTATCTTTGCTGCAACTTATCAAATTGATTAGTATAATAAAGACGGTTGAGGTTTTAAAGAAGTTCATTAATTTTTCATTTCGTAATTTGAGGTATACTTTACAAAATTACTGTTGTGAGTAACAAAATAAATTTTCACTGTTTTTTAAAAAACATAAATTTCTTTAATAACGAATTCAAAGCCTTATTTATTATTTATATTTTATTATTATAATATCCTTATTTCCTTGATTATTCGGAACGTCTATATCATTGCTTTCAGTACTACCAACTATCAAAATCTTTTTATCTTGCGTTTCTGTACATCCTACTGCAAATTCTGCTAAAGATCCACCAATGGTAGATTTCCATATGACATCTCCAGTACTATCAATTAGAATATTCCAGATATCACTTTGACCCTGATTTTCATCAACATCTCCGTTATTACTTCTGGAATTGCCGGTGATAATAAAACCACCTTCTTGTGTAGCATAAATTCCTCTTGCCGTATCGAACTCTGTTCCTCCTAATGATTTTTCCCAGATTAAATTCCCATTATCATCAATTTGAATCATCCATAGATCGGCGTTTCCTTTAGCGTTAGAAATATCACCATCAGAACTTCTAGAATCCCCTACAATAATATATTTTCCATCACCAGATGTTGCAATTGCGTATCCAACATCAATTTCAGAACCTCCAAAAGATTTTTCCCAGACTTTAGTTCCTTCTGCGTTAATTTTAACGACCCAAAAATCATAGCTGCCATTAGGAGCACTAATATCAAAATCATCACTTTCCGAAGACCCTATCATTAAAAAACCTCCATCTTCGGTCTGTACTGTGTCATAGCTTCTATCATTATTTGTTCCTCCAAAATAACGTCTCCATTCTTTGTTTCCTGAAGCATCTAATTTAATTCCCCAGAATTCTCCAACTCCATGTTTTTCAAAAAATGTTTTATTATCATTTCCCTCACCATTACTAGCTGTAACATCCAGAAAACCGGTGAGGAAATACCCATTATCAGTAGTTTGTACAACAGAAAATGCACGATCAATACCAGGAAACCCAAAAGATTTTTCCCATTCTAAATTTCCGGAAGCATCAATTTTTACAATCCAATAGTCTTGTAGTCCTGCATTTTCACTTACATCACCATCAGTACTTCTACTATAGCCAACTAAAGCATAACCACCATCTATGGTTTTAATAATTCTTTGTCCACGATCATCTCCAGTACCACCATAGGTTTTACTCCAGAGAATAGTTCCTTCCGTAGAAAGTTTTAAAACCCAAAAATCACTATCGGTGGCATCTTTATCGGTTATATCACCATCAATACTTTGTGTGTATCCAAAAACAACATAACTCCCATCTTCAGACTCTATAATGGATAAAGCATCATCTTCTCCACTTCCTCCAAAAGTTTTAACCCATTCTACGGTTCCCTGAAAACCGTCATCTGGATTTACAGGAGGTGTAGAAGTTGTATTATCATCACTGCTACAACCTACAATACTTGTAACAAGAAAAACTAATAGAAATTTATGAAAGAACTTGAATTTACACATGTGTTAGTATTAAATTATCTTTTTATTAAACGTTTGGTAATTTGGTTATTATCGTTAAAAACTTTTAAAAGATAAACTCCAGAATTTAAACTTGAGACGTCTATTGTTTTTGTAACGTTTCCTTTACTTATCAATTGTCCGGTAATGGATGTAATTTCATACGATGCTGTTTGATCTGTATTTAAAAATACTTCCAGAACTTGACCAAATACTGGATTTGGGTATATTTTCAACGCCAGAATATCTTCATCCTCATTACCAAAAACCGGAATTATATTAGAGGTTACTATCTGCTCATTATTAGATCTTCCACAAGAACCTTCATAGATCTTTACAGAAGAAAACTCTGAGGTATTACCAGAGCCACTATCATTATCATTTATAAACACCAGTCTGTCCATTGTTCCTGTGTAGAAACTTCCTACTGGAATTACATATGTTGTGAAATCATTACCGGAATAGTTATCATAGTTGGTAACACCGTAATTTTGTGTACCATGAACTTTGAAATATCTAGTGGAAGTTAAGGTGTTATCATTTTCAAAACCAATAGCATGAATTTCTCCTTGAGACGAGGTTCTGAACTCAAATTCAATTACGGTATTGGGAGTTACAGTATAGTTATAAGGAATATATTTCCAAGTATTATTGGTTAAAGATAATGTTGTACCTGTATTATTTACAACGAAGTCGCCAGCTGAATCCTGATTGGAGAATGGTGTGATCTGAAAATCTCTAAAATCAATACTATCACAAGTTGGAGGAGGAGTGTTACCATCCGTAATATTCACATCATCTAAGGCAATATCGCTCTGCCATCCCTGAGAACCACTTCCTGTTATAGTAATAAATCGTAATTGAACACTTGCTTCTCCAGAATATGAGGATAAATCTATTGTTGCAGCATTCCAGTTGTTTCCTTGATCTCCGTTTCTGTTAAAAATAGATGACCAATTTCCTTGGTTGTCAATTCTTGCTTCTACTGTTAAACTGTTAATAGCGCTTCCTAACATGTGATACTGAAATGTTAAGCTCGGTGATGTAAGATTTGTAAAATCTAAACAAGGAGAATTTAAAACTGCACTTTTGTTTGGATAACCTGTTCCGTTACCAGAAGCTTCTACATAGATATAGGTATTACCATCTGATGCAGTGGTTGGACCTGTTCCTGTGGAAGGAGTACCTCCAGAATCTCTAGTCCAATTTAGGTCATCATCAGAAGCATTTTCCCAAAACCCAAAACTAGATTCAAAACTTTCACTAAACGGAAAAGAATTTACGACAGAAGAACAGTCATCTCCACCACCATCTCCGGGTTCACTTTTTCTTACTAAGAAAAAACCACCTTCTATGTCACTTATAACTATATTTCCACTGTTAAAATATGGATATATATTCCAAGCTCCATTAAAAGAAGCACTATTACTAGATGGATACGTGTCAAAATATCCAATTTCATTAATATTTGTATTACCTATATCTGCAATATCAATAACTCTAAACCCAGCTCTATAATTAGCCAAATAAAACTTATCTCCTTTTACATATCCATTATGATCAATAGCTGGAGTAGGTCCATTATATATCATATGTTGTTGCGGATTATCTAGATCTTCAAAATCAAAAATAATAGTCCTTGTATTAAAACCTACACCTTGCTCATCTGTCTCGTCTCCTAAAAGAAAATATCTCATATCATCAGTGAACCACCCTTGGTGTGTATATCCAATATTTGTATACTGTATGGTAGAAATTGTTGTTGGATTCGATTTATCGGTAATATCAGCAATTACTACTTCGATCTCATTACTTCCGATAAGAATTTCTCTTCCGTTATAATCTGGATCAGGACCACTATAGGTAACTACTTGAGCATCGTGAGTATAAGCTCTTTGGCCTCCTGATAAAAAACCACCAGCATTGGTTGGGTTTTTAGGATCTTGAATGTTTATGAATAATGGTCCTCCGTTGTAGGGCCCAGAACCTCTTTGTGCTCCTACAATATAAGCAAATCCAGTATCTTCATTAATTACAATATTATGCGCATTTCCAAATTGAGTATATCGAGTATCTGCAGAAAAAGTAGCAGGAGGATTAGAAACGTTACGCAACCTAGTTAGATCAAAAACCTGCATACCATGACCAGAAGCTTCACTTACAATAAAAGCATGATTATCATAAACCTTAACATCTCTCCATAGACTATTACCTGTTGCAGTAGGGAGTTTTCCCAGATAAACTGGGTTAGTGGGGTTAGAAATATCTATAAATGCTGTACCATTGTTTAAACCAATAATTGCATATTCTTTAGATGTTTGCGTATCTGTCCACCCCCAACTGTCATTTCCAGAGCTAGCATTCATTTGAGAAAGTGTAATAGTAGACATAAGGTCGTAATCTTTACATGGATAAGATCCGGCAAATCCATTGGTACAAGGCGTTTGACTATGGCAAATAGTAAAGCATACTAGGAAGCATAGAGCTAAGGTTAGTCTTTTCATGAGTTTGTGTAATTTTAGAAGTTAGTTAAACTAGTTAGTTAGACTAGCGAATTACACAAAATTAATCTAAAAAAACCCAAACTCGGTCCTAGCTTTCCACACTATTTATCCGGTTTAACCATCTCGTAATCAGTATTTAATTTAATTGTTGAGTTATTAAACTTTAACCTTTAAATAAAGTTGTTATTTAACAATCAATTTTTTAGTTACATCATTTATTTTAATAAGATATATTCCTGGCGCGTATGCTAGAGATAATGTAATATTTTTAGCATTATCTGGATTATGAAATTCTTCGATTTTCTTACCAATTACATTATAAATTTCTATTTTTTCTAAGCCTTTAATGTCACCTCCATCAATTGTAATACTAGAGTTCGTAGGGTTAGGGTAGATTGCAAAATTTGATTTTTCTTCAAAATCATTTACACTTAGGGTATTTGTTTGTCTAACAAGTAAAAACCCTCTTTCAATATCACTAATTACGATATTTCCACTTTCAAAATATGGATAGATGCTCCAGGCACCGTTAAATGCAGCACTGTTACTAGATGGATAAGTATCGAAAGAACCTATTTCGGTTACATTATTATTGGCAATGTCAGAAATATCAAGGACACGCAAACCAGCTCTATAGTTGGCCATATAGAATTTATTTCCTTTTACATAACCGTTATGATCAATTGCAGGAGTAGGACCAGTATAATTCATGTGGAAAGCTGGATTGTCAAGATCATTAAAATCAAAAATTATAGTTCTAGTATTAAATCCCACTCGACTTTCATCGCCTTCATCGCCTAGTAAAAAATAACGTTGGTCTTCAGTAAACCAACCTTGATGAACATATCCTATATCGGAATAGCCAATAGTTGATATTGTTACAGGGTTTGATTTATCCGTAATATCAGCAATAACGATTTCTATTTCATTACTACCTATTAGAATTTCTCGACCAGTATAGTCGGTATCCGGACCGTTATAAATTACTGCTTGTGCATCATGACTATATGCCTCTCCTCCTGTAGAGAGAAACCCACCTGCAGCAACCGGGTTTTTTGGGTCTCGAATATCAATAAATAAAGGTCCTCCTTGGTATGTTCCTGATCTACTTGTTCCAACAGCGTAGGCAAAACCAGAACCCTCATTGATTACAATATTATGCGCATTTCCAAAACCTGTATATCTATTATCTTCAGTAAATGTTTGCGGAGGATTAGTAATGCTTCGTAATCTAGTAAGGTCAAATACTTGCATCCCGTGACTACCGGATGAAATGAAATCGGCTACGATATAGGCGTGATTTTGATATACTTTTACATCTCTCCAAGAGCTAGATCCCACTGCAGAAGGTAATTTTCCTAAATATATAGGACTTAATGGATCCGAAATATCAATAAAAGCGGTTCCATTATCTAAACCAATAATTGCATATTCTTTACCATCTATAGAATCAGTCCATCCCCAGCTATCGCTACCTTCATTTGCATTCATAGTAGATAATGAAATTTGAGACATTAGATCATAATCGTTACAAGGAAAAGAACCTGCCATTCCATTTTCACATATTGTTTGAGATTGTAAAATGAATGATAAAAACAAGAAACTAAGTAAGGTTTTTTTTTGCATTGATTTGGTTTTTAAGAGTATAATTGTGTTATTTTTATGGAGTACTTTCTTTTACTAATATAAATCCAGAGTTGATATCGCTAATTACAATATTTCCACTTTCGAAATATGGATATACATTCCAAGCACCACTAAATCCAGCACTATCGTTTGATGGAAAGGTATCTATATATCCTATTTCGGTCATCGACATAGATGCAATATCTGAAATATCAATAATTCTAATACCCGCTCTATAATTAGCTAAATAAAACTTATTTCCTTTTACATATCCATTATGATCAATAGCCGGAGTTGATCCTATATAATTCATATGAAATTTTGGATTATCCAAATCTTCAAAATCGAATACAACTGTTCTAGTATTAAAACCTACTCTTTGTTCATCAAGCTCGTCGCCTAATAAGAAAAACCGTTGATTCTCTGTAAACCATCCTTGATGAGTGTATCCGATATTTTCATAATTGATAGTAGAAATGGTTATAGGATTATTTTTGTCAGTAATGTCAGCAATTACTATTTCTATCTGATTACTACCAATTAGAATTTCGCGACCGGTATAGTCAGTATCAGGGCCATTATACGTTACTACTTGTGCATCATGGCTGTAAGCATCTCCTCCATCAGAAATAAAACCTCCTGCCGCTACAGGGTTTGTAGGATCTTGAATATTTACAAAATGAGGTCCTCCGCCAAAAGTAGATGTTCCTACCCCATATGCGTAACCGGTGTTTTCATTGATTACAATATTATGTGCGTTGCCAAAGCCAGTATATGTTGTATTAGCAGTAAATGTTTGTGGTGGATTAGTTACATTTCTTAAACTAGTCAAATCAAAAACTTGCATTCCGTGGCCAGCAGCTTCACTTACTATAAAAGCATGGTTTTGATATACTTTTGCATCCCGCCAAGAACTATTTTCTGTTGCTGTAGGTAGTTTTCCCAGATAAATAGGGGATTCAGGAGTAGAAATATCAATAAAAGCAGTACCGTTGTTTAGACACATAATTACATATTCTTTTCCGTTGCTAGGATCTGTCCAACCCCAACTATCATTTCCTCCAGTTGCTCCCATTTCCGAAAGTGATATTGAGGAAACGAAATTAATTCCACAACTTTGGTAAATCCCTCCGTCACTTTCAGTTGAGCAAGCTATAATTGGAGTATTTGTATTGTCATCATCATTACTACAGCTTACAAAAGATAAAAGGATCGAAATAAATACGACGGGACTAAAGTATTTTTTCATATTTAATTTAATAGAATTAATTATTAACGAAGAGTACATATATATAACAAGTTAATTAAGAAATACCCTATAAACCCATAGTATTAAAGCTACTTAAAAGGTAATTTAGAGGGATTATTTTTTATCCATACTTTGGTTAAAAAGGTAACAAAATTTTATGACTGTTGATATAAAGATGTAAAACGAAGAAATTATTAAAAATTAAGTTTGTAGGGATATAGTATTGAGTACGCAATGGAAATAAAAGAAGTATCTATAGCTAGAAATTGGAGTTAAGTGTTGGCTTTGATAGCACTTATAATTTAATTGTACTCATTTTATAGAGGAAGAAGTAAGGAGAATGTTTGTAATTAGATTTGGAATTATTAAAATCCCGATTTTCGGGATTTTTTTGTGCAATCAAATCACCTTGTTCCCTACCTTTGCATTTATGATTGAAGATAAAAATACATCTAGAACATCGCTTTCTGAATTAGGAGAATTTGGATTGATAGATCATTTGACAAAAAATTTTAACATTCAACAGGAATCTACTATCGTAGGTATTGGTGATGACGCAGCGGTATTAGATTTTAAGGATAAAAAATGTGTTCTTACTACGGATCTTTTGATTGAAGGTGTACATTTTGATTTATCTTATGTGCCTCTTAAGCATTTGGGTTATAAGGCAGTAATGGTAAACCTTTCTGATGTATATGCGATGAATGCAATTGCCACACAGATAACAGTTTCTATTGCGGTATCAAATAGATTTCCTTTAGAAGCATTGGAAGAATTATATTCAGGAATTAAAACTGCGGCAAAAATATATAACGTGGATGTAGTTGGTGGTGATACAACTTCTTCAACTACTGGTTTAATGATTAGTATTACTGCAATTGGACAAGCAGACAAAGATGATTTAGTGTATCGTAATGGCGCTGGAGAAAGCGATTTGTTAGTTGTTTCAGGAGATTTAGGAGCCGCTTATTTAGGTCTTCAAATTTTGGAAAGAGAAAAACAAGTATATAAAGCAAACCCTAATTCTCAACCAGATTTGGATCAGTATTCGTATTTAATAGAGCGACAATTAAAACCAGAAGCTCGAAAGGACATTAAAGAACTCCTTAAAGCTTTAGATGTAAAACCGACTAGTATGATAGATATTAGCGATGGTTTATCTTCGGAAGTTATCCATTTATGCACAAAATCGGGAGTTGGTGTTAATCTTTATGAAGAAAAAATACCTTTAGATCCTGTAGTAATTTCTACTTGCGAAGAGTTTAAATTAAATAGCACAACGGTTGCACTTAGCGGAGGTGAAGATTATGAATTACTATTTACAATTAAACAAGATGATTTCCCAAAGATTAAAGCAAACCCTAATCTTACAGTTATTGGTCATATGACTGATGAGAAAAGTGGAATCGGATTAGTAACTCGGGCTAATGAAAAAATTCAATTAATGGCACAGGGATGGAATCCTATAAAAGAATAATTTAAGAAGCAGCTTGTAAATTTATTTTACCTTTAGTTCTTGCTGTTTTTTTAGCATGCACAGACGCTAAAGCATCATTAATTTCTTTTAGTTTAGGAGTCATAACTTCTAGTCTTCCTCTACTATTAGTGGTAGCTTGTTCTCCACAATGTGTGCAGGTAAATTCTTTTATATGATGGGTAACTTGCTTGGAGGTTACATAATTGTGACCAAATAAAGCGCAATATATTTTTGATATGGAGAATGACGAATGTGGGGTATATTTCTTCATATTTTAGGGGTTAAAAGTTCATTATCAATACAATAATAGCATTTTTTTAGTTATTAACAATTATTTGTAAGAAAAATTTTTGAAAAAACTTCATTTTATACATGAAAATTGTATTTTATAGTGTTTTTGTCTCTTAAAAACGTATTTAATCGAATAATTAAGGGTTGGATATGGTGTTTTTATTACAGGGTTAAATAGTTAATAAGTAAGGGAAAATAGCTTATTTTTTTGACAGAAAATGGTCTAATGATTTTAAGAGATCTGCTTTGTTCTCAATGTAAGACATATGACCACCATTAAAAGAGGTGAAATCTGTATTACAGCGTTTGGATTCTCTAAGATTTTGTTGATAAGACAATACAGGATCATTTTTGCCGGCAAAAATGATCTTAGGCTTATTAAACCTCATTAATGTTTCTGTATGATCTTTTCTAATTTTCATACCTTCTAAAGCAGCGATAATCCCTTGCAATGGATTTTTGGAGGCTTCGTTTTTAATTTTTTCAATCTCAGTTTTGTATTTGATTCGATTTTCTTCTGCAAAAAGATTTGCAATTGCCATGCTCGTATATGCACCAGGGTTTTTCTTTACAATATCAATTGCGCGACTACGATTTATTTTTCTTTCTTCACTATCTGGAAATGATGTAGAATTTAGTAATACGAGTCCTGATAATTTTTGAGGAAATAAATCTAAATAGGATAATGAAACATATCCTCCCATAGAATGACCAATTAATACTAGTTGTTCTTTTGTGATGTGTCTTATCACGCTATCAACTGCTTTAGCCATATCTTCCATTTTATGAATATAGCCTAAACAATCAGTTTTTCCGTGTCCTAATAAATCAATTGTAATACAAGTATGTGTATTAGAAAAATACGAAACCACCTGATCCCACATGGTTAGATTTTCTAGAAAACCGTGTAAAAAAACTAAAGGAGAACCTTTTCCTGAAACATGATAATTAATTTCAATCCCTTTATATGCTATTGTCATTTTGAAATTTTATATTTCAACTTTTAATAATTATTCGCTAAAGCGATATAAACGTAACCAAATGCGATTTAATAAAGAAACTTTTATAACAGGATTTGCATTGTTCTCTATGTTTTTTGGAGCAGGAAATTTGATTTTACCACCTAATCTGGGCTTCAAAGGAGGAGATATGTGGTTTTGGGTTACGATTGGTTTTGTCATATCAGCAGTTGCACTTCCATTGCTCGGGATTTTTGCTCATGCAAGGTTACAAGGAACAATGTTAGATTTTGGAAAAAAGGTTTCTCCAACATTTAGCCTTATTTATTGTTTGATTGTATATGCTATTTCTATTTCATTGCCATCGCCTAGAACAGCTTCTGTAACTCACGAAATGGCAATTCAACCATTTTTTGGAACAAGCTCTTTACTCACGAGTAGTATTTATTTTGCTATTGTATTGTTCTTCGTACTTAATCGATCTAAAATTTTAAATATTCTGGGTAAATTCCTTACTCCTATTATTTTTATTGTAATTCTTAGTATAATATTGATTGGGATTTTTTCTACTCATTCTCCAATGAATGCTTCTGTTTTTGAAACTCCAATAGTGGAAGGGTTATTAGAAGGATATCAAACATTTGATGCAATTGGCGCGGTAGTAGTTGGTGGAGTAATAATTATTTCTCTTCAATTAAATGGAAGAAAAAGTTTTGAAGAAAATCGATTATTAATACGTAATTCTGGATTAATTGCGGGAATAGGTCTTTTTATTGTTTATGCAGGACTAATATATTGTGGAGCATTATTTAATAATGATTTTGAACAGGGAATCAGTAGAACAGAACTATTATCTGGTTTAAGTGTGAAAACTTTAGGGAATATAGGAAGTACTTTTTTAAGTGTTTTAGTGTCTCTTGCTTGCTTTACCACAGCCGTTGGAATTGTTACAGGAACAGCAGATTTTATAAAAGGAGTATTCGGAAAGTCTCAATTGGCATATATTATAACTGCAATAGTAGGATGTATACTTGGTGTAGTTATGGGGCAATTGGATGTACACGATATTATTATCGTTGCGATACCTGCTTTAATGTTTATTTATCCAATAACGATTGTATTGATTCTATTAAATGTTTTACCAGATAAATTTACTTCTGTACTTGTATTTAGGGCTGTAGTTTTTATAACTATGTTATTTAGTTTACCAGATTTTTTAGCTTCGATTGGTTTCAAAGAACAAGTTCAGAATATTTTGGAAATTATTCCTTTAGGTAGCTATAGTTTGGCTTGGTTATTACCGGCTATTCTTAGTTTTATAGTTAGTAGCATTTTTATCCAATTAACTTCTAAAAAATAAATTAATCTTATTTTTAAAAAGTAAACGACATACGGTATTTCCTTTTTTATTAAATTCGCGTTCTTTAACATTTAATTAAGAGTGTTAATGTGGGGAATTTTAAAAAAGGGAAAATTTATACCGATGAAAAAACTATTATTTATTGTAGTAATTATTTTACTAGTATCTTCTTGTTCTAAAGATGATTATATTCCTATTGAATCTGATCTTGATGTAGAGTTATTAAATGTGTTAGATGAGGCTTCTAACGGAATAGGAACGTCTTTTTTTATGTTGCCAGAGAGTAATGATTATGTAAGTATTCCTCAAGATCCTTTAAATCCAATTTCTGAAGAAAAAGTTGTTTTAGGAAAATTATTACTACACGAAACTGCTACTGGAGGAAACCCAAAGATTACTGAGATGAAAGCAACATACTCTTGTGCTTCTTGTCATCAAGCGGCAGCTGGTTTTGCTGCTGGTGTACGACAAGGTATTGGAGAATGTGGAATAGGTTTTGGGATACGAGGAGAAGAAAGAGTAGCAGATACAACTGTTCCTAGAGATTCTATTGATGTGCAACCGATCAAATCTCCAACATTACTAAATGTAGCTTATCAGGATGTTATGCTTTGGAATGGACAGTTCGGAGGAACGGGAACAAATGCGGGAACAGAAGCTAGTTGGACAGAGATTCAAGAAAATTTTTTAGGATTTCAAGGTGTAGAAGTTCAGGCAATAAAAGGACAAAAAGTGCATAGACTACAGATAGATGATGAGTTTGTGAATACTTTTGGATATAAAGAACTTTTTGATGCTGCATTTCCTGATGTGGCAGAAAGTGAAAGGTATACAAAACGCACTGGAGCTTTGGCTATTGCTGCTTATGAAAGAACTTTATTAGCAAACAAATCACCTTGGCAGAATTGGTTAAAAGGAAATAATGAATCACTTACTGATTCTGAGAAAAAGGGAGCGATTGCTTTTTTTGGAAAAGGAAGATGTTATGAATGTCATACAGGACCTGCATTAAATGATAAAAGTTTTTATTCTTTTGGGATGGGTGATTTTGATAATGTAAATGGTGCATTGCTTTTATATGATGTAAATATTGATAAGGTTAAAAGAGGAAGAGGTGGTTTTACGAATAATCCGGCGGATGATTTTAAGTTTAAAACACCAACACTTTATAATTTAATAGACAGTCGTTTTTATGGTCATGGAGGAACATTTACTTCAATAAAAGATGTAATATCTTATAAGAATGAAGGTGTACCACAGAGCACAGAAGTACCATTAGAAAATCTAGCTCCTCAATTTGGTACTATACAATTAACAGCAGAAGAAATAGATGATATGACTTTATTTATTGCCAATAGTTTAAGAGATCCCGAATTAACTAGATATGTTCCTGAATCTATAAATTCTGGAAATTGTTTCCCAAATAACGATAATGTATCTAGAACAGATTTGGGATGTGACTAATTTAAGGTAGCAATCCACCAAGTATTACCGTAAGGATCTTTAAAACCTGCTCCGCGAGCTCCGTAATCTTCTTCCATTGGTTCCATAAGGGATTTGGCGCCTGCATCTATCGCATTATAATAGGTCTGATCTGTATCTTTTACATATACATACATGGATGTGTTTTGTGCTGGGTAGGTTGTAGAAGCTTCTGTTATCATTAAGGTGGTATCACCAATCATTACTTCGGAATGTTCGATTTTATAAGAAGGATCTACTTTTCGAATCATTTCCTGCGCATTAAATATTTTTCGAATAAAATCTATAAATTCTTCTGCATTTTTAACAACCATATAAGGCATTGCTTGTTGATGTCCAGCTGTAATTTTCATTCGTTGCATTCTGATGCTTTAAGGTTTTGATATCCAACGATGAAATCATTATAATTATTTTCTAAAATTTCAAAAATCGATCACAAAAAAACCTGATAGTTATAAAAAACTATCAGGTGTACGAATTTGTAGTAATATAAGATCCAACTTATGATTGATTTATCAATTCCTCTATTTCTTCTGCTTTTATAGGAATGTTCGCCATTAAATTAAAAGGCTCTCCTTCTTGTTGTATAACAACATCATCTTCTAATCTAATTCCAAAGCCTTCTTCAGGAATGTAAATTCCCGGTTCTACTGTAAATACCATATTTGCTTGCATAGGCTCGGTTAAGATTCCATAATCATGTGTATCTAAACCAATATGGTGTGAAGTACCGTGCATAAAGTATTTTTTATATGCTGGCCAATCTGGATCCTCTTTTTGCACATCGGCTTTATCAATAAGTCCAAGACTTAATAATTCTGAAGTCATAATTTTACCAACCTCTATATGATAATCTGCCCAGATAGCACCAGGAACTAACATTTTAGTAGCTTCGTCTTTTACTCTTAAAACTGCTTCATATACAGCCCTTTGTCGATCCGTAAACTTACCTGATACTGGAATCGTGCGGCTTAAATCACTAGAATAGTTAGCGTACTCTGCAGCAATATCCATTAGAATAAGATCTCCAGCTTTACATTGTTGGTTATTTTCTATATAATGTAATACGTTAGCATTATTACCACTAGCGATAATAGGAGTATATGCAAAACCTTTAGATCGATGATTTATAAATTCGTGTAGCAATTCTGCCTCAATATTATATTCCCACACTCCTGGTTTTACGAAACCAAGCAATCTTCTAAATCCTTTTTCGGTGATATTACAAGCGGTTTGCATTAGGTCAATTTCTATAGGGTCTTTTACGGAACGCAACCTTTGTAAAATAGGATTACTTTTTGCTACGGAATGTGCAGGATACTTTGCTTTCCACCATTTAGTGAAACGATCCTCTCTTGTTTCAGTTTCTACATTTGCTCTGTAATGCTCATTCGTATTTACATATACTGTATCGCATTGTGTCATGATTTCAAAAAATATTTTTTCAAGATCCTGTAGCCAATACACAGTTTTTATTCCAGAAGTTTCAAATGCTTTTTCCTTGGTTAATTTTTCACCTTCCCAGATAGCGATTAATTCACTCGTTTCTTTTAGGAATAAAATTTCACGATGTTTTTCATTTGGCGCGTCAGGAAATAATACCAAAATACTTTCCTCTTGATCAACACCACTTAAATAAAAAATATCTCTATGCTGTTCAAAAGGCATGGTACTATCGGCACTAATAGGGTAGATATCATTACTATTAAAAACGGCAATACTATTTGGCTTCATCTTAGCCGTAAAGTTCTTTCTGTTCTTTATGAAAAGGTTTTTGTCTATTTGGTGATATTTCATGTGTTCTATTTTAGTAAAGATGTGTTTTCAAAAATAGAATAAATATTTGCGTAATAAAAAAGGGAACTCAAATCTTATGAGTTCCCTTTATAAAGTATCTAAATACCTAATATTTTATTACCTAAAACAAGTATTTTATTTACTTATTGCTTTTTTAATAAATCCAATAATGGCCATTAAAACACCACCACCAACACCACCACCAGCAACACTACCTAGTATTCCTGCTATATCCATTCCTCCAGAAGTGTCAATTCCGAGATAACTTAATAGATAACCTCCTATTCCTCCTCCTAGAATTCCAAGTATTGAGTTTCCAATTTTTCCAAAAGAAGCATTTTTTAATAATGAGCCAGCAATATTTCCGCCTACGGCTCCACTGACTAATTGAATAATTAACGGCAAGTATTCTTCCATAGTTGTTTAATTTATTGGTTAGTTGTCAATAAATTAACAAAAAAACCGCAACAAAAGCAAAAAATGAATAAATCAAGAATTTGTTTTTGAAGAATTGTTTAAAACGTATTGTTAAACAATATCTAAAAATTTTGACACTATTTTAGCATTCTATACTTTCAGCCAACTAAATTTCCATTGTAATGAAAACATATAGCTTAACTTTTTTACTATTACTCAGTAGTATTTCGATTTTTTCTCAACAATTAGCAACCTCTGCTGATGAAATTCAGAAAGGTTTATTACAAAAAACAAAGCTCGAAAAATCGTCATTAGTAAAAAATGTTCCTTTTGAAAATATTGGTCCTTCAGTAATGAGTGGCCGTGTAGTTGATGTGGATGTAAACCCTAAAAGCACTACGGAGTTTTATGTTGGTTATGCCTCTGGTGGTTTATGGTACACTAACAATAATGGAACAACTTTCGAACCTGTTCTAGATAATGCAGAAACTATTAATGTTGGTGATATTGCGGTTGACTGGCAAAAAGGAATTATCTGGGTTGGTACAGGAGAAAATAACTCATCAAGGTCATCATATGCTGGAGTGGGAATTCTAAAATCGACTGATAAAGGGAAAACCTGGAAAAATGTAGGACTTATAGATTCTCATCATATAGGTAGGATCATACTAAATCCATCTAATTCTGATGAGGTTATTATTGGTGTAACTGGTCATCTTTATTCTAATAACGAAGAAAGAGGAATATATAAAACTACCGATGGTGGTATAACTTGGAAAAAGACCTTATTTATTAATAACGAAACTGGAATTATTGATGTTGCTTATGCTCCCAATGATTTTAATACTATGTATGCAGCGGCTTGGGATAAGGATCGTAAGGCTTGGAATTTTGAAGGTAATGGATCAGGTTCAGGAATTTATAAAAGTATAGATGCAGGTAATACTTGGAATAAAATTTCATTAGAAGGAAGCGGTTTTCCAACAGGAAATGGTGTTGGTAGAATTGGTTTGGCTGTTTTTGATTCTAATACTTTATATGCGGTTCATGATAGTCAGTTTAGAAGAGACGGAAGTAAAAAAACTGAAAAAAGTTCTGGACTTACTAAAGATGATTTTAAGGCAATGTCTGTTGATACATTTTTGAGTTTAGAGGATAAAAAGTTAAATAGATATTTAAAAACAAATGGATTTCAGGAAAAGTATCGTGCAGAAAATGTGAAGCAAATGGTACGTAGCGGTTCTGTAAAACCGATCGATTTGGCAAAGTATTTAGAAAATGCAAATGCTGCACTTTTTGATACGCCAGTGATTGGCGCAGAAGTTTATAGAAGTGATGATGGGGGTAAAACTTGGAAGAAAACGCACAAAGAATATTTAGATGATATTTTTTATAGTTATGGATATTATTTTGCTCAAATACAAGTTAATCCAGTAAATAAAGATCACATTTATATTTCTGGAGTACCAATTTTGAAATCTAAAGATGGAGGAGCAACGTATAAAAGCATAAGTGCAGAGAACGTTCATGCAGATCATCATTCACTTTGGATAAATCCAAAGAATCCAAATCACCTTATTAACGGAAATGATGGTGGTGTAAATATTACTTATGATGATGGAGAGAATTGGATCAAAGCTAATCAACCAAGTGTAGGACAGTTTTATGCAATTAATGTAGATCATGAGAAACCGTACAATGTATATGGAGGATTACAAGACAATGGAGTTTGGGTAGGTTCTGTAACCGCTCAAGAGAATGTTTCATGGCACCAAAGTGGTCATTATCCTTGGGAAAGTATTATGGGAGGTGATGGAATGCAGGTGCAAATCGATAATAGGAATAGTAATGTTGTGTATACTGGTTTCCAGTTTGGGAATTATTTTAGACTTAACCGTGATACTGACGAACAAACGTATATCCAGCCAAAACATGAATTAGGAGAATCTCCATACAGATTTAATTGGCAAACACCTATTTTATTATCTCCACATAATCAGGATATTTTGTATTTAGGAGGAAATAAGTTAATGAGATCTATGGATCAAGGAGATGAATGGACAGCAATTTCTAAAGATTTAACCAAGGGTGGTAAAAAGGGAAATGTGGCGTATGGTACATTGACTTCTATTTCTGAATCTATGTTTCAGTTTGGATTAATATATACGGGAAGCGACGATGGCCTAGTATATGTAACTAAAAATGCAGGAGGAAATTGGAATAAAATCTCAGATAGTTTTCCAGCAGATTTATGGGTGTCTAGAGTGGTTGCTTCTAAGCATAAAAAAGAACGTGTTTATGTAAGCTTAAATGGATATAGATGGGATGATTTTAAAGCATACGTTTATATGAGTGATGATTATGGGCAAAGCTGGAAAAATATTGGGAAAGAATTGCCAATATCAGCGGTTAATGTGATAACAGAAGATCCTAAAAATGAGAATGTTTTATACATAGGATCTGATAATGGAGCATATGTTTCGTTGGATAGAGGAAACACTTGGCAGGTTTTTTCTAAAGGAATACCAAATGTAGCCGTTCATGATATAGTTATACAACCAGTAGCTAATGATCTTTTATTAGGAACTCACGGAAGAAGTATTTATAAGACTAATATCGAACCATTACAGAATTTAACTTCTGAGGTTTTAACTTCTGAATTATACTTGTATCCAATGAGTTCAATAAAAGCTTCTCGACGATGGGGAAGCTCTTGGAGTAAATGGTTAGAAGCGTATGAACCTTCGACTACGGTTAAGTATTATGCAAAAACTGCAGGAAAAGTCACGGTTAAAATAACAACAGAAAGCGAGAAAATACTTCAGGAATTTTCTTCTAGTTCGGATAGAGGATTGAATTATGTAGAGTATGATCTTACTATTTCTGAAAAAGGAAGAAAAGCACTTTTAAAAGAGTTTCCAGATGAAGATATATCCAAAAAGAAAAATGGTAAATATTATCTTCCTGTAGGGAAATATGAGATTGTTATTTCAAATGGAAAACAAATAGAAAAAGTTCCTTTTGAGGTAAAATAAAGTATATACTTGGATTTATTGCGGATAGGATTTATATTCACATGTACAAAAGCAATTAACCTTTTATTGCTTTAGATAAAAGTTTATTAACCAACGTAATGAAAATTAACCTGTATAATGCGGCAATCTTTTTTGTGTGCATAGCAATCGTTGCTATAGCATTGTGGAGGTTTTATACATATTGGAAAAAGAATAATAAACCTAAATATTTTAATAGGTTTTTAGGATCAAAATCTTTTGATGAAATCTCCAAAACTAAAGAATCTGAGGAAGAAGCTGTTCAAAAGGCAATTCAGAACTTTAGAATGTCTGGATTAAATCATATGTTTTCGGAAGAAGAATTAGAACTGATACATTATGATAAACCTTCTCAGATTACGGGAATATTAAGTTATTTTTCTACATCATTATTCGATAAAGATAAATTAGATGATGTATTATGGGATATTGTAGAGAATTGTATTGCTTATCTACAATTAGAAGATTGTATCATATATATATTAGATGATTCGAAAAAAGTACTTATTCAAAAGGCGGCATTTGGTAATAAAAATCAAGGAGAACGTAAAATTTTAAGCCCTATAGAAATTTCTCTAGGTCAGGGAATTGTAGGGCAAGTGGCTCAATCTGGAGAGTACGAATGTGTTTATAACGTTACGTATGATGAAAGATATGTAGTAGATGATATTAGTCGTAGTTCAGAGTTAGCAGTTCCCATTACTATTGACGATAAAGTAGTTGGAGTATTAGATTCAGAACACTCGCAAGAAGGTTTTTTTAATGAACATCATATTTTGTTATTTCAATTAATTGCTAAACTTACAGCAAAGAAGCTTGCGCAGATTAATGTTGAAAACACTACAAACATAACTAATGATAATCTATATTTTAAAGAACTTGATTTTTTAATGAAAGAAGCTAAAATTTATAGAGACGCTAGTTTGGGATTAGAAGGAATCTCCAAAATGCTCAAAATTAGCAGTAATTACTTATCTCAAATGGTTACCGGTTTGAGAGGATCTGATTTTTCAGATTATGTAAATAGTTTTAGAGTCGAAGATGCTAAGTCTAAACTAAAGAATCCTAAATTCGTAAAATATACAACACTAGCTATTGGTTTAGAATCTGGTTTTAATTCTGAATCAAATTTTTATAATATTTTTAAAAAACACGTTGGTGTTTCTCCAAAAGAATATAGACAATCCGAGCAGGAGGTTAAATGAATTAGAAATAAGTACTCAATTTTTTAGGATAAGATATTGTAAAAAAAGTTGTTCTTTTACAGTAAAGGACGATTAATTATGCGTTCTGATAAATTGTATTAGACTCCTTAAAATTAATGAAGTACATACATAAATTAATAGTGTTTGGTGCTTGCTTTCTATTGTCTTGTTTTCATACTTACGGACAAGGAGAGGTTACTTATAATGTTAAATCTTATAATGTTTTTAATGGATTATCTAATAATTGGGTTTCTGATATATTCCAAGATGAAGATGGTTTTATGTGGTTTGCTACCCAATATGGACTTAATAGGTTCGATGGACAATCCTATAAAAAATATACTTACACATCAAAAAATTCGAGAAGTTTATCAGGTAATTGGGTAAGATCTATACTTCAGTTAAGTGATGGCAAACTTTATATAGGGACTTTAGGTGGGGGAATAGATATTTTAGATCCACATACTGGAGTATTCGAAAATCTTGAGAAATTAGAAGGTAAGAAAGACATATTAATGGTCAATAATTTGATCAAACATGGAAAAGATAATCTATGGATATCCTCTACAAGTGGAGCCTATAAATATGTTCCTAAAACTCAAAAATTAACTTCGTTTTATAGCAAAAGATCATCAAATATTTCGGTTCTTAATGAAAGAATGTCATTAATAGCGACTAAAGAAGGCTTGTTTGAGGTAACGGATACTATTACAAAAAAATTAGAGCTATTTAATGGAAGACTGATTACTAATATTCTTACTTTATCCAACAAGAGAACTATAGTATATATTGCTAATGAGTTATATAGTATAGAAAAAAGAAATGACCAATGGGTAAAAGAAAGACTTAATTTTGATAGCTCATATATCAGTAAGCCAACAGACAAATCATTCATTTTTCAAGACAATCGAGATTGGATTTGGCTAGCTGCAGGAAAAAATATATGGAAATTCTCTCCAGATTTTAAGACACAAATTGTACTTAATGCAGAGGATTTATTAGGATATGATTTTTCGGATAGGTTAAGGCTTCTTTGTATTTTTCAGGATAGGGATGATAATTTTTGGATAGGAACTAATGCAGGTGCTTTTCAACTTATAGAAAATAAACCTTTTAGACATCCTGAGATAGGAGCAATCGGAAACGTTAGAGAGATTGTAGAGTGTCAAGGTAAAATGTGGTTTACATTACCTGATGGATTGTATAATTGGGACAAGTCTAAAGGAACACAATTAGAAAAAGTTATTGATTATAGAATGACATCTTTGGTATGCGCATCTAATGGTTCAGTTTATGGATTATTTAAGAATGAATCTGTTGGAATATTAAAGATAGATGCAGAAAACGAACGCATAGTTGAGCAAATATTTGAATCTGAGAAAATAGTAGGGAATCCCTGGAGGATTGTTGAAGATTCAAATAAACGTTTGTGGATTACTCAATGGGATTATTTGATGGTTTATGATACCACTGATGGCAGTTATTTTAGATTTAAAGTAACTAAGAAAAATATTGGAATCATTGATTTATTTTTAGACAAGAATGACAATTTATGGTTAGGGACTATAAGCGGAGGTCTTCTTAAGTTTTCTAATGCTAGCGAAATTGTAGAATCTTCTAATTATAATTTTAAGCGTTTTGTACATAATAAGGATGATTTAAATAGTATTAGTTCTAGTTTGATTCAATCGTTACATCAAACAGAAGATGGAAAGCTATGGATGGGAACTGATGGAGGTTTAAATAGCATGGATATCGAAGAAGAGAAGTTCACCCGATATATGCGAAATGATCGAATGCCAAGTGATAAAATATTAAATATTACTAGTGATAAAAAAGGAGTATTATGGTTAAGTACAATAAGTAACGGTATAACTTCATTCGATCCTGAGAAAAATAAATTTAATACATATACTGTCAAAGATGGTCTATATGATAACTCTATGTTGTTGAGTTCTATTTACCGAGAAGAAGATGGATATATCTGGATGGGAAGTGAAAGAGGTGTAAATTATTTTAATCCAGAACAAGTAGAGGTTACCTCAGATTATAAACCAAATTTGGTTTGGTCATCTTATGCAAAACACCAAAAGGATACAGTTATTACAAGACATTTTCCGAATAAATTAAATGATGTTATTAAGGTTGGTCCTGATGATCAGAACGTTAGTTTTCAATTTTTAGCTTTAACTTTTAAAGAACCACAAAATGTTAGATATCAATTTTGGCTGCAAGGGTTTCATAACGATTGGCTGCCATTACAAGAGAAAGGATTGATTACACTATCATATTTACCCAAAGGAAAATACAAATTACACGTTAGAGCATCTAGTTCAGAGAATAAATGGGAAGTAGCACATGAACCAATATCCATTTTAGTATTGCCTCCTTGGTATAAAACTAATTTAGCTTATATTTTATATGGTTTATCTTTATTACTGTTGATTTTTTCTTTTTATAAAATCCAGTTAAGAAGAAAAATAGCTGAAACAGAGAAAGAGCATGTTTCTAGTTTGGCTGAGGTTAAAACACGATGGTTTAATCAGATTGCCCATGAGTTTAGAACACCTCTTACGGTTATTTTAGGAGCTGTAGACCAGATAAGAACTAGATCTGCAAAAGATGGTTTGGGTAAAGAAAATAAGCATTTACATCAAATTCAAAATCAGGCAAATCATTTATCGAATCAAGTGCATCAAATTTTGGAAATTGCACAGATGCAAGAGGATCAATTAGAAATTGATGAACAGGTAGGAGATTTTATTTCTTTTCAGAAATATCTTTTGTATTCATTTAAATCTCTTGCCGAAGAAAAAGAAATTTCACTTACATTTTCTAGCAATCAAGAAGAATTGTTAATTTATTATGATGATGATAAGTGGAGAAAAATCACTACCAACTTAGTTTCTAATGCTATTAAATATAATAAAATTGGAGGAGAAGTTTCTTTACAAATTAAATGTATTGAAGATGAAGAAAATTCTATCGTCAATGTTATTGCAAAGGATTCTGGGATTGGGATTTCTTCCGACTTTATAAAAATTCTATATGACCCTTTTACTAGATCTCAAACAGAAAATCAAAATGGTGTAGGGCTTGGATTAACATTAACCAAGGAGCTAGTAGAGTTAATGAAAGGTACTATTAAAGTAGAAAGTAAAGAAGGGTTCGGAACTGTTTTTACTATTAGTGTGCCTGTAATTAATGTTAATGAAACTCAGAATTCGGAAGAGATAATTATTTCCGAAGAATCATCTTTACCCATTGTTTTAGTAGCAGAAGATCATAAAGAAGTGCAAGAATACATAGAGTTTTGTTTAGCATCAAGCTATAAGGTTCTTGTGGCAAATAATGGACAAGAAGCTTGGGATTTATGTCAAAAACATCTTCCTGATCTGGTAATCTCTGATATTATGATGCCTAAATGGGACGGTATTAAATTAGGTACTATGATTAGAGACAATATAGCAACGAACCATATTCCTCTTATTTATCTAACAGCTAAGGCTAATCAAAATAGTCAAATCGAAGGTTTAAAAATTGGTGCAGATGCGTATTTAGCAAAACCGTTCGATAGAGAAGAATTATTGATTAGAGTAAATCACCTGATAGAAACAAGAAAAATATTAAGAGAAAAATATGATCGGGAGGATGTGGGGAATGTCTCGGAAAATCAGGTAATAGATAGCTTTATACAATCTGTCATAGACAGCATTAAAAACCATATGGATAATGATGAATTTAATGTGCCATTATTAGCAGAAGAACTACATATGAGTAGAGTTCATTTATTTAGAAAAATTAAAAACCTTACTGGTATGTCTCCGACTAAGTTTATTCGAAAAGTTCGGTTACAACATGCACGTGATTTATTGAGAAATAATGAGTTCACGATTGCAGAGATCGCATATCAAACAGGGTTTAAAGACCCTGCTTATTTCAGTAGAGTTTATGTAGAAGAATTTGGAAAGCCACCTTCAGAATCAAGAAAGTAAACCACAAAACCTCAGTGTTTACAGTAGATAATCCAATCATGTAACTGTAGTACAAGCATTCGTAACGACAGTACAACAGAGGATTTAATTCTTGTTTTACCTTGCTTTTGTAATTGAAAGCAATCAATTCCTGTTTGAATAATATAGCCGCTTTTTTTGTGACTTAATTCAAGCAGTTTTGGTAAGGACAAAAAAAATCAAAATGGACATTAAGAAAAAATCAGGCAATAGTACTGCCGAAGAAATCACTCGTAAGTTTATAATAGTATGTTTGTTATTTGCTATAATTGCAATTATAATATCTATACTAGATCGTAATTCAATATCAATAAGTCGTCTATATACAGAATTAAACATTTGGTGTATTCTAATCACATCCCTTCTTTTCTTATTTTTTGAGACTAAAGAAACATCAGAATTGTTATTAAATGATTCTTTTATTACTTCCTTTGATCAGCATAATGCTTTAAATCTCCAGAAGACTAAAAAGAAAGTATATCCCAAAAAGGAAAACAAACCAACAGAGAAAAGTATCAATAGATTATCAATCCCCTATATTGATGAGGTTTTTGATGAATTTGAAGATGATTATTTGCAAAACGCTCCGATCCAAACAATAGCTATACTAAGTTATTTTGCAACATCACTTTTTGAAAAGAATAATGTAAACGATGTACTCTGGGATATTGTAGAAAATTGTATTTCTCATCTTCATCTAGAAGATTGTGTTATTTATATGTTGGACAAAGAAAAAGAGTATTTGATTCAAAAAGCAGCTTTCGGAAACAAAAACAATGGAGAGAAGAAAATTGTTAGTCCGATAAAAATTAAGATGGGAGATGGTATTGTCGGAAATGTGGCAAAATCCCAAAGGTATCAACGCATTAATGATGTAAGTAAAAACAAAGCTTATATTGTTGATGATGAAACTAGAATGTCCGAACTATCAGTACCAATATGTATTGAAGGGAACATTATAGGTGTTTTAGATTCGGAACATTCGAAAAAAAACTTTTTTACCAATGATCATGTATTCCTATTCCATTTAATAGCAAAGCTCACAGAAAAAAAATTAAAGCAAATCTGTGGTAATAATACTAGCTGTAATATAACAAATGATAATACATACTATAAGGAACTTGAATTCTTAATGAAAGAAGCAAAATTATATAGAGATCCTAATTTAGGTTTAGATAGTGTAGCACATAAATTAAAAATTAGTAGTAACTATTTGTCTCAGTTAGTGAATAAATTAACTGGAAAAAATTTCGCAGATTATATAAATACATTTAGGGTAGAAGATGCTAAATTAAAATTAAGGAATACTAATTTTATAAATTATACCATTGTTGGTATTGCTTTAGAATCTGGATTTAACTCTAAATCTACATTTTATAGTTCGTTTAAAAAAGTGACTGGTATTTCCCCTAGTGTTTATAGAAAAACAGGTTAAAAATGTCCCAATTCTTTGAAATTCAAACTTTCCGGATACTTCACGCTTTAAACTGATCTACATTTATTGTCCAGAGTATGTTATAGTTCATTCTGATAAAGATGCTACAAACATTTTTTGATAATAAATTTGAATATTATGAAAAAGAATAATTTTTTATATCTGTTCCTAGTAATAGGTTTAATAATAATTAGTTGCAAAAATGATGATGATTTAATCGTTTTACCCCAAAACCAAAATCCAGGAAATTTCTTAATAGGTGTTAGTCAAGTTACAGCAAATAGTTCGTTATTAAATTGGGATGCAGCAATTGACCCAGATGGTGATACTGTTTCTTATGAAATAACACTAAACGGAGCTGAAATAGCCTCCTCTCTTACAGATACGGAGTATTTATTAGAAGAACTTTCTCCTAATACTAATTATAATGGAACTGTTATAGCTTCTGATGGAAACAATGGTACTACTCAAAGCACTTTTTCATTTACCTCAGCTGAAACAACAGGGGATATGGTAGCAATTGCCTGGGAGAAATCCTTTGGAGGTTCTGAAATTGATGTTGCATATTCAATAGCACTTACCACTGATGGAGGATATGTAATAGCAGGAGTAGCCAATTCTGATGATGGTGATGTAGGAGGGAATAATGATGCAGACGGTTTTTTAGGAGGGGATTTTTGGGTAATTAAATTAAATGGTTCAGGAGATTTATTATGGGAAACTAATATTGGAGGCTCTTCGAATGATGATGTTTATAGTATACAACAAACATCAGATGGAGGATATATTGCAACAGGATCTAGTAATTCTCAAACAAGTATTGATGGAAGTCCTTCTTTTTTCGATTTTTGGGTTATAAAATTAGATGCATCCGGAAACGTGATTTGGGAAAATAATTATGGAGGAAGTGGAAATGAGGGTGCGAACTCTATTAACGAAACATCAGATGGAGGATATATCGTTGCTGGTTTCGCTGGTTCATCAGATGGAAATGTAAGTGGTAATAATGGAATGATGGATTTTTGGATCATAAAAATAGATAGTTTAGGAGCTTTAGAATGGGAAAAAAACTTTGGAGGGAGTGAGTTTGATATCGCGAATTCAATAGAGCAAACTAACGATGGCGGATATATAGTAGGAGGATATACGGAATCTTTTGATGGTGATGTAAGTAATCATTATGGTGACAGAGATTACTGGATTATAAAATTAGATCCTTCTGGAAACCTTGTCTGGGAAAAATCTCTAGGAGGCACATTAGAGGATTTTGCTAATGATGTTCATCAAACTATGGATAACGGGTATATCGTAGCAGGATTTTCTGAATCCTCTGATTTTGATGTTAGTAATAACAACGGAAAAAAAGATATGTGGATTGTTAAGTTAAATAGTTCAGGAGAAATAGTTTGGGAAACCAGTTTGGGAAGTTCAGAAAGTGATAGCGGTCAATCTATTCAGCAAACTACGGATCAAGGATATGTTGTCGCGGGTTACTCTGGAGCAAGTGATGGAGATGTAAGCACTAATAATGGTGGGTATCGAGACTATTGGATTGTTAAACTAAGTGATTTAGGAGAACTATCTTGGGAAATTAGCGTTGGAGGTCCAGAACCAGATTATGCCAACGCAATTCAGCAAACCAACGATGGTTATATTGTAACAGGATATGTTCAAGGGCCTGGAGGTGATATTAGTGGTTCTGGTAAAGGTAAATGGGATTATTGGGTAGTAAAGTTAGAATAAACAGTTAGACAAAATTATGTAGTGATAGAGTTTTTTTGTCCAATTTGCTTTTCATTACTTGTGGATCCTCATTATCTAACCTAACCGCAGTGATGAGGATCCTTTTTTTAAATTTAAGATATGAAACGATTTACATTAATTTTAGTATGTACCATTTCTACTTGTTTTTTTGGGTATTCTTGTTTTTGGGATTATGACACTATAGAAATGGAAAGAATGCAGTTTCCAGATGTAATTGAATTAATATCAGGAAAGTTTTTAAGGCATTCACCTGAGTTTTATCAATGGCGAATACAAGATAGAAAGGAAAAACTAGAGAAATCTCCGGATAACTTAGAACTATATGATGATCTTGCCGTTGCGTATTCAAAAATTGGTGATGATCCTAAAGCAATTCAAATTATTCTAAAAAAGGATAGTATCGCTCCTAATAACTATAAAACATATGCTAATCTCGGAACTTTCTACATCCATAATAATCAATTAGAAAAAGGAATAGAATATATTGACAAAGCAATTGCAATAAATCCAGAAGCTCATTTCGGAAGAGAAATCTATCAACGACATTTAGTAGAATATGTACTAAGTAAAAGGAAAAATGGAAAAGTTGTTCTTCCATTATCATTGGGATTTGATGATACTCGTGGAGGTTTTCCTATAAAGACATTTGATAATTTTTATACTTTTATAAGTGATAAATACAATAGTAAGAAAGCAGATACTATAGAAAAGAAATTATTGCCAAAAGAAGAACTTCAAAAAGCAATCAAGGGTGTCATGGGGATGATGAAGTTTGGTAATTATGACTCACCAATTTTACTAGAAGCCCTAGGAGATTTATTAATGGCAAGTGGTTGGAAAAGTGGAGCAAGACAATTAGCCGCAAGAGCATATTTTAAGGCTTCTTACCACAGCAAGGAAAAAGCTACAAAGGAGTTGTATGATCAGAAGATTGCACTTACACTCTATTACCAATATACAAAAAGAAGAGGTAATCGATTTACAATCGATGAGCTAGAAAAATCATTAAAAGAGGAAATTACAGAAGGAACTGCGTATTATGAAAAAATACGTAAAGACGAGATCAGGTGGATAGAACTTGGCAAAGATCCGGAGATTGAGTTTTCAAAAAAATATTATCAAGAACCATCACTTGGGACACTAATTCAGGAAGCAAGTACTTCAATAGATATAGTTGAAAATAATTATCAAAAATATAAACCAGATGAGACGACTCATCTAAAACTATCGTCTAAAGACACTATTTTTTTGAAGGATAATCTAGAAACTGAAACTGATACAAAGCTAGAAAAAGAACAAAAGGCAACAGATAATAATCAAACGAATATACCTACCATAGTTTTTTTCATAATTCCTGTTGTTATTATCATTTTAGTGTACGCTATTAAAGTTCGTGGAACAAAATTTTAGTAAAACTCTTTTGCAAAAGAAATCATATCTAAAATGAGGTATATAGTATTTTTTATTGCGTTAGTTAGTATTTCCGAATCTCATGCGCAACATTGCCCTTGGGATTTGTCGTCAATTGTAATAGTTGATGTTCGTGAATCTAAAACAGGGAAAACAATCAATGGTTTGAAAATTATTGTAACAGATTCTAAAGGAAATCCGTATGAAAATGAATCTTATGGAGAAAACGGAACAAATGAATTGGTGTTTACTCAAAATATAGACAAGATTATACAGAAACGCTCTAGTTTTAATCAATTCCCATTATGTAA
The DNA here is from genome assembly GCF_018100855.1 of Aquimarina sp. MMG015. Taxonomy (NCBI): domain Bacteria; kingdom Pseudomonadati; phylum Bacteroidota; class Flavobacteriia; order Flavobacteriales; family Flavobacteriaceae; genus Aquimarina; species Aquimarina sp. MMG015. The sequence continues at coordinate 366,142 of NZ_JAGJEB010000001.1, forward strand.
TGGTTGCTATATACTAATAGTCTCGGGAAAAGGGAAATTGTATGAGAAATTTATAATGATAAAAGATACTACTTTCAAAAAAGGACAACATTTTCAAACCAAAATCGTAAAAATTAAGCCGGAAAATACTCAAAGCCTCTGTAGAGAAAGCCCTATTTGGAGTAACAATGATTTTTTAAACAAAATGAAGATTAATGTACTATTAAAAAAGAGGGGTCTTCCATAATAGATATGACATCTTTAAAAGTCCTAAATAATATCCGGATTCTTTGAAATTCAATGTTTTCGGACATCTAAGAGCAAGAGTCACAATACTTTTAATGTATTAACTAAAAATTATTTTACATGAAAAAACAAATCAAAAAACTAGCACTATTTTGTATAATAGCACTAGTTGCATCGTGCTCAAAACCTGAATTAGATAATACAGATGAAACCTTAGCTACACCAAAAGTCGAAATTGTAGAAAGTGCAAAAGACTGGGGATTTCCGGGTGATGATGAATGGCAAATTCCACATCTTGTTGGGGTGTACGGTCCTTCTTCTTTAGATGCCTATGAGGTAGGAACGTATTCATATTTTCTACCAAAAGATGTATTAGCTTCACTTCCTAGTAGCCTAAGAGGTTTTAGAATAAGATTTTGGGCAGAAAATACTTTTGGATTTCTAATACCAATTCAAACCGATAACGTAGGTGCTAGTACTTCAAGCCTTAGTTTTCCTGTGTATGGAAGTGGCAGCACAACTAGGTGGCGCATAGAATATATGGTATATAATAAAAAAACAGGATCAGTTGTTGATTCAAAATTTAAAAATGTCTTAGTCACTAATTAATAAAATAACCAAGTGGGTTGAATACTCAACCCACTTGGTTTAGATTATGTATTTGTAAAAAAATATCCGAATTCTTTGAAATTCAAACTTCTCGGACATGTAAGGTAAAATTGGAGTTTATTTTTGATCATATGTTATTAAAAACGTGTGATATGAAAAATAGATTTAAATACATTTTTAGGCTATTAACAGTTTTTTTGATTGTTTGTAGTTGTGAATTAAAAGAAGAAGATATACATGAGGAGGCTTCTCAGGTTTCTTCAGAAAAAATGCTCCCAGTAGGTGGAATTACGCTTCCAAATACTGTCGTAAATGAAGAAACTCCATATGGAGGAAGAGCAGCTCATACTTCAGCCGTGTTTGATGATAAAATGTGGGTGATTGCGGGCATCCGAAACCAATTTACGTATAACGATGTTTGGAGTAGCAAAGATGGTAAAAATTGGGAAGAAGTAAATCCTAATGCATCATTTGCAGAGCGTTATGGTCATGCTATGACTGTAGCGGATAAGAACATGTGGATTGTAGGAGGTACTCAAGGAAATCAGTACTTTAATGATGTTTGGCGCAGTACTAATGGAAAGGATTGGATACAGACTGCAAAAAATGCTCCTTTTTCTTCACGTAGATGGCATACGCTGGCAAGCATAGAAAACAGGATATTTTTGATTGGTGGGTTAAGTGATAATTTTGATGTAAAAGGAGATGTGTGGATTAGTAGTGATGGAGTACAATGGAACTTGGTAACGAATCTAGCTCCATTTGGCAGGCGATATGGACATGCAACGGTGGTATATGATAATAAAATATGGGTTATCGGAGGATACGACAATAATGGAAATTACCTAAATGATGTTTGGTATTCTATAAATGGATTTCAATGGAATTTAGCTACGGCTAGCACTCAGTTTTCTCCTAGAAGAAATCACGCTGTTACCGTAAGTGAAAAAGGAATGTGGTTAACAGCAGGTATAGGTCCTAAAAATGATTATTATGATGATATTTGGTTTAGTCAAGATGGGATTGCTTGGGAGCACGTGAATGTGAAGAAAAAATTTCCTTCTAGAGGATATCATACTTCTTTATATTTTGCTAATAAATTATTAGTTCTTAATGGTTTTAGTCTGGAAAATGGTGCTACATATTTTCAGGATTTGTGGGGATATCAATAATACTTGATAAGGTAAAAACAGGCTAGGTTTCGATATGAGATTAATCAGGTTTTTAATGATTTTTATGCTAGCAATAGGTTGTGGTGATGATGATTCTTTAATCGATCAGATTTCTCCATCTTTTAGTATTACACCTATACCAATTGATCAGGTTAGTTCATTTATTCCATTTGGCGAGTCGTTAACTCCAACTCAACAAAACCCAGCGATTGAATATTTCACCAATCAATCGGATATAGAGGTAAGAGCGGTTAGTGATGGTGTTGTAGAAGATATCAGAATGAATATAAATATTGAGGATTTCGAGGTATGGATAAAACCAAGTAATAATTCTAACTGGCTCATTATTTATGACCATGTATTGGATATAAATATTTCTGTTGGTGATCAAGTGGATGCAGGTCAGATTATTGGTGTTATTGGTATTGGAAACAGGACAGAACTTCAAGTAAATGATGATCAAAATATAGCAAGGTGTCCACTACAATTCGGAACAGAAAATTTTGTACAACAACACATTAACTTTTCTGAAGAATGGTGTACTACAGAAACAGTTATTCCTTAGTAGGTCATCGACAAAATTTAATATGAGTTAAATAATTGCTTTATAGATTGTTAAGGGTGTGGGAATGAATTACAGTAAAAAATATAATTATCTTGATTTTAGAGAGTTTTTACAATATCCCTATTACCAGAAGATAGCGCGATTGAGCAGTGCAAAAAGATTACTTGAGTATCAAGTCGAATTCATTGATATATACTCAAAATATATCCCACTATATCCTTCGGTCAAATGCGAACGCTTAGAATTTTTATATCTCTGTTATAGAACTGTGCAGGCTATGGATGAAAAACTGTTTCAGGATTTTATCAATTTTAATTGGAGAGGAATAGTATGGGCTTGTTGGACAGGTTGCATAACGCCATATCCAAAATCATATATGATAGAACAGCTAAAAGAAATAGAAGATGATCTGCCTTATAATAAATGGTTAATAGAAACTGCTGTCAACATTTTATCCGGAAAAAGTAAGGATGATGAATTATATAATTACATATCTAAATTAAAATATTTCATAGGATTAATGCCAAGAGTGGAAATACCTTTACGGCCATTACCTAGTGAAAAACAATTACATAATCAGGAAATATTTAGAAATAGATTAAAAACAATTTATCAGACGAAAGGCACAAATGAAGCAATCATTTTTTTTCAAAAAAATAAGTCTTCAATTTATGATGTGAACTATAAAGAGTGGCTAAGAAATATATCCAAAATAAAGTAAAAAAAAGCTCTTTTAAATTCGGTTAACAACTTAATATTTATATAAATAATTTAAAAAAAAACGTTATGAACTTGATAAAAAAAATACTCATAGTTTTCATACTATGTCAAGGCTTTTTAAACGCACAACAACAAAATTCGATTTCGGTTATTGGTGAAGCGAATAAAACAAATGAAATCAACACCTATATTGTAAATGTAGAATTTAGGGAAGTTATAGGTTATAAGAATAGAAATAATATTAATATAAAAAGCAAAACAGTAAGCGAATTAGAAAAGGAATTTGCAGCTGCATTAAGCAAAGTGAATATTAATTTCAGTCGTTTCGAAGAGGATATAATGTATCGTATTTCTTCTTATGATTATACAAACTCTTCTTTTTATTTTTACAAGACAACTTCGTTAGATGAAGTGAAAAAAATAATAAGTCAAAAAATAGAAGGTGTCACTAATACTAAAGTAGATATTATTGCTAAGGAAATGACCAATGAACAAATTGGAAAATTAACTAAAGAGGCTGTAGATGATGCGAGAAAAACAGCTGATCAGATAGCTATCAATATAGGAAAGAAAGTAGGAGACGTTATCCAAATTGAAAACCCAAATAACAAATACAAATATTATAATGCGGTGGCCGTAAAGGAGCCAACAAAGTATTATATTAAGGTTGTTTTTTCGCTAGAATAATTATGATTAAAATAGTTCAAATGAATCCAGTTTTATTAATGTGCCTATTATGTTTCCTAGGTTTAAGTTGTAATACTAAATCAAAGAATTTAGAAAAGGTTTCTAGTATTGAAACCAAAGTAGAGGATACACTTGCTATAGGATATACCTATTGGTGGCCACAAAATGGTCCTTTTATTGGTAATTGTGGCGAAAAATACAGCCTAGTTTTTCTAGGAACTATTAATGAAATTTATAAAAAAACCGAAAAAGAACAGTATGAATCTCAAACGGGAATTGTAAGAATAGATGAGGTGCTTCTTTCAAAAGAACTTAAAAACAGCAGCTACCAAGAAGAAACATACGTTTCTTCTGATTGTTTTGCTAATGTAGATGTTAAGAAAGGAGATAAAGTGATCGTTTTTTGTTATGAATATGAAGGTAGTAATAGTATTCCTGGTGGAAAATCAATACTAAAGATTAGCGAGGGTAATGATCCAATTGTAACATCAATAAAACGATACATTCAATCAGACCAAAATCCCCTGTCTATCGAAGATGATGTACACATTTGGGAAGAAATAGAACTTGGATCAGAACTGAGACAAATTATTTCTTGTAAAAAAACTATTCTCTAAAATTAAAACCCAATGATAGAAAGTTTTTCTGGATATGAAAAAACTGCTAAGAATTTAAAAGGTTTTGATGCGAATGATTTTAAGTCTTTGGATAAGTTAGATTGGGTTGTGACAGAAAAAATACACGGTGCCAATTTTAGTTTTATCTATGAAAATAGAGAGCTTACATTTGCTAAAAGAAAGGAATTACTGACCTGGAAAAGTGATTTTTTTGGTTTTCAACTAGTGGTAAAACAAATCGAAAGTAATATTCTTGAGCTTTTTGAAGAGTTAAGCTTACAATATAAAGCAACAAGGTATATTATTTACGGAGAGCTTTTTGGAGGCATATATCCACATGAAAATGTTACTCCAGATAAAAGAGTACAGGCTATACAAACAGGTGTTTATTATGACCCTTCTATAAACTTCTTCGCCTTCGACATAGCAATAATTTCCGATGCTAAGTACTATCTATCATACAAAGAAAGTATAACATATTTTGAAAAATACAATATATCATTTGTCAAACCACTATTCGTTGGTAAATTATCAGAGGCTTTAAATTTTAATATATCAATAAATTCTAAAATACCGCAAGAGTTAAACTTACCCAATATATCTGATAATTTAATCGAGGGAATAATAGTAAAACCATATGATTATACAATAAGTGTAAATAAGAGACCAGTCGTTAAAATTAAGAACAATAAGTTCGAAGAAGAAAATAAATTCCATCAGGCAAAAAAGTGGGCTTTTACTGAAAACACTAATTCTTATACAGAAGAACTATCATTTTTAATAGCTGAAATACGGAATTATTTGACTAAAAATAGATTAGATAGTGCTATTTCTAAAATAGGGGCTGTGGATCACAATAAGAAGCAAAGAATATCTGAATTAGAAAATGAATTTCTAGAAGATACTTTACTAGATTTTAATTTGGATAATAATGAGATTTTAGAAGGTATTGATAAAGCAGAACAGAAGTGGGTCATAGATCGAATAAGAGCTGATATTAGACAACTCATAGAAGACTTTAGGAGAGAATAAGACTAATAAAAACCGAAGTTATGATTGTAGATACTAGTATGTTGTGTTTAATTGAAAAAATGATCTAAATATTAATTAAATGGATGAGTTTGAAAAAAAATACCCATATCAAGGCAAATGGTTTTTAATCATCTTAGGTATTATTCTTTTTGGAGGAGCCGCTGTTTTATTTTTTATTAAAGCTATTGATAATGAAAAAGGGTTAATTATTAATAAACTAATTAAGTTATCTGAAACAGAAGCGGCTATTTTTCATTGGATATTTTTTACCATTAGTCTTTTATTTGTAATTGCTGCATCTACTGGTGCATATCTCAAACTTAAAAAGAAAGAGTTTTTAGTATTAAAAACAGATTCTATTATTATTCCCCCAGTAGGTTTTAAAAGAGTAAGAACTGAAATCAAGTTTTCTAATGTCATATCTATAAATGAGATGGAAGTTAATAGAAATCTATTTTTGACAATTGTTTTTGAAGGTGGTAAACGAACAGTTACTAGCAATTTATTGGAAAAAAAATCCGACTATCAATATATCAAAACCTACATTTCAAACAAAATAAACACAACACAACAAGATGTATAATTCATGGCTACCCGCTGGCTAAGCTACGAAACTATGTATTAAACGATATGCTTAACAAACTTTTCATCCCACATATGAAAGTAATGAGATTAATAACGTTTTTATTAGTACATATAATAAGTATACCTACTCTTCTTGGACAAGGGGATCATAATCTTTATATAGAGAAAAACATTAATATGAATCTTGCTGGGGGAGTGGCTTATGGAATACAAGGTATAGCAACACCACCATATACTTTTAAGTTATCTGCAGGTATAGAATATACTATTGGGAAAGGTTCAATATATGCCTTACCGGGAATTTCTGCTGGAATTGCTCCAGTTATTTTTTTTCATTTTGAAACTGGTATGGGATATCGATTTATGACCATTGATTATAGTACGAATTTTTATAAGACTAAAGAAGATGAGGTGACGCGAAGATTCAGTAACGGAAATATTAATTTGGGAATTCGATTTAAACTAAACAAAAAACGACAACGTAATTTATTTTTATGGATTAAAGCAGGCAAAAGCATTTCTGAAAAAGGATATGATGATGAGTTTCCTCCAATATGGAATGGATATAATGTAGAAGCAAGGATTGTATATAAAGTATTTAAATTGTTTAAAAAATGATGAGAGGGAGCAAAATTCTAATTTGTATTACGTTTATGATTTGTCAGCATTTTTGCTTTTCACAAAAAGAAAAAGAATTTGCAAATCGAGAAGAAATAAAAGAGGAATGTCAACAAATAATTGATGATTTTTCACAAAAGGATATTGTTGGTGGCCTCATCAAAATAGGGATGATGTGGGTTTTCACACGAGATGAATATAAATATACACAGCAGAGAGCAATGGATCACTTTGACACATTTGAAGTAGAATATGGGTCTTTAATTGAAAATAAGTTGGTGAAGGAAGATGTAATCGAAGATTTGATGTATATGATAACGTATGTCTTAAAATATGAAAGGAGTGGTGTACTAATAAAGTTTACATTTTATAAAGGAAAAAATGACAATTGGTATCTGAATGACTTTAAGTGGGATAACGATATACTAAGTTTGTTTAAAGAAAGCAGGAAAGAATTCACAGAATATTGAGGAATTTTATAAACTAAGAGTAAGTACTAGACACTATCCATTCTGAATCAAAATTTTTATATCTCCTAATTCTTCAAATCTAAAACCGTAGCTAGTGTAGTGATAGATATATGTTAGGTATCTTTAATTGAAGACGGTATTAATTATCTAAATACGTCCGAATTTATTGAAATTCAAACTTTTCGGATAGTGAAAAAACCACCCTTATTTAAGTTTGCTTCATTAACATTAAAAACTTTTATAAAATGAAAGCAATGAAAAAATTAATTGGATGTGTGATGATTGTATTACTATCCATAGGCAGTATCTCTTGTGAGGGAGAAGATGGTGCGGTAGGACCGCAAGGCGAACAAGGTATTCAGGGTGATCAGGGTCCGCAAGGAGATCAAGGGGATCAGGGTGATCAAGGAGATCAAGGGGATACAGGAACAGCAAATGTTGTGTATTCTGATTGGATTGCCAGAGATTTCGAAGTTAGTGGACCGCAACCATCCAACACACAGTTACTAACTACACTTAGTTCTGCTGAGTTAAATCTTAGTGAAGATGTAGTATTAGTTTATGGGCGTCGTGAAGTAAACGCTATTTTGTCTGAGGTATATCAACTTCCTTATGCTCTCACTAGCCAACAGGAATATTATACTTTTCAGGTGGCAAATTTTACAACTGGTGTAACTATACGAATTGAAGTATCAGCATTGGATAATGATGGAAATAACAATTTCACTTTTTTCAATGACTTCAGATATGTCATAATTCCTGGTGGAGTAGCTGCTGGAAAATCTGCAACGGACTATGAGAACATGTCTTATGAAGAAATAGTTCAGCTTTTTAACATCCAATAATCGTCCTAGAATAATTTAAAAAACTCTGAGTCTTTTATCTCGGGGTTTTTATAAATTTTTATGAGTATTAGGGATTCAGGTTAATGAGAAAAAATATTGTATGAGTGAACAAGTATCGAGGAGTAGAAATTCATTTTTCATTACAGAAGAAAAGAAATATAAATATTTGGGAGGGCATTTGACCATAGATGATTTTAAAATAAGAATACCATCCATAGGTTTAAAAAGAAAGTTCACCACTATAGCGCTATTGAGCATATTTGAAATCAATGAAGTTTATATCAATGATAGTTATTTATTAATTCTTCATTTCGAAGGTGGAAAAAGAAATATTAGTAGCAACCTAATGTCCAAAAAGGATGAATATTTAGAAATTAAAAAATTGATTTTGATTAAATCAAATAACAATGGTATAAGTTGAAATTACCCTGAAAACATGGAAGATTATAGGTGTAGTTTTAAGGAAAACTATAAAAATTAAAACACTATGATAATTTTTGGCAGCAGATCAGTTTATGTAACATCTAAACAATCTACTGGATCTATTTGTCCAAGTTGTGGTACTAAAGGTTCATTAAGGTTAATTGTGTTTAGAAGACATGTTCATGTTTTTTGGATTCCAATATTTCCCATAGGTAAAAAAGGAATGTCTCAGTGTCAGCATTGTAAAAATGTTCTTAATATAAAAGAGATGCCTGAACCTATAAAACAAGAGTGTATTACTTTAAAAAATAAAACTAAAGGGCCGATTTGGCAATTTGCAGGATTGGGAATACTCATAGTTATGATCCTTTGGGCTGCACTAATGACGAATATGAAATGAATAAAAGACTTATTTATTATAAGGAATTTTTATCCACCCAAATACGTCCGGATTCCTTGAATATCAAATATATCGGACATGTAAAGAACAAGTAACATTTATGTTTGTCGTATAATTTTAAAATAATAAAAGCGATGAAAAATTTAGTAAAATGTTTGATAATAGTTACAATATCACTGTTCATATTTTCTTGTTCTGATGGAGAAGATGGTGCTGTTGGTCTTGCTGGTCAAAATGGGATTGATGGAGTTGATGGGGTCGATGGAGATACGGGAACGGCAAATGTTATTTATTCTGATTGGATTCCTAATGGTTTTTCTGTTGGAGGAGGTTTAAATCAAAAAGTTTTTACTCTGGCTAACAGTCAAGAAATTATTGATTTGGATATTGACCTTGACATAAGTGTAGTGTTAGTTTATGCAAGAGGAGAAAGTGTTCTTTTAGCAGTAGGATTGGAAGCTGTACCGCTGCCGTATGAGTATCGATCAGAAGAACAATTATATACATATTCAATTGATAGTGGTCAAATAAGAGTATTAGGTTTGGTTACAGGTGGAAATAGTAATGATTTTGATTTTTTCGAAGATTACCGATATGTTATAATACCTGGTGGTGTAGCCGCAGGAAAATCAGTAGCTGATTATAAAAACATGACTTATGAGGAAATAGTAGACCTTTTTAATATTAAATGATGACTCTTAAGAAATTAAAGATTTACAGCTTTTCCAATAAATCACTAAAACTAAATAACAGATGAAAATAATTAAATATATAGGAATATTATTGTTTGTGGTAATTATAAGTGCTTGCAGCAGTGATGATGACTCTAATAGTATAAGTATTGAGTATGAACAAAATTTTATTGAGACTAGCTTTTTGGAGGAAGGAGAAACGAGCCCTGCAACAATAAATATGTTAGAAGAAAATGGAACATTCTCTGCTACAACATTACCGTCATCAGATGGAGTTGACCTCGTAGGAAATTTTATTTTTATTAATTCGGAAACCGGAGTACTTAGTTGGAATAATTCTTTACCTCTTGGTGAAATTAATGTATTTGTTACAGCATTGAATGAATTTGGAACGGGCTCTGTAACGATAACAATTAACAATGTGTTTACTGGGCGAAATAAGTTTATGACTGGAGGCTTCAATAATGATACTTCAGATGATCCCTTCTCATCTATTATTGAAGATAATCTCCTTTTTAAATTACGAGATGATGGTGTGGTAACATTACTTTCTGAGTTCGAATCAACTGTAGTTGGTGGCGGAAATTGGAAGGCAGAAGGAGATACTATAAGGGCTTCATATACACATATCGATTATCCAGGAGAAAATCTAGTAATGAAAGGTGTTTTATCTACAATATTACCCGATGATCCTGCAATTGATTCTGAAATTGTATTTTCTGGGTTATGGGGGAAAGGACTTGATGAGAATGATAATATCGAAGAGTTAATGGGAGCATTTAGTTTTAAAGATGATTTCTAAAAATTAAAAACTTTTTTATTCTATAATACGTATTTGTGTAAGTCACACCTCACCCCTTTTTAAAAGAGCAGTAGGCTTATAAGTTTTAAAGCTTACTGCTCTATAATAATAACGTTTTAATTGAAGAATAGATGAAGACAATAAAATATATAGGAGCATTATTTTTTATTATTATTATAAATGCTTGTAATAATGATGATGACAACAATGGATTAAGAGTTGTATATGAAGAAAGTTTCATTGAGACCAGTTTTTTAGAAGCTGGAGAAACGTTACCACCAGCAGTGAATTGGTCAGAAGAGAGAGGAACATTCTCTGCTACAACATTGCCGAACACGGCACCAGATGATTTATTTTCAAGAGATAATTTGTCTATTGATGAAGAAACAGGTGTACTTTCTTGGGATAGATCGATCCCGTTGGGTGAGACAGAAGTTTTTATAACAGCATCTAATTCAATAGAAAGCGCAACAATAACCGTTACTATTAAAAACTCTTTTGTCGAAGGTCTGTTTTATGGAGGATTTAATAACGACGTAACCGATAATTCAAACGAGTCTTTTGGTTCTGGTAATTCTATAAATTTTACAAAAGAAGGAACAGCTGGGTTATTAGGTATTAGTGATGGTGATATATTTTCTATGGAGGGGACTTGGATTATAGATGGATCAATTATGATAGTCAATTTTGATAATAACAATCGTGTATTGAAAGGTATTGTGAATGGTAGAAGAGGTGAACCGGCAGCTACGTTTAACGGAGAATGGGGAGAAGGGTTGGATCAAAATAATAATATCGAAAACATCAATGGAGCGTTTAGGTTTTCACTAGAGGGAGAGTGATGAGAAATTTTCTTTACCTTTTATTATTTAGTAACTTTTCTGTAATTGGTCAAGTAACACTACAAATAGAAACAAGTCGAATTACAGGAGTAGCTCCATTATATGTTTTTTTTGATGCAACACAATCTGCAGGTTTAGATGGAACTAATGATTTGACAAATTCCGATTTCTCTTGGAATTTTGACACTACCAATACAGATGCTGATGGTACTTGGGAGATTTCTAAAGGAATGGTAGCGGGACATGTTTTTGAACAACCAGGAATATATACGGTACAATGCACGGTAACAGATCCTCAAGGGAATGTAGATATGCAAACTATTACCATAACAATAACTTCTTTTACAGGAATAACATATTACGTATCAGAAGATGGGGATAATTCTAATGATGGAGTTACTGCAGAAACCGCCTGGGAGACTGCAGAACATGCCATACAACAACTTAGTAGTAATGAGCAAATATTGTTTAGAAGAGGAGATACTTTTGATACTAATGGGGAAAATATTGAAGAACTACAAAATGGACCTATTATTATTGGTGCATATGGATCAGGGAACTCTCCAGTTTTAACTTCTAATACAGAAGAAGTTTTACAATTAATAAATTCTTCTGATATAAGGATTATGGATCTTCATTTAATACCACAAGGTACTGGTCCATTTGGAGCAGGAGCAATTACAGTTTTAAACAACTCCGAGAATATTGTAGCACTTCGTTTGGAAATAGAACAAACTACAGGAAGAGCAATTTACCAAGATGAATCAAATCTTTTTGGAGTTTTTGATTCTCAATTACATGATTTTGGAGTTATAGGTGTATTCTCTGGTGATAGTAATCGTTTTTCTTTTGTGGGAAATACAATAGATCAATTAATAGGTACTGCGCAACCCGAACATGGCATCAGGATTCAAGGAGGGGAAAAGCAGTTTTTAGCACATAATATATTAACAAACTTGGTAGATACCAAAACGGCTATCACTGTTAGAGGTGATGGACAAAGGCATGTTATGATTTATAGAAATAATATGGATAGAATATTAGGTGTTAATCCTCAAAATGCTCAAACTATTGCCGCAATTTCTGATGTGACTATAGAAGGTAATTATATTGGTCAAAATTCGGATTACGTTGGTCAATCCTTTGGACCAACGATAAATGGAATTAATATAGAAGCGACTAATGTCACTATCAGAAACAATGTTATTGATGGATATCGCAATGCGGTTTTTATAGGTAATGACGGTAATGGTGTACTTTCTGGTGAAGTAGATGTGTTTCATAATACAGTAAATTGGAGACCTGTAACTCCAGAAAGCGGAACATCTGGTCGAATTGTAAGAGTTAGAGATGCTTTTGAGGTAAATATCCAGAATAATGCTATTTCAGTTTCTAATGAAATGGAAGGAGAAATTCTAAATCAAGACGGCCTTAGCACAAATATCTTTACCAGTAGTAATTTAGTTACTGAAAATCCGAATTATATCTCAGGAACTTTGCCTGAATCAGCGGCAGATCAAAACAATATTTTAAATTATATATCCACTGAATTCAGCCCAATGGTCAACCAAGGAAGTAATAGCATACCAGTCTTTTTTGATATAATGAATAATCAAAGACCATCTGGTTCTAATAAAGATATAGGAGCTTTTGAATTTATAGATATTAATCTATCTATAGAAGAAAGCTTACAGGAAAGCTTTTTCATTTACCCAAACCCAGTTACTGATTATATTTATATAAACAGCATCAATGCCATATATGATCTAGCTTTTACGGATATAAATGGCAAACTATTGTTTAAAAAGGAAGGATGTAAATTCCCAATAGATATAAGAAATTTTCCACAAGGTTTATATTTTTTATCTCTGAAAAATGAAAAAATGGTGGTAACCTATAAAATTATAAAACAAACTATTCCAAATTAAACTAACTTAGTGTCAAACTTTTATTATTATGGCACTAACCATGGGAATCCCAGCTTTACTTTTTCCAGCAATATCGTTAACCATGTTGGCTTATAACGCTAGATATTTGGCAATAGCAGCATTAATAAGACAGTTGCATAAGGAATACCTAAATTCACCATCAAAAAACACCGTATTACAAATTAAAAATCTTAGAAAACGATTGTGGTTGATTAGAAATATGCAAGCGATCGCTATTATTAGTTTTCTTACGAGTGTAATTACTATGTTCTTATTATATGTAGAAAATAATAGCTTAGCGAATTTAATATTTGGGATAAGTTTATTTGCTTTGATGATTTCGCTTTTATTATCATTTATAGAAGTACAGATTTCTACAAAAGCATTGTCTATAAGGTTGGACAGAATAGAAGAAAACAATTAGAAATCCTTATATTGTTAGAACCTTTATATTTTAACCAACTTTAAATGCTCCAGAATGAACTTTTTAACAATGTGATGCAAGACTTCAATACGGGTTATTGGGAGTTGCATATCGATCCGTATAGAGAAAATTGGTCAGAAAGATTTTATGAAATTCTTGGATACTCTAAAGATGAGGTCCAATCAAATTTTGATTATTTTTTAGAGCATCTTATTCACAAAGAAGATATTGATGTCTTCAGAGATAATTTCTTGAACTATCGAATAAATACGGTAAATTTTAAACAGCATATTAAAATATTAAATGCTAAAGGAAATTATCAATTATTTCGTTGTGTTACTAATGATGCATTACCTGTAAATATTAAGGCAGAAGCTAGTTTTGTTTTTTTCTTCGAAATTAAACTTGAACCAGACAAGACTATAAAAAAAGATAATTTCTACTATAAAGAGACTGCTCAAATGACTGCTACAGGCAGTTGGTATGTAGATTTTCATAAAAAAGAAAGTTCTTGGGATTTTGAAACTTATAGGATACTCGAGTATCCGGAAGATTATAAACCATCTCTAAAAGATTCGGCAAATTATTATTCTGAAGATCATAGACAATTGGCAGCTGATTGTTTTTTTAATTGTGCTATGATGGGAACTCCATTTAATACCGAAATTAAAATGGTTACTGCTAATAATAGGGAGTTTTGGGCAAGAGCAATCGGAAAACCAATATATAACGAGAACAAAGAAATTATTGGTATTCGAGGAGTTTTTCAGGACATTGATGATATTAAAAGAAAAGAAGTTAGTTTACAGAAATCAGTGGACATTATTGCCGCCCAGAATTCTAGATTATTCAATTTTGCGCACATTGTCTCACATAATCTTAGATCACACACAAGTAACTTGTCCTTATTAGTTCAGCTTATAGAAGATATTGATGATCCCAAAGAAAAGGAGGAGTTAATTAAAGAAGTGAAGACAATTTCGACTAACTTAAATACTACGATAGAACATCTTAACGAGATTGTTACTATACAGACTAATAATAAACAAGAAAGAGTACCGATTAAATTTAAAGACGCTTTAAAATTGGTAGTAAATGGTATTAGTCATATGATTAGCAATAGTAACGCTGATATACAAGCTGATTTTAATGAAGTAGAAGAGATTGCCTATATACCGGCGTATTTAGAAAGTATCTTACTCAATTTAATAACGAATGCAATAAAATATAAACATCCAGATAGAGAACCTATTATTTTTATAAAGACATATGTAGATGATGGAAATAAGTTTTTAAAAGTTTCTGATAATGGTGTAGGTATTGACCTGAAACTCTTTAAAGATAAAGTGTTTGGGATGTATAAAACTTTTCATTACAATAAAGATGCTGTTGGCATCGGATTGTTCTTAACAAAGAATCAGGTAGAATCGATGGATGGTACTATAAGTGTAGAAAGTGAAGTGAATAAAGGAACTACTTTTACAATAGGATTTTAAACACACATAATTCTTATATAATGGGCGATAAAATAGAATTGGCATGCATTATCGATGATGATAGTGTCTATGTAAATTTGGTAAAACGAATAATTGAAGCAAAACAGCTTTGTAAAAATTTATTAGTTTTCGAAAATGGAAAAGAAGCTTTGAGTTATTTTGAAGCTATTTTAACTAATGTAAGCGAAGAAAATATTCCTGAAATAATTTTTTTAGATCTAAACATGCCAGTTATGGATGGTTGGGAGTTTTTAGAACAATTTATCAGTATTAAAAATAATTTTGGGAAAGTTATTACACTATATATTGTTAGTTCTTCTATTAATCCACTCGATATTACTAAGGCAAAGAACATAAAAGGTGTAAAGGATTACTTAATTAAACCTGTAACAATTGAAGACTTAGAATCGATCTTTAGTTTAGCGTAAAAGAAAAAAGACTTCTTATTAAGAAGTCTTTTTTATAACATTTAGATATTATGAGGTATGCTTACATCTGCGATACTCTTAATGTATTTACCATTCCTTTTTCGGCGACTGGCATTGCGGCAAGATTAATTAACATGTCGTTTTTTTCAACAAAACCTCGTTCTAAGGCTAAATTGTTAACGTCTTGTACTGTTTCATCAGTACTCACATATTTATCATAATAGAAGGCTTTTACTCCCCATAATAGACTAAGTTGAGAAAGAATTCTTCTATTACTGGTAAAAACTAAAATATGAGCTCCAGGTCTCCAAGCAGAGATCTGAAAAGCAGTATATCCACTATTAGTAAGTGTGCAGATTGCTTTAGCCTCTATATCGTTAGCCATATGTGCAGCGTGATAACAAATAGATTTGGTAATAAATCTATTTGTTCTAATATGAGGTGGACTTTGAGGTACTTGTATTAATTCAGAGTTCTCAACACTATTAATAATTTTGGTCATAGTCTCAATAACCTGCACTGGATATTTACCAACAGAGGTTTCACCTGATAGCATAACCGCATCCGCACCATCCATAACAGAATTAGCAACATCATTAACCTCTGCACGTGTTGGGGTTAAACTATCAATCATAGTTTCCATCATCTGAGTGGCAATGATTACTGGAATTCTTGCTGTTTTAGCTTTTAAAACTAGTTTCTTTTGTATAAGAGGAACTTCTTGAGCAGGGATTTCTACTCCAAGATCTCCTCGCGCTACCATTAAACCATCGCAGTATGCAACAATTTTATCAATGTTTTCTACACCTTCAGGTTTTTCGATTTTAGCAACAATAGGAATTTTATGTTCACTATGTTCTTTAATTAAATCTTGTAATTGAATAAGATCCTGTGCGTGACGCACGAAAGATAATGCGACCCAATCAACCTGTAGACTACAAGCAAAAATAGCATCCTTAATATCTTTTTCAGTAAGAGCCGGTAATGAAATATTTGTATTAGGTAAGTTCACCCCTTTTTTAGATCTTAGAGGTCCACCTTGAATTACTTTGGCCTTTACGGTATCTTTATTATTAGAGGAAACTACTTCGAAAATTAATTTTCCATCATCTAGTAAAATTCTTTCCCCTGATTTTACATCTTTAGGAAAAGTATCATAGTTCATATAAACACTTTCTGCGGTACCTTCAAAAGGCTTTCCTGTGACAAAATTAATATGATCACCATCATTAACAATGACATCTCCTTTCATAACACCAACCCTTAATTTAGGGCCTTGTAAGTCTGCTAGAATAGCTGCATTGTAGCCATGTTTAGAACCTAAATCACGTATCATTTTAACTCGTTCTTTTACATCTTCATAGTCAGCATGAGAAAAATTAATTCTAAAAACATTTACACCCGCATCTAGCATTTTTTTCAATACATCTTTTGTACTGGTAGCGGGTCCAAGTGTTGCCACTATTTTAGTTTTCTTAGTTTTCGGCATTATTCAAATATTAAGTTGTTCTTTGATTTTAGTTGTGTATAATCTACTACGTAAGCTGTAATAATTTGTGGTATAGTAAGTAGATTAGTAGTTAATGTTTTACTTGAAAACTGAGAAGTTTCAGCTTCTATTTTCAGAAAGTAATCCACATTTTTTAGTTCTGGGATGAGGTGTTTGGTAACATAGCGTTCTTCCGTTGCCTCAGCAAACAAACCTTCTGTTGGCGCACTATCAGATTTAACTTTTGTCTTAAATTTATTTCCCAAAAGACTATAAGTATTATATTGAAAATGTTCATGATATTGAAACAGCGGAAAACTCGCCGATTGGGCATCATATTCAAATTTTATATCTTGATCTTTTCTGAAAAGTCTAAGATCCATATATTTATTTAACGCAAAAGCTAATCGATATGAAGCTAGCGAACTATGGATGGCAATTAGATCATAATCATCATCTTCTAGGGTATCTAAAATTAACCTTTGGATTGCCATTAAAATTTATATTTTTCCAGAATTATCGAGAAATATACAAATAAAATCTCCTTAGGAGTTTAATAAAACATAAAGATATTGTACGAAAACGATTGAGTTAGTATCTTTTAGGTAAGCATGGGTAAAAGTGACGTTAAAATGACAATTTTATAATCTATTAACAGCTTTTTAGAATAGAAATAAAAGAAAACTAAATTTTTATGGGAAATTAATTTTGGATTGAAATGCGAAATATGCCCTTTTAGAAGCTTTTTCTTCAGCTTTCTTCTTAGAAGTTGCTCTTGCTTTTGCTACTACTTTTTCATCGATCCAGAGTTTTACCGCAAAATGTTTCATTTCATCTTTTCCGGTATCTTCATAGATTTCATAGTTAAAATTCTTCTTTACCTTTTGACACCATTCTATCAACAAACTTTTATAACTAATAATTTGTCCTTCTAGGCTTTCAATGTCTACATAAGGATTGATAACAGATTCGTGTATAAAACGTTCACAATAAACAAATCCTCTATCTAGATAAATTGCCCCAATTAATGCTTCGAATAGATTACCATGAATATTTATACCAAATTGAGATTTTGGGATATTAGTTCTTACTAGTTCTATTAATTTAAGATCTTTTCCTAGTTCGTTTAGGTGTTTTCTACTTACTACTTTAGCTCGCATCTTGGTAAGATACCCTTCATTACCTTCAGGCACTTCTTTAAATAAATGGGCAGCGATAACGCTACTAAGCATGGCATCTCCAAGAAATTCTAGTCGTTCATAATTAACCGCATTTCCTTTTTTATCCTTAAGGTTTAGAGATCGATGCGTAAAAGCTTTTTCGTAAGGGCCAATGTTTTTGGGCTTAAAGCCTACGATATTTTGAATTTTAGAAAAAAAATTCCCGTTCTTATCAGAGCGGGAATTTAATATGTTGCGAATAACACTCATTATTATTCGTCTAGTTTTTTAAATAATACACAAGCATTATGACCTCCGAAGCCAAATGTGTTACTCATTGCATACGTAATCTCACGTTTTTGAGCTTTGTTTAGTGTTAAATTTAACCTGTTGTCTATGTTTTCATCCACAGTAGTGTGATTGATCGTTGGAGGCACTATGCTATGTTGCATTGCAAGTATAGAAGCAATTGATTCTATAGCTCCAGCTGCACCAAGTAAGTGTCCAGTCATAGATTTTGTTGAATTTATATTCATGTTAGGTGCGTGATCACCAAAAACTTTAGTAATAGCTTTCAATTCTGCAACATCTCCTAAAGGAGTGGATGTTCCATGAGTATTTATAGCATCTACTTGTTCTGGGTTTACACCTGCATCTCGTAAACAATTAAGCATTACACGTTCTACTCCAATCCCATCTGGATGCGGGGCAGTCATGTGATAAGCATCACTAGACATTCCACCACCAACAACCTCTGCATAGATTTTTGCGCCACGTGCTTTTGCGTGTTCATATTCTTCAAGGATAAGAGCACCACCACCTTCTCCTAAGACAAAACCATCTCTGGTTGCATCAAAAGGTCTCGAGGCAGTTTCCGGACTCTCATTTCTTGTAGATAATGCATGCATAGCATTAAATCCTCCCATACCAGCAATTGTAACTGCTGCTTCACTTCCTCCTGTTACAATGATATCGCAATGTCCTAAACGAATATAGTTTAGAGCATCGATCATAGAATTGGCTGATGAAGCACAAGCCGAAACCGTGGTATAATTAGGTCCCATAAAACCATTTCTAATAGAAATGTGACCAGGAGCAATATCGGCAATCATTTTTGGGATGAAGAAAGGATTGAAACGCGGTGTTCCATTTCCATTGGCATAACCAATTACTTCTTCCTGAAAAGTTTCTAATCCACCAATACCAGCACCCCAGATAACACCAACTCTAAATTTATCAACCTTCTCAAGATCGATAGCAGCATCTTTTATAGCTTCTTCAGAAGAAACAATAGCGTACTGCGCAAACTTATCAAGTTTACGTGCTTCTTTTCTTTCGAAATAATCTGTGGGATTATAATTTTTGACTTCGCAAGCAAATTTAGTCTTGAAATGTTCGGTATCGAAATATGTAATGGGTGCGCAACCGCTTTTACCATTTACTAATCCATCCCAATATTCTTCAATATTGTTACCGATGGGCGTCAATGCCCCTAGTCCTGTGACTACAACTCGCTTAAGATTCATATTGTGTTGTGAAGTTATTACTTTGCGTCTTCAATATAAGATATTGCTTGACCAACTGTTGCAATGTTTTCAGCTTGATCATCTGGAATCTGAATATCGAATTCTTTTTCGAATTCCATAATCAATTCTACAGTGTCTAACGAATCAGCGCCTAGGTCATTTGTGAAGCTAGCTTCAGTTACAACCTCATTTTCGTCTACTCCTAATTTGTCAACGATTATCGCTTTTACTCTTGATGCAATGTCTGACATAATGTTTAATTTTAATTTTTTAATTAGGTGGCAAAAATAAAAAACTTTATTTTAAAACCCCACAATCCGCTAAAAATGTATTTGTATTTTATCAAATATATGGAAGTATTGGCTTTTTGCTACCTAAAAATGGATAATAATTATTTTTTTTGTGCTCTCTAAAACAACTCTATCTATGAAGCGTATCATAATTTTTGCTTCCGGTTCCGGTACCAATGCCGAGAATATAATTAAATACTTTCAAGAACGGAAAAATGCCGAGGTTACACATGTGTTTTCTAACAACCTGCGTGCCAAAGTTTTAAAACGTGCTCATGACCTTAAGGTAAAGGCCTTACACTTTGATAAAGAATCATTTTATACGTCTAATGATGTATTAAATATATTAAAGGACGCACAGCCTGATGTAATAGTTTTGGCGGGATTCTTATGGATTTTTCCTAAAAAGATTATTGATATTTTTCCTAATAAAGTGATTAATATACATCCAGCATTACTTCCTAAATATGGTGGAAAAGGAATGTATGGTAACCACGTGCATGAGGCAGTAGTAAGAAATAAGGAAAAAGAAACAGGTATAACTATTCATTATGTGAATGAACATTATGATGAAGGTGCCATTATTTTTCAGGCAAAAACTCCTGTAGAGCAGCATTACTCAGCTGATGATGTCGCTAGGGCAATTCATGAATTAGAATATAAACACTTTCCTATCGTTATAGAAGAACTTTTGTTTTCTGAAGGAGATAAATAATTATGGCAAAAAAGGAAAAGTTTTATGTTGTCTGGGAAGGACACAAACCTGGAATTTATACCAAATGGGATGATTGTAAAGCTGCGGTAAAAGGATATGCAAGTGCAAAATTTAAGTCATTCGAATCTTTTGATTTGGCCAAAAAGGCATACAATGGTAATTATGAAGATTATAAAGGGAAAAGTAAACCTAAATCTTCTCTTACTAAGGAACAATTGGCAAAAATAGGAGAACCTAACTTATATTCTATTGCAGTAGATGCAGCATCAAGCGGAAATCCTGGTAAGATGGAATATAGAGGCGTGGATACACAAACAGAGAAGCAACTTTTTCATCAAGGTCCTTTTCCTCAGGGAACAAATAATATAGGTGAATTTTTGGCTTTAGTACACGGATTGGCATATCTAAAAAAGAAAGGAAGCGATCGAATTTTATATACAGATTCTAGAATTGCTATGGGTTGGGTGCAAAAAAAAATGTGTAAGACAAGACTAACACGTAATTCTAAGAATAGAGAGATGTTTGATTTGGTGGATCGTGCAATTCTGTGGCTCAAAGAAAATAAATATACTACTACAATTGTGAAATGGGAGACCAAAGCCTGGGGAGAAATTCCAGCTGATTTTGGTAGGAAATAAAATTCCGAATACTACCTAATTACTATTGTTAAAAAAAATGCTCTGAAATTTTTATCAGAGCATTTTTTAATATTTTACTTGTTTTGTGAATGATTTTTATCCACCACAAGGTCCTAGGTTACTCCATCCTGAAGCAGTTCTTTGGTATAAATCTCCATTATAAGTCACTTGATCTCCAGTAGAATACGAAGTACTACCATTGTATGGAGCTACACCATCACAAGGATCAGTGCTAACGGGACCACACGCTCCAAGATTAGACCATCCACTAGCAGTTCTTTGGTATAAATCTCCGTTATAAGTTACTTGATCTCCAACGGAATATGAAACACCTCCGCTATATGGAGCTACTCCGGCACAAGGATCACCACCTGTATCAGGAAATGGATAGATGGAACCAATAAAAGCTTTGTCGGTTGCAGATAATTGATTGTTAGAACCTACTCCAACTCCATCTAATGTGTGTTCTGCAGGAATTGGGTAATGCATAATTGATAGAGGGTCATATGTGCTATAATTAGTAATACTAGCCTCATAACGTCTAAAAAGGTTATTATCAACTTGTGCTCTAGACCAATTATTTGGTGGTCCAGCATAGTATGCGTAAACAGTTTCTTTATCCCAATTAATTCCAGCAACAGGATTCTGATGCTCATGAATTAATCCCAATGCATGTCCAAATTCGTGGATTGTTGTTCTTCTAAATTCTGCATCCGTGGTACTATCATTAAACCACCCAAAATGCATACTATGTGCAAAATCGTTAGAATCAGTTCCTAAATAAGACCATGAACCTGCTTCATTTGCATATTGACCTTCTCTAAAAGCAATTTTGATGTTTGCACTACTGTTTGAAGAAACCCATTCAAACTTAAGGTTTGCATAGTCTTCCCATTGCACAGCATATTGTCTAACCTTAGATTGAACAAAGCTGCTTCCGTTTAAAAATTTTATTCTAATCGTTTGACCTGTTTCCCATTGTTTATCTTTAACGCTGGTAGCTTTTGCGCCATAAGGAGAATCCCACTTAGCAATACATACATGTGCACTTTTAGCATAATCAATTTCATTCGTTTCAAAAACATCTTCTGTATCCTTATCACAATTTGAAAGAGAAAATGAGACTAGTGTAGCCAGAGCTAGTCTGGCGAACTTATTTGTTTTCATAATGTAGTTGAGTTTGTTAAATATTTCATAAAATTAACACAATTTTAGTAAGAAAACAAGTTTTTTTGAAGGAAAATAATTTTTAACCGTAAAATTATTATGGTAAAATCATAAAAACATCAATTAATATCAGTGCTGATAAAATTGTTAAAATTGAATAGAAGTACCCTGTTGTTTATACTTCAGGGTACTTCTATTTATTACTTATAATGGTGTTATTTAAGCAATAAGTTTTTGTGATTATTAGCTACCGCATGCTCCAAGGTTATTCCATCCACTTGCAGTTCTTTGGTATAGATTTCCTTGATAGGTCACTTTATCACCAATAGAATAAGAAGTACTACCACTATATGCAGCTACTCCATCACAAATATCAGTACTAGGAACACTATCACAAGCTCCAAGATTATTCCATCCATTTGCAGTTCTTTGGTATAAATTACCTTGATAAGTTACTTTATCACCTACAGAATAAGAAGTATTATTATTATAAGCTGCTACACCATCACAGTTGCCTCCACCAGAAGTAGTACCTGGATAAATAGAAGCTATAAAAGATTTATCTGTTGCTGATAGTTGCGTATTACTTCCTACAGCAACACCATCTGTAGTGTGTTCTGCTGGAATAGGATAGTGCATAATAGATTTTGGATCGTATACACTGTAGTTCGAAATATTAGCATCATAACGTCTGAAAAGATTATTGTCTACCTGATCTCTACTCCAGTTGTTAGGTGGTCCTGCGTAATATGCATATACTGCTTCTTTATCCCAGTTTATGCCCGCTACAGGATTCTGATGTTCGTGAATTAAACCAAGTGCATGTCCAAATTCGTGAATAGTAGTTCTTCTGAATTCTGTATCGGAAGTATTGTTGTTAAACCACCCAAAATGCATACTGTGCGCTTGATTATTCGAATCGGTTCCAAGATATGACCAAGATCCTCCATCATTTGCAAATTGGCCTTCTCTAAAACCAATTTTAATGTTTGCACTACTATTAGACGCCACCCATTCAAATTTAATGTTAGCATGATTTTCCCATTCTACAGCATACTGTCTTACTTTGGATTGAACAAAGTTATTTCCATTTAAAAACTTTACTCGGATAGTTTGACCAGTTTGCCACTGTTTGGCTTTTAGGCTAGCAGCTTTAGAATTGTTGTCGCCTGTGTTCCATTTTTCGATACAAACATGAGCTGATTTTGCAGCTGTATTTTGATTCGATTCAAAAACATCTTCAGAATCTTTTTCACAATTAAATAATGAAAATGAAATCAAAGTTGTTAAAACCAGTTTAGTTAATTTGGCTTTTTTCATAATAATATAAAGTTTGTGTATTAGTTATATAGAAAACAGTTATAAATATGAAGACCCTACCTTTTCTAGGTAAAATATCTTTCATTAAATATTTTATTTACAAACGATTTTTAGTTTTTTAGGAAGTAATTATGAGGTGTAAAAAGTTTATATTAAGTAACAATACGTTCTTTTAAACACATGAAGATTATTGAAGTAACCAAGTTTGTTACAATCATATAATTACTTAAAAGTAAAGCGTATATTTGCAAAAAAATTATAAGCTATTTTATGAGCAAATTATTGATAGTAGGTTCTGTTGCTTTTGATGCAATCGAGACGCCTTTTGGCAAAACAGACAAAATTTTAGGTGGAGCAGCACCTTATATCGCACTTTCGGCTTCTAACTTTAATATTCCATCAGCAATTGTTTCGGTTGTTGGAGAAGATTTTCCTAAAGACTATTTTAAAACACTAGAAGAAAAGAATATTGATACTTCTGCAATAAAAATTGTAGAAGGTGGAAAAACTTTTTTCTGGAGAGGTAAGTATCACAATGATTTAAATTCTAGAGATACTTTAGAAACGCAGCTTAATGTACTTGCAGATTTTCAGCCGGTTGTTCCGGATAGTTATAAAGATGCTGAGATTGTAGTATTAGGTAATTTAAACCCACTGGTTCAGCTTAGTGTTCTTGAACAGTTTGAGGTAAAGCCAAAGTTAGCAATACTAGATACTATGAACTTTTGGATGGAAGATGCATTTATCAATGATTTGCATAAAGTAATTGCCAAAGTAGATGTTATTACTATCAATGATGAAGAAGCAAGGCAGTTAAGTGGTGAATATTCTTTGGTTAAAGCAGCAAGAGTGATAGAAAAGATGGGGCCTAAATATGTGGTAATTAAAAAGGGAGAACACGGAGCGCTGTTATTTCATAATGGTCAAATTTTCTTTGCTCCTGCATTACCATTAGAAGAAGTTTTTGATCCAACTGGAGCCGGAGATACTTTTGCAGGAGGTTTTGCAGGGTATTTGACAAAAACGGGAGACCTTTCATTTGAGAGTATGAAGAAAGCAATTATTCACGCTTCTAATTTGGCTTCCTTTTGTGTAGAGAAATTTGGAACGGAAAGAATGGAGAATTTAAAACGGGAAGAAGTTCAGAAACGACTTCAGCAATTTAAGGAACTTACGCAGTTTGAAATAGAATTGTCTTAATGATAAATAATTAGCCCTGCTCGTTTCGTGTAAGGGCTTTTTTAATTGGCTATTAATATTAGACCTACGATATACAAACACAACAATAGAATTTTTGGAATACAATGAGTGATGCCTTAAAACATGAATGCGGAATAGCATTTATTAGACTACTAAAACCATTAGAGTATTATAAGGAGAAATACGGAAGTGCATTTTATGGAGTAAATAAAATGTATCTGATGATGGAAAAGCAACATAATCGTGGACAAGATGGAGCCGGATTTTCAAGTATCAAATTAGATACACCTCCAGGAGAGAGATATATAAGTAGAGTTCGTTCGAGCGACTCTCAGCCAATTCAGCATATATTCTCCCAGATTAATGATAGAATTAATAAAGAACTTGTCGAACATCCAGAGTATGCTGATGATGTTGATTTACAGAAAAAAAACATTCCATATATAGGAGAGGTTCTTTTAGGTCATGTTCGTTATGGAACTTTTGGAAAAAACAGTGTAGAAAGCGTCCATCCGTTTTTGAGACAAAATAATTGGATGCATCGTAATCTTATCGTGGCGGGTAACTTTAATATGACTAATAATAATGTGCTATTTGATAATTTGGTACGATTAGGTCAGCATCCAAAAGATCATGTTGATACCGTTACTGTGATGGAGAAAATTGGACATTTTTTAGATTCTGAAGTAGCTAAATTATATAAGAAACTGAAAAAAGAAGGTTTTAGTAAAGTTGATGCATCTCCACAAATTGTAGAAAGATTAAACGTTGCCAAAATACTTAAAAAATCTTCAAGAGATTGGGATGGAGGATATGCAATGGCAGGAATGTTAGGACATGGAGATGCTTTTGTGCTTAGAGATCCTGCAGGAATAAGACCTGCTTATTATTATCAGGATGATGAGGTAGTTGTAGTGGCTTCAGAAAGACCAGTGATTCAAACGGTGTTTAATGTTCCTTTTGATAAAGTGATCGAATTGGACCCTGGAAAAGCCATTATTGTTAAAAAGAATGGAAAAACATCTATAAGTAAGATCATTGAACCTTTAGAAAGAAAAGCGTGTTCTTTTGAACGTATTTATTTTTCTAGAGGGAGTGACGCCGAAATTTATGAAGAAAGAAAAAAACTAGGGAAACTTATAATGCCACAGGTGTTAAAAGAAATTAATCACGATACAGTGAATACAGTGTTTTCTTTTATTCCTAATACTGCAGAAACTTCCTTTTACGGAATGGTAGAGGCAGCTCAGGATGAACTTAATAAACAAAAAAATGAAACGATACTTTCTGAAAAAGAGTCATTAACAGACGAACGTTTGTCAGAAATACTTTCTGCTAGACTTAGGACAGAAAAATTAGCTATTAAAGATGCTAAACTAAGAACGTTTATAACAGAAGACAGTAGTAGAGATGATTTAGTAGCTCACGTATATGATGTTACATATGGTGTAGTAAAATCTGAAGATAATTTGGTGATCATAGATGATAGTATCGTAAGGGGTACTACATTAAAGAAGAGTATTATCAAGATGCTTGATAGACTAAAGCCAAAAAAGATTATTGTAGTTTCTTCTGCACCGCAGATTCGTTATCCTGATTGTTATGGAATTGATATGGCCAGGCTAGAAGGGCTTATTGCTTTTAAAGCTTCATTAGCTTTACTAAAAGAGAATGGTAATTATGATTTAGTAGAACAGGTATATGAAAAGTGTAAGGCGCAGGAAAATCTAGCAGATGAAGATGTTCAGAATTTTGTGAAAGAAATATATGAAGGTTTTACGGATCAAGAAATAAGTGATAAGATCGCTGAATTGTTAAGTGATGAAACAGTAAATGCAGAAATAAAAATTATTTATCAAACTGTGGATAATCTACATATTGCGTGCCCTAAGAATTTAGGAGACTGGTACTTTACAGGAGATTATCCTACTATTGGGGGTAATAGAGTAGTGAACAAAGCATTTATAAACTTTTTCGAAGGTAAAGATGAGCGAGCGTACTAAAAAAATAATTTTCTGCGTTGTTAAAATCAGTTAATTTGTGTATTTCAACAAGTATTTTAGCTTTTCATCTAAAACATTTTTACACAATGAAATAACGCTTTATATTAGCAGAGCCATAGCATAAGTAGGTTAAGTTCATGGTAGATTTGGGGCAAAAAAAGGTGGACTTTCCACCTTTTTTTATTTTATAATATTTCGTAAAATATTTATATAAAAAAAGAGTCGTATTGTATATATGACTCTTTTTCTTTTTTATATGACTGAACTATTATTTGCCCTTAGCGTATCTGGTAGAAACTTCATCCCAATTAATTACATTAAAAAAAGCATTAATATAATCAGGTCTACGATTTTGGTAGTTTAAATAATAAGCGTGTTCCCAAACATCTAACCCTAAAATTGGAGTACCTCCACAACCAGTACTTGGCATTAAAGGATTGTCTTGGTTAGGAGTTGAACAAACTTCTACTTTACCGCCTTCTAGAACACAAAGCCAAGCCCATCCAGAACCAAATTGTGTTGCTGCTGCTTTAGAAAAAGCATCTTTAAAAGCTTCAAAAGAACCAAAAGTATTATTTATTGCATCAGCTAACTCACCAGAAGGAGCGCCTCCTCCATTTGGAGACATGATTTCCCAAAATAAGCTGTGATTATAAAAACCACCACCATTATTTCTAACAGCTCCATTAGACATATCTAGGTTTATCAGAATATTTTCTATAGTCTTACCGTCTAAATCTGTACCAGAAATAGCCGCATTTAATTTACTAGTGTATCCAGCATGATGCTTATCATGATGAATTTCCATGGTACGAGCGTCTATATTAGGTTCTAGTGCATCAAAGGCATAGTTTAATTTTGGTAATTCGAATGACATAATCTATTTTTTAGTTAATAAGAAAAAAATGAAACCAAATTTAGGAATAAGAGCGATGAATAAAAATTAATATCTGTTATAAATTAATTAAATTGATTTTTTTTCAAACACCTTCTTATGATCTAATAGAGTTAAATTTATTTTTAATAGTAATTCGACTTTGAAAACTACGCTTTTTTGATACTTTAGTAAAAAAACAGACTTGAAATCTCCATATCCCTTTACAATTTATAACGCAGCAGCAGGCGCTGGAAAAACCTATACATTAGTAAAGTCATATTTGATAGCACTATTTACTGGTGAGTATCAAGATGCTTATAAAAATATTTTGGCGATTACTTTTACAAATAAAGCTGTTAGTGAGATGAAAACTAGAGTTTTGGAAAACCTAGTTGGGTTAAGTAATGTAGAACTATCATCAAAGTATCAATCTTTATTGGATGATATTATTAAGGAAACTGGTTTAGAGGAACAAATAATAAAGAAAAAAGCCGATAGGATTCTTAAAAGCATATTGCATAATTATGCAGCTTTTGATATCGTAACAATAGATACATTTACGCATCGAGTAATAAGAACATTTGCCCGCGATTTGGGTATCCCTATGAATTTTGAAATAGAAATGGATACTGAATCACTAATTGAAGAGTCAGTCGATGCTATTATAGCTAAAGTAGGAGAGGATAAAGAGCTTACAAAAACGATTATAGATTTTGCATTAAGTAAATTAGAAGATGATAAGAATTGGGATATTACAGTTGAGTTAAATAAGATAGCACGTCTATTATTTAGTGAAAATGATCGTATGCACTTGGATAATCTTTCTGATAAAACAGCAGAAGATTTTAAAGGCTTAAAAACGACTCTGATTTCAAGAATTTCAAAGGATAAAAAGAGTATTATTTCAAGTTCTAAAGAAGTTCTGGATCAAATAAGAGAAAACGGAATAGAACATAAAGATTTTACTCGTGGATCAATTCCGGCCCATTTTAAAAAATTAGAACAAGGGGATACTAATGTTGATTTCAAGGCTTCTTGGAAACAGAGTATTCAAGCGGCTTCATTTTATGGCGCTAAGTTGGATGTAGTTAAGAAAGAATCGATAGATGCAATACGTTCTTTGATCGAACAAGTTTTTTTAGATACGAAGCAAAAAATTCTTACCATAAAGCTTTATGAAAATATTATTAAAAATTTAATTCCGCTTTCTGTATTAAATATTATTAATAAAGAACTTCAAAATATTAAAAAAGAAAGAAGTATTTTACTGATATCGGAGTTTAATAAAATAATCAGTGAAGCAATTCAAGACCAACCTGCGCCTTTTATATATGAGAGACTAGGTGAACGTTATAGGGACTATTTTATAGATGAGTTTCAGGATACCTCGGAGCTCCAATGGAATAATATGATCCCTTTAATTGATAATGCAATATCTTCTGAAACATTAAGTGGTAAAAGAGGGCAATTGACGATAGTAGGAGATGCTAAACAAGCCATATATCGATGGAGAGGAGGAAAAGCAGAACAGTTTATTGATTTGTCCTTGGATCAAAATCCATTTTCTATTGAAGAAAAACAGGTTCTGAATTTACCCAGAAATTATCGCAGTCATCAAGAGATTATTAGGTTTAATAATGATTTATTTACTTTTTTATCAAATGATTTCAGTAATGATTTACATAAGAAATTATATCTACTAGGAAATAATCAGGAATATAATGATAAGAAAGAAGGATATGTAAAACTTTCTTTTATAGAGGCTAAAAACGTAACAGAAGAAAATGAACTTTATCCAGAGAAAGTCTATGATTCGGTTTTAGAACTTAGGGGAAAAGGATATTTGTTAAATGAAATATGCATCCTAACCAGAAAACAAAAGGAAGGAGCTTTGATTGCTGATTTTTTAACAGAAAAAGGGCTTTCGATTATTTCATCAGAAACGCTATTGCTTAAAAATGATCCTAAAGTATGTTTTGTTATCGATATGCTTACTTGGTTTGTGTATCCAGATGAACTGTTGTCTAAAACAAGAATTTTAAATTTTATTACAGAGGAGTTTTCTATTTCAGAACAGCATCGTTTTTTAAGCAAATTAGTTTTTACAAATAAAAGAGAGTTTTGCGATCAACTTAAATTATTAGGAATAGATTTTAGTTTTCATCAATTAGATATAAAGCCTTTTTATGAAGCCGTAGAATACATAGTAAGTAGTTTTAAACTCACGGAAGCATCACCAGCATATGTGCAGTTTCTTTTGGATGTAATTTTTGCGTACACTCAAAAAAACGCAGAAGGTGTTGTAGGGTTCTTATCTTACTGGGAGCATAAAAAGGAGAAATTAAGTATCATAGCTCCCGAAGGAGAAGAAGCAATTCAAATAATGACCATACATAAATCTAAAGGATTAGAATTTCCTTGTGTGATTTATCCATATGCGAATATTGATATTTATAGGGAAATAGAACCAAAAACATGGTTTCCGGTTTCTAAAAATGATTTTAATGGGTTTGAAGAGGTTTTTATAAACTATAGCAAACAGTTGTCAGAATATAGTACAAAGGCAGAACAGATTGTGCGGGAGCATCAATCTCAATTAGAGTTAGATACTTTTAATTTATTATACGTTGCTTTAACGAGAGCAGAAGAGCAGCTATATGTTATTTCTAAAGCGGAAATTAACAGTAAAGGAGAAACAAATTTCAATAAATTTTCAGGGAAACTTATTAATTATTTAAAACATATTGGTAGATGGAATAATGAACAACTGTTGTATGAATTTGGGAATCCTAAAAAACCAGATACAGAAGGTATAGTTAATGATTCAAAAACAAAAAACATAGTACTTCGTAGGCTAGGGAATTCTCAAAAGAAATACAAAGTATATGTCGTAACTAATTCAGGAAAACTGTGGGGTACGTTGCAGGAATCTGCTATAGAAAAAGGAAATGTAATTCATGAATTAATGGCTTCTATTTATACCTATAAAGATTTAGATAGCGTGGTGGAAAATGCATTAGAAACCGGCTTAATAAGTCATTTAGATAAAGAATCGCTTCATAAGGAGTTAAAAATGGTGTTAGATCACCCAGAACTCTTTAAATATTTTTCGGATAGTAATATCGTACTAAACGAAAGGGATATCATTTCAAATGGTCAGATCTATCGACCTGATAGAGTTACAATTGACTCTAACGGGTTTGCTTCTGTAATTGACTATAAGACAGGAGAATATAGTTCGTCTCATGCTAAACAACTTGAGGAGTACAGCATGCTTCTTCAAAAGTTAGGATACAAACTAAGTAAAAAGATACTAGTATATTTTAACACCGAAATCACTTTAAAATATATATAAATAACAATTATTTTCGTAATTACTAGTAGAAATTTACGGATAAAAAATATTTTTATCTTATAATTGTACCGTAATTATAAAAATTAGAATCATAAATTTCGGCTTAATACGTCATTTTTTTCACATTTGTAAAGGGCTTAGGGACTTAAAATAAGGCTTCAAAAACTTCGCAAAGGTCGATATACACTGGCCTATTAAGAAAAATTTATTAGTTTTGTCTTTGACAGTAATTTTTAACATATTACATTTGCTCTAATTAACACTTAAAAATTAAATTATTGAATATGAAACATCTTAGCAGATTTTTAGTGGCTTCGTTATTAGTACTTGGGTTTAGTACTGCGAATGCACAGGATGAAAACAACCCTTGGGCAGTATCGATTGGCGTTAATGCTGTTGATATTTTTCCTACCGGAGGAGATTTACCTATACAAGGAGAAATCTTTGACGAGTTTTTTAACGCTACGGACCACTGGAACATTCTTCCATCTGTATCTAAACTATCAGTTGGTAGATATATAGGAGACGGATTTACTTTTACTGTTGCTGGTACAGTTAACAAAATTGATAAATTAGGAGAAACCGCTGATGGAACTCAAGTTAGCGCTAATGACTTATCTTATTACGCAGCAGATGCAAGAATAAGTTATAGTTTTAAAAATGTTTTAAAAACTAAATGGTTTGATCCTTACCTAGGAGTAGGTGGAGGTTACACTTGGCTTGATGAAATTGGTGCAGGAACTCTAAACGGTTCTTTAGGTGTTAATTTTTGGTTAACTGAAAACTTAGCTTTTAACTTACAGAGTACTTACAAGCACGTATTCGAAGATTACGAGGTTAGTAACTACCCTCCAACTCACTTCCAACATTCTGCTGGACTTACTTTCGCTTTCGGAGGTAAAGATACTGATGGTGATGGTGTATTTGATAAAGACGACGAGTGTATTGACGTTCCTGGTTTAGCTGAATTTAATGGATGTCCTGATACTGATGGTGATGGAATCACTGATGCTAAAGATGACTGTCCAGATGTTGCTGGTACAGCTGAATTTAACGGATGTGCTGATACTGACGGTGACGGAATTGCTGATCCTAAAGATGAGTGTCCTACAGTTGCTGGTTTAGCTAACTTAAACGGATGTCCTGATGCTGATGGTGATGGAATCACTGACGCTAAAGACGGTTGTCCTAACGAAGCTGGTCCTGCTGCTAATAACGGATGTCCTTACCAAGATAAAGATGGTGACGGAGTATTAGACAAAGACGATAACTGTCCTGATGTTGCTGGTACTGTTGCTAACAATGGTTGTCCTGAAGTAACTGAAGAAATTCAGAAAACATTAAACGAGTATGCTGCTCAAGTATTATTTGACTCAGGTAAGTCAACTATCAAAGATCAGTCTACTAAAGTATTAAACGATATCATTAAGATTCTTAAAGAATATCCTACTGCTAAATTTACTGTAGAAGGACATACTGATAGTCAAGGTGCTGCTAAATCTAACCAAAGATTATCTGATTCTAGAGCTAACGCTGTTAAGAATTTCTTAACTGAAAATGGAATCGATCAGTTTAGATTATCTGCTGTTGGATATGGAGAAGATAGACCAATCGCTTCTAACAAAACAAGAGCTGGTAGAGCACAAAACAGACGTGTAGAGATCAACTTAGTGAAGTAATTATTTTTCACTAAATAAATATACATAGATAAAACGTCCCGATTATTCGGGACGTTTTTTATTTTTAATATGTGGATAGTTTTTTAAAAGAAGTCATATCAGAAATACAAGCAAAGAATCACGATGTAAGTGAGCTTATTTTTGTTCTTCCTAGTAAAAGAGCAGGACTCTTTCTCAAAAGGGAATTGCTTAAGTTATACAGTGATAAAACCTTTTTTGCTCCTGTAATATATAGCATAGAAGAGTTTATTACCGAATTATCTGGATTACGTCAGATCGATACAATACAAACATTATTTGATTTTTACGAAACATATCTAAATACACACGCACATTTAGAAAAAGAAAGTTTAGAAGTTTTCAGTAGCTGGGCTCAGACGCTGGTACAAGATTTTAACGAAATTGATAGATATTGTATTGATAACGATAGCTTTTTTTCTTATCTAGCGGGAATTCAGGACCTGAATCATTGGTATCTTCAGAAGGAAAAGACAGAATTGATACAGAAGTACATTAGCTTTTGGAATAATCTGTCTGAATATTATAATAATTTTAAAACCAAACTACTTGATAAGAAAGTAGGATATCAAGGTTTATTATATCGTAAAGCTTCAGAAAATGTAACTGATTATATTGAGAAGAATACTAAGAAGCATATTTTAGTTGGATTTAATGCATTAAACAATGCTGAGCAAATAATTTTTCAATCATTATTAGAAGCTAAGATTGCGGAGGTATATTGGGATGCTGATACATTCTTTTTAGAGAATAAGTATCACGAAGCTTCATTATTTATACGAGATTATAAAGATAATTGGGAGTATTACAAGGACAACTCATTTAAATGGATAAAGGATAATTTTTCTTCTTCAAAAGATATTAAGCAAATTGGTGTTCCTAAAAATATTGGCCAAGCTAAATTAGCTGGACAAATACTAAGATCTATTCCATCAAAGGATTTAGAACGAACGGCATTGGTATTGGCAGATGAATCTTTGTTATTACCTGTTCTTAATTCATTGCCAGACACGATTGAGTCTTTAAATATCACAATGGGATTACCACTTAAGGAAGTGCCTGTATCTTCATTTTTTGAATTGTTGTTTTCGCTTCATAAAGCAACTCACCACAAAGGGTTGTATTATAAATCTGTGGTAGAGATTTTAAATAGTCAACCAGCACAATGGTTATTGGGCTCTTTTGCTAATGAATTAATTAGCAAGATTTCAAAAGAAAATCTGGTTTATGTTACCGTAGAAAAATTGCAAAATGAAACTGATGACAAGAAAAATGAAATAATTAAGCTTTTATTTGCTCCTTGGAAGAATGCATTAAATGCAATTGAACAATGTAGAAAAATTATTCAATTATTAAAAAACGGTTTAGACAAAGAAAAATCTCCATTAGAATTAGAGTATATATATCATTTTCATGTTGTTTTTAATAGATTGTTAGTTTTGTGTAACAGTTATCAATATGTTACAACAATAGCTTCTTTATACTATTTATATAGAGATATAATTAATGCAGAAACGTTAGATTTTAGAGGAGAACCTTTTAAGGGTTTGCAGTTGATGGGAATGTTAGAATCACGTTGTTTGGATTTTGACACAGTTATACTTACTTCCGTTAACGAGGGTATTCTTCCTGCAGGAAAAAGTATGAACTCCTTTATACCTTATGATCTTAAGAGAGCATATAGCCTTCCGACATATAAAGAAAAGGATGCAATATATACGTATCACTTTTATCGTTTAATTCAGAGAGCTAAGACGATATATCTTATTTATAACACAGAAGATGATGGTGTTGGTGGTGGAGAAAAAAGTAGATTCTTATATCAGCTCGAAATAGATAAAGTTGATAAACATCAATTGTCTAAATATATAGCTTCTTCAGAAATACCAAAATTAAGTCACGAACCCATCATTATTTCGAAAGAGATATCCATTATTGGTAGAATTAAGGAATTAGCTTTGAACGGATTATCCCCTTCAGCATTAACAGCTTATATTAGAAACCCAATTGATTTTTATTATAAATATATATTAGGGATCAAAGAAAGTGATCAAGTAGAAGAAACGATAGCTGCTAATACACTGGGAACAGTCATTCATAATACACTGGAGGATTTATATAAACCTTTAGAAAATAAGTATGTATCTATTACAGATGTTCAGAGAATGATTACTAAGATTGATGAAGTAATCAAGTATCATTTTCATAAAGAGTATTCTAAATTAGACATTACCCAAGGTAAAAACTTACTTATTTTTGAAGTGGCAAAAAGGTATATTTATAATTTTCTAAAATCAGAAGAAAAACTTCTGATATCAGGATCGGAGTTAAAAATTATAGCGATAGAAAGTAATTTAAAAACTGAATTGAATATACCTGAACTTGATTTTCCAGTTTTTATAAAAGGAAAAGTAGATCGCATTGATGAACTAGACGGTGAGTTAAGGATTATTGATTACAAGACAGGTAAGGTCAATAAAAGTGATGTCGTTTTAATGGATTGGGAAGTGATAACTGATGATTATAAGTATAGTAAAGTGATACAAATACTGGCATATGCATATATGCAGCATAATGAACAGCCACTGTCGTCATCTTTTCAAGCAGGAATTATTTCTTTTAAAAATCTTAAAGAAGGATTTTTGAAATTTGGGACTAAAACATCTGTAAGAGGAAAAGTTGATTATGAGGTTACCTCAGATATATTTGACGAATATTTATTACAACTTAAAAAGTTGATTATAGAAATTTCTACCTTAGAAATTCCATTTACAGAAAAAGAAGTTTAGTTATGATTACGGCAAAAAGGAATATAATACTTAAGGGGGAACATAATAAACCTATTTTAACGGATGTTTTTTATAACAATAAAAAAGACAAACAACCTATCGTTATTTTTTGTCACGGATATAAAGGCTTTAAGGATTGGGGTCCTTGGGATTTGGTAGCCAATACTTTTGCACAAGCTGGTTTTTTCTTTATTAAGTTTAATTTTTCTCATAATGGCGGTACAATAGAACAACCAATGGACTTTCCGGATTTAGATGCATTTGGAACCAATAACTACTTGATAGAATTAGATGATTTAAAATGTGTTTTAGATCAGGTTACTTCTGTGAGTTTTGAATATCAACAATATGTAAATCCGAATAATATTGTTCTTATAGGGCATTCTCGCGCAGGCGGAATCACAACGATTAAAGCATCTGAAGATTCAAGAATCTCTAAGCTTATTACCTGGGCAGGTGTGTCGGATTATGAAAGTAGATTTCCTAAAGGTGCTACATTTCAATCTTGGAAGGATGAAGGTGTGTTTTATGTAGAAAATGGAAGAACAAAACAGAAAATGCCTCATGATTTTCAATTTTATACCACTTTTGTCGAAAATAAAGAAAGACTCACTATTGCTAAAGCTGCTAAGAATGTAAAAGTCCCTTACTTGATTATTCATGGTACAGAAGATCCAACGGTAAGTATGAAAGAAGCAGAAGATTTGAATAGTTGGAATCCTAATAGCGAACTGTATTTAGTTTCTGGAGCGGATCATGTTTTCGGAGCAAAACATCCTTGGAGTCAAGAGAAGATGCCTGAAGATTTATCAACGATCACCAAAAAATCTATAGAATTTGGAATACTTTAACACACTTTAATTATTGAATTTGGAAGGATTTTGATTTTTTTTTGTTTATTTGCGATTATGAAGTCTAATAACAGACATATCATTGCTACTGTTTTACTGATATTATTCAGTTTTATACAGTTATCAGACTTACACATTGTAGGTCATGATGATAATGAAGTAGATTGCGAGATGTGTCAATTAGCTCCAGAAAATCTGGATGATAATTTTATACCTATAGGTGTATTAGAAACACCAAATGTAGTTTCTATTCCAGTTGATCGTATTCAGATCAATAGTTTTGATATCTATTTTGATAGAGAAACTAATTATTCTTTTCTAAATAAAGCACCACCTTTAGTTTAAATACTAACCAATCAGGTGTTGATACCTATTTACTATTGCCCAACTTGCAATAGCGACCCTTTTTTATTTTTAAAATGAAACGAAACATATTATGTATTGTGTTTCTTCTAGTAGTTAATCACATATTCGCTCAGGATTGCAATAAAACGCTTTCTGGCCGTGTAATTGATTTTCACGACGGAGTTTCTCTAGAAGGAGCAACAATTACTTTTAATAATACAATAATTAAAACTGATAGTAACGGGATGTATAAAATTTCAGGGCTTTGTGCCACATCTTACGCTTTTACGATATCGCATGAGGATTGTAATTCTCAGGTCGTTACTATTGATATAAACGAAATTTCGAATAAAGACTTTTATTTAGAACACCATTTAAACGAATTGTTAGAAGTGAAGGTTTCTGGCAATAATAGAACTAAAACATCCTCTTCGCAAGAAGAGACTATTAATAAAAATGTTATTGAAAGATATAGTAGTGCAGCTTTGGGAGATGCACTTAGAGAGATTACTGGTGTTTCTTCTCTCAATACGGGCTCTACAATTGTAAAACCAATTATTCAAGGTTTAAGTGGAAGTAGAGTATTAATTATGAACAACGGTGTACGTATGCAGGATATGGAGTGGGGAGATGAACATGCACCTAATGTAGATATTAATACTGCTGGTAGTGTAACTGTTGTTAAAGGAGCAGCAGCACTACGTTATGGTGGAGATGCTATTGGAGGAGTCATTGTTATGGAACCTAACAAGGTTCCGGCAAAAGATACATTGTTTGGAA
Source organism: Aquimarina sp. MMG015 (assembly GCF_018100855.1). Classification (NCBI taxonomy): domain Bacteria; kingdom Pseudomonadati; phylum Bacteroidota; class Flavobacteriia; order Flavobacteriales; family Flavobacteriaceae; genus Aquimarina; species Aquimarina sp. MMG015. The sequence goes on from NZ_JAGJEB010000001.1 coordinate 403,924, forward strand.
AAACTGTCGTTACAGGAGCTTCTAATGGCCGAGGTGGAACGATTTCTTCCGAAATAATAAAAGGATATGAATCTGGTTGGTTTTGGAAAGCCCAAGGAACCCTAAAAAGATTTGGTGATGTAGAAGCACCTGATTATATCCTGTCTAATACTGGTATTTTTGAAAGAGGCGGATCTTTGTCCTTTGGAAATAATAAATTTACACAAGGTTGGGACGTTTATTATTCATACTACCAAAATGAAATAGGAGTTCTAGCTGCATCCCATATTGGAAATGCAGATGACCTTATTGAATCTATTAATAGTGGAGAACCATCTGTTATAGAAAATTTCACATATACTATCGATAATCCAAAACAAGATGTTACACATCATCTAGGTAGATTACGTTACTTTAAGAGATTCGAGAAATTAGGTAAATGGACTACTCAATACGATTTCCAACATAACCAACGTTTTGAATTTGATATTAGACAAACAGAAGAGTTAAGAAAAATTCCAAGTTTAGATTTGGAACTTACAACACATACACTGACTTCGGATTTTGTTCTAGATGCTAAATTTGATTATAATTTAGATTTTGGAATAGTAATGCGCTATCAGGATAATTTTGCTGACCCTAGTACAAGAGCAAGAAGATTGATTCCAGATTATGATAAATATGATGCGGGATTATTTATTTCTGGTAAATATGATATCAATGATAATGTAACAATTGATGCGGGTGTTCGATATGATTATAACCAAATTGATGCAAAGAAGTTTTATATAAAAACTAGATGGGAAGAACGAGGGTATGATCAAGAATTTAACGATCTTATTATTGCGGACGAAGGTACGCAATGGCTTACAAATCCTAAGTTTGATTATCATAGTATTTCGGCGACTACAGGATTTAATTATGTTTTCGGAGATAGTTATGAATTAAGAGGTAATTATGCATTAGCTCAGAGAGCGCCAAACCCTTCAGAATTATTTAGTGATGGGTTACACCATTCAGCATCTAGAATCGAACTTGGAGATCTAAGGATTGATCAAGAAACATCCCATAAAGTTTCATTTTCTTTTCAGAAAAATGATGATAATTTGAGTTGGGAAATAGCGCCATATGCTAACTTTATTAATGATTACATACTATTAGAGCCTACGGATGTTGAACTTTCTATAAGAGGAGCATTCCCAGTTTGGGAATATCGACAAACTAATGCGAGATTATTAGGTGTCGATGCTAAACTTACTAAGAAATGGTTTGCCAATTGGCAAACTAATCATAGATTCTCATTGGTTAAAGGAAAAGATACTGAGACTGAAATACCTCTTATCAATATTCCAGCAGCTAATTTTAGCAATAGTATTGTTTTTCAAAAAGAGGAGTGGATGGGTTTAGTGATGAGTCTTGAAAGCGATTATACTTTTAGACAAAATGAATTTCCTGATAATATCATTGTTTTTTCACCTCAAGAACAAGAAGACGTTCTTTTAGATATTAATACACCACCTGGTGATTATCATCTTTTACATATGAATGCAGATATTTCGGTTCCTTTTTTTAAACAAAATGAGTTGAATATTGGGATGACCGTTAATAATATTACAAATAAAAAATATAGAAATTATTTGAACCGTCAACGCTATTTTGCAGATGAAGTGGGACGAAACTTTTTATTAAGATTAACTTTTAACTATTAAATTTTAAAATGATGAACACACGTAAATTTTTATCAATGTTAGCAATTGCAAGTGTATTAATGTATTCTTGTTCTGACGATGATGATAACCCTGTAGTAGTAAATGAAGAAGAAGTTATAACTACTATGACTGTTACCCTAACTAATGGAACAGATGTAGTTACTTTAGTATCTCGCGACTTGGATGGACCTGATGGACCTAATGCGCCTGTGATTACTGTATCTGGATCGCTATCAGCGAATACAACATATGCTGGAGAGGTAGAATTACTTAATGAGAGTGAAACACCAGCAGAAAATGTAAACGAAGAAATTGAAGAAGAAGCTGATGAGCACCAATTCTTTTTTGAAGCAGCGGGTACTTTAAATGCAACAACAATGTATACGGATACAGAAGCAGATTATCCTCCTAATACTGGAACTAACCCAGTTGGGATTACTTTTGATCTAACGACAACAGATGCTAGTACAGGAAGTTTCACTGTAACACTACGTCATGAGCCTACAAAGCCTAATGATGGAACCTTAGCTGATGCTGGTGGAGACACAGATATTGCACAGTCATTTGATTTAACTATCGAGTAAAACTATAAGAAGTATAAAAGTAAGTTGAGTTTGTTTTTATAAAACAAACGTTTTTTCAAGACAAGGCTCTTGAGAAGTAGTTACCTCAAGAGCCCTGTATTTTGATTGCCAGCAAAAGAAATACATAATAGTATAACATAAAATATGTCATAATTGAAGCAGCCATAAATCATAGTATAATAATAAGTTGAGTTTGTGTATTTTATTATTAGTACAGATTTGTTTCAATTTAGACCCTTGGAGTATTTTATTCCAAGGGTTATTTTATGCTCTTATTTGGCTTAACACTCTTTGATTTTTTTTATCGTTGTAAAATACAAAAAAAGATAATAAAAAGTTCAATGGATTCTCGAGGTTAATTCCAAAGATATTTTTTGTCTCAAAATTTTAACCATAAAATATTAAGTTCGGTACGAACTTTGATTAATTCTTGTCAAATATTTATTAAAATATTCGCTTTAAGATTAAAAATAGCTAATAATATGGTAACAAATTAGTGAGAAAAGACACTAATATATAGTAAAGGTTGATTTTTAGTGGTTTAATCTCAAAGATTTTAATGAGATATTATGACATCGTTAAATATGTATTACCACTCAAAATTCGTAATGAAATTTGAAGATTAGAGCTTATATTCGCGGCGTAAAAACCTAACCAAAAAAACAGCAAAATTGAAACAATCATAATTATGTATAAGTTGAGTTTGTGTTAAATATTATAATTTAGTTTCAATTCAGACCCTCAGGAAGTAGTTAGCCTGAGGGTTGTTTTTTTAGGTATATGTTCAAATCTATATAATTTAGGTTGTTGGATTGACAGAAAGAAGTGCACTACTTGAAATTATTTCCTAAAAACATATATTCACCCTACATTTGTTTAGAACCTCAGTTTATCACCATTTGATTCTTAATAAATGCGCATCCTTTTTTATCTCACATTTTTTTTAGCCCCACTTTCTTTATTTGCTCAAAATGAATTGGATACAATTGCTATTATTAAGGAAGTTCAGTTCAGTTTATCTGTAGATAGTATTGCTAAATATCAACAGTTATCTGTAAAAGCCCATCAAAAAGGAGATTTTGAAACTTATAAGGAATACTGTGAGGCTATTTTAAAAATTGCTGACACCCACGAATTAGATGATTTAAGGAATCAAGCATTAGTTAATTTGGGAATATATTATAGCAATGTAGAGCAGTTAGATAAAGCGATCGAAAAATACTTAATGGTCTTGGATAACCTAAGTAAACTTCCACAAAATAAAAGAGCTGAACTTACAGTTTTAGCGAATTTAGGTAATTTATATAACAAAATAAATGAGTACGATAAGACGATTGAGACAATGAATCGAGTGATTGCTATTGCTTCAACAATCGATCAGTCTGATGTATATTTATTGACCGCCTATAATGCCTTAGGAAACGCTAGTTCTAGTAAAAAAGAATATTGCCAATCAGTAGAATATAGCCTAAGGGCAAAAGATCTGGCAGTAAAATTAAATCGAAAGAGCTCAATTATAAGTATTCTTTTAAATTTGAGTGATAACTTTTTGGCGCTCCAAGAATATGATAAGGTAGTTTTTTATTGTAAAGAGGTATTATCCGCTATAACCGAAGAAGATTCTAAGAAGCAACAGGCTAATGCTCTGATACTAATTGGGGATGCTTTGGTTCGTGATAATGAGCCATTAGAAGCTTTTCCATATTTAGTAGAAGCAAGAGACCTTTCTATAGCAGGAAATTTTTTTAAAATACGAAGGGACAGCCATAAATTACTTGCTAAAGTATATGAAGTGAAAGGAGATTTTGAAAAATCTTTGGAAGAGCAGAAGTATTATACAGAAGCTAATGAAGAATATCTCAATACACTTTCTAGAGCACAGAAAAAACAATTAGAACTAGAATCAGAAGAAAAGACTGAGCTATTAACTGAACAGACAGAAGAATTAGAATTACTTGCTAAAGAAAAGCAGCTGTATTTGTTTTTAGGATTTTTATTAGTTATTCTGTTGATAGGCTCTTTTATTATATATAAAAAAAGAAGAAAGAAACTTATTTTCGAATCTCTGAGACTAAAGGCAGATAAAGAACTTTTGACGAATGAGAACGAAGCGTTACAGGTGAAGCTAAAAAGGATTGCTAAAAACACGAAAAAAGAAAAAGACACCAACACTACCTCCTACCAGAATTCTTCACTTAATTTAGAAGATAGAAAATTATATATGCAACAAATTTTGGATTATATGGATACTAAAAAACCATATTTAAATCATGAAATTAAACAATCTGATATTGCAAGTGATTTGTCTATGAGTGTTCATCTTTTTTCTGAGGTGTTAAATGTATGCTTTCTTCGAAATTTCAATAGCTTTATTAATTTATATAGAGTAAGTGAAGCAAAGTCACTGATGAAAAACCCTAAATATAAACAGTATAAAATTTTATCTATTGGGTATGAGGCAGGGTTTTCTAGTAAAACTTCATTTAATCGAGTTTTTAAAAATCTTGTTGGATCAACACCTTCTGAGTATCAAAACACACACGCTACGTTGGATTAAGATTTAGGAGGTTATCCGGTTATTCTTTCTTTGTTCGTTAAAGCAAGCCTAACATATACAGGTTTCAAATTATAAAATGGAACCATTTTTACAGTATTTCTTTTTAAAATTGACTTAGCATAATGATGTGATTAAAAGTATGCATTTTGATCAGGTTAAAAAAGAAGAATACCCTAATGTTAGGAAGGAAAGAGAATATAGAACTATATAAAAGTTTTGAAAGTAAGTTTGTCTCTCCATATAACCAAGTAAGAGAGTTGATAAAAGTGCAATTATATAAACGAATTGTATCTTCTAAGATATCTGTGAATGTTAAAAAGAAGCCTTTAGTAGTTTTTTACTTTGCGTCCAATGGTATAGACTTGCCTGAAGAGGATTGGACATATGAAATGAAGCAAAGTGCCAGACAGTATGCGATAGACTATCCGGTTCCTGGTGCTGAAAAGAAATACTCCAATTATGGGAAGACTATGCGATTTTTATCAGTAGTAACAGCGATATCAATCAGTGTAATTATTTTATATATATATAATATAAATGCAATTGAACTTGAGAATGATTGTATTGAATTTACGAGTTTACCTAAAATAGAAGATAAATACTATGGTTTGCTGATTCAGCCAGTATCTGATTCGGATTTGCCCGAAAAAAGTTATGGTTGGATAAAAATAATAGATGTGAACCCAGCAGATAGTATTGTTAGTTATAGAATAAGCTTTGACTTAGGAACGGTTACCGTTAACACTTTAGATACTGATTATACGAATTTTGAATTCATAATTTTCGAAGGTAAGTTTGGAGTTATAGGAGATCGTGAAATAAAGATTGTGTCACCAGATAAAAAAATGAAATTCAAATCTCAAATGATTCAAGATGAAATTAGAAATTATAAAATTTCTGCTAATTAGTAATAAGATGTTAACTTGTAAAGTGAAATAGATTAACTTATGAAAGTTCCATTTTATGTTTTTTTGGTCTTTACTTTGCTCTTGCTAGGTTTGTTTATCTATAATGCATTTTTTGCATATCACGGAGCGGATGGTTTGAGTGGTTTTTTTGAAGGTATAATACTTGGAGGAGGTTTTATAATTTGTATGATTATTACAATATCATTTGGCAGTGTTATGTTTCTTCCTAAAATTTCGGCATTAAAGCGCTTTGGTATCGTAACAGGTCTTTCTGTTTTAGGCATTGTATTTTTTTATCAGCTTTTTTATTGTAATAACTGTGGATTAATATCTGTTCGGTAAATCCGTTTAAAGATTGTAAGAACTAATATCTATAGGATAACATTGAATAAAATGTGTAATAAAAGATCTTTAGAAGTAAAAGAAAGGTATTTAGATTTGAGGTAAACAATATGTAATTAATTTAGGTCTCATGAAATTGAAAACATTAGGAATATTAAAGCAGGATATTGGTAATTGGCCTTTAGAAAACGATTGGATAACTACACAACCAATTGCAACTCCTTTCTTTGATCAAAAAGAAGTATTATATCGATTGGATTTTACCGAGGTCTCGGAAATGGATCCAATTAGAGTAGACCAAGTTCTTTTCAATTTTATGAATATTGATGAATCTGTTAAAATAGAAGCGACTAAAAAAGCATTTGATGATTGGATAACATTTAATGATGCCGTAGGTTATCTGGATACAATAGAAACCTATCAAATGGCATCTAATAAACCAGGATGGATGATTAGTGCATTGAAACGAATGTTACCACTTTTAGATCTTACAGAACCTAATAAAGTTTGGGATCATATAACACCAATAGAAATTATTATTACCAAAGATCGACATGAGAGAAATGAAAACATTTACGTTCAAATCTTGTGTAATTGTCTATGGCAAGAAGAACATGGTTTACAATTTGTATTAAAAGAAGGAAACGAGCTAATTAGAGTTAGTGATCAAGACGGGGATTTATTTTAGAAGTTTTATACCCTAATATATTAAGCTTTCTGGCTTAATCCTTGAAAAATAGCAGCCAGAACTTTTTTGGAATATACCTGTATTAATTAGTTCTTTTATTACGAAGGTAATTGTTGTTCTATTTATTGTTTTTACGAAAATTTAACTACAAGTTTTCGTTTATATCCATAATTTATCCATTCTAATCAACATAGATTTTAGATTTTTATATCCAATAACGAAAATGCTACATGTATTATATAGGATTCGATATAGGAAGTTCATCGGTTAAAGCTGCATTGATTGATGCAGATAACGGTAAAAGTATAGCCTCAATAAATGAACCAAAAAATGAGATGGACATTATCTCAGTAAATAGTGATTGGGCAGAACAAAATCCTGATTTTTGGTGGGATAATGTTTGTAAAGCTTGTAAACGGTTATTAAAGGAAAATGCAGTCGCTTCAGAATTAGTTCTAGGAATAGGTATATCTTATCAGATGCATGGACTTGTTTTGATTGATGCTAATGGCGAACTATTACGAAATTCTATTATTTGGTGTGATAGCAGAGCGGTTCAAATCGGAAATAAAGCTTTTAAAGAATTAGGAGAAGAAAAATGTAAAGAAAACCTCCTTAATTCTCCAGCAAATTTTACTACATCCAAACTAAAATGGGTACGAGATAATGAACCGGATATTTATAAAAAAGCGTATAAATTTATGCTACCAGGAGATTATATAGCATATAGGTTTACTGATCAAATTAACACTACAAAATCTGGACTTTCTGAGGGAATTTTATGGGATTACAAAAAACAAGAACCCGCTAAATGGTTGTTAGAATATTATGATATTGATACAAGTCTTATTCCGGATATTGTTGATACATTTTCTAATCAAGGAGAACTTAGTAGTAAAGGAGCAGAAGAAAGTGGTTTAAAAGTAGGAACCCCCATTTTTTATAGAGCAGGTGACCAACCTAATAATGCACTATCTCTTAATGTTTTTAATCCAGGAGAAGTGGCGCTTACCGGTGGTACATCTGGAGTAATTTATGCTGTAACCGATAATTTATCAGGTAAAGAACCTGTAAAGTATAATAATTTTGCTCACGTCAATTACAGTGAACAAAAACCTGTAATCGGTAAATTGTTGTGTGTGAATGGAGCAGGTATCCAATATAGATGGTTAAAAAACAACCTTAATCTGGAGACAAGCTCATATCAAACTATGAATTCACTTGCTTCAAAAATACCCGTTGGGTCAGATAATCTGCAGTTAATACCTTTTGGTAATGGAGCAGAAAGAATGTTCGATAATAAAACAATAGGAACCCAGATCTGTAATATCAATTTAAATAAACATACGAGATCCCATATATGCAGGGCGGCTTTAGAAGGAATAGCATTTTCTTTTGTTTATGGGATGGAGATTTTAAGAAAAGATGGTGCCAATATAGAAGTAATACGAGCTGGAAATGATAATTTATTCAGGTCAGAAATATTTTCTAATACGGTTTCTACTTTAATCGACCAAGAAATTGAAATTTATAACACCACTGGCGCAGTTGGCGCTGCAAGAGCAGCAGGATGGGCAAAAGGAACATTCGATGATATTGGAGGTATGATTACTAAAAATGATAAAGTAATGACCTATCATCCTCTTCAGAACAAAGAGGATTATCAGTTGGCATATCAGAATTGGAAAAAAGAACTTAATAGAATTTTAATAGATAAAAAATGATTGTACTAGGAAACCAAGAATACTTTAAAGGGATTGATGAAATTAAATTTGAAGGAAAAGAATCTGACAATCCATTAGCATTTAAATATTATGATCCAGAAAGGATTGTAGCAGGAAAAACGTTAAGAGAGCATTTTAAATTTGCTATTGCGTATTGGCATACTTTCTGTGGTCAAGGTGCTGATCCATTTGGTTGGGGAACTCAGAATTTTTCTTGGGATAAGTCGTCAGACCCTATTCAGGCAGCAAAAGATAAAGCAGATGCAGCATTTGAGTTTATTAGTAAGATGGGGTTTGATTATTTTTGTTTTCATGATTTTGATTTGGTACAAGAAGCTCCAACATTTGCTGAGTCAGAAAAAAGATTGGCTACAATCACAGAGTATATAAAAGAAAAAAAGAAAGAATCAGGTGTCAAATTATTATGGGGTACAGCTAATTGTTTTTCGAACCCAAGATACATGAATGGAGCTGCCACAAATCCTGATTTTAATGTACTGGCTAGAGCTGGAGCTCAGGTTAAATTAGCTTTAGATGCCACAATAGCATTAGACGGGGAAAACTATGTTTTTTGGGGTGGTAGAGAAGGCTATATGTCTTTGCTTAATACAGATATGAAGAGAGAATTAGAACATTTGGCACGGTTTTTAACAATATCAAGAGATTATGCTAGAGCACAAGGTTTTAAAGGAACATTTTTTATTGAGCCAAAACCAATGGAACCAACAAAACATCAATATGATTTTGATACAGCGACATCAATTGGATTTTTAAAAGAACACGGACTGGACAAAGATTTCAAGATTAATATAGAAGTAAATCATGCTACGTTGGCACAGCATACCTTTCAGCACGAATTAGAAATAGCGGCAAGTGCAGGTATGTTAGGTAGTATAGATGCTAATAGAGGTGATTATCAAAATGGATGGGATACTGATCAGTTTCCTAATAGTATTTTAGAAACTACAGAAGCTATGTTGGTGTTCATAAAGGCAGGAGGACTTCAAGGTGGAGGCGTTAACTTTGATGCAAAAATAAGACGAAATTCTACAGATATGGAAGATGTGTTTTTAGCACATATTGGGGGAGCAGATGTTTTTGCCAGAGCTCTAATTACAGCAGACAAGATTATTACTTCGTCTTCCTATGAAAAATTAAGACAGCAACGTTATAATTCATTTGATACAGGAAAAGGTAAAGAATTTGAAAGTGGAACATTGCAATTAAAAGACTTATATGAAATAGCTATTAATAATGGTGAACTTTCTTTGCAAAGTGGTAAACAGGAATTGTTCGAAAACATTATTAATCAGTATATTTAGTCAGTTTATAGTAGCCTTAAAACTATAATACCATAAATTATTATGACTCAAAAAACTGGGGATGTCGCAAAGGATACAATTTGTGTTGCTATTACATTGCAAAATACCAATGGAGCTAGATTAAAACTCACTAATTATGGAGCATCAATTGTAAGCTTAGAGATTCCTAATAAAGAAAATCAATTGGTTAATGTAGTTTTGGGGCTAGAGACTGTAGATGAATATAAAGAAGTATCGTATCACCCAAGTGCTAAGTTTTTGGGAGCCTCAATAGGAAGATATGCAGGTAGAATTAGTAATGGAGATTTTGAGATTAACGGCTATAAATACGAAATACATCAAAATAATGGAGTTCATTTACATGGTGGACGTGAAGGCTTTGATAAAAAGTTTTGGAAAGTAGATTCAATTAATCACAATACCAATATGGCTATCTTTTCTTATAACAGTAGGCATTTGGAAGAAGGATATCCAGGGAATTTAGAGGTGAAAGCAATATATCATTTGTCAGAAGATAATGATTTAACTATCACTTATAAAGCTGTTTCTGATCTTGATACTGTAGTAAATCTTACCAACCATGCGTATTTTAACCTCAATGGTTCCGGAGGGATTTTAGATCATACATTATTATTAGATTGCCCCGAATATTTAGAAGTTGATACGAAACAATTACCAACTGGAAAAACAAAATCTGTAACAGGAACCAAATTCGATTTCTTAACTTCAACCTCTTTGCGAAGATTAATAAATTCAGGTCATATCGATGATACTTTTATTTTTAATATGAACAAAAGTAGCCATAATAGAATCAGCTTAGAGTCCTCAGTAAGTGGTTTAAAAATGGAAGTAAAGACAAACCAACCAGCTGTTGTAATTTTTACACCAGAAAATTTTCCGGATTGGAATTTTAAAGATCAGGTAAAATATGATCGTTTTCCTGCTATTTGTTTCGAAACTCAGAATTATCCTGATGCACCTAATCATAAACACTTTCCCTCTTCGTTGCTAAAAGCGGGGAAACACTATGAGAATAAAAGTGTTTTTAAGTTTTCTGTTGTTTAAAGAAAACGAGTGCTCCTACCCTATTAGTGTAGGCGTTTTGTAGAATCTCTTTCTATGAGATTTGTTTTTATTACTTTGGTTGTATATGACGTTTCGATATTTTCATTTTCTATTTTGTCTATAAGTATTTTTGCAGCAGCTTCTCCTAGATAAGTACTATGCTGACTTATCGTAGTTATTGCTGGTGTTACATGACGTGGAAGAACACCATTGGTAAAACCAATAATCGAAATATCTTCTGGCACTTTATATCCTTTATATAACACCATCTTAAGCGTACTAATTGCAGAATCTTCTTCTAGACATAAAATGGCATCTACTTTTTTAGCATCAAGAACTATTTTTAGTAAGGTATCTATATCATTAAATTCATCGACCTTAAGTATTAAATCTTCATCAATAGGAATATTGGCTTCTATAAGGGCTCTCTTGTACCCTTCTAATCGATGTTTTCCCACACTAAGTTGATGTATATTAGAAACAATGGCAATATTTCTGCAACCTGTTTTAATGAAATAATTAACGGCATTGAATGCTCCTTCATCATCATTTACAATAACTTTATCACATTCGATTTCGTCAGTAACTCTATCAATCATAACAATAGGAATCCCTTGATCTATCGCATTTTTAAAATGATTAAAATCTTTTTTTACCTGAGTCTCTTCTGCGATTGATAATATGAATCCATCTAAATCAGAATTCTTTAAGAGTTCCATAGCAGTAACTTCTTTCTCACGAGATTCATTAGAAATACAAGTAATTAAATTATATCCTTTTTCAGTTGTTATTTTTTCGATACCAACAAAAACTTTGGTAAAAAAATGGTTAAGCATATTGGGTATAATTACTCCAATAGTTTTGGTGTTTTTTTGTTTTTCATAAGTAAAATTGCTTTGATTCGATTTATATTGTAGTTCATTAGCATATTCCTGAATCATAGATTTAGTTCTATTACTAATTTCATAACTATCATTTAGAGCTTTAGAAACCGTAGCAATAGACACATTGAATTCTTTAGCAATATCTTTTAATGTAATTCTCTTTTTTTTCATACTAGTTTTAAAGACTGTTTTTAGCTAAGCAACAGTTATTCGCAGCTTATTTTGAGTTATCAAAACTTTATCTTTAATTTCAATAAATTATTCGCAAAAACTAAGTAAATCAACCTTATTCGTAAAGTAATCTTAATAATTTAATTTACCATAGAGTGTAATTCTAATTGCAACAAAATTTGCAAAGATTGCTTCAAATATTTTAGAATTCTCTTTTTTAAGTCAGTTATAAGTATTCTGAATATTTGTTTTTCTAAGAAAGAATCTAAAAAATATTTTTTTTACTAAATGTAGATTTAGTAACAACGAAAGTTAATGATTTAATTGCTTGACTATCAGTTTTTTAATGCCTAACGAAAAGTTTTCGTAGAATTTAATTTAAAACGGACTAAATTATCAATTGTTTTTATAATGAATCATAATTTTGAGCATTAACTAAATTTTTAACACAAATTCAGACGTATTATTAAAAAATACGATTTTTTGAATTATTCTAATTTAAAAACATGTAATTATGAAAACATTTTTAAGCATTTCAACATTTTGCCTGCTGTTCTTTACTAGTTGTTCCGATGATTTAGGGCAATCTAGTATCTTAGAAGACTTAGAAAGCGAGCAGAAATCGATTGATAGTAATGGTTATATTAGTGACAATCGCACCGATGGATATAATCAAGGTTATTTTTGGACTATTTATAAAGAAGGTGGTTGGGGTAGATTAAGATTTCCCTATGCGAATCAATATGGTGGAAATTTTGAAATTGAATACAAAAACAATCAAGATATCGTCGGAGGAAAAGGATGGTCAACAGGTAATGGTAGAAGAATAAATTATAATATTGGACTATTACAGGGGTCATATAATTTTGTCGGAGTGTACGGTTGGACCCAAACACCCTTGATAGAATATTATGTTGTAGAAAAAGGAAGTATTACGGGTCAAAATCAGAATAAGAATTATACTGTAAATGGCAAGAATTATAAATTTAAGAAACAACTAAGATCCAATGCTCCTTCGATTTTAGGAACTAAAACTTTTTATCAATACATAAGCGAACATGGGAATGCACCTACAGGTTCTAATCAGCAAGTTCATATGCAAGCACATATTAATCATTGGAATGCACATGGTGGCCACAAACCTCAATGGGGTAACCTAAGAAATTTCGATTATCAAGTCTTTGGTATTGAGTCGTACACTGGTGGATGGGGAAAAATCAATGCGAGTATATGGTAATAAGTACATGAAAAATTAGAGCATAAGGCCATAATATACTATGGTCTTATGTTTTGTTATTTCTAAATGTAGTAATCATTAAAAAGCATTATTAATTAATTTTTGACATTTTCATGCAGAAGATTTTATTCTATTTTGTTTTAGGAGTTTTAATACTATTCTATTCGTGTGTCTCAAAGGATTCTAAAAGCCATGTAAATGATAATTTGATTTTAATAAAAGGAGGATCTTTTGTAAACAAAAAATCAAATTTATATGGTAAAAATGTTGTTGTTAATGATTTTTATATAGGTAAAAGTGAAGTTACACAAAAGGAATGGAAGGATATTATGATAAATAACCCATCCAGATTTAAAGGGGATAGTTTACCTGTAGAAATGGTAAGTTGGTATGATTGTGTAGAGTTTTGTATCAAAAAAAGTATTAAAGAAGGATTGCTGCCTTATTATAAAATTTATAAGGACTCCGTGGATGAATTTAACAAATCCGAGTTCGATAGTATAAAGTGGCTGGTTAAGAAAAATCCTAAAGCGAATGGATATCGTCTTCCTACAGAAATCGAATGGGAATATGCTGCTGGAGGAGGCCAGTTAAGTAAAAACTATTCATACAGTGGTGATGATACTGTAGAAGAAATAGCTTGGTATTGGAGAAATAGTGGAGATACTATCTTAATAGAAAAATGGGATTATCGACGTTTAGAACAAAATCACTGCAGAACACATCCAGTAAGTTCTAAAAAACCGAATGAACTCGGTTTATATGATCTAACAGGAAATGTTAGAGAATGGTGTGATGATTGGTACGAGGATGATGGAATACCTCGTGGACATTTTCGTTCGCAAAGAGGTGGTGGTTGGATAGGTCTAGAATTACATTGCAAAAATGATGATAGAGGTTACTTTGAAGCAGACGGAATCGGTCCGGATCAAGGTTTTCGTGTATGTAGAAATAAAGTTTAGTATTATTAAAATATAACTACTGATCTTTTTAATAGATATAATCCTTTTGAGTTTTAGACATTCTTTTTCTTTTTTATTACCAAATCACTGTCAAAAAAAATAAAATTCGAAATACTTAAATAAATATAGTTTTCTACGCATCATAATTTATAGTATTCGCTTCAAATCTTCCATTTAATTGATGAGCCTCATAATAGTTTTGGTTTTTACTTAAAATTTTAAGTAAAAATTAAACGATTTGTTAAACGATGTTTCTGAAAATTGCTAATCGTTCATAGGTTTGCAAATGTTTTCTACAGTAACATAGTAGATCAGAGAATCATTTAAAATTAGATAATACAAATATATTTAACCAAAAAGGATTTATGGAATCAGTCTTAGAACAATTAGATTGGGTAGTATTAGGTGTTTACTTTTTAGCACTTATTGGGGTAGCTATCTGGGTGATATTACAAAGAAATAAGGATACAGCAGATTATTTTTTGGCTGGACGTAATGTTGGTTGGTTTGTGATTGGAGCATCAATTTTTGCTTCTAATATTGGATCCGAACATGTAGTTGGTTTGGCTGGTACAGGAGCAGAATCAGGAATGCCAATGGCACATTATGAATTACACGCGTGGATCGTATTATTATTAGGTTGGTTATTTCTACCTTTTTATATGCGAAGTAAAGTATTTACTATGCCCGAGTTTTTAGAAAAAAGATTTGACAGTAGGTCAAGATGGTTTTTATCGATTTTCTCGTTAGTTGGATATGTAATCACTAAAGTATCAGTAACGATATATGCTGGGGGAATTGTAGTCTCTGAACTCTTAGGAATACCTTTTTGGTATGGTGCAATTGGTATTGTAGTTTTTACTGGAGCATATACTATAGTAGGAGGTATGAAAGCAGTGATTTATACAGAAACTTTACAAACCGTAGTTTTAATTGCCGGGTCGTTAATTATTACGTATTTAGGATTACAAGAAGTCGGTGGTTGGGAAAACCTTCGGACTACAGTAGGTTCGGATCATTTTAATATGTGGAGACCGATGTCGGATCCAGATTTTCCTTGGACAGGATTGTTATTTGGTGGAACTATTGTTGGTATTTGGTACTGGTGTACGGATCAATATATTGTTCAGCGAACGTTAGCAGCTAATAATATAAAAATAGGTAGGCGTGGAGCTATTTTTGGAGCATACCTTAAGATTTTACCAATTTTTATTTTTCTGATTCCTGGTATTATTGCTTTTGCCTTAGCAAAACAAGGTGTTTTAACTTATGATAAAGCAGATGAGGTATTTCCAGTCTTAGTTAAAACGTTATTGCCTACAGGACTTAAAGGATTGGTTGCAGGTGGATTAATGGCTGCATTAATGAGCTCATTAGCATCGGTATTTAATTCTTGTTCTACGATATTTACAATTGATATTTACAAAAAATTAAAACCTACTACTCCAGAAAAGAAGCTATTAAATATAGGAAGAGTGGCAACGGCATTGGTAGTGGTTTTAGGAATCATATGGATTCCTATTATGAACAAAATAGGTGGAGGTGTTTTATATCAATATTTACAGAGTGTACAATCATATATCGCACCACCAATTACCGCCGTATTTATATTAGGAATAATCTGGAAAAGAGTAAATTCCAAAGCTGCAATTGTAACCTTGTTTTCTGGTCTTTTGATAGCTGCTTTTAGAATCACAGCGGAAATTGTAAAAGATGATTTGTCAGGTATTGCATATCAGTTTGCTACTATCAATTTTGCGCATATGGCTATTTTCATGTTTATCTTTTCGGTAATAGTCTGTATAGTTACTAGTTTAGTTACAACCGCTCCAGATTATACTACTATTAAAGGCCTAGCATTTGGAACATTGTCAACAGAACAGAAAGAAGCAACTAAAAATAGTTATACACCTACCGATATTGTTTTATCAGTATTATTGGTAGTAGTAGTAGTTTCTATATTAACTTATTTTACGGGTTGATAATGCTTTGATAAAATCTTGTTCTTTACCCTTAACTAGATTAAAAATTGATTAAGTATGATAAAACATGCTATATTTATTCCTAAGCCCTGGAATATAAAATGATGAATAGTAAAAGTTTTATAGCGTGTATATTGTTTTTTTGTTGTTGTCTAAATTACGTTTGGACACAGCAAAAATCCAATGATTTCAATTTTGTTAATATTGGGGATGGTATTTCAAAAATAGCAGTACCTGTAATTGCTCAGGATCATAATGGTTTTATTTGGATTGGAACAAGTGGAGCAGGTTTACATAGATATGATGGGATTGACTATGTTTCTTACAAACATGAATTAAAGGATACCACTTCGCTTAGTAGTAATTTTATTTATAGTTCGTTTGTTGATAAGAAGAATCGGTTTTGGGTGGGTACAGAAAATGGATTAGATCTTTATGATCGAGAAATGGATCAATTTAAGAGAATTGATATTGTGTCTCAAATAAAAGATTTTAATCAAATCAATATTGCGGTTGGTAGTATAATCGAAGATTCAATAGGAAACATTATTGTTGGTACTTTTGAAAGAGGGTTACTTACATTAAATCCGGAAACGGGAATAATAAAACAGATAATTAACCTTGATATTGATCACAAAAATGGCCTGCTGGATATAAATGATCTTGAAAAAGATAAGCAAGGAAATATATATGCAGCAACTAGTCTTGGATTGAGAATATATAATCCCAATACAAATACATTAAGTCTTTCTGTTTTTAATACCGAAAAAGAAAAGCAATCTGTAGCAGTTCCTATCAAATCTCTGTTAATCGATGATAACAATAATATATGGTTGGGGACTATATCTGACGGTATCTATAGAGTAAAAAAATCTTCTGATGTTATTTACGAGATTAATAACTTTCCTTTTACTACAAAACGAGTATTGTCAATGATCGCTAATGCCGATGGATCAGTAATATTTGGAACTGAAAATGATGGACTATTTCATATTGAAGCAGATGGTAATCTAATAAAAAATTATCTTTTTGATAAAAATAATGAAAACAGTATTCGATCTAACTCTATATGGTCTTTATTCTTAGATAGTAATGAGAGGATATGGATGGGGTATTATAATAAGGGTATCGCAGTATATGATAAATTATATGATAAATTTAAAAACATAGAAAGCCTAGCGAGTAATCCTAATTCTTTAGAGGCAGGATCTGTTACTGGTATTGTGCAGGATAGTTCTGGATTACTATGGATTAGTATGGATGGAGGAGGAATAGATGTATACAATAGAGATGATCAGAGATTTATTCATATTAATAAAAATAGTAATAAGGAATTCTCAAACCTAACAGCTTACGATATTCAGACCATATTTATAGATAGCAAAGAAAATGTATGGGCAGGAAGCTGGAATGGAGGTGTTTTTTTGCTTAAAAAAGGAACAAAACAGTTCGTTAATTATACAATAGAAAACACAGATGGTGCATTAGCCTCTAATAGTATATTAAGTTTTGCAGAAGATGCTAATGGTATTATTTGGATAGGTACTTTTTTTAGTGGAGTAATTTCTTATAATCCCACTACTAATAATTTCGTGCATCATAATTCAGAGGAATTTTCTAATTATGGTATCCATACTAGTGATATTCGAAAGATACTAATAGATTCTAAAAATAATTTATGGATAGGAGCTGCTAATGGATTATATAAAGTAACACAAAATAGTAATGGTCAATTCTCTGTAGAGTTTCTAAGAGATAAGATGAATAGTAAATATCAAAATGAATCCAACTCCAATCATATACTATCAATTTACGAAGCTACTGATGGATCTATATGGATTGGCACTAGAGGATCAGGTTTGTGTAGATACGATCCTAATAAGAATAGTTTTGTCTGGTATAACGAGTTGTATGAATTAAAAGATGAAAATGTATCTGCGATAATTGAAGATGAAGATAATAACATTTGGATGAGTGGTAATGTAGGAATCCATAAGTTAGATCTTAAAAAAGGAGAAATTACCGACTATAATTTTAATGACGGTTTATTATCAAATGATTTTAACTTTAATGCAACATTTAAAGATAATGAAGGAAATATTTATTTCGGTAATTATGAAGGTATAGATTATTTTAATCCTAAGGACATCAAAACCAATAGTAGCTCTACTAATTTATATTTAACTGATTTTAAAATTTTTAATAAAAAGGTATATCCTAATCAAGAAGGTTCTCCTCTAAACAAAGTAATTTCTGAAACTGATAGTATTTCTTTAAGTAACGAACAATCCGTTTTTACTATTGATTACACAGGTATTAACTATACACGTTCTGAGAAGAATCAATATGCTTACTATCTAGAAGGGCTAGAAGATTCTTGGAATTATGTAGAAAATACAAGAAGTGCTACATACACAAATCTAGATCCCGGAAATTATACCTTTAAATTAAAGGTAGCCAATAACGATGGTAAATGGAATGAAACACCATTGCATTTACAAATAGAGATATTACCACCTTGGTGGAAAACAAATTGGGCATTGATATCTTATGTTCTGTTATTGCTATTCGGAATATACCTTTTGAATAAGTTAACTCAAAATAGAATTAAGGAAAAACAATTAATAAAATACGAAAGAGAAAAAAGAATTAAAGAAGAAGAGTTACATAATAAAAAGCTACAATTCTTTACGAATATATCTCATGAATTCCGTACACCACTAACGCTTATAATTAATCCATTAGAGGATATTCTTAAAAACGAAGGGTTAAATCTTCCTAACGAAGTAAATGAAAAACACCTAATTATTCATAAAAACACAGATAGATTATATCGGTTAATTAATGAATTGATGGATTACAGAAAACTTGAGCTTAATAAACTAAGTATAAAAGCAATAGAACTTGATATCATTAATTTTGTTCAGGATGTGGTAAGCTATTTTGTAGTAGAAGCTTCAAATAAAAAGATAGATTTAAATATAACACACGAGGTTTCTGAATTAAAAGTATGGGTTGATATAGGAATGTTGGAGAAAATCATTTTTAATTTATTATCAAATGCTTTTAAAGTTACACCAGAAGGGGGAACTATTACCATTAGTATAGCGATAAAAGAAGGAGAGAAAACCCATCAGGATGCCATATCAGAGTCATTCGAAATAAGTGTGTCAGATACTGGTCCTGGGCTAAAAAAGGAACAATTAGAAAAAATATTCGAGCGGTTTTATCAAGTGGATAACCTAAATAAGTCATATTACGGTGGTACAGGAATAGGGTTAGAAGTGGTAAGAAGTTTTGTAGAACTCCATAAAGGAAAAGTAACCGTTGATAGTATCGTAAATCAAGGAACCACGTTTTCAGTAATTTTACCATTAGGGAAGAAACATTTCAGCGAAGATGAAATTGTTATTAGCGATAAAACTTCTGATATTCTAGTAAAAACAAAATTTATAGGTAACGTTCATAATAAGAATTTAGAAAATAAAATAGAAGAAGAACAAAAAACCAATAGGTTATTAATAGTCGAAGATAATACAGAATTACGAAACTATTTAAAAAGAGAATTGAGTAATAATTATAGAGTGTTTGATGCAAAAAATGGTACCGAAGGTCTCGAATTAGCCAAAAAAGAAGTGCCAGATATCATTATTACAGATGTAATTATGCCAGAAATGGACGGCTTCGAGTTTTGCTCAAATATTAAGAAAAATATAAAGACCAGTCATATTCCTATTTTAATGCTCACAGCAAAAACAATGGCAGATGATCGATTAAAAGGAATAGAATCAGGAGCAGATGTGTATTTGAATAAACCTTTTGATATGAGGGTTTTAAAATCATATTTAACGCAGATGCTTACTATAAGACAGATAGTTTTTAATAAGTATTTTAGTGATGTTAGTGATGCCCAAATCAATGAAAACAATACATCTCTAGATAAAGAGTTTATACAAAAAGTATTAAACCATATTTATGAGAATTTAAGCGATCCTAACCTTAGTGTAGAATCATTATCCTCAGAACTTCACCTTAGTAGAAGTCAGTTTTATAGAAAGATAAAAACACTGACAGGGCAAACGGCCAATCAGTTTTTGAGAAATATTAGACTTCAAAAAGCAAAACAGATTTTAGAAAGTGGTTCTACTAACGTTAGTGAGGTTTGTTATAAGGTAGGGTTTTCTTCTCCATCTTACTTTACAAAATGTTTTAAAACTCAGTTTGGAATCCTACCTACAGAAGTGCCAATAAACGAATAGTCTTATGTGTATAAAAGCATAAAAAAAGTTGCTTGATTAAACACATAATTCCACTCTTTTTTAGAAATTAACTAAACATATTTATAAGAAGGTTACGCAATGTATGTAATCAATATGCTTTATAAAAGCATAGCAGAAAGAAGCATCTATAAGATAGATGCTTCTTTCACCTTGATTTAAGGATATGTTCTTAGATTTTGTTAATGTAATACCGCATTTGTTATCGATATAATAATAAATAGAATTAAAAATTACATTGCTAGCAATTAGCTCCCTTTCTAACCATTCCCCCTGTTATTCTTGTTGCTCCCATTGGCTAAATTGTTGCAATTCACCTCTTTCAATGTTCGAATGCAACAAATGTTTTATTATATGCTTTATCTGTTGCATCCTTTTTTTAATCTCATACATAAATTGTTAAAAAATTGTGAATTAGTTAAATATAGTGAACAAGAAATATTCAAATATTAAAATTTTGGGCGAGATATTTTTAATTATCGTAGTGCTCGGATTGTTTGTTTTTATACTTGACATGATTTCATAAAAAAACCAGCTTTAAAACATAACAATGATAAGAAGAGAATCTAAAAATAGATTAAAAAAACCTTTAAGAATTAGTAGTTTAATTATTATCTCAATTATTCTTCAGTTGAGTATAGGGTGTGAAACGAAAAAAGAAACAACATACAAGTTTAAAGATCCTAAATTGTCTATTAATGAAAGAGTAAGTGATTTAATAAGTCATATGACACTTTCAGAAAAAGTATCTCAAATGAGATATGATGCACCTGCTATCGAACGCTTAGGTATTCCAGCTTATAATTGGTGGAATGAGTGTTTACACGGTGTGGCTAGAGCAGGTGAAGCTACAGTATTTCCTCAGGCAATTGGTATGGGGGCTACTTGGAATGCTCCACTATTATTCGATATAGGCACCGTTATTTCCGATGAGGCTAGAGCAAAACATCATCGTTTTATTAAAGAAGACAAAAGAGGGATATATCAAGGATTAACTTTTTGGACCCCTAATATCAATATTTTTAGAGACCCTAGATGGGGAAGAGGTCAAGAAACTTATGGAGAAGATCCTTATTTGACCGGAAGAATGGGAGTAAATTTTATAAAAGGGCTACAAGGAGATGATCCAAAATACCTTAAAGTGGTAGCTACTGCTAAACATTTTGCAGTACATAGTGGACCGGAAAAATCAAGGCATGAGGATAATTATCATACATCAGATAAAGATTTAAAAGAAACGTATTTACCAGCTTTTGAAGCAGCGATTAAAGAAGCTAATGTACAATCAGTAATGTGTGCATATAATAGATACCGAGATGAAGCTTGTTGCGGAAGTAATTTGTTACTAAATGATATACTTCGTAAAGAGTGGGGGTTTGATGGTTATGTGGTTTCAGATTGTTGGGCGATCAATGATTTTTGGGAACCAAATAAGCATGAATTAGTCGAAACCCCTGCTGAGGCTTCAGCATTAGCAGTAAGTAGAGGTACAGATTTAAACTGTGGAGATGTATATGATCCAAACTTAGGAGATGCTGTTCTTAAAGGCTTAGTAGATGAAGATAAGGTTGATCGAGCATTATCTAGATTGATGGAAGCACGATTTAAACTAGGCATGTTTGATCCTGAAGAAATGGTGTCTTGGTCCAAAATATCTTATGATGTGGTATGTAGTGATGCCCATTATAAATTATCTGAGAAAACCGCTAAGGAATCAATGGTCTTATTAAAAAATGAAGGTAAACTACTTCCATTAAGAAAAGATCTAAAATCCATTGCAGTAATAGGACCCAATGCCAATGCTAAACAAGTCTTATTAGGAAATTATCACGGAACTCCACTTAATAATATCACTCCGGTAAAAGCAATAAAGGAAAAATTACCAAACACTAAGGTAAACTACGCAAAAGGGAGTCACATAGCAAAAGGATGGCCGTTATTACAACCAATACCATCTTCTGTATTGCGAAATGGAGATAACGTTGGATTAAAAGGAGAATACTTTGATAACGAGGAGTGGAAAGGAAAACCAAAATTAACGAGAAATGATAGTATTGTTGATTTTATATGGGTTTCAAAAAAACCAATTGAGATTACTACTTCAGATAGTTTTTCTGTTAGATGGACAGGAAAAATTGTTCCAGAAGAAAGCGGTTCATATCGTATTGGATTAAGAGCTAGTAGTGCAGGTAAACTATATGTTGATGATTCTTTAAGGGTAGATTTTAAAGATGATCACGAGCCAAAAATGAAGTATTTAGATATGAGGCTTGAAGCTGGTAAATCATATGATATTAAAATAAAATATTACAATTATCATACAGATCCACAGGCCCAATTACTTTGGTCTAAATTAGATGAAGATCTATTGTCTCCAGCAATAGAAGCAGTTAAGAAATCAGAAGTTGTAGTACTGTGTTTAGGATTATCTCCAGATATAGAAGGTGAAGAAATGCCAGTAGTTTTGGAAGGTTTTGATAAGGGAGATAGATCAGAAATTTCATTACCACAATCACAGCTTATTTTATTAAAAGAAGTACAGGCTTTGGGTAAACCAACAATATTAGTGTTGATGAATGGGAGTGCCCTTGCTATAAACTGGGCAGATGAAAACATCCCAGCAATTCTTGAGGCTTGGTATCCAGGAGAATTTGGAGGGAGAGCAATTGCCGATGTTCTTTTTGGAGATTATAATCCAGCGGGTAGATTGCCTGTTACCTTCTACAAATCTGTTGATGATCTTCCAGATTTTAAATCTTATGATATGACCAATCGAACCTATAAATATTTTAAAGGAGATCCTTTATATGAATTTGGACATGGATTGTCATATACCACTTTCGAATACTCAAAACTAGAAGCACCAGATGCTATAAAAACAGATGAAAATATTCCTGTAACAGTTCAAATTACAAATACCGGGGATATGAAAGGTGATGAGGTTGTTCAACTTTATGTATCTCACGATAAAAAGCAATATACAGACGGGCCAAAACATTCTTTAATAGGATTTAAAAGAATCAACTTAGAAGTTGGAGAGACAAAAAAGGTAAGTTTTACGGTTACCCCAAAACAATATGCTGTGATTAATTCAGCAGGAAAAGAACAAAAAGCGTCAGGAGCAATTCAAATTTATGTAGGTGGAAAACAACCTAACAGAAATGATGATTCAGATACCGCAACTAACAAACATTTAAATAAAAAAATAGCACTTAAGTAATGCGTAAAAATGAAACCTAGATTAATTGCTATATCTAAACAATTGTAAGGGAAAAGGAATACTAATTAAAGGGAAACAAAAGGAGCTATCAAGCACTTTAAACTTAACTACATAAAAACAATGTCATATGATAAGACTTAAACTAGCAATTATTGTATTTATTTTAATTGGAACACAGCATGTTTTTTCGCAAGAAGATAATGTTAGTGGAACAGTTACGGATAAATCTAATTTGCCATTACCAGGCGTTACCGTTTTGGTAAAAGGCACCACCAATGGTGCTTTAACTGATTTTGACGGTAATTACGAATTACAAGGGGTATCGAAAGGAGATATTATAGTTTTTTCCTATGTTGGAATGCAAACGGTACAAAAAATTGTTATTGACTCCGTACAAATTAATGTTGTAATGATACCCGAAGCAACAGATTTAGAACAAGTTGTGGTTATTGGGTATGGACAAAGCAGAAAAAAAGATCTGACATCTGCGATATCTACAATTAGCGGAGATGTGTTAGATAAACAGACGGTTACTAATATCGATCAAGGGATTCAAGGATTAGTATCTGGAGTTACTGTGACTCGAAGTACAGGTAGACCAGGAGGAGCGGTATCTGTAAGAATACGTGGTACAACATCCGTAACTGGGTCTAATGAACCATTATATATTATTGATGGTGTAAACGTTCAGAATTCAGAGAGTGATTCATTTAATTTTTCGCGTTTTGGAGGAACTGGTGGACAGACGGCTATAAGTCCTCTTTCTGCGCTAAATCCAAATGATATCGAATCCATAACCGTTTTAAAGGATGCTTCTGCCGCGGCAATATATGGAGCGCAATCCTCTAATGGAGTGGTTTTGATTACTACAAAAAGAGGAAAGGCAGGAAAAGCTAAGATAAGCTATGAGACATATGCAGGAATTCAGACAGTTCCTAAGTTATTAGATATGATGAATCTAAGAGAGTTTGCGGCATATTCAAATGAGGTTAGACAGAGTCCGTCAACTAATTTACCACCAGCTCCTCAGTTTGAGAATCCAAATATTTTAGGAGATGGAACAAACTGGCAAAGAGAAATTTTTAGAGCAGCTCCAATAACGAATCATCAATTATCAATTTCTGGAGGAAAAGAGAAAACAAAATTTTATGCTTCAGCTAATTATTTTGATCAAGAAGGTATTGTAATCAACTCTGGTCTTAGAAGATTTGGATTACGATTAAATTTAGACTACAAGTATAATGAATGGATCAAATTTGGACATAACATAAACCTAAGTAGTTCGTTAGAGCAAATAGGATTAAATGATTCTCGAAATGGTACCATTATCAATGCATTAAGACAGACTCCTAATGTACCTGTAAGAAATCCTGATGGAACCTTTGGTTCTCCAGAAAACGGTTTAGGTAATACAGGAGCATTAAACCCGATAGCCGCTTCAGAAATAAGAAACAGTACGCTAGAAAGATTTAAAATGAATGGAAATATTTATCTGGATCTTAAATTGGCGAATAATCTTAAGTTCAGAACAGATTTAGGGTATGACTATAATACAGCTAAAACGCAAAGTTTCTTCCCGACTTATGATTTTGGATCACTTTCGAATCGCTTAAATTCGTCTTTTAGAGCAGCCAATGAAGGGTTATATTACCTATTCAAAAACTATTTAACCTATACTCCTAGTATTGGAAATCATAATTTTGATATTCTATTAGGAACAGAAGCTCAGAAAACCGAGTTTCAAGGATTGTCTGGGCAAAGATCTAACTTTCCTAGTAATGATGTTCCTGGTTTAAATACTGGAGATGCTGAGACATCCTTATCCGAATCATTCGAAGGTGCAGCTTCTCTCTTATCCTATTTTGGTAGAATTAATTATGATTATAATTCAAAATATTTATTTTCAGCATCCTTACGATATGATGGTTCTTCAAAATTTGGACCTAATAATAGATGGGGTTTATTCCCATCAGTATCTGCAGCGTGGGTAGTAAGTGATGAACCTTTTATGGAGAGTATTTCTAGCGCTTGGAGTTATTTTAAAATACGAGCTGGATACGGAACTAGTGGAAACCAGGATATAAATAATTTTCTATATCTGAGCTTTCTTAGAAATCAAAATACGGCACTTGGAAGTGGATTTAGTTTAGCTAATTTTAATAACCCTAATGTTGCATGGGAATCTTTAATTTCTCCAAACTTGGGAGTGGAACTTGGTTTCTTGGATAACAATATTAGATTAGATGTAGATGTGTATAGAAAAACTTCTAAAGATTTCTTAGCAACTAGACCTATACCAGGTTTCTTAGGTAGTTTGAACACCTTGTCTTTTATAGGAGTTAATGCTCCAGTAGAAAATTTTGGTGAAATGATCAATGATGGTATTGATTTAACTTTGAATACAAAGAACATTACGAATGAAAAATTTAGCTGGGATACCAACATTGTATTTAGTTTATATCGTAATGAGATTACTGAATTATCAGGTGAAAATGATGCTATCATTGGAACGCTACAAGATGAGGAAATTATTGCCAATCTAACAAGGTCAGAAGTAGGGCAACCTATCGGAATGTTCTATGGTTTTGTAACCGATGGGTTATTTAGAGATATAGATGAATTAACAGGTGCTGAACCTGCTGCTATTCCTGCAGAAAGCTCTGTGGATGAAGCTAACGGTACTTGGTTAGGAGATGTTAGATTTAAGGATTTAAATGATGATGGAGTGATTGATGATAACGATAGAACATTTATTGGAAATCCACATCCAGATTTTACATTTAGTATGACTAATAATTTCCGATATGGAATGTTTGATTTATCAGTATTCTTACAAGGAACTTATGGAAACGATATTTATAACTATACTCGTACCTATATCGAAGGAGTTAACCGATTTAATGCAAATCAAGCTACTTCTGTAATTGATAGATATAGCGCTACGAATACTGATGGAAGTTTACCTAGATATTCCGATGGAGATAAAAACGGAAATATTAGAGTATCCGATAGATTTATAGAAGATGGTTCTTACTTAAGAATTCAGAGTGTTACTTTGGGATGTACATTACCTAAAGGCACTTTTGGAGAAAAAATTAAGTTTTTTGATCAGATAAGAGTGTATACAACAATACAAAATTTATACACATTTACGAACTACTCAGGATACGATCCTGAAGTAGGATCACTTAATCAAAGTGCTTTATTTAAAGGTATAGATTTTGGAAGATATCCCGTTCCAAGAACAATGACACTTGGACTTAATGTACAATTTTAACATGAAAAAGAAAATAATATGTTTAGTATGAAAAGTATAAAGAGAATTTTTACATATGCTATTGTATTGACCTTTCTCTCATCTTGTGGTGAAGATTTTTTAGAAATAGAGGTTGTTGATTCTATTACTGAAGATAATTTTTATCAAACGGATGAACAATTATTAGCTGGAGCTAATTCCTTGTATGGGCAATCCTTTTTTACAACGAATGATAAGTTTATGTATTCATTGGATATGTTAGCAGGTAATTCTATTGGTTTTGAATCAGATGCCGCTTGGAGATTGTTTTCCGTTGGAGTAAATAATGGAGTATTATTAGAAGGTTGGGAAGGTTTCTATAAAGGAATTGCAGATGCAAATCAATTATTAAAAGTGGTTAGCCAACCATTAAATGCTGAAATTTCTGAAGATGTAAGAAATCAGGTAGAAGGTGAAGCTCGATTTGTGCGCGCTTTTTCGTATTTCTATTTAGTCCGTCTATGGGGAGAAATTCCAGTAATCGATGAGGTTACTTCAGATACTTCTACCTTATATCCGTTAAATACAGTTTCCAGTATTTATGATTTTATTGAAAATGATTTGCAAAAAGCAGCAGAGTTATTACCTGACGGAACAGCAGGTGGAATACGAGTTGGAAAAACAGCCGCTTGGTCTTATCTGGCAGAAATGTATTTAACACGTAAAGAATATAATAAGGCTAGAGATTATGCTCAGTTAGTTATTGATAGCGGGCAACACAGTTTGCAGTCTAATTATCAAGATCAGTTTATAAATCCGTCTGCAAGTGTAAATAGTGAAGGTATCTATCGATGGGTTTGGACATCCATTAATGGATTGTGGGGTATTCAGAATACTAACCAAGCCTATCTTATTGCTAGTGATGATGTGATTGGTAATGATGGATCTTTTGGTTCTGTAAATCCTAGTATAGATTTGTTTCTTTCCTTTGATAATGTTACTGATGCAGGAGAAGAAGATCTACGTAGACAATGGATTATTTGTGAACCTGGAAGATTCTACCCTGAATTGTTAACTAGTGAAGGCGGATGGACATTTCCAGAAAACGGAGATGATTCAGCTACAAAACTACGATATAGAAAATATGTAGTAGGATCATTAGACGAACATCCAAATGTGTTCTTTATGAGAACAGATATGAGTACCCAATTGATGAGATATGCAGATGTACTATTGATCTATGCCGAGGCAATAATGGGTGATGCAGATTCTACTGGAGATGCAGCAGCTGTAGAGGCATTTAACCAAATAAGAAGAAGAGCTGGATTATCCGAAAAAGGAATGATCACAAGACAGTCACTTACAGATGAAAGAAGAATAGAATTTGCTTTTGAAGCAGGTAAATTCTGGTTAGATTTAGTAAGAATGGATAGAGAAACTGCAAAAAACATTATTAGAAATCAAGATAGAGGAACTGTAAATACGTTAGTTCCATTTAATGTAGAATCGTTTTTTGTAGATAGCATTGATGATGATGACTTTTTATTACCAATACCATCTGCAGAGTCATCATTTATAGATACAGCTAGTCCTGCAATAGACTATATAATTAATGATTAATAAATAAGTAATGATGAAAAAAAATAAAGAAATGATGTATATCAAGAAGTTGCTTGTTTTGTGCTCAGTAATTGGCTTATTGGTATGTATATCATCTTGTGATGATGATAACGGAGATGGACTTCAATTTGGAGATCCACAAATAGTAAATATAGTATCACTTGGAGATGAACCCGCGATCAATGAAGGATTCCCTGCAGAGCTAGTAAGAGTAGAAGGTACAGGACTTAATGATATGAAAGAAATTATTTTTGATGGAACTGTAAATACCTTTTTTAACTCCACATTAAATTCTAATGTAGCATTATTTTTTAATGTTCCATTTGATGCGGATCAAGGAAGTCGTTTTGGAAATCAAACAGTAACCTTTACGAACCTATATGGAGAATCTGTTTCTACAGAGTTTACTATTAAGCAACCAGGCCCTACCTTAACAGTAGCAGATACATTTTCACCATCAAAGGGAGAAGGAGGTATCGAGATGAGAGCATTTGGTAATTGGTTTTTTAATGTAGAAGATGTACTTGTTGATGGAGAATCAGTTGGAGATTTTACCGTAGTTTCTCCACAAGAAATCTTATTTACTTTTCCTGAAGGAAAGACCGAAACTACCATTTTTACTGTAGTTACGGCTGGAGGAATGGTTTCTAAAGATTTACCTATCGTTGGAGGTATTGTTCAGATTTTATTTAGTGATTTTGATGGAAATGGAATACCAAATATTAATAATGATTACAATGCTGATTGGTTTTCTTATGGAGATAATATCTTTCAGGTTAGTAACGGTCTTGGTGTAGATGGTAGTGGAGGAGCAGAAATTGTTTGGGATGATACAGGTACAGATGGTTTTACAGGAAGTGGTCACCAAGAAGTAGCTCCTGTTACTACTTCAACTGATTCGGAAAATGCATTTATCCTTCTTGATATTAATGGAGATGATTATCCAGGGACCGTTATGGAGTTTATTTTAAAAGATGCAACTACAGACAACTGGATTTTTAAAGTTCCTTTAACAGGATCAGGGTGGCAAACATTAAGATTAAAACTATCCGATTTTGGATTTGGTTTTGATGTTAACAACCAAAGTATGGGTGATCCTAATCCTGCTACGCTCGTAGCGGTAAGAATGCAAATCAGTCACGAAGGTGATACCGGAGTAGTACCATCGGGTTATAGATATGATAATCTAAAATTAGAGGTATTGGAGCTTGATTAAAGCCCTTTTCAAAATAAAATAATAATAACACATATCCAGAGGGATTTCATCTAATTTGATTGGTTTTACTCCTCTAGATATGTGTTCTATAAAATAATTACAATGAAAATAGAAAAAGTATATAATAAGGTCATTTATGCCTTATTTTTTATTATGATGATGAACTTTGTAGCTTGCTCTGATGATGACAATACAGTAAGTTTTTCAGCAGTCCCACCGGTTGCACAAGATGCTTCCGAAATTAATTTTACAAGTTTTACCGCCAATTGGAGTAATGTGTTTTTGGCAAGTGGGTACGAGCTGGATGTAGCTACCGATCCTAATTTTGGATCCTTTGTACAAGGATATGAAAGTTTAGCGGTAAATCAGTTGTTTCAAGATATACCAGGTTTATCTTTAAATACCCAGTATTACTATAGAGTAAGGGCTATAGTAAATGGTGTTGTTTCCGAAAACTCAAATACTATAAGTGTAGAAACCAATGAGGAGTTTCCAGATGATATAACCCTAAAATCTGCTACAGAGAATAATTTCTTTGTTGGAGTTGCAGTATCTGAAGCTAGAACCAATATAACTGCCTATGATGATCTTTATAAGGGAGAATTTAGCAGTATTACTGCTGAAAATGATATGAAAATGGCTTCTATTTTTACAGGGATAGATGGTTCGGGAGATATAATTTATGATTGGAGTAAAATAGATGCACTAGTTGCTTACGCAGAAGCGAATAGTCTAAATGTACATGGACATACCTTAATATGGCATAGAAGTATTCCCGAAGCTTTAGAGAATTTTAGTGGTACGGATCAGGAGTTCGAAGATTTAATAGAACAATATATTACTGATGTGTTTACAAGATATCAAGGTAAAATTAATTCTTGGGATGTTGTAAATGAAGCTATAGATGATGATGCAGGTACTCAATGGAGAAATACTTTATTCTTACAGCGAATGGGAGATGATTATGTAGAAAAATGTTTTGCTTTTGCTAGAGCCGCTGACCCTAATGTAAAATTGTTTTATAACGATTATAATATGACTTTTGATGGCACAAAAAGAGGAAAAGTGCTAGTATTGGTAGATGATTTATTGGTAAACAATCTTATTGACGGTGTTGGTTATCAGATGCATATAGACTATAATTTCCCTAGTAGAGAGCAGATACAAGAAGCTACGGATGAATTAGTAGCAAAGGATGTATTGGTGCATTTTGCAGAATTGGATGTAAAGGTTAATGCAGCGAATGATTTAACAGAATTAACAGAAGAAAGATCTGAGGCACAAAGACAAAGAGTGCGAGAAGTAGTTGAGATTTTTAATGCAATTCCGCAGAACAAAAAATATGCAATAACGGTTTGGGGATTAAAAGATGATGATACTTGGTTAATTCCCGAAAATAACGGCCGACCAGAGTGGCCGCTATTATTTGATGCTTCCTTTAATAAAAAATCTGCGTATCAAGGATTTTTAGAAGGATTATAGTGATTTTATTCCCATAAACAATCGTCGTAAATGATCCCTGTAAATGCATTTTTACAGGGATTCTTATTTCTAATCATATTAATAAGTCTCTTTTCTAGTCATCTTTTGAGGTATCCTATGCTTTGTAATGTATTTTTTATAAAGATTTATACGTTTACTTAGGTATAGATTATATATAAATACTTCTTGGAATTTTTTACGAAAACGTTTTCGTAAAAAAAGTAGAAATTATATACTACAAGAATGATTATAAAAAACTGATTACCAGAAAATTAACTTATTTTCAAAAATTGTTTTTACGTTATCAAAAGGTGTTAGTTAATTACTTTTATAAGTGGTTTTTTATGTATTTAATTGTTTGCTAATTGTTTGTGTGAAAATATCATAGTTTAGATTAACTAAATTTCTAAACACAAACTTCTTATGAAAACAATTAAAACTTTTTTTTTGAAATTATTTTTACTCTGCGTAGTAATCGTCTCTGGACAAAACACTGTTCAGATTGAGGATTTGGGTATTAGCGGCCCATATGCAGGAATGATAGATTCACCTTTTGATGGTGTGGGCTTTTATGGTAATGGAGATAAGGCCGAAGGATCAATTAATCTTTCAACATTACCAGGTCTATATAAAGTAGAAATAAGAGGAGCATCCTCCACTGATACTGAGGCTAAGATTAATTTAAATATAGGTGATAATGTTAGTTCGTTTAGTTTTTCTGGAACTTCTGTTTCTAATAGTTCTAGAGAGATTAGCATTATAGGCAGTAATCCTCTTAATTTCTCTTTAGAATTGATAACAGATAATGGATCAAATGATACATTTTTAGATCGAATTACTTTTACATTTTTAGGATCTCCGCCACCACCAAGACAAGCTCCGGTTATTCCGTCAGTACCTTCATTCGAATCTGGAGTATACAGAAATATGTTTGTAGAATCTGGAAAAACCGAAACGGAAGTACAACAAAAGATGAACGCTATCTGGGAGCATTATTTTGTAAACGGAGATAGTAACAATGAAAGACTTTATTACGAGGTAGGTAATGATATGGCTTATATTTTGGATACAGGAAATAATGATATAAGATCAGAAGGAATGTCTTATGGAATGATGATCTGTGTTCAACTAGGAAAGAAAGCACAGTTTGATAAATTATGGCGTTTTGCAGAAACTTATAGTCAACACCCAGAGGGAACAGAAAGAGAAGGCTTGTTTTCCTGGCAATTAAGTCGATCAAATTTTTCTATGATTGACCAAAATTCTGCACCGGATGGAGAAGAATATTTTGTAACTGCTTTATTTTTTGCAGATGCTCTTTGGGGCAGTAATGGTTCTATTGATTATAGAGCAGAGGCAAATTATATTCTTGATAGTATGCTTAATAAACCAGCACCTAGTTCAGGAGGTTGCCCTACTAGTTTGATAGATGAGAATGAGAAACAAATAGTTTTTGGGATTTGTGGAAATTCTGCAAGTTTTACTGATCCATCGTATCATCTTCCGGCTTTTTATGAAATATGGGCTGTAGAAGCTGATAGTAATAATCAATTATGGACAGATATGGCGACAGTAAGCCGTACTTATTTACTTCCGAGAGCAGCACATCCCCAAACTGGATTAATGCCAGATTATTCGGAGTTTGATGGTAGACCTGTAAATCAAGGAAATCATGGTAATTTTGAGTTTGATGCTTGGAGAAATATTATGAACATGGGATTTGATTTTGCTTGGTTTCAAAAAAGTAAAAACGATATACAACCATTAATAAACAAGCAGATCAATTTTTTTAAAGATAAACCAGGGTATAGCACCTTATGGACATTGGATGGTTCATTTAGTAGAAACAATGATCATTCACCTGGTTTAGTAGCATGTAATGCGGTTGGGGCTTTGGCTCTAGAAGATCCAAAAGTATGGCCTTTTATTGATGAGTTTTTTGATACTCCAATTCCTTCAGGGCAATTTAGGTATTATGATGGGTTGTTATATATGATGAGTTTTATGCATTTATCAGGAAATTTTAAAGCAATTACGGGTAATGTAGATATTCCGGATTGTAATGGCACACCTTTTCCAACGGCTACTGTAACTGCAACTGATGAAACTACCCAAGGAGCTAATGATGGAAAAATCACCTTTACGTTTTCTGATGAACCTGATAGAGGAGCTATAGAGTTTAGTAGTGATGGAGGGTTAACATATCCTCTAGACGTAAATGATAATTTAGGTTCTGCAACTTTTGATAATGTTGCTCCAGGAATTTATAATGTATGGGTTCGTTGGGGTAATAACGATTGTCCTATTAGTTTAGGCAATGTGGTAATAGAACAAGGAGATATAGTAGATCCTATACAGTCACCATTTATAAATCATACTATTCCTGGAATAATACAAGCAGAAGATTATGATAATGGAGGGCAAGGAGTTGCTTATAATGATTCCGATTCAAGTAATAATGGAGGTCAAGGTAGAACAGATGAGGGTGTTGATCTACAGAATACATCTGATACTGGAAGTGGTACTAATCTAGGATGGACAAATAATGGAGAATGGTTAGAGTATACAATAGGAAATGTTACTCCTGGAACTTATGACATAGTCTTAAGAGTTGCAAGTACTCAAAATAATTCTAAATCACTATCACTTAAATTAGGAACATCAGAATTAGGTTCTACAGTTATTCCTAATACAAATGGATGGCAATCATGGCAAAGTGTACGTATAGAAAATGTACAAATTTCCAGTGGAAACGCAAATCAAGTATTACGATTAGACATTTCAGGAGGTCTTTTTAATATCAATTGGATAAGATTCGAAGAATCGGAAGGTGACACAGGAGGTTCAATCTGTAATAAAATACAAGCAGAAAATAATTCAGACAGTTTTTATCAATTGAATACTGTAAATGGAATAGTAACAAATATTGGTTATTCTCATTGGTTGAAGTTTGATAATATTGATATATCAGGTGGCAAGTTTACCTTTAGATATTCTAAGGGAAATAATGAAAACGGTTATATGAAAATAAGACTTGATAATAATCAGGATAGTAATAATATAGCAGAGATATATCCAGAAAGTACAGGGAGTTGGAATGATTATGTAGAAAAAACAATAGACGTCTCAGGAACTGGTAATCATGTTGTATACCTATATTTTCATAATGCAAGTAGAAATATTCAATTAGATTGGATTAGCTTTAAAGCTGAATGCGATCAACGAATTGATGATAATAATGGATCTAAAGAGGAGGAAGAAACTATAAGGGTTTTTCCTAATCCAAGTAAAGGGAATGTAAGCATAGAAGTATCAGATTACAATGATATAAGACAAATAGTTTTATTTGATTTATCCGGTCGAGAGATAAGAAGTATCAGAGAAATAAATCAAAAAGAATATAGTTTCAGTAATCTTAGTAAAGGTGTCTATCTTTTGAAGGTATATAAGAACAAGAAATCAGTAATAAGAAAATTAGTTGTAAACTGATAAAAAGAAATAATTTCATCAATTTTCAAACAGTTATGAATAGATGTTTTTCATAACTGTTTGTTTATCTGTGGAGAAGATGGGACTCGAACCCACGACCTCTTGACTGCCAGTCAAACGCTCTAGCCAGCTGAGCTACATCCCCTGATTATAAGTTAATCACGCAATGCACCCTTAAGGACTAATAAAGGAATCCTACTTTCAAAATCTTTTTTCAATATGGTATTCTCCTCCCATAGTTTAGCAAAAAAACCTCTACTACGCCTAAATACACATAACAAATCTGGATTGTTCTCATTAAGATGTTCTAAAACTCCCTGAAACAAGGTTGCGTTTTCTGAAGATTTATAGGATGTTATAATTTCTGCTAAATCTTTCTGAAATTCTGCGTCTTCGGGCAAAAATTCTTTTGTTTTAACCTGAAGTAATTTTATTTCTGAATCAAAAGCACTTAGAATTTCTTTTATAGGGTTCAATGTTTTTTGCTTTTTAATGACTCCTGATTTTATAGCCATTAATGTCCTATTGATTGGCTGAAAAACATAATTCTCGGGAACAATTAATACAGGTATCTCTGTTTTCTTTAGTAAACTTCCAGAGGTCTCTCCAAGGAAATAAGAATTTTTGATATCATGGCTTTCCGAACCTAGAACAATTAAATCTATAGAGTGTTTTAGATTAAATTCTGGAATAGCTTCTAAGAGATC
Organism: Aquimarina sp. MMG015; assembly: GCF_018100855.1. Taxonomy (NCBI): domain Bacteria; kingdom Pseudomonadati; phylum Bacteroidota; class Flavobacteriia; order Flavobacteriales; family Flavobacteriaceae; genus Aquimarina; species Aquimarina sp. MMG015. The sequence continues at coordinate 439,284 of NZ_JAGJEB010000001.1, forward strand.
ACCTTCTAGCGGAAGGGCAATGACTGATATACCTTTTTTTTCTACTTGAGCAAATTTTTCTTCAATTGTTGTAACCGAAATATTTTTTAGTGTTTCATTTACCGAAGGGAGACTACCAGATCTAGGTAGTTCTTTAAAAACCTGTACGGCGTAAATGGTTCCTCCTAGTTCTTTTGCAAAATCAATTGCATATTGAAGTCGTGCTATACTTACAGAGTTTTCTGATAGTCCTAAAGGAACAAGAATATTTTTCATTTCTAAGCTTAATTTGTGTGTCAGGATGCAAAATTACAATTTTTGAGCAGTAAATCTCTCTTTTGATAGGTTGAAGATATACGGGTTATTATTTCTTTTCTTAAAGTTTATATAAAATGATGTTTTGTTATACTATAAGTCGTTTTCTTAGAAGGAATAGTTTGTATTTTTGGCATTTGTAAAAAAGTATGATTCGTAAAGCTACACTTTCTGATTTAGATGCTATTCATAAATTAACTCAATCTTGCGCTAGGGCTATGATAGCAAAAGAAATTTATCAATGGAATGAACACTACCCTACTCGATCACGTTTCGAAAAAGACATTGAATTACAAGAGTTATATCTTTTAGAAGAAGAAAATCTGATTAAAGGAATTATTGTAATTACTGAATTGATGGATGATGAATATATACCGATCGAATGGATTACCGAGAATAAAAATAATATCTATATACATAGATTAGCTGTACATCCTGATTATTGGGGTAAAGGATATGCTCAGGAACTAATGAGTTGGGCAGAAGCTTACGCAAAAAATAATAACTATGTATCAGTTCGTCTAGATACATTTAGTGAGAATAAAAGAAATCAAAAATTTTATGAAACTAGAGGATATAGGAAATTAGGAAATATTTTCTTCCCTAAACAAAGTGAACACCCCTTTTATTGTTATGAACTTGTATTGTGAGCAGTGTTATAAGTTTTAAAAATATAAACCGATTGGCAATTCCTGCGATCATTGCTGGAATTGCAGAGCCTGTATTATCAGCTACAGATACTGCAATTGTTGGTAATATTCCAATAAATGGAACAGAATCCCTTGCTGCTGTAGGAATCGTTGGTTCATTTCTTTCTATGTTGATATGGGTTTTAGCACAAACTCGAGCAGCAATTTCTGCTATTATTTCACAATATTTGGGAGCAGGAAAATTGGATGAGGTAAAGACACTACCTGCACAAGCAATTCTTTTTAATATTGGATTGAGTATTACCATTCTTTTAGCCACCGTTCCTTTTATTAAAGAAATTTTTATTCTTCTAAAAGCAGAAGGATTGGTATTGGATTATTGTATTTCTTATTATAGTATTAGAGTGTGGGGCTTTCCATTATCCCTTTTTGTATTTGCAATTTTTGGAATTTTTAGAGGATTACAAAACACATATTGGCCGATGATTATTGCCATTATTGGAGTTGTAGCAAATATTATATTGGATTTTGTTTTAGTTTATGGAATACAAGGTTTTTTAGAACCAATGTATCTCGAAGGAGCAGCATGGGCAAGCCTATTCTCTCAGATTTTAATGGCTGTTTTGTCATTAGTATTATTACTTAAAAAAACGGAGGTGTCATTGCGATTAGAAAAACTTTGGCACTCAGAGATGAAACGTTTTTTGGTAATGAGTGGAAATCTATTCATTCGTTCTCTTGCATTAAATACTACATTACTTTTGGCAGTAAGAGAAGCGACAAGCTTAGGAACAAACTATATCGCGGCTCATAGTATTGCGATACAATTATGGTTGTTCTTTGCATTTTTTATTGATGGATATGGAGGTGCTGGTAATATTTTAGGAGGGAGATTATTAGGGGCAAAAGACTATACCAACCTTGTTTCGATGGCTAAGAAAGTGAATATTTATGGAGTTATTGTAGCTTGTATCTTAGGAGGAATTTCGTTACTAATTCCCGAACGATTAGGTTTGATCTTTACTAAGGATCCGGAGGTACTAAATGTATTTACAGGTTTCTTTTATTTAGTTGTAATCGCTTTGCCAATTAATGCGTTAGCATTTGTAGGTGATGGAATATTCAAAGGGTTGGGAGAAACTGGTTTTTTACGAAATGTATTAGTAGGATCTACTTTTTTCGGTTTTATACCAATGTTATTTATTGCTAGATATTTTGATTGGAAACTTTATGGAATATGGATTGCAATTTCAGTTTGGATGTTATTTAGAGGGGTAGCTTTGGTTATTAAGTTTAGGAATAAGTATTATCCATTAGCAAATGTTTAAAATGCAAATTTCATAATTACCATCACGATAATGACGTATAAACAGATTAGAAAAGCTACTAATCTAAATTTTTCTAAATACTTTTTTTCCATAAACCAAATATAATTTATCAATTAAAAAACGTAAACCCGTGAAAATACGGGTTTTATATTGTGGTTAAGAATGTAGAATGAGAGTCTAAAATATTATTTATTTTTATCAAAAATCTAGCTTAATGACTACTACAAGAACTAACGGAAGTTTATATACACATTCGGATAATCATATTGCAACCATAGAGTTTGGACATCCGTCTAGTAATTCTTTTCCATCAGAATTATTAGAAAGATTAACAAAAGCTATTGATATTTTATCTGATGATGCATCAATTTATGTGATTGTTTTAAAATCGGAAGGAGAAAAAGCTTTTTGCGCGGGGGCTTCTTTTGATGAACTTGTATCAATTACAAATTTAGAGGATGGAAAAAAGTTCTTTTCCGGATTTGCCAATGTAATTAATGCTATGAGAAGATGTAAAAAACCAATCATTGGCAGAATACAAGGAAAAACTGTTGGAGGAGGAGTTGGATTAGCTTCTGCTTGCGATTATTGTATGGCTACAGAAGCAGCTTCTATTAAGTTAAGTGAATTAACGATTGGGATAGGACCGTTTGTAATAGAACCAGCTGTATCAAGAAAAATAGGATTAGCGGCTTTCGAAGCACTAGCTTGGGATGCTTCTCAATGGAAAAATGCCTATTGGGCAAAAGATCAAGGGCTATTTACTAGAGTTTTTGAAACGATAACAGAATTGGATAAAGAGGTACAATTGTTTGCCGAAAAATTAGCTAGTTATAATCCACGAGCTACTGAAAAAATGAAAGAAGTAAATTGGAAAGGAACAAGTCATTGGGATGAGTTATTAATTGAAAGAGCTGCTGTTTCTGGAGAGTTGGTGCTTTCTGATTTTACAAAAGAAGCATTAAAAAAATTCAAAAAATAAAACAAATGGATATTTTAAATTTTTTAGGAGGAAATGGACTATTCTTAATTCTGGGAATCATATTAGTAGTAGTTTACTTTTATAATAAAAGAAAGAGAAGATAAATATCAGGATGTAAGCATCCCGATATTTATACATTTGATTTTTATAAGAAATCTCTTTTTAAAACTGCTTCTAAACTTTCGGGTTCTTGTCCTGTTAGATCTTTTATAGCTGTTGTTACTTCGCTTACTTTCCCTTGTTTAATCATTCCGTAAACAGGAATCATATAATCCGCAATGAAATCTGGAGCACCAGATTCTTTTAACACCTCTTTATAGGTGTTTTCATCTGGATTTGGATATGTGATTTCTCTTTCTAATAGGTCACTTAGCATAGAGGCAACATCAAAATGAGAATAGGCTTTTGCTCCTGTAAGTATATGAGTTTCTTTAACTCTATTCTGATCTGTAAGTAATTCAGCGATGGCACTTCCAACATCTCTAGAAGAAACAAAGGATGATTTACCTTCTCCTGCAGGAGAAAAAATAATATTACGATCTTGAATATTTTCTCGCTCATAGTTACCGAAATTTTGCATGAAAAATCCAGGACGAACGATATTCCAATCTAAAGAAGAACCCCTTAGCTTTTCTTCCATTTTTTTATGAAAAGGTAATTCTTCAAGATTTTCCATTCCATTCCCCGATAAATATATGAGTCGTCCGTTATAGTTATCCTGTAAATAATCAACAAAAGGTTCTAGTAATTCATAGAGCCTAGGGTTTAATGGAGGGCCTAATAAGAAAATTCCATCTGACTGCAAAACTTCCTGATATGATGCTTTATCCTCATAATCAAAGTACGCTCCAGTAACCGAATTTTCAAAAATGTCTTTGACTTTTTGGGTATTTCGAGTACCTGCAATTATATGTTCTTTTTTAGTAAGTAGGTTGTTTACTACTTCTTTTCCTATAGTACCTGTAGCACCAGTAATAAAATAAGTTGACATAATGATGATCTTTTTTGTAACAAGGTAAATACATTAGTATCTTAGTGCAAGTAGGTACATAAAAGTGCAGTAGTTTCTTTTTATATACTAATATTGATTATCAGTATTTTAAAAATTGAATTTTATGAGTTTTTTATCAAAAAAAGAATGTGAGGGTCCGATAAAATGCCCAGTAATGACAACACTTAGTGTTATTGGAGGTAAATGGAAGCCTGGTATTTTATGGGAATTGCAAAACAATGAAATACTGCGTTTTGGTCAATTAAAAAAAAGATTGGGAACTATTACTCAGAAAATGCTGACACAGCAATTACGAGAGTTAGAAACTGATGGTATTATAATAAGAAAGATTTATCCCGAAGTCCCTCCACGTGTGGAGTATTGTTTATCTGATTATGGTAAAAGTTTGGCTCCTGTACTCAATGAAATGGCAAATTGGGGTACAGGACATTTACAAGCAATCACTAGTAAATAGCTCTTATTTACGTTTTAAAATAAAATAGAAAATAATCTTCACTAACTTTGCAAAAAAGTTTGATCAAAAAATGAGTAAGATTAGAATTACCAAGAAGTTTACTTTTGAAGCAGGGCATGCACTGTATGGATATGATGGTAAATGTAAAAATCTACATGGACATAGCTACAAGTTAAGTGTAACTGTAATAGGAGAACCGATTACAGATACATCTCATGTAAAGTTAGGAATGGTTATGGATTTTGGAGATCTAAAGAGAATAGTAAAGAAGGATATAGAAGATGTATTTGATCATGCTACTATTTTTAACAAAAATACCCCGCACTTAGAATTAGCCCAGGAGTTAGAAAAAAGAGGACATCATGTTATTTTGGTGGATTATCAGCCATCTACTGAAAATATGATCATCGATTTCGCTGCTAAAATAAAAGCTAAACTTCCTGAAACGATAAAATTACACTCCTTAAAGCTCCAAGAAACAGAAACTTCTTATGCAGAGTGGTATGCATCAGATAATGATGAATAACGAATATTTTTTCACTTCATAGTATCTATAGAAATTAATGAAAAAGATAAGTTTATCCGAAGGTAAAAAAATATACTTTGCATCTGACAATCATTTAGGAGCGCCAACTCAAGAAAAAAGTTTTCCTAGAGAACAAAAATTTGTAAAATGGTTAGATGAGGTTAAAGAAGATGCAGGGGCTATATTTTTATTAGGAGATCTTTTTGATTTTTGGTTCGAATATAAAACAGTAATTCCGAAAGGTTTTACAAGAACTTTAGGGAAACTTGCAGAAATTACTGATGCCGGAATCCCGGTTTATTATTTTGTCGGAAACCATGACCTCTGGATGAATGGATATTTCGAAGCAGAATTGAATATTCCGGTATTTCATAAGCCACAAGAATTTACTTTTAATGAAACTACATTTCTTATTGGTCATGGTGATGGATTAGGTCCTGGTGATAAAGGATATAAACGAATGAAAAAAGTATTTACAAACCCTGTTGCAAAATGGTTTTTTCGTTGGTTACATCCGGATTTAGGAGTAAAATTAGCACAATATCTTTCTGTAAAAAACAAATTGATTTCTGGAGACGAGGATGTCACTTTTCTTGGAGAAGAGAATGAGTGGTTAGTACAATACTGTAAACGAAAATTAGAGATAAAACATACAGATCATTTTGTTTTTGGTCATAGACACCTTCCAATGGAAATAAACCTAAATGATAAATCTAAATATACAAACTTAGGAGATTGGATCATACATTATACATATGCAATCTTTGATGGTGCTGAAATGAAGATGATGAAGTATACAGAAAATGAATAAAAAAAACGGATAATCATTTTTTGATCATCCGTTTAAGATATTTATAAAAGTAACTAAGATTATTGTTTCGCTATTTTCTTAGTTATTACAGTATTATCCAATTGTACTTTGATAATGTAAAGTCCACTAGAATGCATACTTCTTCCCATGTCATCTAGTGAGATTGATTTAGTTCCAGATTCCATAGCTCCAGTATTTTTCTTAGCGATACTGTTTCCTTTTAGATCTATAATTTCTATAGAAGAATAAGAAACTTTTTGAGGTAGTGAGATTGTAATGCTAGCATTATCTAAAGTCAACGGAACTGGATATACACTTATAGAATAAGATGCTTTACTCCCTTTTACTATTTCGTTTATTCTATTTGGATTTAGACCGCTAATTACAAATTTTTCCCAGGCTCCGATGGCATTTCTATTGCAATTAATGGCCTTGTTTCCATTTTCATGACTTACGTATTTACCATTATTTCCTTTGATCGCATAAAGATCACCTCCCAAAGACTCTAAAGTAAATTTTTCCCAAGACCCAACTGCATTTCTGTTACAGTTCATAGGCTTTCCTCCATTTTCTGAACTTACATACTTTCCATTACTTCCTTTAAAACTCACTGTTCCGTTTCCGGCAGATTCCATAATAAATTGTTCATCTGTACCAGCATTGTTTCTGTTGGCTTGCATGGTTCGCGTACCTCCTTCGGAGCTTACATATTTATTAATACTTTGCCCAAGTATAGTTACAAAATCATCCGTTCCGTTATCATTTCCAACGGTAAAAGAGATCGTTTTAGTGGTTTTAGCTCCTTTACTATCTGTTGCTTCAGCTCTTAACGTATAATTTCCTTCGCCAAGATTCTTTAAGGCGTTATCTTGATTATTGTTATTCCAAGTATAAGGGCTAACATTTTCTTGTCTGATAAAAGAATCATTAAGATATAATCGTACGTTACTAACACCGTCACTGTCAGTTGCAGTCACAATAGCCTCTATAGTTGCAGGAGCCGAAAAAGATGCATTGTTTGATGGAGTTGTGAATGAAGTGTTAGGACCAGTGTTGTCTCCGTTTCCGTCTCCATCACCTCCAAATCGAGGTCTAGAACTTAACCAGTCCATATCAAATTTAGGCCCTTTACATTGACACCCTTTGCTACCTTGGTCTACACGACCAGGACATACTTTTTCATCTTTAATTCTCTTACCTTGTATAGTAATGGCGTCATCATGCCCGGGTTCGTTGCCACATTGTATTGTATTATATCTGGGATCTCCATTTGCTAAATCTCTATAACTAGGGTGTTTTTTAAGCTCATCACAGATATCTTTAATATTTCTGCCTTGTCCATTAATATCAATTTTGAAATTGCCAACACCGTGATCAAAAGAGGATTTACAAAAACAAAAGCCATTTGCTTGATAACTATCTTTCCACGAATTTGCATTAGGAACAATTCTCACACCTTGGTCAAAAGTATCTTGACCAGTACAACCCGTATCTTCGACATTGGCTTTAGAACTATTGGTTGGGCTTGGTTGTTGGGCTATTGAAATATTGACGACAAATAAAAGTGCTAAAAACTTTAAAATAAATAGTTTACGTTTCATGGTATATTGGTTTTAAGGGTTAATATTTTAAAAGATAACAATAATTATCGGTGATATATATAAAAAACACCAACTTTAAAGATATCTTAATAGAGGGAATCAAAATGTAATTAAATAGAATCCGTAGAGGATTAATTAGTCTACGTAGGATCTGGTTCGATCAAGTATTCAGGATACTATTTTTAAGCTCTGAATTTGATAGTCTTAGACTAAATATTTTTTGTTCTAGAAGTAAGTGTTTTTTCAGAGACATGTATCGCTACTTCTTTAGAATTTTCTATTGCGTATGGGTGTTCAATAAAAATAATTTTATTATTAAAAATAGCTTCAATTAGATAATGATTTCCATTAAAATAGGACTTTTTTACCCTGACTTTTATATCAGAGTTCTCGACAATTTGTAATTCGTGAGGATATAATAGGATTGTTTGATCGTTATTAAAATCTGGTAAAAAAGTATTGATCGGTAATTGATTTACTTCGCCAAAAAGTGATGCAATGTAATAGTTTTCTGGATTATTATAAATATTTTTTGTATTCCCTTTACTGATAACCTCTCCATTGTGGATTACAATTGTTTCTTCGGCAAAAGAAAGTATATCAGTTTTATCGTGAGTAGCAGTGATACTAGTGATCTTATTTCTTTTTAGATACGTAAAAAGATTTCTTCTTAGGGAACTACGTCTGAAGTTATCAATATTACCAAAAGGTTCATCTAATAGTAATAATTCAGGTCTTTTAGCTAATGCTTTTGCCAATGCCACACGTTGTTTTTGGCCACCGCTTAAGTTTTCAACCTTGGTATCCGAAAATGGTAACATTTCTACTATTTCTAAAAGCTCATTAACACGACCAATTTTTAATTCAGGTTCAAAATTGGATAGATATTGTCCTATATTTTCAGAAACTGTTCTATATGCTTGTAGTTCGAAGCCTTGAGATAAGAATTTCATATTTTCTTGTCCTGGAACCAAGTTATAAGCAGGGCCTAATATTTCTTGATCATCCCAGAATAACGTTCCTTGGTTTGTGTCTAAGAGTCCGTAAATTATTTTTAACAAGGTGCTTTTTCCGCAACCACTTGCTCCAATAAGTGCAACGTGTTTTCCTTTTTCAATGGTAAAATTGATATTTTTTAAAACCGGAATGGTATTATAGGCAAAGGAAACATTTTTTACTGTAAGCATATTTCAAATATAAATAACTTCAATAAAAAAATCCGTCTCTTTTTAGAAAACGGATCTTTTAATTTTAATTATAAAAAATTATCCTTTTACATTGTCGTTTACTTGCTCGGGTAAAACTTCATATCCCATATTGTATAATGTAAAGCTAAAAATATCAGCATATTGCTCTATTGTTTTAGCAACCGGCGTACCAGCTCCGTGACCTGCATTTGTTTCGATTCGTATCAAGGTTGGATTAGTACCTTGTTGTTTTGATTGTAATTCTGCGGCAAATTTAAATGAGTGTGCAGGTACTACACGATCATCGTGATCTCCCGTAGTTACTAATGTTGCAGGATATGATACTCCTTCTTTTACATTGTGCACTGGAGAATATCCTTTTAGATATTCAAACATCTGTTGGTCATCTTCCGCAGTTCCGTAATCATAAGCCCATCCTGCACCGGCAGTAAAGGTATGGTAACGTAGCATATCCATTACACCAACAGCTGGAAGAGCTACTTTCATTAAATCAGGTCGCTGCGTCATGGTTGCTCCCACTAATAATCCTCCGTTAGATCCTCCTCTTATGGCAAGATATTCGCTGGATGTATATTTATTTTCTATTAGATATTCTGCAGCTGCAATAAAATCATCAAATACATTTTGCTTTTGCATTTTTGTTCCTGCATCATGCCATTTTTTTCCATATTCTCCACCACCTCTTAGGTTAGGAACTGCATAAACTCCACCTTGTTCCATCCATACTGCATTCGTAATACTAAAAGACGGAGTTAGACTAACATTAAATCCTCCATATGCATATAGGATAGTTGGATTTTTACCTGTTAGTTCAATTCCTTTTTTATGTGTAATGATCATTGGAATTTTAGTGCCATCTTTGGAGTTATAGAAAACCTGTTTGCTTTCGTAATCTTCAGGATTAAAATCTATTTTGGGTTTACGGTATAATTCTGAAGTCCCATTTGCAATATCATATTTATAAATGCTTCCTGGGGTCTTATAATTAGTAAAAGAATAGTATAATTCTTTATCCTCTTTTTTCGATCCAAAACCACCAATACTTCCCACTCCTGGTAATTCTACGTCGCGCACTAATTTTCCTTCATAATCGTATTGTAATACTTTGGATACCGCATCTACCATATATTCTGCAAAAAAGTAACCTCCACCTGTATTTGGGCTTAGTACATTTTCTGTTTCGGGAATAAAATCTTTCCAGTTCTCTGGTGTCGGATTAGATGCATCAACCGTTACAATTTTTTGATTAGGAGCTTGTAGGTTTGTAACTAGATATAATTTAGAGCCCACATTTTCAATTACATAGGTATCACTTTCAGTATTATCTAAAATAGTAACTAGTTTATCATTATTACTAGTTAAGTTTTTTATAAATAATTTATTTCCAGAAGTAGAGGTGCTAGCAGAGATAATTAAATACTTATCGTCTTCTGTTACACGTCCACTTATATATCGATGTTTTTCTTCTGGTGTACCTCCAAAAATTAGTTGATCTTCTTTTTGAGCTGTACCAAGTTTATGATAATATACTTTATGCTGATCTGTTTTTGCAGAAAGCTCACTTCCTTTAGGTTTATCATAGCTGGAATAATAGAAACCTTCATTTCCTCGCCAAGACATTCCAGAAAATTTGATATCTACAAGAGTATCTTCTATAATCTCTTTAGTCTCTGCATTTTTAACAATGACTTTTCTCCAGTCACTACCACCTTCAGAAATAGAGTAAGCTAAAAGTTTTCCATTTTTAGAAAAACTAACACCACCAAGTGAAGTTGTACCATCGTCACTAAAAGTATTAGGATCCAAAAATATTTCAGGTTCATCTCCTTCGTTTTTGAATCTATATATTACATATTGATTTTGTAAACCATCATTTTTATAGAAGTAGGTATAATCACCTTCTTTAAATGGTGAGCCAACTTTTTCATAATTCCATAATCCCGATAAACGATTTTTTAATTGATCTCTAAATGGAATACTATCTAGATATCCAAAAGTTACTTTGTTTTGTTCAGCTACCCAACTTTCAGTTTCTTTACTACGATCATCCTCTAACCATCGGTAAGGATCTTTGACTTCAGTGTCAAAATAAGTATCTACAGTATCTACTTTTTTAGTTTCTGGATAATTCAAAGGAATAATTGTTTTAGCAGTTTCTATTTTTGTTTCATTTTTACATCCTATTATAGATGCTAACAAAAATAGTATTAAAAGAGTTTTTTTCATGATGAGTTAAATTTTATAGATAAATAATTAAGTATTAATTATTCGTTTTTATTTTGGCAATACTTATAAAAACCAAATAAAGTAGTTTACAAAATTATCAAAACTTATAACTGTAAAGTGCTAAATAAAGCATAAAAAAAGACTGCTCTAGCAATGATCAGATAGCTATTACACATTTAGAGCGTTGCTTTGGGGTTTAGCAACTCAGTTGATCATTTTCGTAGAGCAGTCGGAATTTTCTGTCCTCTAAGAAACGAAAAATTTTACTTTTATACCAGTAATGTTTTAGAAGTAGTTTATCGAAACAGACTTTTAAAAGTATTCCAATTTTTGTAAATCAAGAACGCATTTGCGAGAAAAACAAATGCTCCAGGACCTATGTTAGCTGGATCAAGGGTAGCGTGAAATAGGATGATATTGACAGAAATAGGAGCCATCAATACCAGTGCAAATGGTACTGCTTTATTACTTACTAATAGCAATCCGACAATTATTTCAATAAGACCAACTGTTTTTAGAATATAACTATTTGCAAGAGCTCCAAATAGAATTCCTGCATCTGGATTTGTAAATTCAAAATCAGGTAAAAATCCTATAAATTTATTACTTCCAAAAACGATTAATAAGATACCTAATAGGATTCTTAAGGCTAAAATTATTTTAGTATTCATTGTTTGTTTTTTTATGATTAAGTGATTTATTAGAGGGCTAAATGTTAAAAACCTTACAAATGTTATTAAAAACTGAAGCTAAAAAAATATCTTACGGCTTCTGAAAACTAACTGATTGACCTAACTTTTTTAATCTTATTTCTAATGAAGATCACACAACTTTTCATACTCTCTTCCTTAATCTCTTTGTTCTCTATATCATCTATTGTAGGACAAGATTATTTTTTTAAGGATAAGGCTCCTTTTAATTCTGAAATACCGACACCAGAAGAATTTCTTGGATATCCTATTGGAGAACAACACACACGTCATGATCAAATTGTAGCATACTTAACTAAGCTGGCTGAAATATCAGATAGAGCCATTATAGAGAACTACGGAAAATCTCATGAAAACAGAAAATTAGTAATACTTACTATTTCTAAACCAGAAAACATTGGCAGTTTACCAAGTATAAAAAAACAACATCTTGCATTTACTGATGCTTTGGCTAACCCAACGAATTATAATGGCATACCTATTTTTGTTCAACTAGGTTATAATGTTCATGGAAATGAGCCTTCTGGTGCTGAGGCGGCTATGCTAACCGCATATACGCTTGTTGCTTCTAATAGTTCCGAAGTAAAAACATATCTTGATAATGCAATTGTATTTATTGACCCTACGATTAATCCAGATGGTCGAGATAGACATACGCAATGGGCAAATCAATTTAAGGGAAGTCCGTTGGTTAGTGACAAATATGATGCAGAACATAATGAAGGATGGCCTCGTGGGAGAACTAATCATTATTGGTTTGATCTTAATAGAGACTGGTTATTAGCTATTAATCCTGAGAGTAGAGGAAAATTAAAATGGTATCACGAATGGTATCCTAATGTGGTTACTGATTTTCATGAAATGGGAACGAATAGCACATACTTTTTTGAGCCAATGAAACCTATTGGTTCTTTAGATCCTATTATGCCAAAAGAGAATTATGAAGATTTAAACAATTTGTTTGCTCCTTATTTTTCGAAAGCATTGGATAATATTGGATCTTTTTATTTTACAAAAGAGGCATTTGACGGGACATATCCAGGTTACGGGTCGTCATACCCGGATCTTCAAGGAGCACTAGCATTATTGTTTGAGCAAGCTAGTTCTCGAGGACATTTACAAGATACTGATTACGGAACAATCTCGTTTCCTTTTACAATTCGTAATCAATATGTTTCTAGTATAGCCACAGTAAAAGCTGCAGTAGAAAATAAAGCTAGGTTACGAAAGTATCAGCAGGACTTTTTTAAATCATCGGAATCTGGGGTTGCTAAAAATAATTTTGCTGGTTATGAATTTGGAGATGCATATGATAATAATAGAAATAAAGCATTTATAGATAAATTATTACTACATAAAATAAAGGTTTATAAAAAAGGAAATAAATATGTAGTTCCTGTAAAACAAGCACAAAAAAGAATGGTTCAAACGGTATTTGAAACATACAACAAATATCGAGATAGTGTTTTTTATGATGCTTCTGCTTGGAGTGTAGCCAATTTTTATAACATGAAATATAAAGGGTTAAAATCTATTGATTTAGGGCAAGAAATAACATCTACAAAAGAGATAACCATCGTTTCTAAAGTATCTAAGTCCGATTATGCATATATTATGAATTGGGATGATTATAATGCACCGGCGGCATTGTATTACATGCAATCAAAAGGATTGTTAGTTGCTTCTGCATTTAAACCGTTTAGTATTATTACTTCAGAAGGAAATAAAAGCTTTAATTACGGAAGTATTTTAGTTCCGGTAAGTAAGCAGAAAAAAGATATTGATGAGGTGTTTGCTATTGTAAAAACAGCCCAAGAAAAATTTAACGTACCTATTTTTAGTACTAATACAGGATTTAGTTCATCGGGAATTGACTTAGGAAGTGGTAATTTTAGAAAATTAGAAACACCTAAAGCATTGTTGTTAATTGGAGAAGGTATTAATTCTTATGAGGCAGGAGAAGTATGGCATTTGCTAGATACCAGAATTCATATGCCAATAACTAAATTAAGAATGAATAGGTTTAATGGTATTCCATTAAAAGAATATAATACGCTAGTCATGGTGTCCGGAAGATATTATCAATTGGATTCTCTACAACAAAAAAGAATAAAGGAATGGGTTTCTCACGGAAATACGCTGATAACTATTGCAAATGCTTCTAAATGGGCTATTGATAAAAAAATCGTTAAAGAACAATTAACCAAAAAAGAAAAAGATACTTCTAAGAATAAAATTGTAAAACGATTACCATATGTAGATGCTGGAGAAAATATTGGGAGAGAGCAAGTAGGAGGTGCTATTTTTGAGGTGGATCTTGATACTACCCATCCATTAGGTTTTGGATATCGAGACAATTCATTACCTGTATATAAAAATAATGAAGTATTTATTTCGCCAAGTAAGAATCCGTATGCTACGGTGGCAAAATATACTAAAAATGCCCATATTGACGGGTATATATCGATTGATAATTATGAACATTATCTAAAACCTTCTGCTTCACTTGTTGTAAGTCCTATAGGAAGTGGCCGAGTTATTTTATTTGCAGATAACCCTAATTTTAGAGGTTCTTGGTATGGAACGAATCGTTTATTTATGAACGCTTTGTTTTTAGGAAAACATATGTATGTACCAAGAGTAAGAGAATAGATGTATTTCTAATCTAATAAAAATGAGAAAGCCCTTGTTATTTCTTTGATATAACAAGGGCTTTTTATAATAGTGGTTGGTTATTAGCCGATTAAATTATTTTCTACTAAATATTCTCCAATTTGTACTGCATTTGTAGCGGCTCCTTTTCTAAGGTTATCTGCTACAATCCACATGTTTAATGCATTTTCTCTAGAATGATCTCTTCTGATCCTACCTACAAAAACATCATTTTTCCCTTCCGCATAAATGGGCATTGGGTATGTATTAGTATCTGGGTTATCTTGTACTGTAACTCCAGAAGTGTTATTTAAGATTTGACGAACTTCATTTTCCTGAAACTCGTTTTCAAATTCTAGATTTACACTTTCACTATGTCCACCAACAACAGGAATACGAATAGCAGTGGCGGTAACTGCAATAGTTCGATCATCAAGAATTTTTTGAGTCTCATTAACCAATTTCATCTCTTCTTTTGTATAACCATTTTCCTGGAACACATCACAATGTGGAATTGCATTACGATGGATTGGATAAGGATAAGCCATTTCACCTTTTTCTCCAGCGTATTCATTTTCTAATTGTTGAACAGCTTTTACTCCTGTTCCGGTAATGGATTGGTAGGTAGAAATAATAGCACGTTTTATCTTGTATGATGAGTGTAACGGTCCTAGTGCCATTACTAGTTGTATAGTAGAACAATTAGGGTTGGCTATAATTTTATCTTCTTTAGTTAAATCTTTAGCATTAATTTCTGGTACAACCAACTTTTTGGTTGGATCCATTCTCCAGGCAGAAGAGTTATCGATTACCGTGATCCCAGCATCTGCAAATTTAGGAGCCCATTCTAGAGAAGTACTTCCACCGGCAGAAAACAAAGCTACATCAGGTTTCATTTCTATAGCTGTAGTTAAACCAACAACAGAAAACTCTTGACTTTTATACGATATTTTTTTTCCAATAGACCTTTCTGAGGCAACAGGAATTAATTCTGTTACTGGAAAATTACGTTCTTCTAATACTTTTAACATTACAGTACCTACCAATCCAGTGGCACCAACAACAGCTACTTTCATCTGCTTAATTTATTAATGACTTTTATAGACACAAAAATCGGTCTTTTTTTTAGATTCCAGCAAATGTGCTGATTATTTATAACAGTTTTATATTTTTTAATAAAATAATATTAATTTAAACAATTTGTTATATATAAAACAAATTGTAAAAAAGAACCACTCAATTTCTTGAGTGGTTTAGTTAGAATATGTAGTATAGCGGTAGCTATAGATAATTCATTTAATAATAAGATTAGGTGTTACTTTTTAAGTAGATCTCTTATTTCTGCTAATAACTCTTCTTGACTTGGTCCAGCTGGTTCAGCAGGAGCTTCTTCTACAGGCTTCTTAGTTTTATTATATGCTTTAACAATCATAAACATTACGAATCCAACAATGATTAAATTAATAATGGTATTAATCCAAGCTCCATAAGTTATTGCGTTTTCAGCGGTAGTTATGGCACCTGTAGCATCTACAACTGCTTCTTGAAGAATGATTTTTTTACTGCTAAAGTCCATTCCTCCTGAGAAATAACCTACAACAGGCATTACAATATTGGATACAAAACCTTTGACAACGCCACCAATTGCAGTTGCCATGATAACAGCGACAGCAAATTCAACGACATTACCTGTCATTATAAATTCCTTAAATTCTTTAAGCATGATTATTTTATTTTAGTTAGTATTATTGATAACAAAATACGTAAAAAATAAATCAATATTTAAAAAAGTGTTAAAAAAAATAGACTGTAAATTCGATCAAATTCAATTATTACCGATAATAACACGTTTTACTCTTGGAGAAATAGCTGTAAGGAGTTCATAAGAAATTGTTCCTGCACTTTCAGCAATTATAGATGCAGAAGAAATGTTGTCGAATATAATTACTTCATCTCCTTCTTTACAATCAATGTCTGTGATATCAATCATTATCATATCCATACAGACATTTCCAAGGATAAAAGCTTTTTTTCCGTTTACAATAAAGAAACCTTTCCTATTTCCATATTGTCTTCCGATTCCATCCGCGTGACCGATTGGTATAGTTGCCGTTTTGGTATAGCCATTAGAAACAAAAGCTCTGTTGTATCCTAAAGTTTCACCAGGCTCTAGTGTATGAATCTGTGAGATAATCGACTTAAGGGATGCTATAGGTTTTAAATGAGTATCATAATCTGCATCATTCCCATAACCGTATAATCCTATTCCGGCACGAACCATATCAAAATGCGCTTCGGGATAATTCAATATTCCTGAGGTATTACATTGATGAAGTATAGGTTTATAACCTAACTTATTAATAATGTCTGAGCTTATTTTCTGAAATGAGTTGACTTGACTCACTGTAAACTTTTTCTCATTATGATCCTCACTTGCTGCAAGGTGAGAGAATAGCGATTTTACTTTAATAGCGTTGGTTTGATGTAAACAACTCATTATATAATCTACATCATTCTCCCAAAAACCTAATCGATTTAAACCCGTATTAAACTTAACATGTACAGGATAATCTTTTTGATTTTCCGCTTCTGCAACCTTTATGAATTCTTGTATAATTCTTGGACTATATACACTAGGTTCTAAATTATATTCAATTAGTGCTGAAAAATTTATGGGTTGTGGGTGTAGTACTAATATAGGTGTTTTTACTCCTGCTTTTCGTAAAATAATTCCTTCTGAAACATAAGCAACAGCAAAATAATCAGCACCTATTTTTTCCAGATGTTTTGCTATTGTTACAGCATCACTTCCATATCCTGCAGCTTTTACTACAGCTAACAATTTAACTTTTGAATCAAGCTTACTTTTTAAGTATGTGTAATTATGAGTAAGATGAGTCAGATTAATTTCAAGAATTGTTTCTTTTACTTTACTCATCAGATTTTTTAGAATTTTCAGATAATTCTTTGGGATCGGTAACTTCTATTTGTTTTACTTTTTCTTTTAAAGAAGCTTTATAGTAAGCTGCACGACTTAAAGGTTCGTATTCATCAGTTTCGCCAAGTAGTACTAAATCATCTTTTTTAGATTTTCGATAACTAAATTGAGCAAGATTACCAGTTCTTGTACAAACTGCGTGGACTTTGGTTACGTATTCTGCTGTAGCCATAAGTGCCGGCATAGGTCCAAAAGGATTTCCTTTAAAATCCATATCCAAACCTGCAACGATAACCCGAATACCTTTATTCGCTAAGTCGTTACAGACACTTACGATTTCATCGTCAAAAAATTGTGCTTCGTCAATACCGACTACATCACAAGTATCTGCAAGAATTCTAATATTTGCTGCTGCAGGAACAGGAGTAGAACGAATTTCATTGGCATCATGAGAAACAACCATCTCGTCATCATATCTGACATCGATAGCTGGTTTAAAAATTTCAACTTTTTGTTTAGCAAATTGCGCGCGTTTTAATCTACGGATCAATTCTTCGGTCTTTCCCGAAAACATCGAACCACAGATAACTTCTATCCAGCCAAATTGCTCTTTATGATTTACTGTATTTTCGAGAAACATTTTGTATTTTTCAGCATCAATTAAAAGAAACCCTACTCTTTAATAATACCAATTGAATTTTAAGATGATAATGGAAATAATCCTTCATTTCATTTTTACTTTTTGGTATTGCTTTAAAGATGAGGTAAATTTATTAAAAAACAAAAAGCATAGCCCAAACGAATAAGAAAGTTATGAAGAAGAAATTGGAAGCAGAATTGATAAGTATTGCACATAGGATATTGCAACTTAAAGATAGATCTACCTTACCACAATTGCAGGAAGAGGCAAGGTTGTTATATGAAAAATTAAGTGTTTTAAATTTTGCAGAGTCTCATTTTGCAGATATTCAACCAACAATAGGGAGTATCAAGGAGGCTTTAGAAGTAACAGATACATCAGATACTCATACAGAGGATGTTTCAGATGAGATAAAACCTAAACCAATTGTTAGTTTAGATCAAGAAATAGAAACAAATGAAGTTGCAGAGACTATGTTTAGTCTGGAAGATAAAGTTGCGGAATCAATACCTGAAGTAATTGAGGAACAAAAACCAGAAATCGTAATCGAAAAGATTAATGAGAAAGTTACAGAAGATCTTTTTGTCCCTGCTCCTAAGTTTACAGAAGAGAATGTTTCTTTATCCGAACCTGTTTATGAAAAAAATGATATGGAAGAAATAGGATCAGTACCTCAAAGTATGCCTATTTTAGAAAAGATGAATGATGTAGAAGAAAAACCAAAATCACTAAATGATCAATTAAAAAGGGGAATCAATATTGGATTAAATGATAGATTGGCTTTTATAAAACATTTGTTTGATGGGAGTTCTACAGATTATAATCGTGTACTTTCACAATTAAATACACTTAATAGTAAAAGTGGAGCGAAGCAATTTATTAAAAATATGGTAAAGCCTGATTATAACAATTGGCAAGGAAAAGAAGAGTATGAAGAACGTTTTATGGAGATCGTAACTAATAAGTATGAATTCTAGGTAAGGATTAACATTCTTTTGTTACTAATAACCTTAATAAAAATAAAACTATTTATATGAAAATTATCTACTGGATTGCCACGGTAGCGATGTGCGGAATTATGTTGTTTTCTGCACAGATGTACTTTAGAAATACAGAAATGGTAAGAGGTTTTTTTGAAAACCTAGACTATCCAACATATCTGGTTATTCCTCTGGCGATAGCAAAAATAGGCGGGATTATTGTAATTCTTACTAATAAAATAAAATGGTTGAAGGAATGGGCGTATGCTGGATTCTTTTTTGATATGGTACTTGCTTTTACCGCACATTATATGAAAGATGATGGGCAAGGATTATTCGCAACTTTAGGATTAATATTCCTTATTATATCATATACAACAGGAAAAAAAGTAAGACCCTAAAATATGTCCAAATTATTTATCGTCCCTACTCCAATTGGTAATTTAGAAGATATGACTTTTAGAGCTATTAAAGTGCTAAAAGAAGTGGATTTAATTCTAGCCGAAGATACCCGTACTAGTGGTAAATTGTTAAAACATTTCGAAATTACTACTCATATGCAAAGTCATCATATGCATAATGAACATAAAACTATAGATAGTGTCATTAGAAAGTTGCAAAGTGGAGAAAATATAGCTTTAATTAGTGATGCTGGAACACCTGCAATTAGCGATCCTGGATTTTTATTGACCAGGGCGTGTGTAGAAAATAGTATTGATGTAGAATGTTTACCAGGAGCTACGGCATTTGTTCCAGCCTTGGTTAATAGTGGTTTGCCAAATGATAAATTTGTTTTCGAAGGATTTCTTCCAGTAAAAAAGGGTAGGCAAACACGATTGAAAATATTGGCAGAGGAAACTAGAACCATGATATTTTATGAATCTCCACATAAACTTATTAAGACTTTAGGTAATTTTGTAGAATATTTTGGAGCTGATAGAATGCTTTCTGTATCGAGAGAATTAAGTAAACTTCATGAGGAAACCGTTCGTGGAACTGCACAAGAAGTATTATCACATTATGAAAATAAACCTCCTAAAGGTGAAATAGTTATTGTCGTTGGAGGAAAAAAATAATATATGAATATATCTGATTTTATTAAGAGACTTAGAAAATATCCTACAGAAATTACATTCCAGAATACTATGGATATTATTGAAGCTCACTATAGTTTTGAGCCTACATCCTTCATTAATGGAAATGTAACTAATGAAACTGGACAAAACTCTGGTTCTTGTAAGTTATTTTTGTTTGCAAAAATTCACAATTTAGAAGTAGAGGAAACATTGAATTGTTTTGGAGAACATTATAGAAATGTTTTGCAAAACCCTGAAGGAACTGACCACCAAAATATTCGGAATTTTATGAAAACAGGTTGGAGTGGAATTTCTTTTAAAGATCAGACTCTTACTAAAAGACTTGGGTAATTTGACTTAATTGTTTTTCAAATTTTCTTTGATTTCTTTCAAGGTTTTTAAATTAACCTTCACTAAGGAATTCTTAGATTTAAATTCTAAAGAAAGATAAGGCTTATATATTGGCATTATAGGATCAGTATCATTAATGAGGGTGTTTTTTATTTGTTCATCTAACTTATAGTTGGGTTTATATATGGGCATTGTGGATTTTTCTGACGAAGATTTTTTGTTTGAAAAAAATGTTTCTTCTGTAACTTTTTCCTGGCCATATATACCAATAGTTAGGAAGCAAACTAGAATAGAAAGTAAATATTTGTTTTTTGGAGAGTTCATAAGAATGATTTTTGTGAATTTGAAGTTGCAAATTTTGCCTCTATACTATAAACTGTAAAATAATTTAAAAATTACAAGTATCTCTAAACGTTTCGATTATACTATAATTATCGTGGCTATTGTTGTAGTCATATTATGGCAGTTACCATATTTTGGATGGTTTCAATATCCCTTTAGATTATTGGGAACTTGGTTCCACGAAATGGGTCATGGCATTATGGCGGTATTACTAGGAGGTAGTTTTGAGCATTTAGAAATTTATGAGAATGGAGGTGGTGTTGCTTACTACCATTTAGGAGGAAGCTATGTTTCTCCTTTTATAGGTAATGCCTTAGTAGCGGCAGGAGGATTATTAGGACCAGCTGTAATTGGAGCTTTGTTAATAATGTCTGCAAAATCGCACAGAAATTCTATGATAGCACTTAGAGTATTAATAGGAGTTATGATACTTTCGTTGTTATTATGGATTAGATCTTTTTGGGGAGTATCTGTAATGAGTGGTTTTGCAATCTTTTTATTTGTTATTACCTTATTTAAGAGTAGAAAACTCGAAGTAGTTGTTATCTTGTTTTTAGGTTTACAATCTGCATTAAGTACATATCTTCAGCTGGATTATTTATTTACAAAACAGTTCGAAAGAGATGGAGCAATTCAGATATCAGATACGCAGGCTATTGCAGAAAATACCTTTGGTACTTATTGGATGTGGGCTATTCTTATTATACTTATGAGCGCTTATTTACTTTGGAAAAGTTTTCGATTTTACTTTAAAAAATAACAACCTAAATCCAGTGATAAAGGTTGCTATATGGTTATAGAAGTGTAAGATGATTTTTTTCAAAATCGTTAATAAAACTAACAAGAGATTTTTGCGTATTTAGGATCTAAGGTAGTACCATACACCTTATAGCATTCTGTTACGGGCTTATCGTAGCTCTTTGTAAAAATAGTTGACCATCCAAATGCCCAGTTTTCTTCCACTTTTAAGTAAATAGAAGTAGCACCTTCTGGGATAGTTTCGGATTTATTCACTCCTAATGATATATCTCCAGAGTGTTTACTAAACTCCTTGCCATTTAATGTATAAGATAACGTAAAACGGGCTACGTATCCACCTTCACACCTTATCAGAATAGAGCCTGTTTGTTTTGCATCTAAATGAGTTAATACTGCTTCTTTTAATTCCATGATTTATGTTATTAATCCTCTACTCTGTTTAAAATTAGGCTTTTCGAATCCGCCGATGTAATCAAAAAAGTAGCTACCCTTTAATGTGTTTTTTAATTACATTCAAAAGTATTGTAACTGGTTGTTTTTCAATAGCGTATAAGTATCTGTTTTTATATTTAAGTATTTACTGCAATTATGCCGTAGAATTACCTGTTTGTAAAAAATTAATGGTAGGTTCAACGAAATAAACACGTGGTAAATACGTGTTTTTTAATGGTTATTACTTGTTAATGCATTCATTATTAGCTCCAAAGGTGTTTTTTGTTTAGTTTTAAAGGAATAAACCAATTTAACGTATAAATTTTCACACAAATGGAACAGGCAATCCAACCAAAACAATTAATGACTTTAGAACAAGCAGAGAAAATTGAGAGATGGCAACAGGAAGAAGTATTGTTGTTAGCCAGACACTTTCAACGCCTAAATGAAACAAAAGGTAGGCCCTTTAGTGGATACTATACTAGAGCTAATTACTTTCAGATGGATGCTGTAGATGTTGCTATATTAAATAGCCTTAAAGATGATGGAAAAACTATTCAAAGAATTAAAACTCATATGGCATTAGAAGTAGAAGACAAAAAGAATTTCACTTTTGTGCCAATTATAGAAGTAGACCTAGAAGATACAATCAACAATTTGTTTTTTACTTTGATTCCAAAATATAAGGAACCGGTAGAGCCAATTCAGAATGGAACAATAGGAGATCTGGATACTGGAGGAGTATTGGTGCCAGGGATTTTTAAAGAGATGATTTTAACCAATTGGAACAATCTTGAAGATAATTTGATAGATGATCTTTTTGTAGCGGTTGATACAAAAACAAGACAAAGAGAGCGAGTAAATTATTACTTAATTGATAACATTGATATAATCGATCTTATTAATGATTCTTTATTGGGAGAAATTGAGGAATTTATTCTCTATCCCGGAGTTGATATGAATAAGTTTCATAAAAGAGATATGATTTCGTTTACTCCAGTCATAGGAATTACTCCTGTAGGTGAAGTCATTACTGAAATTTTATCAAGACATGCGTTGTTAGAATTTACGGATGAAGAGATTTTTATAGAATATTCTACTCCTTGTCCACCTACGTGTCCTAATGAATAATTAGTTTAACTAGTTACTAATGAATGAAGGGTTTTTTAAATTTTTAGGGAATGTATCGTCTTTTATAGTGATAATTCCTTTGTTACTGGCAACTTATAGATTTAAGAAACTAAATAAGGTGCAGATTCGTCTTTTGTATTTGTTAGTATTGGTATTGATAGTAGAATCTATTTCAAATATGCTTTGGCGGCAAAAAATAAACAATCTACCAGTTTATCATTTTTATGCAGTGATTGAGTTTCTATTAATTATTAATATCTATAGGATTGTACTGTCAAAAATTTTCCCAAAACAGTTTTTTATTATTCTGGGGATTACATTTACTGTTTTTGCCATAACAAATACGCTATTTTTTCAAAATTTAAATACATTTAATTCTAATGTAACGACACTTTTAGGTATCATAGTAATATTTCTTTCACTTAGTTATTTTTATGCTTTATTAAAGGAAGTAAAATACAATGCGCTGGAAACCAATCCTATGTTTTGGATCAATGCTGGTTTTTTAATTTATTTTTCCAGTAACTTAATCCTGTTTTTTATTAATAACAATATGTTTCAAGGGTCTACAGAAGCTAGTTATCTCGTTTGGGGACTCCATGCTATTGTAAACATTGTATTGACAATTTTTTATACCATCGCTTTATGGGTGAATCCGAAGAAGCCATAGCATTAAAGATTATTATCATTGGTATGATAGTGATTTTTTTATTATCACTATCAGTGATTGTATTTTTTATTATTTATCAGCGAAGACTATTAGAACAACAAAAAAGGCATCAAAAAGCAGAGTCAGATTATCAAAAGGAGTTACTAAAAACGGCTATCCAAAGTCAAGAAGTAGAACGCAGCAGAATCGCAAAGGAATTACATGACGATGTTGGAGCTATGTTAACAACTACTAAATTATATATTGGTCAAATAACTCATGAATTAAATCCAGAAGAATTAACAACGATAGCAGATAAAATAAGTGGTTTTTTTGATGATATGATACAGAGTGTACGCAGTATTTCTAAAGATTTAAGACCTGTAGTATTAGAAAAATTGGGATTTATGGAGGCCATAGATAGTTTAGTGCAAACCATACGAGACACTGGTAAAATCAATATTTCTTTTATAAATAACACCACATATTCTGTATCTAAGACAAAAGAGCTAAATCTTTATAGAATTATTCAGGAGTTAATTACCAATACACTTAAACACGCAGAAGCTACAGAAATAAAAATCGAAATGAAAAATGAAAAAGAGACATTAATCATTGTTTATGAGGATGATGGAAAAGGTTTAAATCAAAAACAGCTTCAATATAGAAAAGGATTAGGACTAAAAAATATAGAAAGCAGGTTGTCCATTTTATCAGGAACCATTAGCTTTTTAGAAGAAAAATCTGGAATGAAAGTATTACTCAAAATACCATAGTAAATGCACTCTTAACAACCTAAATAAATACCCATGGAAATTATAAAACTAGGATTAGTAGATGATCATAATTTGTTTCGAGAAGGGATTAAATCACTTTTGGATAAAATGGACAATATAGAACTGGTTTTAGAAGCTGTAAGCGGCAAAGATCTATTAGCTAAATTAAATAAACTTGTTCCAGATGTGATTCTATTAGATTTAGAAATGGAAGAAATGAATGGAGTAGACGCTACGTTAAAAATAAAAGAGTCATATCCAAATATGAAAGTTATTATTCTCACTATGCATAAAGAAGAGCGAATGATATCATATTTGATGGAAGTTGGAGCTAATGGATACTTGCTTAAAGATACCAATCCACAAGAATTAGAGGATGCAATACGATCTGTATGTGATAAAGGTTTTTATTTTAATCCTTTTGTTTCTCAGGCGTTACTGAAAGGATTAAAGAATAAGTCCAACAAGCCTCCTGTAATTGGAAAAGATTATCATCTTACTACTAGAGAGTTAGAAGTGTTGGAGTTGGTGACCAAAGAATTTACGACGGCAGAAATTGCGGCGGAATTATTTTTGAGTGTTCGAACCATAGAAGGCCATCGAAAAAATTTAATGATGAAATTAGAGGTAAAAAACACTGCGGGATTGATTATTAAAGCAGTACGAGAGAAGATTATTTCTGTCTAAAAACAATCATAAAAAGGCCTCACAGATTATTGAAATTTGTGAGGCCTGATATTTTAAGAGATAAGAAAACCTATATGTTCAATAGATATTATACGTGTTTTCCTTTTTCCCAACCGTGTTTTCCGAGATATTGTTCGCCAGATTCAATAGCGCCTTCTTCTACGGTAGTTCCCATAGAGTCATTCCAACGATTTAGATATCCAAACAAAGAAATCACACCAAGCATTTCTACGATTTCACCTTCATCCCAATATTTATAAAGTTCTGTTTTGATAGCCTCATCAACATTGTTAGGTACCAAAGAAGCAGCAAGTGAAAAATCTAGTGCAGCACGTTCCGCATCACTAAAAGCTGGGTGTGTTTTATATTCCCAAATATTATCTAACTGTTCCTGTTCTGCACCATAACGTTCTGCAGCACGTATAGCGTGCGCTTGACAATATCTACATCCTGTAGCATTACTACTTACCCAAGCAATCATACGTTTTAGAGCAGAGGTTACACGACCTTCATTTGCCATAACCGCTTTGTTAAGATTAATAAAGGCTTTAGAAATGGCTGGTCTTCGCTGCATGGTCAATACAGAATTTGGACAGAAACCTAAGGTTTCGTTAAAGAATTCCGCCAATTCTTTGGTTTCTATATCATGTTCTGCGGATAGAGGTGTAACTAATGGCATGTGTATGTATATTTTTTTGAGTTAATTTAATTTTAGCAAACCAAAATACAAAACTAATGTCAAACCGGAACGAGTAGCGATGTTTTTTGTACTTTGGTTTTTTAAATAATTTCGGAAGGATAATGCCAATGAGATGGACGCTTAGACCAAAACCAAATATTACTGCAATTACCAACCTGTCAAAAGCACTTAATGTAGATGAAATCATTGCTTCTTTACTAGTTCAAAGAGGAGTTGATACATTCGATCAAGCTAAACAGTTTTTTAGACCTTCCTTAAAAGATTTACATGATCCTTTTTTGATGAAAGATATGGATATTGCTGTTTCTAGAATAGAAAAAGCAATATCAGATGAAGAGAATATTATGGTTTATGGAGATTATGATGTAGATGGAACTACTTCTGTAGCTCTGATGTCTTCGTATTTAGAAACCATTACATCACAAGTAGCAACATATATTCCGGATCGATATGCAGAAGGATATGGGGTTTCTTATCAAGGAATTGATTATGCCTCTGATAATGATATTTCACTTATTGTAGCGTTGGATTGTGGTATAAAAGCAATAGAAAAGGTGGCATATGCAAAATCAAAAGGAATTGATTTTATCATTTGTGATCATCATAGACCGGGAGATATAATTCCAAAAGCAATTGCAGTATTGGATCCTAAGAGAGAAGATTGTGATTATCCTTATAAAGAATTATGTGGTTGTGGAGTAGGTTTCAAACTAATACAAGCTATTGCTTCTAAAAGAGGTGATTCTATAGAAGATCTTCTAATATATTTAGACCTTGTTGCTACAGCAATCGGAGCGGATATTGTTCCGATAACAGGAGAGAATAGGGTGCTTGCTTATTTTGGTTTAAAAGTAATAAATCAAAATCCAAGAACAGGTTTTAAAGCAATGTTATCGCAAGTAAAAAAGAAAACGCTAACAATTACTGATGTAGTATTTATGTTGGCTCCTAGAATTAATGCAGCAGGAAGAATGAAACATGGATTGCATGCGGTAAACTTGCTTAAGGAGAATGATTTAGAGCTTGCATTACAATATGCTTCTGAGATAGAAACGTATAATAGTGATCGAAAAGATGCTGATAAAAGTATTACTGAAGAAGCTTTAGAGCAAATAAGCCAAAATTCTGAAGAAGATAAATTCACAACAGTAGTTTATGATGAGAATTGGCATAAAGGAGTAATCGGAATTGTAGCATCCAGACTTACAGAAACATATTATCGACCAACCTTAGTTTTCACAAAGAGTGGTTCTAAGTTAGCCGCTTCTGCCAGATCAGTTAAAGGATTTGATGTATATAACGCATTGAATGAATGCGCAGAATATATAGAACAATTTGGAGGTCATAAATACGCAGCAGGATTAACATTGAAAGAAGAACAGTATGAGCCGTTTAAGAAAAAATTTGAAGAAGTAGTAGCTACCACTATCGACAAAAGATTATTGACACCAGAAATAATGATAGATACAACAATGGAGTTGGATCAAATTACACCTAAGTTTTTTAGAATTTTAAAACAATTTGCACCCTTTGGTCCAGGGAATCTGGCGCCTGTGTTTATGACAGAAAATGTAAAAGATACGGGGTATGCAAAATGCGTAGGAGCAGATGAGAAACATTTAAAGTGCAAGATGCAAAAAAATGGATTGGCAATAGGAGGAATTGGTTTTAATCTAGGACCTAAATTTAATTTGATATCCGATAATCAGAATGTGAAAGTAGCATATAACATTGATGAAAATGAGTGGAACGGAACAGTTTCTCTACAATTGAAGTTAAAAGATATAATTTAATTTATTTTTATTTAGATTAATTATAAATAATTAATATTTTTGAATCAAATATGATTCAGAATGAGTGCTATAAATAGAATTTACAGTAATAAAATTGGAATATCTTTCTTTTGGAGAAAACAAAAATCAGATGATTCGCCAAAAGTTCAATTGGTATTTAGGGATATTGGATTTTTACTTACCTTAAATGAACTTAAGGATTTTTCGGATTCATGCAGACTTACCGAGCAATCTCAATGTTGTGATCAATGTAGTCATAATTGCAGATCACTATTACTTAGAACGCCATCTGATAAAATTGATTTAGCAATAAGTAAAGATGAACTAGAACAAGTACATGAGTTAATCAACGGTACTGTTTTTAGAGTAGAATTACAAAAATGGATAACCAGTACTGGACGAAACTAATAGTATTTTTCTATCGAAGAAAATCCAAAATTTTATAAGATATTTCTTCTGCTTTAGTTTCTTGTATAAAATGTTTTTCATCTATAAAATGAATATCTGCCTCATCAATTTTCAGGGCATTTGTCACTTTAGTTTGTTGAGGAGTCCATTGTAACATGGTGTCATGAATCCCCCAAATAACTGCAACAGGAATTTCAATATTTTCAAAAACTAAAGAATAATCAGGAAAATAATTACAAGTTCTTGTAAAGAAATAATACATTCCATCAGTTTTACCTTCTAATAAAGGAGTTTTATAACCCTCTACATCTATTTCGTTTAACGTATTTTCTTTAAGCCCTTCTTTGAATAATGATTTCAGAAGTGTATTGGTTGTAACTCCATTCCGATAGGACCACATTGCAGCTTTAGCAGCTGGACCAGGACTAAATCGTATTGGCGGATAAAAACCTTCCTCATACAATAATGTATTTAGTATAATAAGTTCTTCAATTCGTTTAGGAGCTTGATTAAAGAGCTCCCAAGTCCATACACCTCCTACATCGTGCATTACGTGAGACCAATATTCAATACCTAAACCATCCATTAAAGCAAGAAGCCTTTTAGCATGTTCTTTTTCACTATAAATTTTATATCCTTCTGGAGAATCGCTAGAACCATATCCTAACATATCTGGAACAATAACTCGATAGCCTCCAGCAACCAGAGGGTCTATCATTTTACGATATAGCCATCCAGAAGTAGGAACCCCATGAAGAAGTACAATTGCCGGTCCACTTCCTTTATCTATATATTTAATTATGCCATCTTTACTTGGAAATGATCGTTGTTGGGCTCTAAATTCTTCATAAGTCATTTGACCTTTTCTGATTTTAGTATTCTGATATGGTTTACACCCAAAAACAATTACTACGATTAGAAGTAATAAAGAAAGCTTCTTCATTTAGATTGACAATTTGTGAGGTAGCAATTTACTTAAAATCATTTTTTTATACTATTAGATTTAACAAATTTCTAGTACCTCTATTTATATATTATATTAATGGGGGCGTTTGATCTATTCTGTTATAACAATACCATTTAATAATTCTTCGGCAACGGGCTTATATTCCTCTAAAAGATTTTGAGATGTGTATGCTAAAAATTGAACAGATCCTTCTTCATTCGAAAAATAGTACCCGTAATAAGAAATCTTTATTCCTTGCATGGTACCGTCCATCTGCATCAATAACATTTTCAGTCCATTGACCATTCTGTATTCTTCTTTTACAACTTGTATGTCAGGAGCAATTTCTCTTCCATTTTCAAGTGCTAATTCTTTAAATGATTCTAGAGGGATTTCTACTTTTTCAGTAATAATTATGGCATATAAGTCTTCTCCACGTAATTGAAGTTCGTACTCAGCATCATCATTATTAATTCCTTTTTTAAAAGACCATTTTTTTGGGTTTAACCAAAATCCTAATTTAGTACTGTTGCTTTTTAATAAGAAAGTTGATTTCTCACTTTTTTCGAATGTAGCAGGATTCGTAGTAATTTCTTTTTCAATTTCTTCTTCTTGATTTAAGTATTTCCAAGTGCCATCGGTATATAAAATTACTTCTTCACCAGTTTCCGTTACAGCATTTGTTTGAGCTTGTAATGAACTAGTGATCAAAAGAAGAATTATAGAAAGTAATAAGTAGTTGTTTTTCATTATTGTAGATGTTTATATTGTACAAATCTATTAGATTTTATTTTATAACTACACCAAATTTTTTATTTGTATTTCATTTCCATTAAAGTTAAAATAATCACCTATCTTTTTTCCTAATAGTAATTTTCCAATTGGAGTATTGGTAGCTATTGCGAAATACGTTTTATTGTCTATAATAATTTTCCCGGACGAAATGCTTAAGAAATAATTCCCTAGTGATGTTTCTATGATGTTTCCTAATCGTATTACTTTAGAAGACGAGTATATATCAATTTTAGCTAAGGTTTCTTGAAGTTTTTGAACCTCTGCTAATTGCGCTCCTGCTTTTTCTCTTTCTAATTGCAACATTGCCCTCCCAGTTTCATGTTTGTCACCAGCGGTACTTTTTGTCTCAGAGTTAAGAGATTCCTGAATATTAGCAATTCTATGTTCAATACGATTTAAGCGATCCTGTACAAATTGTTGACAATGATCATATAGAGTTTCTTTAATGTTTCCCAAAAAAAATAGATTTAGAATTCTAATATAGAACAACTGTAATAATTGCACAAATATGAACTTCGTTAAGCAAAAAGAAGACTAATTTTAAACTAATAATTTTCTTCTTTAGTGGATTCACTAAAATTAAGTTTTTGGAAGAAAAACATCTACAATACCTTCTAGATATCCCATATTATTATAATTAAAATCGATAACTCTACAATTTTCTGCTACTATAGCAATTTCATCAATTAATATTCTTGGGTCGTCTTTAAAATAAATTTGAGTTTCCAATGAATGATGCCCTTTAGCAGAAATTTTATAATGAAAATGCCTAGCTCTATATCCATATACACCTGGTCGTATAGTTTTTATTTTATAAGCTCCAGATGCGTCCGTAATAATACATCCTGTTAACGTTGTTTGGGATGGAAAATAAAAATTACCATCATTATGATACGCACCTGCATCGTCTGCATGCCAGATTTCTATTTTTGCATTTGGTACTATCTGTTTGTTTTTGGTAAAGATTTTTCCCGATATTATTGTGGGAATTCCAGGTAGGTTTTTGGTATTTAGATTTACAAATTGAGGTGATGTAGAGAAGTCAGAATATTGGGTAGCTAAGCTATTTTTTATCCCATTCGTATGTTGTAAAAAGGTATTATTTCCTGAATTGGTTTTCATAATAAAGAATTTTAAGGGATTTACTTTAAAACAAACCACTCGGATTTTACCCTACCATCTGGAGATATTTTTTCTACTTAGAAATAGAAAAAGCTCCATAATTACGCATCTGTAGGAGAATCCATTTTTTTCTTTTTTGTATATAATTAGATGCTGGTTCTGCTAGATATTTTCTAGGGTTAGGAAGTATTGCTGCTACTGCGGCAGCTTCATTTTTAGTAAGACTTGTGGCAGGTTTATTAAACCAAAATATAGCGGCAGCTTCTGCACCATAAATTTGATTTCCCATTTCTATGCTGTTAAGGTATACTTCAAGAATACGTTCTTTACTCCAGAAAGTTTCTATCAAAAAAGTAAAATAACTTTCTAGCCCTTTACGTATCCAACTTCGTTGTGGCCATAAGAAAACATTCTTTGCTGTTTGTTGGGATATAGTGCTAGCACCTCTTAATCGTTTCCCTGTTTTGTGTTCTTTAATTGCTTTTTCAATTGCCTTGGTGTCAAAACCTCTATGTTCTAGAAAATGTTGATCCTCACTACAGATAACGGCAAGTTGTAAGTTTTTAGAGATATTTTTTAGGTCAACCCATTGATGTTCTATTGGGATTTTTTCGATGGATTGAGCGTTTCTAATAATCATCAGTGGAGTCACAGGAACATTGACCCATTTGTATATGAATACCCAGATTACACTAAGGATTAAGAAGGCTAAAAAACCTTTGAAAATCAAACGAAAGATTTTTTTCATAGTTAATCGGAAATTGATTTATAACAAATCTGCTAGCTCCATGCCAACCTGACTTCCAATTGCTATACCCATACCACCAAGCCGAACTCCGCAGAAAATATTATTGGATACTTGTTTGACAATAGATTTTTTTTGGGAACCAACTCCCATAATACCACTCCAGCGATATTCAATTTCAAAAGTAGTACCTGGTAAGATAGTTTCTTTTAAAATCTTTTCTAGTTCTTGTTGTACTAATTCTGTTTGACCTTGTTTAGTAGTCTCCTCAGCTTTGAAATCAAGATTTCTTCCTCCACCAAAAAGTATTCGATTATCAATATTTCTGAAGTAATAATACCCTTTGTCTAGGTGAAATGTACCCTTAATATTTAAGCCTTCAATTGGTTTGGTTATTACTACTTGTGCTCGCGCAGGCTTTACATTTTGAATTCCAAATTGAGAGGCGAAACCATTGGTGGCGATTAGTACTTTATTAGAGGAAAACGTAAAATGATTTGTTTTTATTTCGACAGTGTTCGGATTTTCAATAAGATCCTCGACAATACAGTTGTTTAATATCTTAACACCAGAAGTTTGAACTTTTTGCAGTAATGCGCTCATCATTTTACCGGTATCGATTTGCCCTTCAAATTGATTTACGATATAATGCGGTTGAATATTTTTGAAGCAGAAAGTATTCTTTGTTTCTAAAAATACGTCATCTTTAAAAACAGGTGTTAATAGGGAGTTTATATCTGAGATTTTAGAAATGCAATTTTCATATAGATTAAAATCAGTTTTTGTAAAAAGCTCGTAACCTCCGTTACGATGATAATCAATATTAGAATCACCGAGATTATTACGCAATAATTGAAGGCCATTTCTTCTCTTTTGTACTAAATCTAAAACTTCTTCTTGAGAGTGAGTCTCTAGGTCATCCAGAATTTCGGAGATACTTCCAAAACAAGCGAAACCTGCATTTTTAGTGCTTGCTCCATTAGGAAAAACTCCTCGTTCTAATATAAGTATTTTAGCCTTTGGAAACTTTTGGTGTATTCTTAGAGCACTGTTTAATCCAACAATTCCGCTTCCGATGATAGTAAAATCGACATTGGATAACCACGTTTTATATTCCCAATAGCTAAAATCCATTATAATAAGTTCATAAAAAAAGCCTCAATAATGAGGCTTAATTGTTAGTTAGTTATCTTTTGGTTCTTCCATCTCAAAATCCTCCATAAACTTCGTGGTGTAATTTCCAGAAACATAATCGGGATGATCCATAAGTTGCCTATGGAATGGGACAGTAGTTTTTATTCCTTCTACTACAAATTCATCAAGAGCCCTTTTCATTTTATTGATTGCTTCTTCGCGAGTTTGAGCAGTGGTGATTAATTTAGCGATCATAGAATCGTAATTCGGTGGAATAATATAACCACTGTATACATGAGTATCTATACGTACTCCGTGACCACCTGGAAGATGTAAATTCGTTATCTTACCTGGTGAAGGACGAAAATCTTTGTACGGATCTTCAGCGTTGATTCTACATTCAATAGAGTGTAATTGTGGGTAATAGTTTTTACCAGAAATTGGTACTCCAGCAGCAACTAGTATTTGTTCTCTAATTAAATCATAATCTACTACTTGCTCTGTGATAGGATGCTCTACTTGGATTCTAGTATTCATCTCCATAAAGTAGAAGTTACGATGTTTATCAACTAAGAATTCTACAGTTCCAGCTCCCTCGTATTTAATATATTCTGCAGCTTTAACTGCTGCTGCTCCCATTTCATCTCTTAGTTCATCTGTCATGAACGGAGAAGGAGTTTCTTCAGTAAGTTTTTGGTGTCTTCGTTGAACAGAACAGTCTCTTTCAGACAAGTGACAAGCTCTACCATTACTATCACCTACAACTTGGATTTCGATATGTCTTGGTTCTTCGATAAGTTTTTCCATGTACATATCATCGTTACCAAAAGCTGCTTTACTTTCTTGTCTGGCAGATTCCCAAGCATTTTGTAAATCTTCTTCTTTCCAAACTGCACGCATACCTTTACCACCACCTCCAGCACTTGCTTTAAGCATTACTGGGTAGCCTGTTTCTTTAGCAACTTTTATACAGGTTTCGAAATCAGGAATTACACCTTCGCTTCCAGGAACACAAGGGACTCCTGCTTCAATCATAGTAGATTTAGCAGATGCTTTATCTCCCATTCTATCAATCATTTCTGCACTAGCACCGATGAACTTTATCTCGTGCTCTTCACAAATTTTAGAGAATTTAGCATTCTCTGATAAGAATCCATACCCTGGATGAATAGCATCGGCATTTGTGATTTCTGCAGCTGCTATTATATTGGACATTTTTAAGTATGATTCGCTACTTGGTGCTGGTCCTATACATACAGCTTCATCAGCAAAACGAACATGTAAACTTTCAGCGTCAGCAGTGGAGTATACTGCTACGGATTTTATACCCATTTCTTTACAGGTTCTGATTACACGCATTGCAATCTCACCTCTATTGGCTATTAGAATTTTTTTAAACATAACGTTCTAAATTTAAAAATCTCAAATTCCATGTTCCAAATTCCATACTATTGGATTTTGGGATTTGTCAATTGGAATTTTAAAATTGGGTTATGATGGGTCTATTAAAAATAATGGTTGATCAAATTCTACAGGAGAATTATCATCAGCTAAAATCTTAACAATTTTACCTGAGACTTCACTTTCAATTTCATTGAAAAGTTTCATTGCTTCGATGATACAAAGCACATCTCCTTCTTTGATTGTGTCTCCAACTTCTACAAAAGTTGATTTATCCGGAGATGGTTTTCTATAAAGTGTTCCTATGATAGGAGATTTTATAGTAATGTATTTAGAATCGTCTTCTTCTTTTGCTGCGGGTGTTTCTGCAGCTGCAACTGGCGCAGCAGCTTGTACTTGTGTTACAGGTTGTGCTGCTGGGACTGCACTACCTACAGGTATTTGTTGTACAATTGTTGTTTCTTTGTTGTCTTCTGAAGTTGTTCTGATAGTAATTTTTACATCTTCCATCTCTAACTTCACTTCGCTAGCCCCAGATTTGGCCACGAATTTGATTAAATTCTGAATTTCTTTTAAATCCATAATGTTGGGTATTGTGTGTTTTAGTTGTTTAGGAATTATAGGCCCATTTTAAGAAAATGGAACCCCAAGTAAAGCCTCCACCGAATGAGGCAAATACTATATTATCTCCTTTTTTGAGTTGTTTTTCGTAATCACTTAATAATAAAGGTAAAGTTGCTGAGGTAGTATTACCATATCTATGAATATTCATAAGAACTTTACTATCGTCTAGGTTCATTCTATTAGCAGTAGCATCAATAATACGTTTATTAGCTTGATGCGCAACAAGCCAATCTACATCATCTCCTGTAATATTATTACGTTCCATGATTTTAGTACTAGCATCTGCCATATTGGAAACAGCGTACTTAAAAACAGATTTACCGTCTTGTTGTACAAAATGTTGTCTATTTGCTATTGTTTCTTCGGTTGGTGGTAAAATAGATCCTCCGGCTTCAATTTTTAAAAATTGGCGACCCACTCCATCCGTACGTAAATATTCGTCTTGTAGTCCTAACCCTTCTTCATTAGGTTCAAAAAGGGCTGCACCACCTCCATCTCCAAAGATGATACAAGTCGTTCGATCTGTATAATCAATTATTGAAGACATTTTATCAGCTCCGATTAGTAATATTTTCTTATATCTTCCTGCTTCTATATAGCTGGCTGCGGTAGACATTCCGTATAAAAAGCTAGAACAAGCAGCTTGTAAGTCATAAGAAAAAGCGTTTATCGCTCCTATCTCAGATGCAGCATATGCTGCTGTTGCTGCTACTGGAAGATCCGGAGTAGCAGTTGCGAATATTACCATATCTATCTCTTTGGGATCGAGATTTTTTTTAGCAATTAAATCTTCTGCTGCTTTTATACCTAAGAAAGAGCTTCCTTTGCCTTCTTCTTTAAGTATTCTTCGTTCTTTAATACCAGTACGAGTGGTGATCCATTCATCGTTTGTATCGACCATGGTTGCTAATATATCATTAGATAACACATAGTCCGGCACATAAGCGCCTACAGCTGTGATAGCGGCTGTGATTTTACTCATATCTTGATTTTAGTTTCACCTGAATCTTTTATTTGGTTTCAGATGGAATTCGCTAATAACTCTGTTGCTTGCTCGCTTTTCAGGAATTAGCATCAATAAATTGCTTAGCTCATTTCGTTACTTGTTATACAAAACGCATAAAAAGTGGTTGAAAATACTAAATTACATGCAAATATGGCGCAAAATAATTGGATTTTGACACATATTCAACTAAAAACAAAAAAACTCTCACATTTGTGAGAGTTCTTGTTAGAATTTTAACAATATACTTAAGCTACTTCTTCTTCAGTATTGTCAATAATTACTTGACCACGGTAATATAATTTACCTTCGAACCAATGTGCTCTGTGGTATAAATGTGCTTCTCCTGTTGTAGGATCTGTAGCTATTTGTGGTACAGTAGCTTTATAATGTGTTCTTCTCTTATCTCTTCTTGTTTTGGAGATTTTTCTCTTAGGATGTGCCATTGCTTAGCTATTATTTATCGTTTAATAAGTTTTTTAATTTATCCCAACGAGGATCAATTTCCTCGTTATCATTTTCTAATGTTTTCTCTTTCGGGCTTAATTCTTCTAGTTTTTCAAGTATATCAGATTCTAATGTTCCATCTTCGACACCAGGGTGAACTCTTTTAGAAGGTACTCCTAATACAATAAGTTCATAAATATATTGTTGAACGTTGATTTCATATTCTCCGTAAGGAATAATAAGAATTTCTTCGTTCTCATTGTTGTACTCTTCTCCAAATTTAACAACTAAAAAGAATTCATTCTTAATAGGTAAATTAAAAGGTTCATTGGTGACATCGCAATTAACATTTATGGTACCATTGGCCACAAATCCAAGCTCTAACATTGTCGTTTTTTTATTAAACTCCAAATCAACTTTAATTGCAGATGCATTAAATTCATCATACTCAAAATGTTCAAAGAACGTATTGCCAATCTGATACTCAAACTTGTGTAATCCTTGCTTCAGTCCAACAAAAGGGATATTAAACTCTTTTAGTGGTTTCATTTCATCATCAGTTTTGA
This sequence comes from Aquimarina sp. MMG015, assembly GCF_018100855.1. NCBI lineage: Bacteria > Pseudomonadati > Bacteroidota > Flavobacteriia > Flavobacteriales > Flavobacteriaceae > Aquimarina > Aquimarina sp. MMG015. The sequence goes on from NZ_JAGJEB010000001.1 coordinate 476,183, forward strand.
GTCTCTGCCAATTCGGCAAAGGCGGGTGCAAAGATAACAAAAAATCGTTATGAATGCATTTTTGTAAATAAAATTATATCAGAAAGTTAGTCTCTGACAATGTTTTAGCACTTAAGTATGGATATACTCAATTAATTTTCTTTTTAATTATTGTTCTTTGTTGCTTTTATATTGGGGTTTTCGAGGTTGTTTCTTTAATGGGTTTTTTGTTAACTCTTTGTACTCATTTCTGTTTTTGAAAATTTTCAAAGCCGCAAACACAGCCTCCTTAAACGATCCATTATCAGCTTTATTTTTTCCTGCAATTTCAAATGCAGTCCCATGATCGGGAGATGTTCGTACTTTGTGTAAACCTGCTGTATAGTTAACGCCTTTGCCAAAAGATAATGTTTTAAAAGGAATCAAACCTTGATCATGGTAAGATGCAACGATCGCATCGAATGTTTTATAACTATTTGATCCAAAAAAGCTGTCCGCTGCATAAGGTCCGTATACTAATTTACCGGACTCATTTATTTTCTTGATAGTAGGTTTTAGAATTTCTTCATCTTCTTTTCCTATGACACCATTGTCTCCACTATGAGGATTAATTCCTAAAATTGCTATTTTTGGTTTACTAATGCCAAAATCTTGTTTTAAAGTAGTGTAAATGGTATCAACTTTTTGCTCGATAAGTTTAGGAGTTATCGTATCAGCAATGTCCTTAACGGCTACATGATCTGTGAGCAAACCAACTTTTAATGTATCTGTAATCATAAACATTAAGCTGTTTCCCTCTAATTCTTTATCTAAATAATCTGTATGCCCTGGAAAATTAAAATCTTCTGATTGAATACTATGTTTGTTAATTGGAGCGGTTACAAGTACATCTATTTCATCATTTTTTAATGATTTGGTAGCTGCTTTTAGTGATTTTATAGCATAAGCTCCAATTTTTTCATCTTCTTGTCCAAAATTAATATCAACTCCTTCTTTCCAGACATTTAAGACATTTATTTTTCCATCTATAATTTGTGAAGTCTTATCAATTCCATGAAGATTAACATTAATATTATACTTCTTTTTAAGAAAAGAAAGAATTTTAACGGATGCAAAAATTACAGGAGTGCAGAAATCAAGCATTCTAGAATCTGCAAATGTCTTTAAAGCTACTTCACTTCCTATGCCGTTTAGATCACCTATTGATATACCTAATCTTATTTTTTCTTCTTTCTTCATTATAATCTACTTTATAAGTATTTTTGAAATCTAAAAAAAGATCTCAAATTTTGAGGTCACAAATTTAACTAAATAATTCGCATTTATGTTTACAGGAATCATCGAAGAATTGGGAACAGTTACTAATCTGAAAATTGATCAAGAAAATTTAGATATTACCGTTCGTGCGAATTTTACTTCAGAATTAAAAATTGACCAAAGTGTTTCCCATAATGGAGTTTGTCTTACTGTTGTTTCTATTTTAGATGACACTTATACTGTTACTGCTATTAAAGAGACTTTAGAAAAAACTAATTTAAATGATCTTACAGAAGGAAGTGTTGTGAATCTAGAAAGAGGAATGAAACTTGGGGCTAGATTAGATGGCCATATTGTTCAGGGGCATGTAGATCAAACTGCAGTTTGTAATAATATAAAAGAGGCAAATGGGAGTTGGTATTTTACTTTTGAATATGATCCTTTGCTAAATAATATCACGATCGAAAAAGGTTCTGTTACTGTTAATGGAGTTAGTTTAACAGTTGTGAATTCTAAAAAGAATGAATTTAGTGTAGCTATTATCCCGTTTACATATGAACATACTAATTTTAATACTTTTAATGTTGGTACTGTGGTAAATTTGGAGTTTGATGTTATTGGTAAATATGTGAAAAGAATTACAGAATTAGGTTAGGTAATAGTTAAGAAAATGAAGAAAAGGATTTTAATGATACTAGCTTTTTTGTCACTTCTTTCTTGTAATGAGACTAGTGAAGTTCTATATAAAGATAGTTTCGAGGCGTATTCTGTTGGAGAAACGCCAAGTGATCCTTGGGAAAAGACAGGTAATGGAATTGCTGTTATTGATGATACCAAATCGTTTAACGGAAATAAATCAGTCCATTTTGTAACGGGAGAAGGATATAATAACCGTGCTTTTTTAGGGATCAATAATATTTTTCCATTAAAAAATAATGCATACTATGGTAGTCTAAAAATGTATGTTCAAGAGGCTTCTCCTAACGGAATCCATTGGACAATGATCCAGAGTTCAGGTAAGGTAAAAAGTGAAGATTATTCTTCGGAAATTAGATATGGTGGTCAGCATAATAAAAAGTTGATGGCTAATTATGAAACACAAGGGGTAAAAAGTGATTGCTGGAAGCATTCTGATATAGAAATACCAGAAGGTAAATGGTTTACGTTACAATGGTATTTTAATGGAAATCAAGATAGAATGCGGTTATGGTTGGATGGAGAATCAATAGAATCCCTAACTGTGGTAGGTAATGGAGAAGGTTGTGTGGAAAATGATACTAATGGTCAATGGAAATTTCCGATAATGGAAAATATACTACTAGGTTGGGTTGATTATCAAACTGGAGGTGGAACAAGAAATATCTGGATTGATGACTTGATCATATCTTTGGAAAAGATAGATTAATAATTAATTTAATAAACCTATGTTGAATTATGGAATTACTCCAGTCCAATTAAAAATCTGACGTATCAATTAATGATATATTTTAACTAGCAAGAATCGTATCTATTTTTTCTACTTCATTAAACCGAAAAAGAGAGAAAGTTTCTTCATCTATCTTTAAAATTACACCTCCTAGATCTTTAACATCGGCGCACGATTTAAAATCCAATACTTTACCAAAATGTTGGCTTTTAGTATCAATTACTTTATACTGCATAATCACAAGTTTTGATTTGTATTCCCTTATATCATTATAGCTGTTCTTTCCCCAAAAAACATACCATAATGTAGTGATCCTAGGTTGTAAATCTAAGATGAGTGATTCAAATTTAAAAATTATTTTATCAGGTTTTATTAACAATATTGGTTTAATGCTTTGATTTTCAGTTTAAATCCGATCAAAATGGTATAACAATAGTTAGGATTTGGTTAATTTTTTAAATCTAAGGTTTCTTTGTTTTATCTTGGTATTAAAGTTGTGGGATAAATATAAATCTCTAAAAACTTTGATCTTATTATAGATAGATAATCGATGGGCTAACATTGTTGTTTCAATGTAATTACTAAATAAAATGGCTTTATTAATCTTAGAAATATGAATATGCGCAAATTATTATTTTTATTTTTTTTTGGGTTTCTTCCTATACTAGTTTTTTCACAATACAACATTAGGATAGAGGCTTATATAATTGATCAGCAAACAAATCAACCTATTCCATATGTGAATATAGGATTTGTTGATAATGGAATAGGAACGGTGAGTAGAGAAGATGGTTGGTTTCAGTTATTATATGACGAAGAAAGAATTCCTAAAACAGCTACCATACAGATCTCTAGTATTGGATATAAAACATTGAGTTTTTCGGCAAATAGATTTTATAATTTATTAACTAAAGACAATAAAATTTATTTAAAACCAGATGTACAAGCTCTCGAGGAAGCAGTAGTTATTGCCGATAGAAGTATTAAAGATTCCTTAGGGTATTACTCTTACAACGCTAATCTAATGGCTTACTGGAAGGATAAGCAGGCACTTGGTGGAGAAATAGGCTCATTTATAAAACTTGGAAAAAAGAGAGGTACGAAAATTCAAAAGTTAAAATTTAATATCCTTGAGAATACCGCAGATAGTTTGTTAGTGAGGGTAAATGTTTACGATGAAAAAAGAGGGAAGCCAAATAACAACCTACTTCGTAATAATATTTATCATACAATTTCTAAGAAAAGTGGAGAAGAAATCATTGATTTGTCGGCCTATAACATCAGAGTGGATGATGATTTTGTAATGTCATTAGAACTTATAAAAGTATATGGTGATGACATACAATTTGCAATAACAGCCAGTGAATATGGCAAAGCTTATTTGCGATATGTAAGTCAAGATGCTTGGAAGCGATTATATAAAAAAGGAATAGCATTTAAGGTAGAAACATCCTATTTAAAATCACAAAAAGAAACAAAAGAAAGACAGAAACCACAGCATATAACGGTGTATTGGGATGCTTCTTTATCAATGAGGAATAGAGATCTAGAAGCTGAAAAGAAAATATTAGAAAAGTATTTAACTAATTTAGAAGAGGTAAGAGTAGACTTAATTCCGTTTACAAATCGTCTTCATGATAAACAAACTTTTGATATTAGAAAGGGTAAGAGTAAAGAGTTGATAAAGGCTGTCGAAAATATTGCTTATAATGGTGCGAGTAATTTTTCAAATTTGTTTCCCGAAAACCTTGATACAGATCAATATTTGGTCTTTACTGATGGTTTAGCGACTTATGGAGGGCATCAAACGAAATATGAAGTTCCTATTTTTTACATAAACAGTAAAGATAAGGGGAATCATATTGCGCTTCAGGAGGCAAGTCAATATAGTGAAGGCTATTATCTACATCTTCCTAAAATGAGCACAACTCAGGTTCTTACATATCTATTAAAAGATAGTATTGATGTTTCTGTATACAATAAACAAAGCACGGAAGATTTTGTTTCTGGAGAAGTTTTCTCTGATCAAAGTCCAGTTCAAGGTTGTGCTGTTCGGGTAAGAGGCTCTCTGATAGAGGCTGAAACCGATGCCGACGGAAAGTTTTTAATCGATGCCAAAAGTGGAGATATTTTAGTTTTTGAGCATTTTGGTATGGTTAAAAAAGATATAACACTATCGGAAGCAAAAGATGTAAAAGTAGATTTGGTTTCTAAATATGATAGATTGGATGAAGTAAATCTACAATCTAAGAAGTCAAGCGGTGGAGAAGAAATTGTAAATAGAGGAGATCAAAAAGTAAATAAAAGAAGGTTAGGAAGTGCTAATTATGTTTTAGAACAAGAAGACTTTCCAAAGTCGGCAATTTTTTTATCTGATATTATTCGAGGTAGATTCCCTGGTGTTCAGGTGATTGGAGATGGAGACCGAGTAGTATATCGAATACGAGGTAGAAGGTCTATTAATTTAGAAATTCCACCCTTATTTGTGGTAGATGGTGTTCAGTATACAAGACCTCCGGAGTTTTTACAACCTTTTATTATTAAAAGTATTTCTGTAATTAGTGGTATGTCTGGTACTGTAAGGTATGGTGCTTTGGGAGCAGGAGGTGTTTTTATTATAGAAACCAAACTAAATTCTCCCGATTTTGGTCCAGATGATGAAGCAAATTCTTTATTAGTAAAAGGAAATGATTATAATGAATCAGTGCTTTTATTAGATGAGAATAAGAATAAGCCAGCATATCTGAACGATTTATGGAATAGTGCAACGTACAATGAAGCGCTAGCTTCGTATTACGAATTAAGAGATACTTATTTTACTGATATTTCATTTTATCTTCAGACAGCAGAATATTTTACTATGTGGAATGAAGACTTTTCTAAAGAAGTGTTGTCTAATATAGCCGAGATAGGGAATCATAATTACAAAGCAATGCGTGCATTGGCGTTTAAGCTAGAGGAAACAAAACAGGTGGATAAAGCCTTGCTAGTTTATGAGAAGTTACGAGAACTAAAGCCTAATTATGCACAATCATATTTGGATCTGGCCAGAATTTATACAGAAAATGCAAATTATGTAGAGGCTTTTGATCTGTATAAAGAAATGCTTGCCAATAAGAATGATAATGTAAAGTTTGATGGTGTTTGGAAGCAATTAACTTCACAGCTACAGAGTTTTATGAATAATCATAGAGCTCAGGTATCTTACACAGATATTCCTGAAGCGTATTTGAGAGTTAAAAGTTCTCCAGTTCGAATTGTTTTTGATTGGAATGATCCTAATGCGGCTTTCGAACTTCAGTTTGTAAATCCTGAAAATAAATATTTTAAATGGTCTCATTATTATGAAAACCAACCGGAAGAACTATTAAAAGAGCTAGAACAAGGAATTACTTCTAAAGAGTTTATACTGGATAAAAAATTTCAGGGAGAGTGGATTGTAAATATCAAATATTTGGGAGAAGTCACTTCATCTTTAAATCCTGCGGTAATGAAGTATACTATTTATCATAATTATGGATTACCAGAAGAGCGTAAAGAATTGAAGTTTATTAAATTATATGATCAAAAAGAAAAAGTAAGCCTAGATAGGTTTGAGATATAATCAATGATATTATTGAAATTATCGATTAATAAAAAAGCTCTGGTATTTACCGGAGCTTTTTTATTTTAAGAAATTAAACTTGATATTCTTTTCGTATTTTCTTAAAAATATAGCGGTGTAAAACAACAACAAATCTTTAGGTTATAAAATGGGTTGTAGCCAGCATTTTTGGATTAACATATTAGTAGAAATTCCAATGGTGTTAGCCAAAGATTTTTTAATTATTCCTTTACAGTAAAAAAAATCAAAATGGAAGTTTTCCCCCTCAATTTTGGTATTATAATTGATGCTATTTAATAGTTCTTGTATGGACAAATTTGGGGGGCAAAACCTATGGGCAAAAACTGTATTCCTAGCATGTCAATTTGAAGAAGAGGTTTTGTAGAATCCGTATTAATAATTTCTAAAATGATATTATATGAATTTACACAAATTACTATTTTTTTTCAGTTTAATTTTATTACCAATTACCCTTTCTGCTCAATATAATATACGAGTAGATGCATATGTAATAGATCAATTTTCTAATAAACCTATACCTTATACAAATGTAGGGTTCATTGATCAAGGGATCGGAACAGTAACCAAGAAAGATGGTTCTTTCAGTCTTTTCTATGATGAATTAAGTATTAAAAAGACGGGGATTATTAAGTTTTCTAAGATAGGATATCAAACACTAACATTCTCTGCAGGTGAGTTTTATAATTTGCTTACTAAAAACAATAAAATATCCTTAAAACCAAACCCTAAGTCTTTAGAGGGAAAAGAAAAAAAGTTTTCGGGGAAATATCAAATCAACACCATAGGATGTAATACAGATCAATTTAACCATAAATTATCATGGAATAATAATCAACCACTAGGGAGCGAAATAGCTTCTTTGATTAAGTTAGGTCAAAAAAATGTGCAAATTCATAAAGTAAGGTTTAATATTTTGAAAAATGCATCAGATAGTATTTTGGTAAGAGTTAATATTTACAATGAAAGATTAGGAAAACCAAACAAGAATGTACTGCACAAGAATATTTATCACACTATTTCTGTCAAAGAAGGTGAAGAAATAATTGATTTATCTCCATACAATATTACGTTACAAAATGATTTTGCTATTGCATTAGAATTAGTTGAAGTATATGGAGATGTAGTTGATTTTCAAATAGGAAGTAGTGATTATGGTAAAGTATATTCTAGAGCTATTAACCAAAGTAAATGGAGGCAGGTTTACGAGTCAGGAGAGGCTTTTTCAATAGAAACGGTAGATCTTATATCGGAAAATATTGGTATGAAAAGACAGCAACCGGATCATATTACTATTTATTGGGACACTTCACTTTCTATGCAAAATAGAAATTTGGATGAAGAAAAAACCTTATTACAAGAATATTTATCATCGGTTGGTAATATAAAGGTAGACCTTATTCCCTTTTCAAATCATTTACAAAAACAGCAAACATTTAAGATAATAGAAGGAAGGAGTGAGAAGATTTTATCAGCTATAGAAAATTTACCATATAATGGTGCAAGCAATTTTTCAGAACTCTTTTTAAATGAGAAATCTACCGATATGTATTTTGTTTTTACAGATGGATTAGCAACATATGGGGAGCATGAATTTAACTATACAACACCAATTTTTTTCGTAAATAGTAAACAAGAAGGAGATCATATCACATTACAGCGAACAGGTAGGTATAGTAATGGTTTTTACATTCATTTATCAAAAAATAGTCTCTCTGATGCTCTTAAACATTTGCAGTTTCATACAAAAGATGCGTTTGTCTATGATGAGAAATGGAATACAGTAGAGCTTATTTCGAGTAAAGTTTTTGATAATGAAAACCCAGTTCAGGGATGTACAGTTCGTGTAAAAGGAAGCTTTGTAGAAACAGAAACCAATGCTAATGGCGAATTTAGTATTGATGCAGAACAAGATGATGTTTTAGTTTTTGAACATTTCGGAATGAAGACAAAAGAGATGTCTGTAGAGGATACGAAGAAATCAATAGTACAGCTAACAGCCAGATACGATAAACTTGATCAGGTTGATATTTCATCCAAATCAGATAAAAATAAGGTTACTGAGAAAAGGAAAAGATTAATTAATGCAACTAAAACTTTAACTAATGATGAGTTTCCCGAATCAGCAATTTTTCTTTCGGATCTTATCAGAGGTAGGTTTCCTGGAGTATCTGTAAATGGAACAGGAGATTTGGCAAGATATACCGTAAGAGGTCCAAACTCTCTAGGTCAAAATCGTGGAGCAAGGCCTTCTTTGGGTCCAGGTGCACAGTTTATTCCTGGAGTTGATCCTCTTTTTATAGTTGATGGAATTCCATTTCGTCAACCACCAAATTTTATACAACCATTTCAGATTAAAAGTATATCATTAATAGCAGGTTTACAGGGATCAATTATATACGGGACTGATGGTGCTGGAGGTGTTATCGTAATTGAAACTAAAGTAGGCTCATTAGAGTTTTATAAAAAACAACAGGATACTTTATTAGTAAAAGGAAACGACTATAATGAGTCAGTACTGTTGCTAGATATTAGTCATAATAGACCTGAATATTTAAGTGAATTATGGGATAGTACTTCATATCAGGAAGCATTAGCGTCTTATTATAAACTAAAAGAAGAATATGCTTTTAAAGTTCCTTTTTATATCTATGCATCAGAGTATTTTATGCGGTGGGATAAAAAGTTTTCTGAAGAGGTTTTATCCAATCTTGCCGAAGTAGGAAACGATAATTATAAAGCAATACGATCTTTAGCATTTAAATTAGAAGAAATGCAGCAAATAGATAAGGCGTTATGGTTTTATGAAAAATTAATAAAACTTAAACCTGGATACGCACAATCGTATTTGGACCTAGCACGAGTGTATACGGAAAATAAGAAATATACAAAAGCTCTTGATATGTACGAAGAAATGTTAGCTAATAAACATGATCGTGCAGAGTTTGATGGTGTGTCGAAACAATTGATATCACAATTCCGTAACTTTCTGAACAACCATAGGTCGGAAATCGTATATGAAGATATTCCGAAAGATTACCTGAAGGTACATAGCGTTCCTGCAAGAATTGTTTTTGATTGGAATGATCCAAAAGCATCTTTCGAGCTTCAATTTGTGAATCCAGATAATAAGTATTTTAAATGGTCACACAATTATGAGGATCAACCCAAAGAACTTTTAAAAGAATTAGAACAAGGTATCGTTTCTAAAGAATTTGTTTTAGATAAAACATTTAAGGGTCAATGGACTGTTAATATTAAGTGTCTTAATGAAAACATTTCTGAAATGAATCCAGTTTTTATGAAGTATACTATTTATCATAATTATGGATTACCAGAAGAACGTAAAGAAGTAAAGTTTATTAAGCTCTATAATCAACAAGAAAAAGTAAGCTTGGATAAGTTTGAGATTTAATCAAAGTTTATCTTAGCTTCTAGAATATATTTAAAAAAGTCCTAGCACGCTAGGACTTTTTTGGTAGTTATTGAGATAATTCTTAAAGAGTTTTAAAAGTAGCTATTGGCTTTTCTTCTACTGGATTTACTGATTGTCTATTAAAATAAGTGTACAATCTACCTTCTAGGAACTCTTTTTCTAGAAGACTTAGATATAAAAGACCATATGGTGTGGCTAATGTATAATGATCTTTGCTGCCTAAATAATAAATAGGATTGGATTTTAAAAAGTTGTCATTTGTAGTCTCTAATAATCCGTTTTTTTGATCAAACGAAAGAGTTCCTTTAAATTCTTTTGAACCTTTATTAGAGTTAAAAGTTAACTCGACTTTTTGATTTTTTATTCGTAGAAGTGAATTTGTTTTGTGATGCTCTCTCACGATTTGAGCAAATATATGTGCGGTTTCTTCAATAAGAACTTGACAACTGGTATTTACCATCAGGGAAATACTTACATTTTCTTCTGGAAAATAGGCAACTACAGTTCTAGCACCTAACCAATTGCCAGCATGTTCAATAACTTTGTTTCCAAAAGGATCAATTGAGGTGCGCCAAGCAATTCCTACATTGGTTTTTGTCCCATTTAGTAATTGATGACTTTTAAACATTTCTGCAACCACAGCTTCTGAAATGAAATCAGTGCTGTATGCATTCATCATTTTTACTAAATCTATAGAGGTGCTTCTAAAACTAGCTCCAGGAATTTTATAACTTCCGTTAGTAATTCTCTCCTCGCGTAATTGATTCTTTTTTATATAATATAATTGTGCATCTTTTTTAGATAGCATATTTATATTTTCAGCTTTGGTGTTAACCATTTTTAAAGGATCGAATATATATTTTTGCATATACTCCAAGTAGCTTTTTCCTGATGCACCTTCAATAACTGCTGCTAATAAATTATAAGCGTGCGTGGAATATTTATAATCCGTATCAGGTGGAAAAAGAAGCGGAGCCTTCATTAATTCTACCGTTTCCCTAATAGAAGTGTATTGTTTTTTTTTATACCGATTTCCTTTTGGACGGTGCTCTAATCCAGAAGTGTGCCCTGCTAGTTGACGTGTAGTCAAGTTTTTATAAGGTTCTTTTATGTAGGGGATATATGTTTTTACTGGAGCATCAAAATCTAATTTCCCTTCTGATGCCAAACGGCCCAATGCAGTGGCCGTTATGACTTTGGCTACAGATGCTGTACGTACTCGTATAGTTGGTTCCATTTTAATACCCTCTTCAATATTTGCGTAGCCAAATCCATCTGCATATATCAGGTCTCCATTTTTACTAATGGCAATTGACATTCCTGCAGCATGGGTTTGTGCTAAAAAGGCTTTTGCTAAAGTTTCAATTTTAGAATTTACCGAATTTGAAAGTTTACTGCTGTTGTTTTGAGCCCGTACAACAAAAGTTGAAAATAATAATAGTAAAAAGTAGATATATATTGTTTTCATTAGTATGTAAATTATGAATTTATCGTACCGCTCCTTTGTCTACTAAATAACTAATAACCTCTTGATGATTTCCTCTCTTAGCCATTTTTAAAGCACTTCTTTTTTCGGATAGTATAGAGTAACTGTCTCGTACAGATTTATTTATATCAGCACCTTTATCAACTAGGAATTTTACTGTTTCTAAATGTCCATTCCACGCGGCTCCGATAAGAGGTGTTTCATCTCCAGAAACAAAAGCATTTACATCGGCACCTTTGTTTACCAAGAACTTAACGATTTCTAAATGGCCTCTTTTAGAAGCTACGATTAATGGATTTCCATCGCGATCACTTTTTTTATTCACGTCGGCACCAAGAGATACCAAAGCTTCTACCATCGCAAGATCTCCTTTGACTGACGCTTGTATCAAAGCAGTACCATCACCAATAGTTTCTTTATCAATATCTCCATTAGATGAAAGCAGTAGTTTTAAGATTTCGATATTTCCTGAAGCTCCTGCTAATTGAATTGGATTGCCATCTCCTTCTACTTCGCTATTGGGGTTAGCGCCTTCTTTTAAAAACAGTTTTACAATTTCGCTATTATTTCCTTTTATGGCGGACATTAATGGAGTTCCATCACCACTAATTTTTTGGTTTACGTCGGCTCCTTTTGTGATCAAGTATTTTGAGAATTCAAAATGACTGTTTTGCGCAGCAATCATAAGTGCACTTGCATCATTTTTATATCTATAAGAGGTTTTAGCTCCTGCGCTAAAAAGCAGTTTCGCGATAGGTAGATTCCCGTTTAAAGATGCCATTCCTAATGGAGTTCTTGGTTGTATTAATCCTTTATATGTACAATTGGGATTAACAGTTTTTAAAAGCTGTTCGACTTTGTTTTTATCATTACTTTTAACTGCTTTTAGGAGATCTTCGCAAGTTTGAGATTTTGCAGATATACTGCTAATAAATAAGATGATCAAAAATGTAATTAAAGTTTTCATAAGTATTCGTTTTATTTTGATTATAAACCAAAAGTATTGGTTAAAAGACCACATAAAATATTAAATAGACGAACTGATGTTTTCTGCAAATAGAAACTTGATTAAGAAGGGGTGTTATATTGATCAGTTGGAAACAGCTTTCTATACGGAGTTATTCAGTGTTAGGAGTTTTGTGCTCTATTACGCATCATTAATATGTATTTTTATGGTGTATGAAAAACAATAATTCATTTTTGGATAATGTTCTACAGAATAGAGTTCTTTCGCATATACTGTTTTGGTGTTCTTTTCTAGTGATATTTACAATATTAGGAGTTTTGGATTCAGGAACTTTTAAACCTAATGCGCTAAGCAATTTGGCAATGTTACCCTCGCAAATTGCCGCAGCTTATTTTCTTAATTATTATCAGTTACCTAAACTTCTTTTAAAAAAGCGATACTTTTTATTTTTTGTATCCATTTTTTTAAGTGTATATTTTCTATCTGCTTTTGCAAGGTTTAATGTAGTTCATATTGTAGAACCCTTTTTTAGAGAAAATTTTGAACAAGAAACTATTAAAGAAATCTTGCTAGATTTTATCTATATATTTTCTGTATACTGTCCTGCAGTGTATACATATGCCCTTATCATGATAGCTGTTAAAGCTATTAAAACTCGATTCGAAGAGAAACATCAAATAGAAATATTGCAGAAAGAAAAAGCTACGAGTGAATTGAAATTCTTAAAGGCGCAAATTCAACCACATTTTTTATTTAATACACTTAATAATTTATATGCGCTTACATTGGCAAAATCAGATTTAGCACCAAAAGTAGTTTTGAAACTATCAGAATTACTTGATTTTATTTTATATCAAAGTGATCAGGCAAGTATCTCGATTGAAAAAGAAATTGAACTAATACAAGGTTTTATAGATCTAGAATCCCTACGGTATGGTAATGCACTGGATGTTTCGTTTGAAAAGAGAGTAGATGATCTGAATACTCAAATAGCACCCTTGGTTCTATTACCGCTTATAGAAAATGCATTCAAGCATGGAGTGAGCAGCGATCCTAAGAACGCCAAAATACATATTGATTTATTAGTTTCTGGTAATAGTATAAAGTTTAAAGTATTTAATACAAAACTTAATGATTCAGTAAAACAAGTAACGAATACAAAATCAGGAATTGGAACTAGTAACCTTAAACGCCAATTAGAAATTAATTATCCTAACAAGTATACATTAGAAATAGATGAGAAACAGGATAGTTATTTTGTAGAATTATTGATAGATTTGAGTTAGACCATGAAAAAAATAAGATGTATAGCTATTGATGATGAACCTCTAGCGCTCGAAGTAATACAAGCTCATTTAAAGCAAATTCCTGATGCAGAACTTGTAGCAAGTTATACGGATCCTATTGAAGCTTTTGATAAGCTTAAAGATTCAACAATTGATCTTATTTTTTTGGATATTGAAATGCCTTTATTGTCTGGTTTAGATTTTGTTAAATCACTTAAGAACCCACCGAAAATTATTTTCACAACGGCATATCGTAACTATGCTATTGAAAGTTATGAACTGCTGGATGTAGTAGATTATTTATTGAAGCCAATTTCATTTATGCGTTTTTTTAAAGCTATCAACAAATACAAAGCATTAGTTAATACTGTAGTTATAAGAGAAGAAATTAAGGAATCTGCAATTACTAATGATCATCTATACGTGAATTCTAATAAGAAGTTTATTAAAATTAATTTTGAAGAAATACTTTATATTGAAAGTATTAAAGATTACGTAAGAATCCACTTGAAAGATGCCTCTATTATGACAAAGGATTCGATTACTAATTTTAAACTTAAATTGCCTGATAATTTTTTAAGAATACATCGTTCATTTATCGTTAATATTATAAAAGTAACAGCTTTTACTAAGGTTGATGTAGAGATCGGGGATAAAGAAATTCCTATTGGAGCAAGTTATAAGGAATATGTTATGAGTTTTCTTTCTAGTAATTAATACTTTTTAAAAGGGTAAATCAAGATTGTCATTTTTGCTTATCGCTTTTTATAAAAAAGCTGCTCTTAATAAAAGAAACAGCTTTGTGCGAAGCTTGCTTGGGCTTAAATTAAGTATTCCAAGATGCTTACTTACTTTCTTCTATCTGATATGTATTATCATCAATATTTAGCTCAATTAATAATCTTTTGGGATCGATTACTGCTTCTAGAGGAAGTTGATCTACCTCTAAAGTAAGGCTCTTTTCTTCTGTGTCGATTAATACTCGTTTAGAAATTAGAAACTCGTTTTTATCTTCAGAAAACAAACCTATATTTACCCAATTGTGTGGGTTAACTTTATATTTTTTACCTAGACTATCTACTTTTATTTTTGAAGCATTGATAGTTAAAGTTACTTCATAGTTTCCATTATGTAATGTTTTATAAGTAGCCTTTTTTATACTATAATCATACAATGTAATTTCTTTAAACCAGTCCGTTAGAAGAAACTGCAAATCGTTCGGGATTTTTGGCTGTAAATAGGTTATGAAATCTAAGGTAGTTGGATAGGGTGCTCCTTTGTATTTATAAGCATTTAAAAATTCCTTTAAAGCTTCGTTTACTTTTTCCTCGCCGATGTAGTCTTGCAATGCATATAAAACTAAACTCCCCTTACCATAATGAATATATCCTTGATCTTTAACTTTTATGAGTGGTACTTCTTTTTGTGTTTCATTACTTCTACCAGTTAAATATCTTTCGAAATCGTATGCTAAAAGTTTCTTCATTTTTAAATCATCTTTGAGCTCATTTTTCATCACCATTAATGCTGAATATTCAGCGAAACTTTCGGATAACATAGTCGCTCCTTCTATATTAGCACCAATTACTTGGTGTGCCCAATATTGATGTGCCATTTCATGTGCAATAATCGAATAGATAACATTATTATCGTTTTTGTTGGTGAGATTAGTGATAAATCCGCCTCCTTCAGTATATGGCATTGTCCCCGGAAAAGCTTGTGCAAAATTGTAGTATTTAGGGATTTCTACAATTCTGGCTTGTTTATGAAAATAAGGGCCAAAGTTCTTAGTATAGTACTTCAGTGATTTTTCTACGGCATCTTGCATTATAGAAATATTGTATGCGTGAGATTTGTGATAATATACTTCTACATCAATATCATTCCATTTTTTCTTTGCGACCTCATATCTTGCCGACATAAAGTTGGTGAAATTGATAGATTGATGATCATTTTTGTAATGATAATAAACTCTACCGTCCGCAGTCCATTGTTTGATTAAAGAACCAGGTGAAATAGCTGTTTGATCAGCTGTAGTCGAAATAATGGTTTCTATGTCTACCCAATCGGATGCTTTTCTGGTGATGTAATTTTCTTGCAGGTTTTCAGCATCTTTTTCTTCTAATGTAGTTGTTGATTTTCGTGGTTTTAACCCTGCTTGTTTTCTATCATTTTCATTCATTAATTCATTATAAGGTTCGTATCCTGTGGATGGTAATATATGCGTAGAATCAAAGAAGGTTCCGTTTTCTACAACTCTGATATTAGAAATGTTATTCTCGAATCCGTGACTTATATATTCCGTATCTACGATAATATCCATTCTGGCATTCGGAGCTAAAGGAGTTTTTAGTTTAAAAATTTGATACCCTAATTCTTCATCATTGAGGACTAGTTTTGAATTTGGGATGGTCAATTTTTTTATCCAATTTGACTTCTGTAAGTCAACGTTTTCATTCCCCTCTCCTAAGAAATAATACAATGAATAATGAAGAGCATCGATAGGAGAGTCACTTTTATTCTCAATCGTTATTATTGATTTAGATATTACATTTCTTTCATTCGGATAGATATCGATATTATACTGTATTGCGACGTTTTTGGGTTGTACAAGGTGTTCATACTTTTTATATTTTCTTTCATACGATTCTTGCATTTTTTTAATCTCGTTAGTAGTATGGTACGTATTCAGAATTTGGGTGTTATAGTATACAAAACTAGCTGTTATCCCAAATAAGAAAGTGCAAATAAAGAGAGTTAGAACGTAGTTCTTAGTAACATGCTTTTTAGCAGATTTAAGTCTGTTTTTGGTTCCTTTTATAACACCTCTATTCCAAAATAAACTTGCAATAGTAACCGATAGGATTCCAAAAAGAATCCAGTATGCATTAAACCAGTTTTTAGCGGTTAACACCCGACTAAATCCATTCATATCAGAATATGTATAGGTTGGTGAAAATCCAAGATTTACCATATAGGATTTAATTCCTAGAATATCGATAACTAAAAATTCAATTAAAAAGATGAGTAATATGGATACGAAATACGTCAAATACTTATTATTTATAAATATTTGAAGGCTTATTAGGATGCACGACCAAATAACATATGTTGGTAATCCTGCATATAAAAAATCTTGTAGGTAAACAGTTATTTCTGGATTAGTATATCCGTTAAATAGTTGATATACAATAGAGATTATAATTAGTAAGATATCAAACAAAAGACTAATCGTAATTAGCGAGCTAATTTTAGCTAAAAGGATAGTTAACGATATGTGAGGTGTGCTATCAATTACTTCACTAATACTATTTTTTCGTTCTCTCCATACCAATTCACCACTAAAAAAGACCAATAGTATCATTCCCATAATCATGCTGATAGGTCGATTAAAAGCTAGCATCTTGCTAGTTACATGATAAGATTGTAATCCGTAATATTCAAATCCGTTTATTAGTTTATTTATTAAGATAAGTACTCCAAAAAACAGTAATATTTTGAAGGTGCTACTTTTTAGAATCGTGTAAAGATTACTCTTTAAAAAACTAACAAATTGTAACCAAGAGGTGTGAAAATTAAAACTGCTATTTATTTTAGGAAGGTAAAGTATCTGTGTCGACGTATTACGTATAACATGCTTCTTTGATTTTTTTATTTTTTGTTGTTTCTGAACAAACGAAAAAGAAGAATAAGAAACCATTAGCGTCGCTATCCCGATGCTTACCCAAAGTAATCTATTAATGAGTAACCATCCAGAGAAAGATACTACTTGCGTATTTTTCTCTATTGGAGTAAAGTATTTGGTATCTATCGTATATGCTCTTAAGCCAATCATATCTGTTATCGCAGCTAATCCTTCTGTACTAATATCGTTTATGAATGTACCAGAAAGTAAATAGAAAACTATAATGATAATGGTAGCAATAAATGAAATGATTGTGCTTTTCCATTTGGTAGCAATAGCAAAAATGATCGCACCAGAAACAAACATATTCGGCAGAACAAACAATAAGAAGTTATTGATAAATGTTTTGGGTTGTAAGGCGCTGATTGTTTTAGCGTTTTCAATTCCAGCTTCCAAACCTATTTCTGTAACTATAGAGAATCCTAAAAACACGCCTAATAAAGGTAGAGTAGCTAAAACTAAGCCCCCAAAAAACCTACCAAAATAATAACTTGCTTTATGTATGGACGTGCTAAATAAGATCCCTGCGAAGTTGTTTTGATAATCTTTTAAAGCTGCATTGTTAAAATAAGCGGTTGCAATTAGTAGTGCTATAATACATAAGTTGGCGGTATACATACTAACGACATATGGCGCATTTTTAAAAACGTTTCCGGTAGCACCTCCAAAAGTAATATCTAAGTTTATCGTACCAGCAGCCGATATAATAGTAAAAATGACTAAGAATATATAAATCATAGGTCTTTTAAGGCCCGTTATGACTTCCTTTATAAAGAATGTTTTAAACATAATTGTAGATTTTTTAATTACTTTTTATGGTATTGATCTTTGCAAAAAACACATCCTCTAATGTTGGGTTTACTTGTAGAAATCCTTCAGAAGGTTTTTCGTCACTTAATACGTGGATTAGCGGGTTGCCTCCAACCATTTTATTTGATATTACGGTATGTGTATTTTTGTAACTTTCTAGTTCATTCCGATTAATGAGCTTTTGCCAAACTTTATTATGCAGTTCGTCAATAACCTGTTGAGGTTTGCCTTTGCAAATGATCTTACCAGTATTCATGATTGCCATGTTCTGACACAGTTCTCTAACGTCTTCTACAATATGGGTGGATAGTATGACAATGACATCATTGGCAACATCCGCTAAAAGATTATGAAATCTATTTCTTTCTCCAGGATCTAAACCAGCCGTGGGTTCGTCGACAATAATTAGTTTTGGGTTGCCGATTAATGCTTGAGCAATACCTATCCTTTGTTTCATTCCTCCAGAAAACCCTTTCACTTCTTTATTACGTTTTTCATATAGATTTACTTTTTGTAATAAATAGTTTACCAGTTCTTTTCGTTCTTTTTTTACAGACACGCCTTTTAATATGGCCATATGATCTAACAACTGTTTAGCGGTAATTTTTGGATACACGCCAAACTCTTGTGGTAAATACCCTAAGACTTTTCTTAGTGCTATTGGATCTTTTATTATGTTTATTTCTCCCAGAAAAGCAGAACCGCTGTCGATTTCTTGTAATGTGGATAAGGTTCTCATTAATGATGATTTTCCCGCGCCATTGGGGCCTAATAAACCAAACATACCACTAGGTATTTCTAATGAGAGATTATCTAAAGCTTTGACTCCGTTAGCGTATGTTTTATTTAGATTGTTGAGTATTAGATTCATTTTGTTCCGTTTTGATTATGAAACAAATAAATTCTAATTGGAGATTTCTAGCTATTTAATTTATCGAACTCCTCTTTTTATTTGGTAAAAAGCCGGTAATTATCGATCAACTAAGTTCGTTTATAAAAACTACATGTTCATGAGTGAATTTTGGCTTTTCATTGATTTGAATAGGTTGTTCACTTAGTGAATTCATATTTTTGTTATATGATGACTACACATAAAAAGCGTTTTGTGATACATCTAGTAATATTATTGAGTGTTGCTATTATATTATCCATGCTGATGTTTTTTTCCTCAAAAGAAGATATTTCGCTGAATGCTTTACCTGGGTTTTTTCTGCAAACTTCATCAAGTATTTTTCTTTTATTAGCGCCGCCAGCTTATTTCAATATTTATTGGTTGATTCCAAATTTTCTTGTCAAAAAAAAGTATCTGATTTACACAATCATTGTTGTTGCTTTAGTCGTAGTTTGGGGATATATCTTAGGAATTGGAGAACCTTGGATAGATCGAAATTGGTTTAATGAGCCTAATGAAAAACCTAATTATGGAGTAGGTGTCATAGGAATTGTCTTATTGTTAATCATAACTACATTGCTGCATATCTCATATCGATGGTTTATTCAATTATCTACAATTAAACAAATAGAGAATGATCAATTGCATTTAGAACTGTCATCTTTAAAAAATCAAATCAATCCCCATTTTTTCTTTAATACGCTTAATAATTTATATGCGTTGTCTTTGGAGAAATCAGATCAAACACCTTCTGTTATTTTGAAGTTGTCAGAAATGATGAGGTATACAATTTATGATTGTAAAGAACAGGAAGTTTCATTAGAGGGAGAATTAACGTATATAGAAAATTTTATTGCGTTGCAGAAAGTGAGACACCATAAAAGAGGAGTGATTACTTTAAAAAATGATATTGATAATACTAATATTAAAATTGCTCCTATGATTTTAATTGTATTTATTGAGAATGCCTTTAAGCATGGATTTGATTTACTAGATAAAGAGGCGTTTATTAATATAAGTTTAAAAAATGAAGATAATATACTTCAATTTTACATTGAAAATAATTTTAGCAATAGTACAGAAAAACATGAAAAAGGAATAGGTCTTGAAAATGTAAAAAGAAGATTGGCGTTAATTTATCCTGATACTCATGAGCTTAAAATTGTTAAAAATGAAACGCTATTTAGTGTAGACCTAAAATTATATGTATGATGAAATGTTTAATAGTAGATGATGAACCACTTGCACATCGAGTCATTAATAATTACTGCGATAATCTTTCGTTTATAGAGATAGAAAAAGAGTGCTATTCTGCCTTTGAGGCAATTAATTATTTAAATGAAAATCAAGTTGATTTAATATTTTTAGATATAAACATGCCAAAATTAAAAGGTTTAGATTTTTTAAGAACGTTAGACAATCCTCCTTTGATTATTATTACTTCAGCATATCAGGAATATGCCATGGAAGGGTATGAACTAGCTATTCAGGATTATTTGCTTAAACCTTTTAGTTTTGAACGTTTTTTAAAAGCTGTTAATAAAGCGGCTCAGCAACAAAAATTACTAGAGGGATCTAAAAAGAAAAGTGAATTGGAGATTACTACGAAAGCTTCATCTAACTCTGCAAGTAATCATCAAGAAAGTATATTTATTAAAGGAGATAAGAAAACGCATCAAGTAGCACTAGATGGTATTTTATACTTGGAGAGTATCGGTAGTTATGTGAAAATTCATTTGAAAGATAAAACCATTGTTTCGTTAGATAGATTGACAAATTTTGAAAATAAACTTCCTAATAATCTTTTTATAAGAATTCATCGTTCCTATATAATCGCTGTTGGAAAAATTAATTTCATCGAAGGTAATCGTGTGAAAATTAATGATGTATTTATTCCTGTCGGGAGTGTTTATAAACAAAACTTGACTAAGTTTTTAAAATAAGCTTGATTAGATTTTACTGCATTAAACAAAAAAAGCCCTAGTTTTCACTAAGGCTTTTCGGTGGTCCCACTTGGGCTCGAACCAAGGACCCCCTGATTATGAGTCAGGTGCTCTAACCAGCTGAGCTATGGGACCTAAAACGGAGGGCAAATTTAAGTAATTGCATCAAACACGCCAAACATTTTTTTAATTTAATTTATCTCTTGGCAAAGCTCTACCAAAACACCATTCGTAGTTTTTGGATGTATAAAGGCAACCAGCTTATTATCAGCTCCTTTTTTAGGAGTTTTATTGATTAGTTGAAACCCTTCTTTTTCTAATCTTTCTAATTCTTTTTCGATATCATCTACGTCAAAAGCAATATGATGTATCCCTTCTCCCTTTTTAGAAATAAATTTTCCAATAGGTCCATCTTCTTTAGTACTTGCAACGAGCTCGATTTTATTTTCACCTACTTTAAAAAAAGAAGTAATAACAGATTCACTTTCTACTATTTCTTGTTTGTAAGGAGCAACGCCCAATAATTGTTCATATAAACTGTTCGATTGATCAATATCTTTTACAGCAATTCCGATGTGTTCTATTTTATTAATATGATTCATGAGATGTTGTTATAACTTTGGAAGTAAAAGTACAAAATAGGTATAAGCAAAGGATTTTATAGCAAAAGAAAATCAAAGCATCACATATTTAGCTATTTTTGCAGTTATGGAAACAAATAGACAGAAAAAAATAGGTGGAGTATTACAGCGTGATGTTGCTGATGTAATACAACATGCATTGCGTGAAGCTGGAGTACAGGGGATTTTAGTTTCTGTTACTAAAGTAAGTGTTACGACTGATTTATCGATCGCTAAGGTATATATGAGTGTTTTTCCGCATAACGAAGGAGAGAAAGTTTTACAGGAAGTGAATGCAGTAAAATCACAAATAAAACATCAAGTAGCACAGCGAACAAAAAATCAACTTCGTCGTATGCCAGAATTATCCTATTATATAGATGATTCTTTAGAGTATATTGATAATATCGATAAAGCAATAAAAGGAAAAGAAAACCCATTAGAGAATCCAGATTTATTGCCACGTCGCAAGAAGAAGTAAAACTTTATCGTTATTGCAAAATAAAAGTACACCATTATTCTATTATCTTTAATTAAAATTAAACTTACCTAAAACTTAGGATCTAACAATTTGAAATTTTCTTACTACATCGCTAAGCGTTATTTATTTTCTCCTGGTAGTAGCAATGCTATTAATATTATTACGGGTATCGCAGCAGCTGGAGTTGTAATAGGAGCTATGTCCTTATTTTTAGTGTTATGTGGGTTTGCGGGTTTGAAAGATTTTAGTCTTCAATTTTCATCTTATTTTGATCCGGATCTTAAGATTTTTCCAGCAAATGGAAAAACATTTGTTTTTGCAGATGCTCAAAAGGAAAAACTAACAGATTTGAAAAGTGTAGTAAGTTTTTCTGAAATTGTAGAGGAGCGAGTATTTCTTAAGTTTAAAGACAAACAAAAAACGGGCATTATCAAAGGTGTTGATACTAATTATAAGAATGTAATTGAGACCGATAGTATTATTATTCATGGGGAATGGTTAACTGGCAATAATGCGCAAGTGGTTGCTGGTTTAGGGATTAGTAGAGAGTTAGGAATGGGTGTTGAGCAAGTTTATACTAACTTCTTAAATATATATGTACCAAAACCTGGTAAAGGAATCCCTAAAGATCCATCCAAAGCTTTTAGGAAAAAAAGTGGTGTAAATATTGGCATGTACTCGGTAAATGAAGATTTAGATAAAAAGTATGTTTTTAGCACTATTGGTTTAGCAAGAGAGTTATTGGCTTTGCCAAATGACAAAGTTACTAATGTAGAGCTTAAATTAACACCTGAATCAGATCCAGAATCTGTAAAAAATGATATTTTAAAGATTTTTGATAATCAAGTTATTGTAAAGGATAGAGTACAGCTTAATGATACTTTGTACAAAATGCTAAATACTGAGAACCTTGCAGCATATTTAGTGATTACCTTGATAGCAATTATAGCTTTGTTTAATGTTGCTGGAGCTATTATTATGATGATTATTGA
Organism: Aquimarina sp. MMG015; assembly: GCF_018100855.1. Taxonomy (NCBI): domain Bacteria; kingdom Pseudomonadati; phylum Bacteroidota; class Flavobacteriia; order Flavobacteriales; family Flavobacteriaceae; genus Aquimarina; species Aquimarina sp. MMG015. The sequence goes on from NZ_JAGJEB010000001.1 coordinate 499,065, forward strand.
TAAAAGAAAAAATATTAAAACATTGCATAGTGTTGGAGCATCATTACAAAATATTAGAAAAATATTTTTGTTTCAAGGATCTTTAATGACAATTCTAGGAACCTTATTAGGGTTGCTTTTAGGATTTATAGTGATTACATGTCAGCAACAGTTTGGTTTGTTAATGATTACGCCTACATTGCCGTATCCAACTAAAATTACGTTAGTTAGTTTTGCGCTAGTATTTTTTACAATAACAATCATTGGAGTTATTGCATCTTTATTAGCATCTGGTAGAATTAATCAAAAGCTAGTAAATTTTTAGATAAGGAGTCTTCTTATACAAATTCAAATCCACTGAATTTTTCTTGTATCTCATCAAATGCATTAAATACATCGATAGAATCATCACTAGTTACCATTTTCATGCGATATTCTTTAAAGTGAGGAATTCCTTTAAAATAATTGGTGTAATGTCTTCTAGTTTCGAAAACACCTAGCTTTTCTCCTTTCCAATCAATTGCCATTTGCAGATGTCTACGAGCCGCAATTACTCTTTCTTCTATCGTTGGAGGAGGTAGATGCTCTCCTGTTTTAAAATAGTGTTTTACTTCTTTAAAAAACCACGGATATCCAATACTAGCTCGTCCAATCATCGCGCCATCTAATCCATATTGATCTCTCATTTCCATAGCACGTTCAGGGCTGTCAACATCTCCATTTCCAAAAACAGGAATATGCATTCTTGGATTGTTTTTTACTGCTGCAATTGGTTTCCAATCTGCATTGCCTTTATACATCTGCGCTCGTGTTCTGCCGTGGATTGCAATCGCTTTTGCTCCTGCATCTTGTATTCGTTCTGCGACTTCTACAATTTTGATAGAGTCATGATCCCAGCCTAATCTAGTTTTAACGGTAACTGGTAATTTGGTATGTTCTACCATTGCTTTGGTTAAGGATACCATTAGATCGATATCTTTTAGAATACCTGCTCCTGCACCTTTGCTTACTACTTTTTTTACAGGGCATCCAAAGTTTATGTCAATAATATCTGGACCAGAAGCCTCTACGATTTCAACCGATTTAAGCATGGAGTCAAGATTAGCACCAAAAATTTGAATTCCTACAGGGCGTTCTTTTTCGTAAATATCTAACTTCATTACACTTTTTGCGGCATCACGAATCAGCCCTTCGCTAGAAATAAATTCAGTGTATACCACATCCGCCCCTTGTTCTTTGCACAAAGCTCTGAATGGTGGGTCACTTACATCTTCCATTGGTGCTAACAGCAATGGAAATTCTCCTACATCTATGTCTCCTATCTTTGCCAAAACCCTATGTTTTAATGAATTTTATTGTTGTAATAGGTAGCAAAAGTACGAATTATAAGTAATCTTCAAAGATGAATGAGATTTCAATTATCGTGTAGGTTTAAAAATGATGTAGTAGATGATATAAACCTTTTAAAATCGATTATATTTGCAGACTAAATGATTTTGGTTCAATTGGATCGAATTTTTTCGGACAGGGATAGAAGTGTCATCCTTTTTTGTTGCTGATGGAAAGAGCGGTGGTAAGCAAAAAAGATATAATGGATAGCCCGGTTCAGTCCGCCAAAAAAAAGAAAAATGAAAAACATAAGAAATTTTTGCATTATTGCGCATATTGATCACGGTAAAAGTACATTAGCAGATCGATTGTTAGATTTTACAGGGTCTGTTACAGCTCGTGAAGCTCAAGCGCAGTTATTGGATAGTATGGATCTAGAACGTGAGCGTGGAATTACGATCAAGAGTCACGCGATCCAGATGGAGTATACATATAAAGGGGAAGAATATATTTTGAATCTTATTGATACTCCTGGTCACGTGGATTTTTCTTATGAAGTTTCTCGTTCTATTGCGGCTTGCGAAGGCGCTTTGCTTATTGTAGATGCAGCACAAAGTATACAGGCTCAGACGATTTCTAATTTATATTTAGCATTAGAAAATGATCTGGAAATTATTCCAGTTTTAAATAAAGTAGATTTACCTAGTGCTAATCCCGAAGAAGTAACTGATGATATTGTAGATCTATTGGGATGTGATCCCGAAGAAGTAATTCCTGCTAGTGCAAAAACGGGTATTGGGATTGAAGAAATTCTTGCAGCGATTGTAGAAAGAGTTCCAGCACCAGAAGGAAATCCTGATGAACCATTGCAGGCATTAATTTTTGATTCTGTCTACAATTCTTTTAGAGGTGTAGAAACTTATTTTAAAGTAGTAAATGGTGAGATCAAAAAAGGTCAGCAAATCAAGTTTGTTGCAACCGGAAAAGATTATTCTGCTGATGAAGTAGGAACACTAAAGCTAAATCAAGTAGTAAAGAAAAGTATTAAAACGGGTGATGTAGGATATCTGATCACAGGTATTAAAGATGCCAGAGAGGTAAAAGTTGGAGATACTATTACAGATGCTAAAAATCCTACTCAGAATGCTATTGAAGGTTTTGAAGATGTAAAACCAATGGTATTTGCTGGTATTTATCCGGTAGATACAGAGGATTATGAAGAGTTACGTTCTTCCATGGAGAAATTACAGCTTAATGATGCTTCATTGGTGTTTGTACCTGAGAGTTCAGCAGCATTAGGATTTGGTTTTCGCTGTGGATTCTTAGGAATGCTACATATGGAAATCATTCAAGAGCGATTAGAGCGTGAGTTTAATATGACTGTGATTACTACAGTGCCTAACGTATCTTATCATGCATTTACTAATAAAAATCCGGATGATATTATTATCGTAAATAACCCTACTGATTTACCGGATCCTTCCTCTATGAATCGTGTAGAAGAACCTTATATAAAGGCAACTATTATTACCAAGTCAGATTTTGTAGGTTCGGTGATGTCTCTATGTATTGAAAAGCGTGGTGAGATAACCAATCAGACATATTTAACTACAGAACGAGTAGAGTTGACATTTGATATGCCACTAGCAGAAATCGTATTCGATTTTTATGATAGACTTAAAACAGTTTCTAAAGGATATGCTTCTTTTGATTATACACCTATAGGAATGCGTCCATCAAAACTGGTAAAAGTGGATATGCTACTTAATGGAAATATTGTAGATGCTTTATCTGCATTATTACATAAGGATAATGCTTATGGTATTGGTAAAAAAATCTGTGAAAAACTAAAGGAATTAATTCCTCGTCAACAATTTGATATTCCAATTCAAGCTGCCATTGGTGCAAAGTTTATTGCTCGTGAAACAGTAAAAGCATTGCGTAAAGATGTTACTGCTAAGTGTTATGGAGGTGATATCTCTCGTAAGCGTAAATTATTGGAAAAACAGAAAAAAGGTAAAAAGCGTATGCGTCAGGTAGGTAATGTAGAAATTCCTCAGGAAGCATTTATGGCTGTATTAAAGCTAAATGATTAATTGCTTTACAATTTATATTCAGTAAGAAAAAACCTATATTAATCTGAATAAAAAAGGGTGAAATGCATTTTTTTAAGATAAAAAACTAATTTTAACCTTTTTTTTATATATTTGTACTCGGATACATAGTTCGAAAATTCACTTTTGTATCTGGAATTAATTAAATAACGATAATATAAATAGCTATGCAGAATTTTTTTACTAAGCAACCTATCTACGTTTATTTTTTCATTATTTCTATCGTATTAGCTTGTATTTCATAAAGAATTATCGATAATATAGAGAAACATTAAGTTTTCCTGTAGATGATGTATACTTTATTTAACAGCGTTTTTCTTTTTAGCTTCGATCATCTTCGATAGCATATATTCAACACCGTTTTCATCATTACTTTTGGTAGTATAATTAGCAGCAGCTTTTACATTAGGATGTGCGTTTTGCATTGCAAAGCTATATGTTGCCTGAGACATCATTTCTAGATCATTATTATAATCACCAAATACCATGGTCTCATTGGTAGAAATATTTAGACTTTTCTGAACATTTTTTAAGGCATGTCCTTTATTGGCGTTATTATGAGATAAATCGAGCCAGACTTTTCCCGAGACTTTTACTTTTAGTCGATTTTCTAGGTGCTTAAGTGCTGGATATAGATATTTTTCTGCTCCTTTTTCATTGCAGATAGCAATTTTTAGATATTGGTCATCTATTACCTCTGATAAATTTTTTACTATTTCGTATCTTCCATAAAATTCGTTTAGCATATTTTCGAAATCTTTACCATAGTCTTCTATATATGCTTTTTTTCGTCCACATAGTATTACTTGGGAGCCTTTAAGATCTTTTGTCGCATCTAAGAGTTCTAAATAAGTTTTGCGATCAATCTCTGTAGTTTGTAATTCTTCATCTCTATGCATTGTTAAAGCACCGTTTTCTGCAATAACAATCATATCATCTTTAATCGCACTCAATTTGTGTAGAATACTATAATATTGTCTTCCACTAGCTGCAACAAATGTAACCCCCAATTCTTTTAATTCATCAAATAAATAAAAAAATGATTGACTTACGTCTCCCCTTGAATTGAGAAGTGTACCATCCATGTCAGTAGCAACTAATTTTATTTGAGATAAATCCATGTGATAAAAGTTAAGATAGCAAAGGTATTAGAGTTTACAGTAACAATGTGAACTCTTCTTGTAAAATTTGTATTAAATTGGTTCTTTAATCTTCTTGTTATGAAATTCTTTCAAAAAGAAATAAAATTACAGCCTTATTCTAGAGGTTTTCATTTGATTACAGATGAAGTGATTTCTAAAATTCCTGAGATTAGTGAAATAACTATTGGTCAGTTACAGGTTTTTATCAAACATACTTCAGCGAGTTTAACCATTAATGAAAATGCTGATCCTACAGTTCGTCAGGATTTTGAAAGTCATATGAATCAAATGGTGCCAGAAAACCAACCATACTATATCCATACCTATGAGGGTCCTGATGATATGCCTGCCCATATTAAGGCTTCATTAATGGGAGTTTCTGTACAAGTGCCAATTACTGGAGGTAAACTTAATTTGGGAACCTGGCAAGGGATCTATTTATGTGAACATAGAAACTATGGAGGTTCTAGAAAATTAGTGCTAACCTTATTTGGTTCTTAGAACCAGTTTGCCCAAGGAATTCTAGATAACATTAATAACCATGCAATTGTATAAAAAATTGCCAACATTTTAAGTTTTGGAGTAGAGGTCAATTTCTTTTTATGCTTGGAATATCCAATAGTAATAAAAACAACCATAGCTATCATCATCATAGGGTGTTCTACATTGTATAACCTTAGTAAAGGATCTCCCATGATATCGCTTACAGAAACTCCCTCTGTAAACCACATGATACTTGGAGATACAAAAAAGATTATAATTCCTATTAATAACTGAAGATGCGTAACTATTAATCCAAAAAGAGATATTCTAAAATCTTTTGGAGCATATTCTCTTTTAGTAAAAAAACCAATTAAAGCGTTGAAGGTAGCAAGGGTAACAACAAGAACAACTAGGTATGCCCAATAAGAGTGAACGATTTGTATAGCTTCGTACATAATGATGTGTTTAGTTTATCCAAAGGTAAACATAATGTACAAAAAAACCTCGCTCAAATTGAGCGAGGTTTTTAATTCTATGGATATAATTTTAGTTGAAGATATATCTTAAACCAATTTGCATTTGCCATCTTGATGATTGTAATCCTGCATCATCTAATTGCTCTAAACCGTCTTCGAAAGAAGCAGGGTTAAAACTAAATTCTGGATCAGGACCAGCTTGTTCTGTTTCTAATAAACGAACATCACTTATAAACTTACGTTTTCCCCAATCTTCGTTTAATAGATTCGTGAAGTTGAAAATATCTAAAGACACCTGAAGTGTGTTTTTGTATTTTCCAGTATTGATATAAAAGTCTTGTAAGAATTTTAAATCAATAGTGTTACTCCAAGGACCTCTAGATCCATTACGCTCTGCATATTGACCTCTTCTACTTCTTAAGTAATCATTTCCTTCGATAAATGCATCTAAAGCATCCCACTGTTGTTGAGAACTTAATCCATTTTCTCCATCAACTAATACAATTTCACTCTGATTAGCTGGGATATAGATTAATGCGTTATCTCTAGAATCATCATTTAAAAGATCTCTACCTTCTCTGTAAATAAAAGAATAAGGAGAACCTTGATTAGCTTCGTAGAAAAGAGCAATAGTAGATTTCATGAATCCAAGATATTCTTTTTCATAACTTACATTTGCTGTTATACGAGAACCTTGAGAGAAATCAGATCTTGCTAGAGGTATATCTGCATTCTTACCGTTTACAGTTTGTATGTTTCTCCATTGAGAACTATTCTGAGAAGAAGTTCCATCAAAAATTGATTCAGCTTCACCATAAGAATAAGATACACTTCCTTGGAAACCATTAGAGAATGGTTTTCTTAAAGTAACAGAAGCGTTATAAGAGAAACCTTCACCTGTATTTGTTCCTAATGTAATTCTTCCATATGTGTTATCAATTAAATCACCAAAACTATCGCTGTAAAAAGGTCTGTTATCAGCACCATTCAAGAAACCTTCTGCTTCAGCAATGTTTAAGTTTTCATAATAGATATTTGTAATTACATCTGTATATAAGAAATCTGCGCTAGCAATTAATCCCCAGAATGGTAATTTTTGATCTATCGCAATATTATATTTCATGAATTGTGGTAATCTTAGGTCAGGACTAAAGATATCCACATTCCCAGCTAAACCTCCAGTACCTGGCTCTACTGCTACAGGCTGTTGGTTGATATCAGGATTAAAAGTAATCGTAGAAGGATCTAAGTTAAATCCACCTGTAAATCCACCTGTAATTCCATTATTGTTGTAAGATCCTCCAGGCCATACTAATGGAATTCTAGAAGTAAACATTCCTAATCCACCACGTATTTGAGTAGTTCTATCATTTTTTACGTCCCAGTTAAATCCAACTCTTGGAGATAAATGTGCTTTAGGATTAATTGCTTTACCAACTCTAGCTCCACGTAAATCTTTTCCAGCTGCTTCTAAGATAGGAATAGTTCTATTGTTAAAGTCATCATTTACTGGACCGTCTTCAAAAATAGGAACATCTACTCTTAAACCAGCAGTGAACTTAAAGTTTTCAGAAATACTAACTTCATCCTGAACATATACACTTGGCTGGTATAATTTAAATTCTGAAGCTCCATCAGACTCATCACCAACAGCAGTACCTCCAACTAGAGAATAACCTCTTTGATATTCGTCAATAATTCCAGCATAGAAATCACTAACACTATTAAAAGTGTAATCACCGTAGTTAAATGCAAAGAAAAGGTTCTTTATTTTAGAAAACTCGTGTTGAGTACCAATTGTTATCGTGTGTTTACCACTATAGATTTCAAAATTATCAGCAATGTTTAAGATATCCTGATCTAATAAGTTCGCTGTAGAGAACGGTTCTGCACCAAAAGTAATAGTACCATTACCATCTCTAATATCTACAGAAGGGAATGGGTCACCTGATGGGTCTCTATCATCTCTTACTGTTTTGTATCCTACTAATAAACTGTTAGATGCCCAGCTACCAAATGATGAGTTAAGCTCTAATGTTGTTTCGTTCTTTACACTTTCGAAAAGCTCAGATCCGTTGATGAAACCAATTCTTGTGTTACCACTGTTTCTAGCTTCTAGATTATCTGCACTAACATAATTATGTTTTACACTTAATTGATTGTTTTCATTAATATTCCAATCTAATCTTACTGTAAACTTGTTACTTTCTAGTGTTCTAGTATTGTTGTCAAAACCACCTGGATTAAATCCGTATGTTGTTTGTAAGAAGTTAGAAAGATCTTGAACTTCAGATAAACTAGAATCTCCTTGGTAATTACTAAAGTTAAATGGTTGTGGAGTTTCAGTTTCTTCTCTTTCGTAATTTACAAAATAGAATAATTTGTCTTTTATAATTGGGCCACCGATTCTAACACCATAGATATTAGAAGAAAAGTCAGCTAATTTTTCTCTAGACTCTCCATCACCTACTAAGCTAGGAGGAGTTTTTCCTGCAAGATCTTGGTTTCTAAAGTATGTGTATGCAGATCCTTCGATTCTGTTTGTTCCAGATCTAGTAATTGCATTAATAGCACCACCAGCAAAACCTGATTGTCTTACATCAAAAGGAGCAATATTAATCTGAAAAGTTTCAATCGCATCAATAGAGAATGGATTTACTCCAGTTTGTCCTCCATCTGTTCCCGAACCAGCTAAACCAAATACGTCATTACTTACACCACCATCGATGTATAATGCATTGTATCGGTTGTTTTGACCTGCTAAAGAAACTGAGAATCCGTCATCACCTTCAGTAATCTGTGCTTGCGGAGTAATTCTTACGAAATCCGCTACCGATCTAGATACAGAAGGCAGAGAGTTAATTTGTCTTTCGCTTACTGTAGTTTCAGTTCCAGTTTTACCAGAATCAAATACTCCATTACGATTAGCTGTAATTACAACTTCTTCAAGAGCATTTGCTTCTTCTTTCATTTGAGTGCTAATAGATTTAGAGCTTCCTAATTGAAGAAATACTCCATCCTGTACGAAACCTAAAAAACCAACATAAGAGATTGTTACTCTATATGGTCCACCGGTTCTCATATTGGCGATTCTATAATAACCATCAAAATCTGTAATTGCTCCATACTTAGTACCAGATGGTGTATGAATTGCAATTACATTAGCACCCGGAAGTGCGGCACCTGTATTATCTGTAACTTTTCCATTCATGGAAGATTTTGTAACACCTTGGGCGGACATTTCTGCAAATGTCGCCAAAAGAATTACAACAAATAAAAATGTAATCTTTTTCATTATAATGAATTGAGTTAATTGTTTGGCGCAAAAGAACGAATCTTTGTGCAATCTAAGTTTATCTAAACGTTAAAATTTTTCACATAAAAATTTAACGGTTTTAAGGTAACTCTATTTCGTATTTAATTGATTTGTAATTGGTTGAAAATATCAAAAAGTTATTAACCAAAAGAATAATTAATCTAAATACTTTTTTAACAATGTTTTTGTAGATGAATCATGGTCAGAAATCTGCGAATTATCGATTTCGTTTAGAATATTTGTAGCTAATTGCTTACCAAGTTCTACGCCCCATTGGTCATAACTGAAGATGTTCCAGATAACTCCTTGAACAAATATTCTTTGTTCGTACATGGATACGAGTTTGCCTAAACTTTTGGGAGTTAGTTTGTTGATAAGTATGGTTGTGGTAGGCTTATTACCTGTAAATATTTTAAAAGGTTTTAACTGATCTAATGTTTCTGTAGGAAGATTTTTAGACTTTAATTCTTGAACAACTTCTAACTCAGTTTTTCCATTCATTAAAGCTTCGGTCTGTGCAAAAAAATTAGCCATTAATTTATCCTGATGATCTTTATCAGCAAATAAGGACTTTTTAAAACCTATAAATTCTGCAGGAATAAGCTTTGTACCTTGGTGTATTAGTTGAAAGAATGCATGCTGAGCATTTGTTCCTGGTTCACCCCAAATGATGGTTCCTGTTTGATAGTCAATTGTTTTTCCGTTGCGATCTACACTTTTTCCATTACTTTCCATAATCCCTTGTTGTAGATATGCAGGTAATCTATGTAAATATTGAGAATAGGGTATAATGGCTTCACTTTCGGCTTTAAAGAAATTATTATACCATACGCTTAATAACCCTAAAATAACAGGTATGTTTTCTTCGAAATCAGTAGTTTTAAAATGCTCATCCATTTCGTGGGCACCTTCTAATAAAGCTTCAAAATTTTTATATCCAACGGATAAGCTTATAGATAGTCCAACTGCGCTCCAGAGAGAAAAACGACCTCCAACCCAATCCCATAATGGGAAAATATTATCTTCAGAAATACCAAATTTAGTAACGTTAGGAATATTACTAGATACTGCAACAAAATGTTTGCCTACAGCTTCTTGAGAAGCTTGTTTTATAAACCAACTTCTAGCAGTAGTAGCATTTGATAATGTTTCTTGTGTAGAGAAAGTTTTTGAAACTACAACGAATAATGTAGTTTCTGGATCTAGATTTTTTAATTTTTGATGTACATGATCACCATCAACATTGGATATGAAATGTACTTTTAAATGATTTTTATAATACTCTAAAGATTCTGTTATCATAGCCGGACCAAGATCCGAACCGCCAATACCAATATTTACGATATCTGTAAAAACTTTATTGGTATGTCCTTTTAGTTCTCCATTGATAACTTTGTCACAGAATCCTTCAATTTTGTTTTTTACAGCGACTACTTCTGGAACAACATTTTTGTTATTAACAGTTATGGTTTTATCTGATGGTGCTCTAAGGGCAGTGTGTAAAACAGCTCTTCCTTCTGTTTCATTAATAAGATCTCCGGCAAAATAACTTTGTATTGCTTTATCCAGCTTAACTTCTTTTGCAAGATCGATTAATAATTTTTTAGTAGTTTCATCTATCCTGTTTTTAGAGTAATCGATATAAAAATCTTTCCATTCAATAGAGAGTTCTTCTGCACGATCTGGAGATCCTGCAAAAAGATCTTTTAGATGAGTGTCTTTAATATTTTTGTAATGGTTTTCAAGTGCTTCCCAAGCTTTTGTGGTGGTGGGATTAATAGTTGGTAATGCCATGTGGTTATAATATTTCTTGTTTTGGTTTGAATACGATACTGTCTAGTCTAGTTTTAAAAGGTTCGATATGTTTGTAAAAAGCTGGCCGTAAGCTATCTTTTAAAGGTTTAGACGCTGGTAAATCTTGCTTAAATGGGTCTACTTCTTTTCCGTTTTTCCAGAAACGGTAGCAAACATGAGGCCCACTTGTATTTCCTGTCATTCCTATATAACCAATTACATCTCCCTGTCTAACATATTCTCCAACTTTTACTGCTCTTCTACTCATGTGTAAGTATTGTGTTTCGTATGTCGAATTATGTCGAATTTTTACATACTTACCATTTCCTCCTCTACGTTCGGACTTGGTTACGGTTCCATCCGCTGTAGCTAAAATTTGAGTTCCAATCGGTGCGGCAAAGTCTGTTCCTCGATGCGGTCTTATTTTATTTCCGTAGTATTTTATTCTTCTTTTAAGATTGTATCTCGAAGAAATTCTACTAAACTGAACTGGTGCTCGAAGAAACGCTCTTCGAAGATTATTTGCTTCTTGATCAAAATAATCTGAGGTTCTATTGATAGTGTCGTCTTCGAATTGGAATGCGTATATAGGTTTACTTCTATGCTCAAAGTAAGATGCTTTGATTTCTCCAATTCCTGCCGGAATTGTGTCATTTATATATTTCTCTGTATAAATTACCTTAAACTGATCTCCCGCCTGTAGTCTTGTAAAATCTATGGTCCATGCGTAGATGTCTGCCATTTTATAAGCAACAAGAAAACTAAGATCCATTTCATCAAAAGTTTGTGATAGATTGCTTTCTATAGTTCCAGAAGCTATTCTTTCTACAATCTTTACTGGTTTCGCACTTTTTCTTGCGACAATACTATCTCTAAAATCGACAACAGTATAATCTATAAGCCCGTTTTGATACACAAAAACTTGTGCTTTTTCAGTAGTGTCTTTTGATTTAAGAAGTGTGTATGCTTTTCCAGCAGTAATTCTGGCTACATTAAACGTGTCTTTAATTTTATTCGAAATTTCGAAAACTTTGGCTCTAGAAATACCGTGACTGTCCAAAATAGCTCCAAAACTATCTCCTGGTCGGACAGTATCCCTAACTACCATAAAATTATTAAGGTTGTATCCAAATTCCTTAACAACTGGCGGCTCTTTTATTTTTTCAATTATTTCAGGAACTGTAACTACTGGTTCTTTTTTCTCTTGCTGACATGAAATCAATACTACCGACAAAAGTAGTATGTAACCTAAATTCTTCAACTGACTTTATTTTGTGGTATTAAATTGATGGGTTACCCATTGTTGTCCCCAGTTTTCCTGTTCTTCTGCGCTCCAAAGATTAGGAAAAAACATGATCCTTTGAAAACTTGGTGGTAGAAACTTTTTCCAGTTAGTTCCTCCTGTAGCCAATACTTCGCCTTTATCTTTATTAAGATACCTGTAGGCGGCACCCATATGCATTAATAACCAATTAATATTTACATTGGTGTCAAAAGTACGCATTGCATTGATAAGCTGCACATTATTTTGCTCTTTTTCCGGAAGTTCCAAGTATTTGTGATAGATCGTACTTTGTTTTACTTGATTTGCAATACGCATCATTCTAGGAGTATAGCGATATTCAAATTGCTTAAGTGTCAATGTTTTTTCGCCGGTTTTAATATCTGTAGCTCCAGATTTCCAGTATAAATGTTCATATACTTCTTCGAGCGAATCTTGTTCAGAAAATTGATCTCTTTCTTTAGCGTTTACAAGATTTACTAAAGGAGTAGCATATATTTCTATCATTCTGAATTGTACAGACTGAAATCCACTAGCAGGTAAAAGAGACATTCGGTATTTTAAAAACTGATCTCTATCCATTCCTTTGATCATAACATCAAAAGAGTTTATGAGAACTCTAAAATACCTATTAATTCTATCTAATTTTTTTGTAAAAAACTCTGCATTCTGCAGTTTGTCATCAATGATTTGTTTTAGTTCATGGATGATTAGCTTAAAATAGAGCTCGGTAATCTGATGGTACATTATAAAAATTTCTTCATCAGGGAAATGTGTTCTCGGAATTTGTAAACTAAGCAATGTGTCCAGATGAATATAATCCCAGTAAGTAAGGTACTTATCATGAAGTAAACCATCTAAATAGGATCCAAGATCCTGACCGGAATTTTTAAACTTTTTTTCGAGCTGTAATATTTTTTCAGCAATCTCGGGTTTTATGGATTGGTCCATTAATCTATAACAATTTTGAGAGGGTGTTTAAGACCTTTGTAAGCTATTAGATCTGCGTTAATAGATCCTACGAGAATATCAGCTTTTATTCTAATTGGCATGCGATTATCATCATCACTTACCCAAACAGTTAAACTTTCCTCTTCTTTAAATACTCTTTCGGCTTGTACAATTGGACGAAATTTTAAACAACGAATTTTGTTTCCATTCATTTTTATAGTTTCTCGTCCTAAAAAGCGTAATTTGAATAGGTAATTTTCATTATCAAAAAACATATTGACAAATTGTTCATCACCTTTCTTTAGCGAAGATACATCAATATTATTTCTTAGGTAATAAAATGAAGACATCATATCTTGTATGTTGTCTTTGGTATTGAATGTCTCTTTCTTGTTGTATTTTTTATTAAATACTTGCGCTTTTTTATTATCGTGATCAAAATTAATTTCAATATCCTTGGTATGGCCTCCTTCGTTGATCTTACGAATAAACCGATAAGGTTTTATTTCGTTTTTATCTACATATGTTTCATAGTAATCCTCTACTTTAAAAAACACACTTAAAAGCCCTGAAGATTTCCCCGTTCCTACAATATGATGGACGGGCATTCCATTAAGAATTTCATCTTTAACTTCTAAGGTAGCGTAACTGGCTGTAAAAACTCCGTAACGGATTTTAAATTTGAACCATTCGCCATTTTCAAAAGACTTGTGGTTTTCTTGAGCAACCGAAGAAGCTGAAATCATAATTAGTAATAAAAGAAGATATCTTTTCATGACTGTTTTGGGCATTGTTTTATTAACGTATGTGTTATTATGATGAATATTTACAATATCCATTCCAAAAATACTATATAATATAAACAGATAAAAATTAGTAGTATTACTTAATTCTTAAAAAAAGTTGATAAAAAAAGAGAGCCACCACAGCTCTCTTTTACTTTTATTAACCAACTAAAAACTTAAATTATGAGAATAATTATTGTTTTTGGTATAAGCAGTAACCACTCCGCTTATGATACAAACATCAGCTTTTTTTGCATAATTATCAAACGAAAACGTTTTTTTATTATGATATTTAACAAAAATTTAGGCAGAAACGCATTATTTTTCAATAATCTCAATTTATTAACAATGCTTGCTTTAATTATTCAAAAGGATTTAAGAGTTTTAAATGAAGTAGCTGGTTTACAGTGTCCCTCTTTGTTCTTGTTCTCTTTCTATTGCCTCGAATAACGCTTTAAAATTTCCTTTTCCAAAAGATTGAGCTCCTTTTCGCTGGATTATTTCAAAAAACATAGTTGGTCGATCTAAAACGGGTTTAGTAAAAATCTGTAATAGATATCCCTCATCATCTCTATCAATTAAAATTCCAAGTTCTTTTAAGGGTTGTAAATCTTCATCAATTTCTCCAACTCTATCCAAAACAGTTTCGTAATAACTAGCAGGTACCGTAAGAAATTCAACTCCTCTTTGTTGAAGCGCAGAAACAGTTTCTATAATATTATCGGTCGCTAGCGCCATATGTTGTACACCTGCTCCGTTGTAAAAATCTATATATTCCTCGATCTGAGATTTTTTTCTTCCTTCTGCTGGCTCATTTATAGGGAACTTAATTCTACCGTTACCATTACTCATTACCTTACTCATTAAAGCGGTATATTCTGTAGAAATATCTTTGTCATCAAAAGAAACTAATTGAGCAAACCCCATAACTTTAGCATAAAACTCACACCATTTATTCATTTCATTCCAACCAACATTACCAACCATATGATCAATATATTTAAGGCCTGTAGATTCGGTGTTATATGGTTTATCCCAAGCGATATATCCTGGTAAGAATACACCTTTATAATTTTTTCTTTCTACAAAAATATGAACTGTCTCTCCATAGGTGTGTATACCAGAAAATACAACAGTACCATCTTTATCTTCTTTCGTAACTGGTTCCATATAAGATTCAGCACCACGTTTGGTAGTTTCTTCATAGCTTTTTGTTGCATCATCTACCCAAAGAGCTACTACTTTTACTCCATCACCATGTGCATTGATATGTCTATTGATATCTCCATCAGGTTGTAACGGTGAAGTAAGTATCAATGTAATTTTGTCCTGTCGTAGTACGTAAGAAACACGGTCTTTAAGTCCAGTTTCTAATCCAGCATAGGCTATAGGTTGAAATCCCCAAGCGGTTTGATAATAGTATGCGGCTTGCTTTGCATTACCGACATATAATTCTACATAATCAGTACCTAAAAGTGGTAAAAAGTCTTCAGCTTCGGGAATTATTTTTTCTAAATTTTGGGAAGTTATATTTGTTGACATAATATCTTATTTTGTTGTTGTGAAAATTGTATAATGAGGCAATTCATCCAGAAAATTAAAAAATTATTTTCTGGATACAATCTACCACATAGCTCTAAGATGTGCCGAAATATCTTTTCTGTAATTCAACATGAATTTATATTTATAAACTGGTTATTCTAACCAGGATTTGTGATAATCTTCATCAGCTATTTTCATTGCCTCTTTGGTAACCATAAGAGGTTTAAAAGTGTCA
The DNA here is from genome assembly GCF_018100855.1 of Aquimarina sp. MMG015. Classification (NCBI taxonomy): domain Bacteria; kingdom Pseudomonadati; phylum Bacteroidota; class Flavobacteriia; order Flavobacteriales; family Flavobacteriaceae; genus Aquimarina; species Aquimarina sp. MMG015. Next base: position 514,493 of record NZ_JAGJEB010000001.1, read on the forward strand.
ACCATTACGGCTAGTTCATCTGTTTTTGTTTTACCGATGCTTCTTTCAGCTGCTCCTGGATGTGGTCCGTGAGGAATGCCCGCGGGATGAAGTGATATGTGACCAGCATCAATATCATTTCTACTCATAAAATCACCATCTACGTAATACAAAACTTCATCGCTATCGATATTACTGTGATTATATGGAGCAGGAATACTTTCTGGGTGATAATCATATAATCGAGGAACAAATGAACAAACTACGAACGCATCTGTTTCAAAAGTTTGGTGTACTGGCGGTGGTTGATGAACTCTTCCGGTAATAGGTTCAAAATCGTGAATCGAAAATGCATATGGAAAATTAAATCCATCATATCCTACAACATCAAAAGGATGTGATGCATAGACCATATCAAAAATTTCGTCTTGTTTTTTTACTTTGATTAGAAAATCACCTTTTTCATCATTACTCTCCAATTCATATGGAGCTCTTAAATCTCGTTCACAAAAAGGAGAATGTTCTAATAATTGACCAAACCAATTTCTATATCTTTTTGGTGTGTAAATTGGTCTTCTGGACTCTACAATAAACAACCGATTTTCAGTGGTATCAAAATCTAACTTATAAATAGTTCCACGTGGGATTAGAATATAATCTCCGTATTTGAAATTTAAATTACCTAAATGACTTCTAAATTTGCCACTTCCTCGATGCACAAAAATTAATTCATCCGCATCTGTATTTTTATAGAAATATTCTGAAGTAGATTCCTGAGGAGCCGATAAAATAATACTCACATCACTATTGGTAAGTACATTTTTCCTGCTATCTAAATAATCTTTTTCTGGTGCAACATTAAAACCGTGTAGTCTATACGATTTAATATTATTTTTAATTGCAATTTCTGGGGCTACACTATAGCTTCCTTTAATTTCTTTTACCTGAGTAGGTCGCTGATAATGATATAGATTGGTGGACATTCCGTCAAAACCAATGGTTCCGAATAATTGCTCATAGAATAGATTGCCATCTGGTTTTCTAAAAATGGTATGGCGCTTAGGTGGTATTTTACCTAGAGAATGATAAAAAGGCATGATTTTTTAAGATTATGGTGTTAACTATTAGTTTTGAAAAAAGTAATGCAATAGTAAACCGCTGCCTTATTCCGGATTTCGCTTAATAAGGTAGTGTAGTAGCAATAATAAATTCTGCCAGTACAAGCTCATAACAATACAAATATCGTAAATATTTCCATCTTTTGGATTATAAAAGGTATTAAAACCAAAAACCAATACTGAAATACCATTCTCCTTCTTTTTGTTCAGGAGAATAAGAATATTTTACTTGCACTGGACCTGCAAAAGTTTCTAGACCATATCCCAAAGCATATCCAGAATACTCTGGAGATTCTAACCAATCTCCAGAGTCAAATAATCTACTGCCAACATTAGCATAATTTGCTGCCAAATTAATATGGTTTTTTGGAAAGATTTCATAGTCCAACGTAACAGAAGCTTTAGCAAAACTATCTCCTACGATACTTAAGAAATCATATCCATAAAATGGAATATTATTATTGATCATTTTTGCACCAAAACCACCAACAAAGAAGTTTAAGCTTCTTACATTTTGTTCTTCCCATCTATTACCTGCACTTACCCCTAAATTAATAGCGGTTTTTTCAAAAACTTTAAAGGCATATCCAAAATCGGCTTTTGCAATAACAAAATTACTATCCGTGCTATTTGGATTATCATCAAATAAGTAATAATTAACTTGTCCATCAAAGAAAAATCCTGAAGAAGGAAAGTATTTATTATTATAACTATCAAATTTTAAGTAAGATAGTGCACTCCAGTAGTTACTATTATCAAATACAACCCTAGGCAATTGATCCTCATCTTCTCCGATGGTTTCAGAAATAAGTCGAAATCTTCTATATTCTGCTCCAAGGCCTAAAGAAAAAGTTTGGTTTAATAAAGTTTCTAAATAAAATTGGGTTTTAAAATCTAAGTAATCAAGATTTATCTTATTCACTTCGATATCCGGCAAGCTAAAATCCTCTCTAACCAATTCATATTCTACATTTCGATTAAAACGATTTAGACTATTTTTTAATCCAATACTCCAATAAAACCCTTTGTCAATATAATAGTCAAAATTGTATCTTATATTATCACCTAAAGCGACATCAAACGAAAGAACATCATTATTAAAAAGTAAACTTTTTTTAGTGAAGTTGACTAGAGCTGCTGTTTGATATAAATCATCATAATGCAATGCAAAACGTAACAGCATAGTATTTTCTGATTCTTTTACATTAAGAACTAGTTCTTTTCCATCTTTTTTATCGATTAGTCGGTGACTTACTCTATCAAAATTCCCAGTAGCGGATAAGTTATTAATTCCTTCATATAATTTCTTATACGTAGTGGTTTTCGGATTGTTTAATTTTAGTTTTAATTTACCTTTAATATATGACCTTGTGTATCTTTTATTTCCCGAAATGACTAGACTGTTAATTAGAAGTGTATCTGAGTTTTTAGGAATTTTTATTCTTGGGCTAGAAGTTTTTTGAAGCCTTTTTATTTCTCTCAATTTTTCATAACTGGCAAAAGCTGCTTTTTCTCCATTAGCAATTATTTTATCAGCTTGATCAAAAGATATTAGAGAAAATTCCGAAATAGAGGGTTTTATGTATATGTCTGTTTCAGGCATTTTAGATTTCATGTCATTAATAGTTCTAAAATTGCTGATCTGTAGCATTATGTTAGTTGCAGAGTTTAATTGATCTCTAGGTATTAGACTATCTTGAACATCTATTCCGATAACTATTTCGGCTCCTTTTTCACGTATTTCTTTAATGGGATAATTATTAGCAACTCCACCATCAGTCATTAAAACTCCGTTTAACTCGATTGGACTAAAAATAGATGGTAAAGCTCCACTGGCTGAAACAGCTTCAGGTAAGTATCCTTTGTCTAATAAAACCTGTTTTCCTGTTGCAATATCTGTAGACATACAAAAAAAGGGAATTGGAAGCTTACTGAAATCGTCAATTTCGTGTACATGAGATGTTAAACGGGCAAATTCATTAAAAAAGTTCTGACCTTTTGACAACCCTTGTGGTAATCCAACTTTAAAATTGTCAAATGGTAATGTTAATGCATATTTTTCTGAATCCTCACGTTCATAAAAAGTTTTTGCTTTTCTTGGTAAATCATCTTGTATAAGCACATTAAAATCAACAGCTCTAAATATTGAATCTAATTCTTTAGCATTGTATCCAGAAGCGTATAACGAACCCACAATTGCTCCCATGCTTGTTCCGCCAATATAATCTATTCTAATCCCAGCTTCTTCTATAATCTTTAATGCACCAATATGTGCTAACCCTTTAGCGCCACCACCACTTAGAACTAATCCTACCTTAACATCTTGTTCTTCTGATTTAACATCAATTTCTGGAGTGCCTTGATCTTGAGTCCAGCCTGTTTTAAAAGTAAAGAATACCACAATTAGTAATAGTATATGTAAAACTTTGTTCGTGGTAGATCGCATAATAGGCTTATTCTTTTTTAGAAAGATAGTAATTATACACTTTGGTTGCGCGTGAATTTCCAACGACTTCTTCTAGTTCTTTTTTTGATGCTTCACTAATTCTTTTCACAGACCTGAAATGTTTTAGTAATTCTACAACGGTTTTTTCCCCAATTCCAGGTATAGAATCGAGTTCTGTATCTAAGGCAGCTTTACTTCTTTTTTGTCTATGGAAAGTTATACCAAAACGGTGTGCTTCATTTCTAAGATGTTGTATGATCTTTAAAGATTCTGATTTTTTATCTAAATATAGCGGTATAGAATCTCCAGGATAGTAGATTTCTTCAAGTCTTTTAGCGATTCCAATAATAGTAATTTTCCCTCTTAAATTAAGATCATCTAGAGCCTTTAATCCAGAAGACAATTGTCCCTTACCTCCGTCCACAATTATTAATTGAGGCAGTGGTTGCTTCTCTTCTAAAAGGCGTTTATATCTTCGATAAACAACTTCTTCCATGGATGCAAAGTCATTGGCTCCTTCTACTGTTTTGATGTTAAATTTTCGATATTCTTTTTTACTTGGTTTTCCGTTTTTAAAAACCACACAGGCCGCTACCGGATTTGTTCCTTGTATATTAGAATTGTCAAAACATTCTATATGTCTTGGTTCTTCTGGCAATCTAAGATCTTTTTTCATCTGAGCCATTAATCGTTTTACATGGCGATCTGGATCAATAATCTTAATCTGCTTAAACCGCTCTTGGCGATAGTATTTGGCATTTCTTAGCGATAAGTCTACAATTTTCTTTTTGTCTCCCAATTGAGGAATCGTAATTTTCAAATCCTCTCCAACATCAACTTTTATGGGAACAAATATTTCTTTAGATCTCGAACCAAATCGCTGTCTTAGTTCAATAATAGCCAGTTCTAGTAATTCTTTATCAGTCTCTTCTAATTTCTTTTTGATTTCTGTTGTATGGGATCTTATAATAGCACCATAAGAAAGCTGAAGAAAATTCACGTATCCATAGGATTCATCTGAGATTATAGAAAAGACATCTACATTACTGATTTTGGGATTAACTACAGTGGACTTTGCTTGATACTTTTCTAAAACTTCAATTTTTTCCTTTATTCGTTGGGCATCTTCAAACTCCATTTTTTCGGCATGAGTAATCATTTGTTTCCGAAATCTATTGAGCGAATCTTTAAAATTCCCTTTAACGATTTCTCGAATTGCATCTATGTTTTGATGGTATTCCTTTTCGTCTTGTAATCCTTCACATCCACCTTTGCAATTTCCTAAATGATACTCAAGACATACTTTATATTTTCCGCTATCAATTTTTTGTTGCGATAAGTCGTAATTACAGGTCCTTAACTGGTATAACCCTTTGATAAGTTCTAATAACGTATTTACTGTTTTAAAATTAGTATAAGGCCCAAAATATTCAGAACCATCTTTAATAAGATTACGGGTAGGAAAAACTCTGGGAAAACGTTCTTTTTTAATGCAAATCCAAGGATAGGTTTTGTCATCTTTAAGCATCACATTAAATCGTGGTTGATGTTTTTTAATTAAGTTGTTTTCTAATAGTAAAGCATCTGTTTCTGTTTCTACAACAATATGTTTTATTGTATTGATTTTTTTAACAAGTACTTTGGTTTTGTAGTTGTCATGACTCTTAGTAAAGTAGGAGGTAACTCTTTTCTTAAGGTTTTTAGCTTTACCTACGTATAGTAATTTATCGTCTTTGTCATAATATTGATAAACACCAGGATCAGTTGGTAACGTTTTAACTTGTATATCTAAAGAGGGTTTCTGCATATTCTAAATGTAAATTTAGTGCTTTACCTGAATTATTAAATATACTTAACGGGAATATTATGTTAAAAACAAAAAAAGTGAATTTAGCTATTAAAAGGTGTTATAGTATAAAATGCATCCGGTTTTTTATTACTTTAGTAATTATATTATTTCAAAGACGTTTTTTTGGAAGATCATAAAAAAATAATTGGTAGGACAGATAAGGTGGATTTTCCTCTTTTGGATTTACAAGATATAGATGCAAAAATCGATACAGGAGCATATACTTCCTCTATACATTGTAAGGAAATCAAGGAGGTTGGTCAGATTCTGGAATGTCGTTTTTTAGACCCTACTCACCCCGAATATAATGGCAAAAAATTTACTTTCAAGAACTACGATATAACAGCAGTTAAGAGTAGTAATGGAAAGGTAGAAGTTAGGTATGCTATTAGAACTAAAATCACATTGTTTAATAAAACTAATTCTATAACACTTACATTGTCTTCTCGTGATGATATGCGTTTCCCATTATTAATTGGGCGTAAATTTCTTAGCGGAAAATTTTTGGTAGATCCACAGTTAGAAGATCAGTCTTATAATTTAAAATCCTAATGAATATAAAAATTCTTTCTCGCAGTGCGAGTTTGTTTTCTACTGATGCTTTGGTTCAAGCTGCAGTAAAACGTAAACACAATGTACAAGTTATAGATCCACTAAACTGTGATATTGTTATAGAGAAAAAAAAACCAGAGATCTATTATAAGGGGAAAAAGCTAGACCATGTTGATGCTGTAATTCCTAGGATAGGCTCTTCTATTACTTTTTATGGTACAGCTGTGGTAAGACAATTCGAAATGATGAATGTTTTTACTACGGTTCAATCTCAGGCATTGGTAAATTCTAGAGATAAATTAAGAAGTCTTCAGATTTTGTCAAAAGCTGGATTAGGATTACCAAAAACAGTGTTTACGAATTACTCCAAAGATGTTTCTGAGGTGATCTCACATGTAGGAGGCGCTCCGCTTATTATAAAATTATTGGAAGGAACGCAAGGATTAGGTGTGGTTTTAGCAGAAACTAAAACGGCAGCAGAATCTGTATTAGAAGCTTTTAACGGACTACAGGCCAGAGTTATTGTGCAAGAATATATTAAAGAAGCCAAAGGTGCTGATATTAGAGTGTTAGTAGTAGATGGTCAGGTGGTTGGAGCGATGAAAAGACAAGGGAAAGAAGGTGAGTTTCGATCGAATTTACATAGAGGAGGTAGTGCTAAAATTATTGAATTATCTGATGAAGAAGAGAATGCTGCTATTAAGGCTGCAAAAGCATTAAAATTAGGAGTTGCAGGCGTAGATATGTTACAGAGTGAAAGAGGTCCTTTAATTTTAGAAGTTAACTCTTCTCCAGGACTTGAAGGTATACAAACTGCAACTGGTAAGGATATTGCCAAATCAATTATTCGCTTTATAGAGAGAAGTGTGTAGATCAATATGACGAAAACAGGAGAAAAAGATATCCTAAATATTTTAGGAGAGTATATTCCATTAGGTACAAGCAAAACGATTAATTTTAACATTGCCAATTTATATACTTCAACAAAGGTAGAAATCCCAATTATTATTGAACGGTCAAAGAAGATTGGCCCTACAATATTAATAACTGCAGGGATTCATGGAGATGAGATCAATGGGGTGGAAGTTGTACGCCAGATTATCGCTAAAAAAATAAATAAACCTGCAAAAGGAACGATTATTTGTATTCCTGTTCTTAATGTATTTGGTTTTCTCAGTATGAATCGTTTTTTTCCGGATGGGAGAGATTTAAATAGAGTGTTTCCGGGGACAAAAAGTGGATCATTAGCAAGCCGGTTTGCATATCAATTTGTAAATGAAATTTTACCAGTTGCGGATTTTTGTTTAGATTTTCATACAGGAGGAGCAAGTAGATTTAATGCTCCACATATAAGAGTAGATGGTAAAAACGAAAGGTTAGTAACATTAGCTAAAGTTTTTAATGCTCCTTTTACGCTGTTATCAAAAAATTTGGATGGATCATATCGTGCTACTTGTACTAAAAAGGGAGTAGATATTTTATTGTTCGAAGGCGGAAAATCTCAGAATAGTAATAGAGATATTGCAAAAGAAGGTGTTCTAGGGGTGATGCGAATACTTAGATATTTAGAAATGTTAGGAGCTTCTTTTTCAATACCTGAACCAGAACAAGACACTATTGTTGTAGAAAAGAGTTTCTGGATTAGGGCTAAATATAGTGGGTTACTTCATATTAAAATTCCTTATGGAAAACTTGTGGAAAAAGGAGAAATTCTTGCAACTATAACAGACCCTTATGGTAAAATGAGACATGAGGTAAAGGCAACCAATCCGGGATACATAATTAATGTAAATGAGGCTCCAATAGTATATAAAGGTGATGCTATTTTTAGAATTACTACACAATTAGTTTTGTAGAAAATGAATAAAAAAGAGTTGAGGATTAAGTATAAAAACGTGAGATCACATCTTAATGAAGAAGAGATTGATGATCTGAGCATGGATATCGCTAATAATCTACTGAGTTTGCCAATTTGGGAGCAATCTTTCTATCATATTTTCTTATCTATTAAGAAGCAAAGGGAAATAAATACAGAGTTTATACTTCATATTCTTCAAGGAAAAGATAAAAATATTGTGGTGTCGAAAAGTGATTTCGAAGAAAATACTTTAGAACATATATTGCTTACTGATGGGACTATTCTTAAAACAAATCGCTATGGAATTCCAGAACCCACGGATGGAATTCCTATTCCTGAGTCTAAAATTGATGTCGTTTTTGTTCCCCTATTAGCTTTTGATAAAAAAGGAAATCGCGTCGGGTACGGAAAAGGTTTTTACGATAAGTTTTTGTCTAATTGTAATCCGGAAACGATAAAGATTGGTCTTTCTTTTTTTTCGGTAGAAGAAGAAATAGGGGAAATTTCACAGACTGATATTAAATTAGACTATTGCGTAACTCCAGTTAAAATTTACAGTTTTAACGATTGATGAACCCTTATTAATTGGAAGAGTAGTTATATTGCAATAAGATTTTAAATATTACCCCAGCATGCCCCAGAATACTAAAAGTGTTTGCATCATAGATGATGACAATATGTACATTAATTTAGTGAGTAAAATTATCAAGTTAAAAAAATTATCGAAGAATGTTATAGTCTTTAAAAATGGTAAGGAAGCTTTAGATTTTTTTATAACATCTATTAATGATGATATCAATAATAGGATCCCTCAGGTTATATTCCTCGACCTTAATATGCCTATTATGGACGGTTGGGAGTTTCTTCAAGAGTTTGATAAAATCAAAGATAAAATAGAGGAGTCGATAGATTTATACGTGGTAAGTTCATCTATTGATAGTAGGGATATTAATAAGGCTAAATCAATTGATTTGGTGTCAGATTATTTGACTAAGCCTATTAAGTTAGGTGATTTCGAAAAGATCCTAGTTTAAAACCTAAGATACTTCTTCTTCTTTCTTAGGAAAAGCTCTTTTGTTAAAAATAAGTAATAAGAAAACACCAATACTAATTGCAGAATCTGCAATATTGAATACAGGATCAAAGAATGAGAAATGTTCTCCTCCCCAAAAAGGTATCCAATCTGGTAAGATGTCATCATAAAACGTAAACTGAATCATATCTACTACTTTTCCGTAGAATACGCTTTCATATCCACCACCTTCTGGAAGAAACTGAGCAATCTGTGTAGATGTACTTTCATTAAAAATTATTCCATATAGAATCGAGTCAATAATATTTCCGAAAGCTCCTGCAAATATTAAAGCAATACAAAATGTAAGAATTCTAGAACTATTTTTACGAACAGAATCATACAACCAGTACCCAATTCCAGTGATTGCTACCAGTCTAAATAATGTAAGTATAAGCTTGCCATAATTTCCTGGAAGTTCAAAACCCCAAGCCATTCCTTTATTTTCTACAAATACAATTCGAAACCAGCTAAATACTGGCACTTCTTCATGTAATGAAAAACTAGTTTTGATATATATTTTGGAAATCTGATCAATTAGCAGAACTACGATTATAACTAAAATAGACTTCTTGAGGGACATAAATTTCTCTTATTTCATACAGTGACGGACAAAAATAGTGTTTTATTTTGTTTTGTAGACACTTATATCTCCACTTATAGATTTTAACTCAATGAGATGTTCTCCAAAAATTTTTTCAGCAGAAAGAATCCCCTTTTTTGTTGATGCATTTATTGTAGCATTTTTTGTGTATATCGTAATAGATCCGTCTAAAGTATTGATTACAGCATTCCCTATAAAATCGTTCAAGAAACAATCTCCAGAATTAAGTTCTACAAACAAAGATTTGATTTTAGCGTTTAAATTTAATGATGCAAGCCTGGAAATGATAACAACATTTAGATGTTTGGGTAATTGTATTTTAACCTTTAATACAATAACTTTATGAGCACTTAATTTATCATTGTGATTTTCTGAAAATGGTTGGATGTCGTCGATTATAGAAAGTGAATTTTCGTTTCTTTTTGTGTTGATAAACACATTGTTTTGATATTCTCCCTCGGAAACAGCAGTTACTATGATTTTGTTTTCTGAAGTATTTGTAACTTCTATTTGAAATGTGTTATCTAGAGTTATAGAAACTTCGGTTAGATCCGTAGCATCAATACTTTTGTTAAAACTTGATTGTGATTGCATCCAATTAAACACAAACAAAAAGATTAAAAAGAAAAAAGACTTCCTCATATTTTCTAAGGTAGCCTTTTTCCTGATTTTAATTTATATTTTAAACTTGATTTTTTTAGAATAGAAGGTTAAATTTATAAAGCGTGTTTCATTATTGTTTTCTTATAAAAATGTCACCACTTACTGTCTGAAGTGCCAACTGACTTTTAGTATCTCCAAAAGTACCTGTTACCTTGCTTCCTACTATTCTGTTTTTTCCTTGATCAAATTCTAATTCTTTGTCAGAATAGATCATTCCTGTAACAGTTTCTGCTTTTAGTTTGGATTTTGCAATATGAATATCGATAGTACCGCTTATTGTCTTAAGACTTAAATCTCCCTGATATTTTTTAATATCAATATCACCACTTATGATATCAATTTCTAGTTCTCCTTGATAGTTTTCTGATGCAACACTTCCTGATATACTTTTAACTCTTAGGCTCATATCTTCTGGCAAGTATAATGTGTAATTGGCATCCATATCTAGATTATTACAAGGGCCCCAGTTATTGTTTTTGTTTGATCCTTTCTTTTTGTTCCATTTTTTGAATAAATCACCATAACTTGATTCGATATCCAGGACAGCATCAGCGTTGTTTATTTTTAGATCAAAATAGTCATCAAATTCTCCATCGTTAATACTTACTTCGGCTTTAAGGTAGACAGTGCTTTTATCCCAAGTTTTGATAACGATATCTTCGGCAAATTTAAATTCTACCCGAACTTCATTGGAAGAAGGAGTGATTTCTTTTTCTATTACTTTTTGTGCACTTACTTGAGATAAAGTGAAGCATACTGCGATTAGGTTTACTAAAATTTTCATGATTTTCTTGTTTTGATTGATGATTGACCTCTTTATTGTTTTCTTAGATATATATTACCGGTGGCTGACCTTAAGCTAATTTCTACTCCACCTTTATTAAGTTTTGTTTTTATTGTCCTTCTTGATCCCACAATTTTCATATTATTTTCTTCTTTAGGGAAGGCAAGTTCAAAGTCTGTAAAGATTTCACCCATTGTAGTTTTGAGTTCAAGGTTTGTTGCTGTATTTGAAGGAAGACTAACATCTATAGAACCTGCTGCAGATATTAAAGAGATAGGAGATTTTTGGCTAACTTTCTCAAAAACAACATTGATTTCTCCTGTCGCTGTTCTAGCTACTACAGGTCCGGTGATATCTTTAAGAGTTATCTCTCCTATATTAGTAGAAGCTTCAATTTCTGAGGAAAATCCAATTAATTTGATATCTCCGAGATTACTCCTTTCAATAGAAATGTTGACGTTTTTTGGAAGGTATATTTTTAGAGTATTACTATGCATACCTTTTAGGTTTTTTACAATCAATGTTTCACCTTCTCTTTTAGTAAAAATACCAACACCGGTATTGTCAGAACCACCCGCATATACTGCTTTGAGACCTTTTGCTTTCTCAGGTAAGCGTCGGTTTTCTCCGATTATTGTTATTTCATTCTTGTCGTGAGCAGTTATCGATAGGCTAGCGTCTGAACTAATTTTTACCTTTTTAACACCTTTTAAAGGTTGTGTATAGTTCTCTTGTGCTTTTAGTTGCCCTATAGTAATAAAAAGTACTATGGCGATTGCTATATTTTTCATCTGTTCTGTTTTAATGTTTTTTGATTGAAATTTTAAATTAAATTAGGGAGACCAATGTTTACTTGATCTTTTACATAACTTGGAGTTTCTTCATTTTGAAGTAACTTTTCCATAGAAGGAACTGCGCGTTTTTCCTGTATGGATACTAATATTTGAATTAATTCAATTTGCATGCCTGGATCTTGTTCTGTTTCCAGTGCATTTATAAATGATTTACGTACCATTTCTAAATCCGAAAATTTAGCAAGTGCTTCTGCTGCAGCTAGTCGCACATTGATATGATCATCATAAAACATTTTACTTATTAAAGCTTCTAATATGTCATTACCTGGTTTTTCGAATTCTTCAGCATAGTTTACAGCTTGCAAACGTTTACTTGCCGATTCATTTTCTATTAGAGAAATAGTAACTTCTTGTTTTAGTTGTATTTTTTCTTTCTCCAATACGGCCATTTCTTTATAAAAAGATGCATTGTTTTGTTGCTTTCCATAGAAATATGAAGAAATGATTAGCGCAATTGTTGCCGCGATTTGTAAAGCTGTTTTCCAATATTTTTTTGAAGAATTATGAAGCGATATTACTTTAGATTCTGACAATAACTTTTTTTCTTGCTCAAGCATTTTTTCAAAACCTTCTTTCAGGGTTTTATTTGGTAATTCTTGGTCAGTATTGTCTATTCCATTAAGAATGAGACGTAATTCATTTAATGATTCTTTACAGCTATTACAGTTTGTTAGATGAGCTGTAATAGTTTCGCGTTCTTGTTGATCTAAGTTGTCATCAAGATAATCGATGAATTTTTCTTCTATTTGTTTACAGTTCATAATACTATATATTTTGTAAGTAATGATCTTTTAATTTATGAATTGCACGATGTACTTTGGTTTTAACGGCTCCTGTTGTGGATCCTGTAATTTCTGCAATTTCTTGATACTTGATTCCTTGATATCGATTCATGATTACTAATTCTCTATCGTTAGGGTTTAGCTCTTTTAATGCGTTATCAAGTTGTTCTTTAATTTCTTCTTTTTCTATATGATCGGTTTCTTTTCGTTCTATTTTGTATTCGATTTCATCTAATCGCTGATCTTTATTTTTCTGATTTTGATAGTGATCAGAAAAGATATTCCTAGCAATTGTATAAATCCAAGATGAAAACTTACCTTTTTTATAAGACTTTCTGTATTTGATAGCTTTATAGAAAACCTCTTGAGTGATATCTTGGCTGACATCTTTATCTCGAGTCATTTTCAATAAAAAATTAAATATTCTTATATGGTATCGATCAAAAAGGATACTCATCATATCTAAATCATCATTAGATACTAGAATCATTAATTCTTCGTCAGTTAGATTTTTCAAGATGTTACTCTTTTTGGTTAGTCTCTATAAGTAATACCAGAATTTTTTAAAAAGGTTACATTAGGGTATAAAAAAAGTGCTTTCCGATTGAGAAAGCACTTTAAATTTACAATATTTTGATATTTATTTCTGCATATTCTTAGCTTCAATACTAAGAGTAGCGTGCGGAACTAGTTTTAACCTTTCGGGATTAATAAGCTTTCCAGTAACACGGCAGATACCATATGTTTTATTTTCTATGCGTAAAATCGCATTTTTTAAATCACGGACAAATTTTTCTTGTCTAATAGCTAATTGAGTGTTTGCTTCTTTAGACATAGTTTCACTCCCCTCTTCAAAAGCTTTGAATGTAGGTGAAGTATCATCTGTACCATTGTTACCGTCGTTTTTGTAAGCGCTCTGAAGTAATTCTAAATCCTTCTGAGCTTTTTCCATTTTTTCAACGATGATTTCCTTGAACATCGTTAAATCGGCGTCGCTATACCTTACTTTTACATCTTCTGCCATACTCTTATTGTTTTTTTATTACCAATTGGGTTGCAATGTCGTCAAACGCAATTTCTGTACCATTTATTACATCTGTTGCAAATTCAATTGTATCGGTTAAGGTTTCATTCTTGATGTATGCTTCATTAGTTGCAACAGCTTCTTGTATAGATTTGTTTTCTTTTATTACAACTTCTATACGATCAGTCACTTCTAATCCACTATCCTTACGAATATTTTGAATTCTATTTACAAGTTCCCTTGCGATACCTTCTTTTCTAAGCTCTGGAGTTATGGTTATGTCCAAAGCTACAGTAAGTGATCCAGAATTTGCAACTAACCAACCCTCGATATCCTGAGAACTGATTTCTACATCATCGGTACCTAATGTAATAATTTTATCATTAATTTCTATATCAAAACTACCAGTTTGTTCAAGAATTTTAATTGATTCTTGATCAAAAGATTGTATCTTATTGGCTATCAGTTTCATGTCTTTCCCGAAACGAGGACCTAGATTTTTAAAATTTGGCTTAATTTGTTTTACTAATATACCAGAAGCGTCATCTAATAGCTCAATTTCCTTAACATTAACTTCACTTTTAATCAAGCCAGCGATGTCATTTATCTCAGCTTTGTCGGCTTCATTTAATACAGGAATCATAATTCTCTGTAGTGGTTGACGTACCTTAATTTTTTCTTTTTGACGTAAAGAAAGTACTAAAGAACATACGGATTGCGCTTTTCTCATTTTGTGTTCCAAAACTTTATCTACGAAAGAACTATCATATTTCGGGAAATTCGATAGGTGAACACTTTCAGAAGATTCTTGAGCTGAATTAGAAACAAGATCTTTATAAAGACGATCCATAAAAAATGGTGCTACTGGAGCTCCTAATTTAGCTACGGTAACCATACATGTATATAGTGTTTGGTATGCCGATATTTTATCTTTCTGATAATCACCTTTCCAATATCTTCTTCTGCTTAAACGAACAAACCAATTACTTAAATTTTCCTGAACAAAATCAGATATGGCTCTAGAAGCCTTAGTAGGTTCGTATTCGTTGTAATATTCATCGACACTTTTTATTAGCGTGTGTAATTCACTTAGAATCCATCGATCAATCTCTGGGCGTTCAGATAATGGTATATCCGCTTCTGCATAAGAGAAATTATCAATATTTGCATACAATGTGAAAAAAGAATATGTATTGTATAAAGTTCCAAAGAACTTACGGCGTACTTCAGCTATTCCTTCTAAATCAAATTTTAGATTATCCCAAGGGTTAGCATTACTAATCATATACCATCTAGTAGCGTCTGGGCCGTAAGCTTTAAGGGTTTCGAATGGGTCTACTGCATTACCAAGTCTTTTAGACATTTTTTGACCATTCTTGTCTAGTACAAGTCCATTAGATACTACATTTTTGTACGCAACATCATCAAAAATCATAGTTCCAATAGCGTGTAAGGTGTAAAACCATCCACGAGTTTGATCGACACCTTCTGCAATAAAGTCTGCTTTTCTTTCTCCAGATTCTACTTTTTCTTTATTTTCAAATGGATAGTGCCATTGTGCATATGGCATAGATCCAGAATCAAACCATACATCAATCAAATCACTTTCTCGCTTCATTGCCTTCCCTGAAGGAGAAACTAAAGTGATTTTATCAACAACATTTTTATGAAGGTCTATTTTGTCATAGTTTTCTTCACTCATGTCCCCAGTCACAAAATCTGCAAAAATATCTGCTTCCAGAACACCAGCTTCTACCGCTTTTTGCATTTCAGTTTTCAACTCTTCTACAGAGCCGATCATTATCTCTTCTTTACCATCTTCCGTTCTCCAAATAGGTAATGGAATTCCCCAAAAACGAGATCTAGATAAATTCCAATCATTAGCATTTGCTAGCCAATTACCAAATCGTCCTTCTCCCGTAGCTTTTGGTTTCCAGTTGATGCCAAGGTTTAACTCATGCATACGATCCTTAAAGTCGGTTACTTTTATAAACCAAGAGTCTAAAGGGTAATATAAAATAGGCTTGTCTGTACGCCAACAATTAGGGTAACTGTGAACATATTTTTCAACCTTAAATGCTTTGTTTTCTATTTTTAATTTGATAGCAATCTCTACGTCAATGGACTTTTCCGGAGCTTCACCATCATTGTAGTACTCGTTTTTTACATATTTTCCACCAAATTCTCCAACGTGTTTTGTGAATTTACCTTGTAAATCAACTAACGGAACTAAATTGTCGTTATCATCTTTAACGAGTAAAGGTGGAATTTCTGGAGTTGCTTGTTTGGCAACCATAGCATCATCTGCACCAAACGTAGGAGCAGTATGTACAATACCAGTACCATCTTCGGTAGTTACAAAATCACCAGATATTACTCTAAAAGCATTTTCTGGATTGTCATAAGGAGTTGCATAATCTAGTAGTTGCTCATAACGGATTTCTACTAGATCAATTCCTTTAAATTCTTTAAGGATGTAATATGGAACTTTTTTATCTCCTTCGTTAAAAGCATCTACTTCGTTTTCATTTTCCACTAAAACAAATTTTCCACCAAACTGTTTTCCAACTAGATTTTTAGCCAGAATCACATTAATCGGTTCGAACGTATACTGATTGAAAGTTTTTACAACTACATAATCAATCTTGGGCCCAACGGTTAATGCAGTATTCGATGGTAATGTCCATGGAGTAGTTGTCCAAGCTAAGAAATAAATATCACCAACCACATCTGTTAAGAAAGAAGGCAGTGTTTCTTTTTTAGATTTGAACTGTGCAACTACTGTTGTATCCGTTACATCTTGGTATGTTCCTGGTTGATTAAGCTCATGTGAACTTAATCCTGTTCCCGCTTTGGGAGAATATGGTTGTATTGTATATCCTTTGTATAATAACCCTTTCTTATAGATTTCAGAAAGTAACCACCATACGGTTTCCATATACTTAGATTTATAAGTAATGTATGGATCTTCCATATCTACCCAATATCCAATTTTTTGGGTAAGATCATTCCAGATGTCCGTATAACGCATTACGGCTTTTTTACAAGCTTCGTTATATTCTTCAACGGTAATTTTCTTGCCGATATCTTCTTTAGTAATACCTAATTCTTTCTCGACTCCTAATTCTACAGGAAGTCCGTGAGTATCCCATCCAGCTTTACGCTTTACTTGAAATCCTTTTTGAGTTTTATAACGACAAAAAATATCTTTAATAGCACGAGCCATTACGTGGTGAATTCCGGGTAATCCATTCGCTGATGGTGGTCCTTCAAAAAATACAAAAGGAGTTGCATCTTCTCGCTCAGAAATACTCTTTTCGAAAATATTATTCTGTTGCCAGAATTCTAGTATATCGTCTGCCACTTTTGGCAAGTCAAGTCCTTTATATTCAGGAAACTTCGTGCTCATTTGATCGTTCTTTCTGTTAAGTCTGCGAAAATAAGGATTTTCTATAAAAAAGAAGAGCGAAACAATACATCGATATGAATTATTTCGTATCGATGTATTGTTTTTTAACACCACCTTTACTATTTGTTAAAAAAGCAGGATGTATTTATGATCTTTTTAGTCTTTTAAAAATCTATAACAATTCCAAGACTAGGTATGATTTGGCCAGTTTCTGTTTCTATCTCGGTTAAACTTCTGGGCTCTACAATAGTTCCATTTGTATTACGAGTAAGCCCAAATTGGGTAGGTTGTGGAGCTTGCTGGGCTAATATGTTTTGTGCCTCTATAAATACATTCAGGGATAAGTTTTTAAAATTCCATTTTTTATCAATTCGTAAATCAAGTTGACTAAAGACATCTAACTTTTCCTCACCTAGCCTATCATAATCTAATATAACTTCTGGATAATTGGCAAGTGTGGCATCTTGATCTGTGGGTACAAAAGGAGTTTTACCTGCAAAACGATATCGAGCACTTATTTCCCAATTTCGTTTTAGTTTATATCCTCCCGTAAATGAAACTAGATGACTACTGTCCCATACCGAGGGGAGATATACATCTCGGTTGAAACCTGTAAATTCGCTATGAAACCAGGTATATGCAAAAATTCCGTAAAAATTGTTAGAAAGCTTTTGCTGAAATTGAAGTTCTGCCCCATAGCTTCTTCCTCTGCCAACTGTAGCAACATCTTCACTTCCTAAAATTTCAAAACCTGCTCCCTTGTTGGCAAGTGACACCCCGTCTAAAACAGAAACTGGATAATCATCATAACGTTTGTAAAACCCTTCTAAAGAGATGCTTGAAGAAGGACTAAAATCGTGTTGAAGTCCTAAAACATAATGATCGCTTACTGTATATTCTACATCTTGATTTATAAGTGTATTGTCATTGTTTCTAAAGCCTAAGATGGTATATGGAGGTATTTTATAATATCTTCCTAAAGAACCATTTAGTCTCCAGTTTTCTTTAAATTGGTATGAAAAAGAGAATCTGGGAGAGAATGTGGAGAGTAAATTATCCTCTTTCGTAAAATTATCATCATCTATTCTAAAACCAAACGATAGATCTAACTTATCATTAAAAAATGATTTTGTCATATTTGCAAATAGACCATATTTAAAGAAGTCAATTTCTGTATTAAAAATATTATTATCTGTTAGATTTATTGTTTCGTTACTATAATCAGAATATTGTGCATTAAATCCTGTGGTTAATTTCCAATCACCAAAAAATTTCGTTAATTGATATCTAAGTTTTGTTTCAGATTCAGTAGCATCATTGCTAAAAATTACACCCGTTTCGTTTTCAGGATCTTCATATCGGGTAAATTTATTGATTAATGTATTGTTACTTAGGGTAGTTTCCATAAAACCAGAGCCATCTTTAAATCTATTTTTCCAGGATAACCCAATCGCATTAGTGCGTTGGTCAATAAATGGAGCTTGTTCTAACTGAGCTTGTTGTTCAGCATCAAAATCTTCAGGTGATTCGACAGAGAAGTCATCGATTGATCCTAAGCCGATAAGACTGATATCATTGTATTTATTAATCTTATGGTTTATTTTATATTGATAATCCCAATAATTAGGTCTAAAAGGAAGTCCAATCACTTCGAATAAAAATTGAAGATAACTTCGTCTTGCAGATACTAAAAATGTAGTTTTTGATTCTTCATTTTTCTTTCCTTTAAAAAGAGGCCCCTCTAGTGTTAGTGCTGCCTCACTAGCACTTATTCTAAAATTACCACTAAAATCCTTGCTGTTTCCTTTGCGTTGACTGAATTGTAATACGCCAGAAAGTGGGTTGTCATACTGAGCACCAAAGGCAGAAGTAGATAAGGTGACATTGTCTATAAAAGATACATTAATAAGCCCCACTGGACCTCCAGAGCTTCCTTGTGTGCTAAAATGATTAATATTTGGCACTTCCATTCCGTCTAGATAGTAAACAGTTTCATTTGGAGCACCACCGCGAATTATCAAATCATTACGAAAGCCACCAATGGAAGGAGAAACACCTGGAAGTGTTTGAGCAACCTGCACAACATCATTATTACTTCCTGGATATGTAGCGATTTCTACTGCTGAGAGCGTTTGAATGGAAAGCGGTGTTTCTTTTGGTCTACTAATTCTATTTATGTTGCTGATTACAACTTCATCTAAAGCTTCTGCGGACTCCTTTAAAACGAAGTTATAAGCAGGAGTTCCTTTTGATTTAACAATGATATTAAATTTTGTTTGTGTTTGAAACCCGATATAACTGATGGTTAGGTTATAGGAACCAGGAATAATGTTTTCGATGCGATAATTACCATCAAAATCTGTTTGTGCACCTTTTTCAGTACCTTCAATAAGAACAGAAGCCCCTAGAACGGGTAGGCCTGTTTGATCTACAACATTACCGGATAGTTCCCCATATACCTGAGCTCGTATCTGATTTATAAATAGTAAAGAAAGTATTAAAGCAGTATTTTTGATATTCATGACAATAGGTTTAAAATGTTTTAAAATACATTTGTTTAATTTTTTAATACAAATATTAAACAAATAGGTATTATATAATAATAATTTTACACAATTTGGTGTTAAAAAATAGTTTTAATGAAAATTTACGAATTAATTAAGCAGTTGATAGATCTAGTAGGAGAGTTTGTGAATGAGCGAAAAAGCAATGATATACATCTAAAATCCTTTGTGAATTGGATGTCTAAGCGTATGGATCAAACTAGTGCTTCGGAAAATTATACTATTACGGGGCATAGTAGAGAAGCAGAAATAGCCGCACACATTGGTAGATTAAGTAGATATTCTAATACGTATATTAAATCGGCATTAGTTGATTTGCCATTTACTACTGATATGGATTTTGCTTTTACTGCTATTCTTCATCGATCGGGAGAGATAGGAAAAACGGATTTAATAAGAAAAATGGTGTATGATAAATCTTCTGGAATGGAGGTAATTAAGAGACTTCTCAAAAATGAAATCATAGAACAATTTCCAAATCCCGATGATAAAAGAAGTAAACTTTTGCGTCTTACAAAAAAAGGAGAAGAATATGTAATTATGGCATATGGTGAAGCAAGTAAAGCTGCAAAGGTAGTAAGTGGTTGTCTTACAGAAAATGAACAGATATCATTATTGAATACTTTGAAAAAATTAGATGATTTTCATTTACCTATCTATCTGGAAGAAGAAAAGGATTTAGAAATAATTAGGGGGAAGTATTTTTTATAAAGTAAGATAAATCTAATCTTTAAAAATCTTAGTTGTAATATCCTAATGAATTAAATGTGTAAAATCTAAATCAGTATGTTTATCGTTCCAAATGAAAAGTTATTTTTGAAATCTAAATTATAATGATGGGTTTAAAACATTCAATTCTTAAAGTACAAGCTGCCTTGGGTAATGTTAGGGCTATGGAAAAATTACACGTTGATAGCCATACAGAGGATATAATCATTAAAGTTGAAGGTACGCGGTTTGCTACCTCACAATTAAATGAAATCTATATGGACATTGTGGAGTTGGCAGGTTATTATTATGTAAAGACTATTGTCTTAGGTAGTTTTCATATTAAAACTTGGAAAGGAGCTAATCTGTTAATTGGTGGAAGGGATTTTGAGTTGAATTTGGTTTCGGATATGCAGGAGATAGAGTCTGATTTTTCAAACGTATCGAATAGAAGTATTACCCAAATAGATTTTATTATTGAAGAACAGGATCTTGATAAAATCAAACCATCGAAAATAAATTCAATAACGTTAACCTCAAAAAAGAAAACTGCTCATTTTGAAAACATTGTAATTCACGATGAAGAAGAATAGTTCGTTAAATCTTTTTTGAAAAAATGTGATTTCACTATTTTTAAACTATGAATACTACCTTAAATGTTGTTTTAATCCAATCTCATTTGGCCTGGGAAAATCCCATACAAAATAGAGCTGTTTTTGAACAAAAAATAAATGCTATTGATCAGGAAGTAGATTTGATTGTTTTGCCAGAAATGTTTACTACTGGGTTCACAATGAATGTTATCGATGTTGCTGAGTCTATGAAAGGAGAAACAATCAGTTGGCTCCAGAGGTTAGCTAAAGAAAAAGAGAGTGCAATTGCAGGGAGTATTATTGTAAAGGATGGTGAAAATTATTTTAACCGTTTTTTGTTTGTAAGTTCTGATGGGACTATTCAGAAATATGATAAGCATCAATTATTTACCCTGGCTAAAGAACAAGAAGTTTTTACGGCAGGTAATGATGAGGTAATTATCACATATAAGGGTTGGAAGATTAAACCACAAGTATGTTATGACCTTAGATTCCCTGTTTGGGCCAGAAATACTTCTGGATATGATGTGTTACTTTATGTAGCAAGTTGGCCAAAGCCGCGAGTAAATGCTTGGGATGCTTTATTAAAAGCTAGGGCAATCGAAAACATGTCATATTGTATAGGTGTTAATAGGGTAGGTCTTGATGGTAAAGGATATGAATATAATGGACATTCTGCAGTCTATGATGTGTTAGGACATTCTGTTTTAGAAGAAAACCCTGTTGAAAAAGAAACTATATTATATACAACTTTAAGTAAGTCTTATATAGAGAGAGTTCGTGAAAAATTACCATTTTTAGAGGATGCAGATTCCTTTCAGATTACTCCAAAATAAAGGTTTGTTTTAACTCCCAATTAGCTCGTACTTCTATTGCTTCTGGGAAATAAACCACTTTTTCTGGCTGGATTCCTTTAAGAAAATTACCAGTATCCCATATTCCATTTTTATTGGTATCTAAGATTACTCGTAAGTTATATTTTCCAGGGTCTAAGTTATCAAAAACAGTAGTCTCTTGTTTTGCAACTATTTTTTCAGATATAAATTTTCCTTGTTCATCAGTAACTTGAATCAATACGGGATACTCCTTTACATTTTCTAATGTAAAAAATATAGTACCATAATCTGCCAATTTCTTAGTTCTGAAATTAATACTGATAGTGTCGTTTACATTTCCTATAAAATCTTTAACAGCTTCTGGTAGTAATTGAATATTATATGCATTGCTCTCTGTTCTTTCGAAAGAAAACCTCGCCTCATTATTAATTTTATCTACTTCCATAGAAAATGGAACTTCTAAGGTATCTTTATCGGTTAATTTAATTAATTTCTCATTAACGGTTTCTATAGGTGTACTAGAATAAAGCGTAAAATCTTGGTTAAAAGCTAGGTTTCCTTTAACATTACTGCTAAGCTTTATAGAATCTTTATATTGATCTTTAAATCTTGCAACAAGGGTATCTCTGTAATTTCTGGTATTAGTCACTTCAAAAAGTAAAGAATCGGCTTCAAAAAAAGGTCTAAACCAGTAGTTCATTGTATCCTTTACTTTATCAGGAAAAATTCTAGTTTCGAAATTTTCGGGTGCCTTACTTATTAGATTAATTTTCATGTCTTCTAATTCACCTTCATATCCAAAGATAAATGCGTTTTTAGAAACTTGTTTTGGTTTAAGCGCTTTGAAATCCAAAACTTCTTCGAACAAATTTATCTTAAATGTTTTTGCTGTATCTGCAGGCAGTGAAATAATTTCATCATAAAAACCAATTTTATCTTGCTTAGGTTGATAGGTATAATTAGTAGCCGCGTCTTTAATCGCAATCAATTTATATGTTCCTTCTTTTAGGTTTTCTAAATCAAAATTAATGCTATCTAAAGTACTTGTAATATATCTTGGTACTTCATTAAAAACTAAAGAATCAGAATATTGTTCGTTTACTTCATACAAGGCAACTGTAATAAAAGGGTCTGCTTTTTTTTCTAAGGCATCTGCAATAACTCCTTTTATACTAAGTGAATCTAAAGAATCTCCTGTAGAGAATACATATTTAAAAAAAGGATTAGGATTTCCCTCATTATTGTCAACGATACTTTGACCAAAATTGATACTATATGTTGTGTTTTCTAATAAAGTATCTAAAAATTTAATTTTAAGGTATTTACTAGCTCCTCCCAAAGGTGTTATTTCTGGTTTAGGATCCATAGGAGGGGATATGATGATTTGTTTTTGTGGATCCTTTAGTTTTACATACTCATCAAAATAAATTCTAATTTCATTTCTATTAAAATTGGTTGAGTAGTTTGGAGGAATGGCTTTTACAAATTTTGGAGGGATTTCATCCTTTTCTCCACCTGTTATGGTACCCTTTTTGGCACAACCAACGATCAATAAGAAAGAAAAAGCAGTTAGTAATAACGTGTGGGATCTTTTATACATAGCTCCGTTACAATTTTTAAAGACACAAAGAAACGACTATTTATAACAAACAAAAAATCTATAGAGTGATAGCCATAGTCGCAATGCTTATTTTAATACCAGGTATTGATTTAAGAACTTGTATGCAAGCTTCTAAAGTAGCACCTGTAGTTACAATATCATCAACAATCAAAATATGTTTGTTTGCCAATAAAGACTCATTTTGTATTCCAAATGTTTCAGAAGTGTTTATCCAACGTGTATTACGACTATTTTTTGATTGTTTTTTATTGTAGGAATTTTTTTTCAAAACAAAATCAACATATTCTGCATTCAATTTTTCTGCAATCTCTTGTCCAAACTTTTCCACCTGATTGAACCCTCTTTCGCGTAATCTCTTTGGATGAAGAGGTACTGGTATTACAGTATCAATATTCTGATAAACAGAAGATTGACTTAGTTCTTGACCTAGCCAAACACCGAGTTCTTTTCCTATTTCCTCTCTACCTCTATACTTAAGATTATGAATCAAATTTTGTACTAAACTATCCTTCTCAAAGACCAATAAAGAGGTTGCATTTTCTATTTTAGCACGCCCATAAAATACTTTTTCGATCTTTTTAGCGTTAACCTTATGGAAATTACCTAAAGGAAGTTTATGTCTACAAGAAGTACATAAAATTCTTTCGTTTTTGTATAACGGGTTGTCACAGGCAGCACAATATATAGGATAAAATAAATAAGCTAAGTCGCTTAACATATTAGGTGAATTAACATTAATTATTATATTTAACTAAATTTACTATTTAACGTAACCATCAAAAATTAGAAATTTATTATGACAACTCAAAACAATAACTTGACCCTTAAGATACTAATCGGTGTTCTGGGAGCTCTTTTATTAATTCTGGGGATCTTCACGTATAAGTTTTACAACGAAGAAAAGAGAGAAAAAGCAATTTTGCAACAGGAAAAGGATTTAATTGAGAGTGAGCTTGGGGAATTAATTACAAAATATGATAATGCTATTGCTCTAAATGAAGTAATGGATGATCATTTATTAAAAGAAAAACAGCGTGTTGTTGTTTTGCTAGATAGTTTAAAAGACTATGATGCTAACGTAGCTTTGATCGCAAGATATAGAAGAGAAGTTAGTAAGTTGAAAAAAGAACGAGAAAGGTTATTTAAACTAGCGGATAGTTTAACAACTGCAAATGCGCAGTTAGCTACCGATTTAGATAGTACTTCTACAGCATTGACAGAAAGAATTGTTTTTTCCGATTCTTTAGCAACACAGAATAGTAAATTAGCTGAAATAGTAGAAAGAGGTTCTGCTCTTCAGGCTTCAGGAATTAAAGCCGAAGGAGTTAGAGTTCGTAATAGTGGAAAAATCACTACTACTTCTAGATCTAGTAGAGCAGAGAAGGTAAGAGTTTGTTTTACACTTTCACCAAATAAGTTAACCGAAAAAGGAGATAAAGAATTATTTGTTCAGGTAATCAATCCAGAAAATAATCTAATTGGAGATAAAATTTCTGTAAATTTTGACGATGCTGTATTAACATATAGTGGTCGTAATAAGGTATTTTATGAGAATGACGCCTTAGATGTGTGTGTTTTAGTAGATACTGCAGAAGGTGAATTGATGAAAGGTAATTATGTAGTAAATTTATTCTCTGGACCTAGAATGATATCTAATACACAGTTTGAATTGAAATAAGATAGTTAAACATATAAAAAATGAACCACCATGTTATTATTGATATGGTGGTTTTTTTATGTTTTTGTCAGAAATTACTTTATACGGTCATTAATTAAATAAATTCGTTTCCAATTCTTGTAAATTCGGTTATTTTTGCGCAATGGCAAATCAAGAAGATAAATTTAAAAAAGTTATAGCCCACGCTAAGGAGTATGGGTATATTTTTGGTTCTAGTGAGATCTATGATGGATTAAGTGCGGTATATGATTACGGGCAAAATGGAGCAGAACTTAAAAAGAATATTAGAGAATATTGGTGGAAAAGTATGGTGTATATGCATCAGAATATTGTAGGTTTAGATGCAGCCATATTTATGCACCCTACAACATGGAAAGCTTCAGGGCACGTAGATGCATTCAATGATCCATTAATAGATAATAAAGATTCTAAAAAAAGATATAGAGCAGATGTATTGTTGGAAGATTATGCAGAAAAACAATATCAAAAGGCTCAAAAAGAGATAAACAAAGCTAAAAAGCGATTTGGAGATTCTTTTGACGAGGAGCAATATGTTACAACGAATCCTAGAGTTGTAAAATATCTTTCGGAACAACAAAGAGTGTTGAAACGTATGGCGAAGTCTTTAGAAAACGAAGATTTAGCTGATGTAAAAGCATTGATAGAAGAGTTAGGTATTGCAGATCCCGAAACAGGATCTAAGAATTGGACAGATGTTAGACAGTTTAATTTAATGTTTGGGACAAAACTAGGAGCATCTGCAGAATCTGCTACAGATTTATTTTTAAGACCTGAAACTGCTCAAGGTATTTTTGTGAATTTTTTGAATGTTCAGAAAACTGGTAGAATGAAGATTCCTTTTGGAATCGCACAAACAGGTAAAGCATTTAGAAACGAAATAGTAGCACGACAGTTTATCTTTAGAATGCGTGAGTTTGAACAAATGGAAATGCAGTTTTTTGTTCGCCCAGGAGAAGAAATGAAATGGTATGAGTACTGGAAAGAAACACGTTTAAACTGGCACTTATCATTAGGATTAGGAAAAGAAAATTATCGTTTCCATGATCATGATAAATTAGCGCATTATGCAAATGCGGCAGCTGATATAGAATTTAATTTTCCATTTGGGTTTAAAGAATTAGAAGGGATTCATTCTAGAACTGATTTTGATCTAAAAGCACATGAAGAATTTTCTGGTAAAAAATTACAGTTTTTTGATCCTGAATTAAAAGAAAGTTATGTGCCATACGTGGTAGAGACTTCTGTAGGATTAGATAGAATGTTCTTGGCTGTTTTTTCTACCGCTTTACAAGATGAACAACTAGAAGATGGATCTAGTAGAGTAGTATTAAAACTACCTGCTGTTGTTGCACCTGTAAAGGCTGCAATTTTACCACTAGTTAAAAAAGATGGTTTACCAGAGGTTGCAGAGCAAATTGTAAAAGATCTTAAATGGAAATTCAATGTTGCTTACGATGAGAAAGACGCAATAGGACGCCGTTATAGAAGGCAAGATGCTGCAGGAACTCCAATATGTATTACTATAGATCACGATACTTTAAATGATCAGACAGTAACTATAAGAGATAGAGATACTATGGAGCAGAAACGTGTTCCGATTTCAGAACTTAAATCTATTATTTCTGAAAAAGTTGATGCAGAAAATTGGTTGAAATAAGAGTTTAACATAAGACATTTCAATACTGGAATTAAATAAATAAAAAGAGGTCTAAAAATTCAATTTTCAGACCTCTTTTTTGGGTTATAATGTAACTACAATTATCTAACTATAAATCTTTTTATTTTAGATTTGTTTTGCTTGTCTTTAATTCTTACCAAATATATACCAGCAGAAGCATAAGACATATTAAGGTCATATACATAACCAATGTTGTTTGTTTTATTTAGTCTATAATTTAATAGCCTTTGACCATTTAGGTTAAAAATATCCATTTCTAATTGATCTGTAACAGCGTCAGAATCAAATCGTATTTCGAATTGATTATTTTCTCTATAAATAATTTTTAAGTCAGTATTTGGATCTAGGTTTTCGTTAATACCAAGTGTAATATCTTCAACTTCACAGAATTCAATAGCCCAATCTAACAATTGTCCACCATCCTGATTTGCTCCATCCGCTATGGTAAGTGTCCAAGTTCCTGCAGAAGATAATCCGTTAAAATCGGCAAGATTTCCTTCTGGCTGAAAGGTTCCTGTAAAAGGTCCCGTTCCTCCTGTAATTGGATTTCCTGCTTGGTCATCAAACATAGTATTTGTGTAATTATCACTATTACCTCCGTTAACACTTGTTAATTCAACTATAGTTGTGTTATCTGGCGCTGTTAATGTAATAGTAAGATCTTCATTCCAAGTGTGTTCTATGTTAAGAGATACATTTATGTCAGAAATTATAACACTCTCTGTTATTTCTATTTCAGAAGTTATCGTTGGAGTACCACTTTCACTTATCGCAACAGGTGTTGTATTGTTTTCCGAGTTACAAGTGAAATTTTCTACAGTGGCGGTAAAACTATCATTACTAGTATTAGTGTCATTCGATAGCACTGTAGTAGCAACTATTTCATAAGACCCTGATTGTGATAGATCTGCAGTTTCTGTAAAAGTATAATCTATTGTGCTATCCGCTGCAAGTGGTCCTGCTACTGTTTCCGTAACCACAGTTCCACCGTTAATAACATAGGATACATTAAAATTTGATTGTTCTCGAGTACCGAAATTCTCTATAGTTATTGTTATTGCTTCTGTTCCCAATCCATCACTGGATATAGGTGCTGGTATGGCGATAATTCCTATATCGTTTTGAGCTAAATGATTAACTACAATAGAAGTTTGATCATTTGTGTCTAATTCATCGTTTGTTAAATTCGTAGATGCTGTGATTGTGTAAGTCTGACCTTCAGTAGATAAATCTGCTGTTTGCGTAAATGTATAAGTAGCTATACTGGAGGATTCGATAGTGCCAGTAAATGTTTCAGTTATTATAGCACCACTATCCACTTGATAAGTTACATCGAAATTAGAAATTGGAGCACTTCCGAAATTACGAATTTCAATAGTGATATCTTCTGCGTTAGTGAAGCTTCCCTCCTGAGGTATATCAATTGATACTACGCCAACATCATTTGTGTTGCTAGGAGCAATCTGAAAAACACCTGCAACATTAGCTCTATTACCTGTGGTATTTACATATTCAGTTACAAACCAGAATTTTTCTCCATTGGATGGATCTAGATCAATTTTACTGTAATCCCCATATCTTTCGGAACCAGGTATGTTTCCACCACCAGCTGCAATTAATGTTTCATCTATGGTCATTGTCCCTAAGGGATCATCTGCAAACCTTCCAGTATAATAGGAGCTTACAAAGGTATCGGTAGTACCACCCATACCAGTGTATCCCATTCCTATATTTCCGTTGTCATCCATAATTAAACTAGCGTTCCAAGCATTTTTCCCATCAGGTGAAGTATAGGTGCCTTCTTGGTAGATAGTCCACGGTTGACCATCACCAGATTGCCTTAATTCGAACCAACGTACTCCAGCAATTTCTCCAGCTCCACCATCTGTATCTACAACAAAATTGAATAAGGCCGAGTTATGAGTAGGAAATTTTCGAAACTGTGCTTGATTCATGATTGTATTTTGTAAAGCATCGATATCTTGTCCACCTGGCTGAGTAAGATTTGCAAAGGAGCCTCCATCAAAAGCTCCAATGAAAGGCGTAGTAGTTAATTCCGTGGGTTGAGAAATAGTAGAATTGGCAGGAGTTGTAAAATCTACATTAATTGTCCATATTTTGATATGATCTTCTGTAATTCCATTAAAAGCATCATCCTGCATATATACGATTGGTGCGTTTCCTGTTGCAGGTAAGTTATCATCACTAATATTAAAAGCTTGAGGAGCGTAAAAACCATCAGTAGCTATTCCTGGTAAAGGAAAACCAATAATCTGTGCGCTGGTTGCTCCCGCTAACATAGCATCTCTTTCTAGAGCAAAAACTGAATTTTGAGTATCTGCAGAACCGGAGTTTACGTTGGCAGTCATATAATAACCATCTGACCATACAGATACTTTTTGGTAATCGTCAATACCTGCGAATGAATATACAGACCAAGCGTCATTAATAGGATCTGGTCCTTGAGATACAGCGACTTCTACTGATCCATCAAAAAATAATATAGACATAACCCATCGATCAGCTGCGTTGTCATAGGATATAGTAAGGTCACAACAAACATTAGCTGCTGTAAAAATATTATTAGAAGATAAGTTACCTGTAAGTGGATTACCATCTTTATCAAAAATTCGATAACCAGTATTAAATACAGCAAGTACATGATTAGGTCCAACTGCTAGAGATGGGTCTGTAGGTTGACTATTTTGTTCTGTGGTATCAAAAACAATCTCAGGATCAAATCCAGGAACACGGGTTGTGTTGGATTTTTGTACTTTAGCTAAGATGTCATCTCCTGTAGATCCTTTACCGATAATGATTTTACCTTTAGAAGATCTGTTATCCTTGGAATATCTACCATCTCTAATCTCTTCATTTGAGTCTTTAGCTGGGATAAGTGTTTTTTTTGATCCAATAGGGGACACCACTCTCATAGAGGTGGATTTTGAATAAAAGTTAGGTTTTGCACTAGGTTTTGTTTGTGCAAAAGTCCCAAAACTAAAAAGTACGAGTAATGGGATTAATAAGAGTGAATTTTTAAACATGATTTATATTTCGTTTGATTTGTTATATAATAAACACGTATGTTGTTAAAATCCCTACCCCAGTTTTGGTTTTCATTGAAAAAATATTCTCATTCTATAATGTTTGATTATAATTATTAGGAATATGATTATTACGAGTTTTTTACATTGATAATTATAGGGTGTGGTGAAAATATTTGCACTAATGTATTCGTTAAATAAAATAGAGGCTTTATATTATTAATATCAAATATTGCAGTATTAGTTGTATTTTGACTTAAAAATTAGGATATTCCGTCATTCAAATCTTGTTATTATGCTATTGAAAAGGATCATTTTCTTTTCTTTTTTCTTTTTTTGTATAGTTGGTTTTTCTCAAAATAAAAAGACCGCTAAGGCAACTTTGGTTACTTCTTCTAATTATATGAAAGAAGTAGAGCCTTTGATTGGTAAAAAACTAATTCCTGAGATACCAAGAGAAGGAGAAGTAAATCCTAAGAGAACGGATGCGAATAAAATTGTACCCGGTAAAGGACTTCCAAAAGGACAAGACGCGCTAATAGTAAACCAAAAAAGTGCAAGTAATACTAGAAGTAATAGATCACCTTCATTGGTTTTTGAAACCAATTCTAGTACAACTTCACCATCAGATCCTACGGGAGCAATCGGTCCTAATCATTATATAAGTGCTAAAAATTCTGCTTTTGCTATTCATGATAGAAATGGAAATGTATTAGTACCTTCTACTTCTTTAGCAAATATTTTTCCAGGAGAATCACTGGGAGATCCAATAGTATTTTATGATAATTTTGCCGATCGATTCGTTATTACTCAGTTTAGTGATACACCTAATGGTTTTTTGGTTGCTGTATGTAGAGGGTCAGATCCAGTAAATGATGGTTGGTATACCTATCGTTTTAATACCGGTAGCTTTCCTGATTACACGAAATTTTCAATTTGGTCTGATGGATATTATATAACTGCTAATAAAGATCAAGGTCAACAAATGACAAGTGAAGTAGTATATGTTATAGATAGAGAACAAATGCTTGCTGGAGTTGATACTGCACAAATGGTTGGATTTCCTCTTCCAGGAGCAAGAATAGGTGGTTTTTATAGTCCGGCGTCATTCAATGCCATAGGAAGCACACTTCCTCCCGTAGGAGATGCTAAAATTATTTATTTTCAGGATGATGATTGGCAAGGAGTAAATGAAGATGCATTAAAGTTATGGACTATTAATGTGGATTGGATTAATCCACAACAATCTACAATCTCAGAGGCCGAAGAGTTAACCGTAAGTAATGGTAATATCACTTCTTTTGATTCTACATTTGATGGAGGCTCCTTTGCAAATCTTCCACAACCAGGATCAGATGGTCAAAATATTGATGTATTACAGGGAACTGTAATGTTTGCTACTAATTATAGAAGATTTTGTGATTATAATTCAGTAGTATTAAATTTTCCAGTAGATATTGATAGTCGTCAGGATTCAGATAATATAGCTGCGATCAGATGGTATGAACTTCGCCAGAGTGGTGATAATCAACCATGGTCTGTTTTTCAAGAAGGAACCTATACTTCACCTGATGGGAAAAGTGCTTGGTGTGCGAGTATGGCGATGGATATTTTTGGAAATATTGGAATGGGATATACTACTATGGGGACCATAGATAATGGAGCAAGCCAAAATAGTTTTGCTTCTATTAGGTATACTGGTCGATTAGCAGATGATCCTTTGGGAACCATGACTTTTGCCGAAGAAACAATTGCCATAGGTACCGATGTTGATAGAACTACAAGAAATCGTTATGGGGATTATGCACAGATGACTGTGGATCCATTAGATGATCAAACCTTTTGGCATATTGCAGAGTATTTTGAGAATTCAGGAAATAATGCAAGAAATATTGTAGGGGTTTTTAAAATTGCAGATAATATACCAAATGATGTCGGAGTTGTTAGTATTGATGCTCCAGAAGATGCTACTTTTACAACATCTGAAGTTATTACAATTACAATTAAAAATTTTGGGACAACAGCACAAAGTAATATTCCAGTAAGTTATTCGGTTAACGGAGGAAGTACAGTGGATGAAATTTTTACAGGATCTATTGCAGCAGGACAAACTGCATCATTTACATTTAGTGCTACGGCCGATTTAACAGTAGGAAATAGTTCTTTTATTTCTGCAGAAACGAATCAAGTGGGTGATGTAACTCCAGAAAACGATTGTACAACTAAAGAGGTTTCTAATTTGTTTTTGAATGATGTAGGAGTGATAAGTTTGGTTTCTCCTGTGTCAGGAGGAGGTCTTTCTTCTACAGAAACTGTTACGGTTTTAATAAGAAACTATGGAGGTTCTCCGCAATCTAATATTCCTGTTTTTTATGCACTTGATGGAGGAACTCCAGTTAATGAGGTTTTCACTGGAACTATTGCAGTAGGAGAATCGGCAGAATATACGTTTACAGTTACCGCTGATTTGTCAGAATTTTCAAATTATTCATTTGAAATTGGTACTGCTTTAACTACAGATGAGGATACTCTTAATGATGCCATTACAAGAGAAGTTGTTCATCAACTATGCTCACCAACATCAGATTGCTTGAGATTTGGAGATGGTTTGTCTTCTTTCGAGCTTTCTAATATATCAAACCAGAATATTGAATGTGGAGATGGTTATGAAGATTTTACCAGTATGGTAATTAATCTTGATAAGTCTATCGGTGTATACGCGCTTACTGTTCAAGCAGGTTTTGCAGAAGGTGATGCAGAACAATTATCGTTATGGATAGATTTTGATGATGATACGGTTTTTGAAGATGAAGAATTAGTAATTAGTAATCAAGTGATTTCTGAAGAAAATGTAAATCAGACTTTTCTTTTTTCATTAAATAATGACGCGCCATTAGGCACCCATTTATTAAGAGTTAGAGCTGGAGATACGAATACAAATAATGGATCTGATCTTAATGATCCTTGTGGTTCTATGCAGTTTGGTACAACTCATGACTATACTGTAGAAATAGGAGAAAATACAAACCCAAATTCTGATCTTATAGTGATTAGTCAGCCTAATAATCAATTTTTGATTACGATGAGTGATGTTAATGCAGATGATATCCTTAGGCTGAGTATTTTTACAATTACAGGAAAAACAATTGCTTCTAATCTAGTAGAAAAAGATGCTAATAGCAGATTTACGTATTTATTGGATATGTCATATGCTAGCACGGGTATTTACTTTGTTAGATTAGGAGGTGGCAAAACTGGAAAGTCCGCCAAGTTTTCTGTAAACTAATCAGTACGCTTACTTATTTCCTGTATTGATACAGGTCTTGCTTCCTTACATCTGCTTTTCATTCTTAGATCACTATATTTAACCCATACTTTTTCTGGCATGTCGTCGGTTTTAAAGAAATCTTGAATATTAATTGGATCTAACTTATCCGCATATTTTTCTACTGTAAGAATATATGAGCAGTCTTTTGATTTATTGATAGACAATGTTCCTTTGATAAAACCTTTTTCAATCATTTCTTTAGAATCTATAATTTGAGCACTTTCTTTTCCATCTTCACCTTTTTTTCCATCTGCTCCTTGAGTTGTAACGCAGCTATACGAAAGTAATGAAATTAACACGACACAAATTTTAAGAATATTTTTCATTGTTAAGTGGTTTTAGTTTTAAGAATTACAAATTAGATTTTTTTATTTAAAAGATGAACAAAAAATTAGAAATATGCTCTAAGTTGCACGCTTCCTGTATGAATTGTACTGGTTGTTTCACTTTTTCTACCTAAATAAGATATGTTAAGATCGAGATATTTAGTTAATTTTTTTTGGGCTAACATAGACCAGGTGTAATTATCTCCCGGTTGCAAACCATTAAGTAATTGATAGCCCACCGGAGAGAAAGCATTTCCTGTAAAATCATTATTAAAATAGTTAAATTCACCAGAAATGGATATCTGTTGTTTATTTGCATATGCAAAAGAAACACCTAGTTTTTGTTGGGTCAGTACTTCTTCTCCAGAATTGTTTTCTTGATCATTTAAAAGATAAAAAATGCTAAACTGTGTTTGGGGAGATAATAAGTAGGATAATTTGGGTTCTATTTTATAACCTTCGAGAAGGTAGTTTCTATTGATAAAATTTTCTGAGATACTTTCGGTTTTAACAAGTTCATTTTTTAAATCAAAAAGCCAAGTCTTTGCCATTTTATGTGCAAATGTTAGTTGGTGACTATCTATAATATTTTCCTGAAGTCCGGTAACCTGTAAATTAGTGTTTTTAGTAGAAAGAAAAGTGTATGAAGTTGTGTAACGTTGTTTTCCTCGATTAAAGAATAAGGTATTTCTAAAACTTAGGTTTAATGCTAATTCGTTATCATTTTTTTTAAATGGGTTGAGATCAAAAGAACTGTCATCTCGAAGGTTTTTTCGATCAATGATATAAGATGTTTGATTATAAAAATGTGATAATAACTTCTTTGTTTTGTTATCTGATCCAGACCAAGAAAGAGGATTTAGAGTTATAATCTGGCTTAGTCGATTTTGGTGAGTTTTTATAAAGAGCTGGTTGGGGAGTAATACTCTTAGGTAAATGGCTTCATCTGTAAACTGAGCAATTTCAAACTCTTCTAATTCTTGTATGCCATTATTGTTGTAATCATTCCACGTATACGTTCCTTGTCCTGGATCTACTTGGACATACGTAAATTCTTGCTGAGGTAAAGTTCCGCTATTTGTTTCAAAAACCGTATTCCAATTTACTTTACCATTAAAAAATTTCTGATTGTATAATAATCTCGAATTTAGAGACTCTTCATTTTCTCTATTTTGATCTTCATTATTTAATGTTCTATAGTTAATAAATAAAGATAATTGAGTATTTGTTGTATTTAGTAGGTTGGATTTAAGAAAATAGGTATTAGAGGTACTTACTTTATTTAAAAGATTATTTCTAACACTATCATTAATACGATGCCTATATCCAATTTCTGTATATATTTTTGTGCTATCGCCTACTCCACTGTAGATCTCATATGATTTAAACCGTTGCGTATTTAATGTAAAAGTTTGATCACTTAGATTGATTTCTTTATTTTCCTCGATTCCTATTTTGGTTCCGATCCAATTTTTTGGAAAGCTATAGGTTAGAATATTATAGATTCTGAAGAATCTTGAATCTAAGTTCGAATTCTTACTATTTAATAAACTAGAATATAAAGAAACACCAAGTTTATTTAATTTTAGTTCTGTACTTAGTAAATGTCGATTTCCATTATAGTTTTCAGAAAAATTAAGATGCTGAAATGAGTATCGAGTAAACCCTTTTTGGGGATGAAGTAGCTCCAAACCAGATGTAAAAAACTGCTGGTCTCCTAGAGGGTTGTTTAAATTCCAATCACGGTTAAATTCTACATTATAAATTCTTTCTATACTCTTAAACTCTTTCTGGATATAATCTCCATTTGCAAACGCATTCATGGTCCAGCTACTATCTCTAGAAAAAATATTTTGCCTTAGTTGTAATCTCCCTGCTACTCCATCATTATCATTATCATCAATATCAGAAAATAGATTCAAATCATTTTTACTTCCTGAAATTTCAAATGCTACAGATGTTTTTTCGTTTGGAGTATAAGAACCTTGAACCACAGCTGTTTGAAGTTTGGTAGGAGCGACTAATTGAATTATTGGTGCATAATTACCTTGACGTATTCCATTAACAGGTGCAACGTATTCAAAAATTCTACTAATTGTGGTTACATCTCCTACAATATAATCACCTTGATTATCTCCAACCAAAGAGAACCTAACATTAAATAATTCATCCTCTGGATTACTAGAAAATACAAAAACTTCTTGACCGTTTATCATATCCCTTCTATAAAGAATTTTGTTTTCACTAAAAACATCTGGAACAGCAGATGGTGAAATCATTTGAGAAGTGTCATCACCAGCATTGGATAGCGTTTCTTTTTGTTCATCGCTTAAGTTTTGCTGTAGTGGTTGGTTTTTAGCATCATTTTCTGAGTATACAAAAGCCCCAATTTTTAGTTTGTCACTTTTGTGTTCGCCTCCACCATAAACGATGATTCTAGAGTAATTACGTTCTGTGGTCTGATATTCTATAGATATTCTCATATCTGATGTAATAGGATATGTAGGATTAAATCGAACTTCTCCGGCATTGTAATCAATAATATAATCTTTATTCTCACCTCTTTCTAGGAGTAATCCATTTACATATACACGTTCACTTCCAGAGACTATGAGAATAAATAATTCTCCATTAGGACCAGTTAATTTATAAGGTCCTTGATTACCTTCTTGGCCAGTAAATTGACTTCTGGTAAAAACGCCTCGTACCAAAGCTCCAGAGGCAAATAAATCGGTCTTAGATTCGGGATGATTTAAAGTTCCATTAATGGATATACCTTGTACGTTTTTAGTGAATCTATTAAAATAACTCGTGGTGTTTTGCAGTTGCACATCACCTGCTCTTACATTCCAATTTTTGCTATATAATTCTATAAAAACTTGATCAAATTCATCTAAATTTTGTGAATATCCACTTTGCTGTACTGGTACGTTTGCGTCTTGTATTGATGCACGTAAGGATATATTATCACTTATTTTACCAGAAATCTGTAAATCTAGTTCAGAGTTTAAAACGGTATTTTGATTACTACCTACGGTAACACCTCTTGATATACTTCCGTTGGTGGTAAGTCCATCAAAAGGAGTGAACTCTTTTTTATTATTGGCTTCCGATAAGCTATATAGTTTTTGTAGGTTACCATTCTCTTCAACAATGATAGAAGAATCGAATTCAAAATACTTTTTAGTTAAAAAATCAGGATAGCGAAAATAATGTATGGTAATTGAATCATTTTGTGATTTTACTTGTGATGATAAGACAACAGAGGCATCTTTAAAACTTACGTCATATAATGTACTGTCTATAGCAATTCCTTTTTTGGAAAGTAATTTGAATTTAAATGAGTTGATACTTACAGAATCAATACGGATAGTATCAGTAACATGTACTTTTTTACTTCTGAAATTACCAAAAGTATCTTGACCTAGTAAACTACTGGTGCTAAAGAATAATAAAAAACCTAAAACCGTAAAAATACGCATCGATACAAAACTAAAGTTTTTCACTTACAGAGACTTGCTAAGCTTCTTAAATTACTATGATTTATGCAACAACTATTGATTGGAAAGGTTTTTATAATAGCAATAACGATAAAAGTAAGATTAAGTTTTATTAGTCCGAAATAATTTAAATAAAAAATTTATGACTGATTATATAGATAAAAAAAGTTGGTGGCATAAGAATAGAAGTTGGTTTTTAGGGCTTTTAGCATTGATTAGTGGATTTGTCCTGACCTTATTGGTGCTTTTAGGGAAACCAATAGGTGATTTTACCAAAGCTATGGTAGATCCATCTGTATATGATAATGCTTTTGATATGGTACAAGATGACGAACGTGTTATTGCACTCTTGGGAGAAGTACAGCCAATTAGTGTTTTTGAGCTTCTGGAAGGGGAAGTTCGATATGCCGAAGAAGGTAAAGCGATTATAACGGTTGGGATAAAAGGATCTAAGCAAAAAGGAAAAATGGATGTCGTAGCAAATAAAAGAAATGATGGTTGGCAATACCAAACGATCAGAATACGAACTAAAAAACCAAAGAAGACTATTGAGGTGTTGGATGTCTATTAATAAGAAGTCTATTTTGTAGTTTTTAATATATGTTAGAATCTATATTTGTGTAGGTATCATTACCAGAAAAAGTAATTTTAAAATATCTTAGCTAATGTTTTTTAAAATATACTATGAAAATAATATCATACAACGTAAACGGAATCCGTGCAGCGCTAAAAAAAGGATTTATAGAATGGTTGATACAAGCAGATCCGGATGTGATTTGTTTACAAGAAATCAAGGCAAATAAGGAACAATTAGATCTCGATGTTTTTGCAGATGCAGGATACAAATATAATTATTGGTATAGCGCACAGAAAAAAGGATATAGTGGTGTCGCTATTTTATCTAAAACAGAACCAGATCATATAGAGTACGGAACAGGTATCGATTATATGGATCATGAAGGTCGTAATCTTAGAGCCGATTTTAATGGTGTTTCTATTATGAGTTTATATCTACCAAGTGGAACGAATATAGAACGTGTAGACCATAAACTTAAGTTTATGGATGACTTTCAGGAATATATTAATGAGTTAAAAAAATCACATCCTAATTTAGTAATTCTAGGAGATTATAATATTTGTCATCAAGCAATTGATATTCACGATCCGGTACGTAATAAAAATGTATCAGGGTTTTTGCCAGTAGAGAGAGAATGGATCGGTAATTTTATAGAAAGTGGATTTATAGATTCTTTTAGGCATTTTAATACTGAACCTCATAATTATTCGTGGTGGAGTTATAGGGCAAATGCTAGAGCTAATAATAAGGGTTGGCGTTTAGATTATGGTATGGTCGCGCAATCATTGCAAGATAAATTAGAAAGAGCCGTTATTTTATCAGAAGCAAAGCATAGTGATCATTGTCCGATCATGGTAGAATTAAATATGTAAGAAATTGTCAAACTGAGCCTGTCGAAGTGTTAAGACCTGTCTAGTTTTCGACAAGTTCAGAATGACTTAAACAGAAAAAATTATGATAAAAAGAATTGCGATACTAATGTGTATAGGAGTTTTTGCAACTTCTTGTGTTTCTTCTAAAGTACATAAGGAATTAGAAGGTAAATATGCTCGATTAAAAAGAGATAATAGAAAGTTGCAGGATACCTATAAAGCTTTACAAAAAACTAGTGATGCGGATAAATTGGCATTGGATCAGCTCAATAAGGAGTATGAAAAGACAAGGGTAGAAAGAGATGAATTACGAACCAAATATGATGCGCTTTCTACGAATTATGAAAATCTAAAAAACTCATATGATGCATTAGGAAAAAATAGTGCAGAAGCTCTAAATGCAAATAATAAGAGAAATAGAGAATTATTAGCGCAACTAGAGGAAAAAGAAAAAACCTTAGCTGCAGAACGAAATCGATTAGAAAAACTGCAGAGAGATTTAGAGAGTCGTTCTAAAAGAGTAGATGAATTAGAAGGATTGATTGCAGCAAAGGATGCTAAAATGCAAGCTCTAAAAAGTGCTATTTCTAAAGCTTTACGAAATTTTGAAGGAAAGGGATTAACGGTCGAAGAACGAAATGGTAAAGTGTATATCTCTATGGAAAATAAACTGTTATTTGCTTCAGGTAGTTGGGCGGTAGGAACGCAGGGAAGACAGGCGGTAAAACAATTAGGATCTGTTTTAGGAGAAAATAATGATATTGCTGTACTTATAGAAGGTCATACGGATAATGTACCATATACGGGTAATGGCCAGTTAAAAGGAAACTGGGATTTATCTACCAAGAGAGCAACGGCGATTGTAAATCTTTTATTAGAGAATCCACAAATAGATGCACAGAATCTCACCGCTGCAGGAAGAGGAGAGTTCTCTCCAGTAGCATCTAATGAAACATCAACAGGTAAGGCAAAGAACAGAAGGATAGAAGTAATCTTAACTCCTAAGTTAGATGAAATATCTAAATTGTTAAACGATATATAATAGTAAATAGAACGTATAAAAAAAGCGCTCAAATGAGCGCTTTTTTTATATAAAGTACTTAATAGGTTTAATTGAATAAACTATTAAGTATATTTTCTACGTCTGCATCTTGATTCACTCTTAATTCTTCTTTTAGTTTTAAAAGTTTAGATTGAAATGTCTCAATTACACGTTCAGCATTCATTTTATCTAAAGCAACTACTTTCCCAGCAGAAGTTAACAGGTTGTAGTTATAATGTTTTAATTCTTTTGCTTTCTTAGGATCTAGTTTTCTTTCAACAGATACGGTACCTTTTCCTGTTACAATAGAAATTACACTTCCTTGAGCGGTAACTTTTTCAGTTTGTTCATTAAGATCTGTAGCAAGACTATATACCTGATCGAATATCTCAGTCATTTTGGTCCAATCTTCCTGAGCTTGGGTGGTTAATCCTGCGCCTACCATAAGTAAAAGTAGAAATAATTTTTTCATAATATTTGGGTGTTATAATAATTTAGTATCAAAACTACGTATTTGATTTCACGTATTCCAAAACGGAATAAATATAAATTTAGTATTAAAGTTATCTTAAAAACCGCTTTAAAATAACTATTTTAATTTGAAGTTTCCAAAAAGTATGCCACGAATTTAGGAAACAAAAATAAAATCCTTAATTATGCATAGCGTAAAATTCTTAAAAATAAAGGAGATAGATAACAAAAGAACATTCTCGTACGTTTATAATACCCAAAATTAATTTAAAACCATACAGCAAATGAAGAGGTTATCCATTTTTATAATAGTAGTATTATCTGTGATTAAAGGTGTGAGTCAGGAAAGCGAAGAAGAATACTACGAGGAAGAAGAAACGCAAAGTGATGAGTACTCAGAAGATGGTGAAGAGGAGGAAGAAGACCAAGGCACTTATTTTGATTTTTATCAATATTTTGATTTCACCAATGATCAGTATTCCAATGTTTTGGATAAAGTGAGTGATATGGATTCTGAAGAAGAGAATTTATTATATGAATTTGTGGTAGCGGTTAATCAAGATAAAGTACTAAAAGGTCGTTTATTTGGCGAATTGGTTACGAAGCCTAAAAAAAAGAGTCATTATAAAGGTAAAGACAGTCCTGGTTTTATTTGTGTTTTACGTGGTCTTATAGAAAATAAAACTGTGTATGATGCAATAATTAATGATGGTCGCGCCTCTGAGAATCAGGCAAGAAATGCAGCGGCACTTTCCGAAAGAACGGTTCGCAGAAAATGCGGTGTAACCAAAAAAGTAAATGAAGTAGAAGAGCAATAAGGATTATTAAAAAACACTTATCTTTGTGATGTACTTAGGTACATGTTCTTTGTAAAGCCATACTCCATAGTTTTTGAATTAAATATTAATTTTTAAAACTATGATTATGAATTGGAAAATTCAAAAGCTATTGAATGGAGAGACGATTGTCTCCAAAGAACCAGGTAATTCTATGTTACCAATCTTACGATCAAAACAACCCGTTGTATTGGAACCCGTAAACTGGGAAGATTGCGAAGCGGGAGACATTGTTTTCTGTAAAGTAAGAGGAAATTGTTTTACACATTTAGTCAAAGGCAAAAATGTAAAACGAGGATT
The DNA here is from genome assembly GCF_018100855.1 of Aquimarina sp. MMG015. Lineage (NCBI taxonomy): Bacteria > Pseudomonadati > Bacteroidota > Flavobacteriia > Flavobacteriales > Flavobacteriaceae > Aquimarina > Aquimarina sp. MMG015. The sequence continues at coordinate 555,482 of NZ_JAGJEB010000001.1, forward strand.
ATTGATCGGTAACAATCGAGGTCGCATCAACGGATGGACCAAAAATGTATATGGTAAAGTAATAGAGATATTACCGATATCATAAGAGCAGCGCGGTAAGCGCTTTTTTTGTTTGTAAAAACAACCTCTATAAAATATCCTAAAAGTCATTTTCAATTAAAATTAGAGTTTGATTGTTTTCTAAAATCGATTTTAGAAATACTAGCTTCTTTTCACTACGACATATATTACTGCATAATAAAACTGACTATTTCCCTAATTAAAAGCCTTGCTTCCCTCATTATTGCTTTTATCAATCACAGAAAGACAATACTTTTATATCAATCTAAAGAATAATAAGTGTTGGATGTGTGAGGAATTAATTTTTAGGTTGGTTAGTTGTGAAACGGATGTAGTAATGGGGTAACTGCATCCGTTTTTTATTTTGCTAAGAGATGTTCTTTGCGTATTTCGCGAATAAGTTTCTGGTAAGAATTACGATTAATTACAATTCTGTTTTGTTGTATTTCCATTAAGGGGTTATAACGTTGTAATACTTTTTGAACTATTTTTGTGGTAAAGAGTGTTTTAGCGGCAATTCTGTGGACTGCAAACTGTTTGTTTTCTTCACTAAGATCCTTATAATGAGTGTTTAACATGAATTTGTATTAATGATTATGCATGAGTTGTGTTAAAATGTATATAAAAATATACAAAATGCAATTAAATATATATAAAAATATATGATTTTTTAAGCTAAGAATGATTTTATATAAAAAAAAGAGCTCCTATTATAGAAGCTCTTTTTCCGGTTAAAAAAGTATAGGGTGACAAAAATGGACCCTTATTTTGAGGTTGTCAATAAACCTCCTTTTGGTTGGTGTAAATTTGTTTAGTTGTTTTATTCATCATCTCAAGAATTTACTGCTTTCTTGGATATATAATCTACTGGAATAATTATACCACAAAACAAAATTTATCATAAGTATTTAATAATCAATATGTTGATTATTTGCAAAGTGTTTTTTGACTTATAATTATGTAGATGTTTTAAATCACTACTGTGGATAATGTTCTCGCATTACAGTTTTATTAAGATAATTTTTTGAATAACTAAAAAGAGAGTTTTTATTTTTGAGTCTTTATGTATCTAGAAAATTAGCCACAATTAGAGAATGAAGTATACAACGTTACCAAATACAGATATTAAAGTTAGTAAAATATGTTTAGGCTCTATGACTTGGGGCGAGCAAAACACCGAGTTAGAAGGTCATCAGCAAATAGACTACGCAATTAATCAAGGAGTAAATTTTATAGATACTGCTGAGCTTTATTCTGTACCTGCCAAAAAAGAAACTCAAGGAAGTACTGAACGAATAATTGGTAGTTGGTTAAAAAAATCAGGAAAAAGGGATAAGGTAGTAATAGCTTCAAAAATTGTTGGTCCTGCGGATTTTTCTAAACATATTAGGAATAAAGGTTTTACTAAAGAAGAAATTAGAGATGCAGTTCATAAGAGTTTAGGAAGATTACAAACTGATTATATTGATTTGTACCAGTTGCATTGGCCAGAAAGACATACTAATTATTTTGGGCAACTCGGATATACACATGATGAAGAAGATGCTTGGAAAGATAATTTTGCTACAATTTTAGAGAGCCTTAATGATTTTATAACAGAAGGTAAGATAAGAAATATTGGTGTTTCTAATGAGACTGCGTATGGTATGATGCGTTATACCGAAGAAGCTAGAAAAGGAGCACCTAAAATGATTACAATACAAAATCCATATAACTTATTAAATAGAAAAGATGAAATAGGACTTGTAGAAGTTTTACATCGCGAAAATGTAGGACATCTACCGTATTCTCCACTAGGATTCGGGATGCTTACAGGTAAATATCTAGAGGAAATACCTAAAAACTCTAGAGTTGACCTTTTTCCTAACTATAATCGATATATGAATGAGAATAGTTATAAGGCAACTAGATTGTATAATGAGATTGCTAAAAAACATAATATTAGTCTGACACAATTATCACTAGCATTTGTGAATCAGCAACCTTTTGTAACTAGTAATATTATTGGTGCAACTTCTATCGAGCAACTAACCGAAAATATTAATAGCATCGATGTGATTTTATCAAACGAAATAATCAATGAAATTAATGAAGTTCACGCGCAAATACCCAATCCAGCTCCTTAGTGGTTGGATTTTAACCAAATAAATACTCAACTACATCTTCAATTTTGGCAACAAGTTGAATGTTGATTGCGGTATTTTGATTAGAAATTTTATTGTATTTAGAAACGAAAATGGTCGCAAAACCTAATTTCTCCGCTTCCTGAATTCTTTGTTCTACTTTATTTATAGGTCTAATTTCTCCTGCTAACCCTACCTCTGCTGCAAAGCAAAAATCTTTAGCTATAGGAATATCTTCATTAGAAGATAATATGGCTGCAACTACAGCTAAATCAATTGCTGGATCATCTACAGAAATACCACCAGTTATATTTAAGAATACATCCTTAGCTCCTAATCTAAATCCTGCACGCTTTTCTAATACAGCAAGGATCATGTTTAAACGTTTCAGATTGTAGCCAGTAGCACTTCTTTGCGGTGTTCCATAGACTGCAGTACTAACTAGTGCTTGTATTTCTATCATCAATGGTCTCATGCCTTCGACTGTAGCGGCGATTGCAGTTCCGCTTAGCTCTTCTTCTTTTTTAGAGATCAGAATTTCACTAGGATTGGAAACTTCTCTTAACCCACTTCCTAGCATTTCATAAATTCCTAATTCTGATGTAGATCCAAAACGGTTTTTTAGAGCTCTTAAAATTCTGTACACGTGATTTCGATCCCCTTCAAACTGAAGTACAGTATCTACCATATGTTCGAGAATTTTAGGTCCTGCAATATTTCCGTCTTTTGTGATGTGACCAATTAGGATAACAGGAGTAGCAGTTTCTTTAGCAAACTTTATTAGTTCTGTGGTACATTCTCTAATTTGTGAAATACTCCCAGCACTGCTTTCTATATAGTCGCTATGTAGTGTTTGGATTGAATCTATAATTACGATATCCGGTTCAGTAGCTTCAATCTGTCTAAAGATATTCTGAGTTTTAGTTTCAGTAAGAATTAAACAATTATCTGTTTTAGATCGAATACGTTCTGCACGCATCTTAATTTGTTTCTGACTTTCTTCTCCCGAAACATATAAAGTTTTATATGGTAGTTTTAAACTAATCTGTAATAATAATGTACTTTTTCCTATACCAGGCTCTCCTCCCAATAAAGTAAGTGAACCAGGTACAATCCCGCCACCAAGAACCCTATTCAGCTCTAAGTCATCAGTATTATATCTTGCTTCATGACTAGTATCAATTTCTGAAATTTTTAATGGTTTAGAAATTCTATTTTCTTTGGAAGATGTGTTAGGGTCTTTCCAGTCATTTTTTGAAGCTTTCTGCACTACTTCCTCTGCGATGGTATTCCATTCTTTACATGATGTGCATTGCCCTTGCCATTTGGCATATTGAGCACCACAATTTTGACAGAAAAAAACAGTTTTAGTTTTTGCCATAGCTTATTAATTGGAGTAAAAATACTATTATTTAAATTGGTTTTCTAACGATGTAGAAAACAAAAAGATCCTAGTTTAAGGATCTTTTCTAAGATATTTTAAAAAAAGAAGGTATCTTAATTAGTAACCAAAATCTTCTTTAATTTTATTCACCTTTTCCAGCATATAGTCTTTAGTAAGAAAAGCTATTTCATTTAATAAGAATCCATTCTCGTATGCTCTCATTGCTTTTTTAGGTTCTCCAAGTTGTTCGTATCCTAAACCAAGATAATAGTATCCTAGCATAGTTTCTGGATGTTCTTTGATAGCTAATTTTCCTAAAGGCTCTAACTCCTCCCATAATTCCTTTTTTTCTATCGCGGTAGAAATAGCGATAAAATCATTTACTCTTATCTGTCGTTTAAACCCGTATAATTTTTCTGTAGTATCGTATATATCTACTAGATAATCATAGAGCGATGTTTCTAAAGTAAGAATGTCTTCTTTATAAGTTTTCTTACTAATCGGGCGGTACATTTCGAAAATTGTTTCTAATGCCTTTGGAATAGCACTACCTACTAGAGTATAATGAGAGGATTCGTTAAAGTTATCAAAGAAATAATTAACTTCTGGATTTTCAATAGTAGCTAATTTCTCGTCTACAGCTATCAGGTTTTTCTTAATATTATCGGCATCATTTGTAGCTGTGGCTAGGTAGTACCATACATCTGATTTTGCATTGCTAAGTACATTAAAAATTCGCTCTTCCATTGGAGGGGTTAATTCTGGACTTAGATTTATATATGCTTGAAAAATCGGGTTATCTTTAAATAAGAAGTAATTAATAAAATTAGAAGTATAATCGTGACCAACGATCATTTTAAGTTGAGCTGTTCTATATGTCTCGTCAATATATGGTAATAATTCTTGGCCAATAAACTCAAAAAATGCAGCTCCTTTTCCTTCAGGTAGGTAGCTAGCTAAGTCATATCTGCAATCATCCTCTCTTGTTTTTCTTTGTAAAACTCCTACTACGATTGATTCTGGCATGTCTTCCCAATAGGAAAAATAATCAACATTACCTGCTACGGGTTCAAATAAATGATCTCCATCTAAAACAATGATAACAGGATATATTTTATCCTCATTTTTCTCATAATTTCGAGGTAGTTGGATTTTTAAATCGCGGTTTTGATCTAACTTTATAGATCTAAATGTTTCGTATTTTACCTGGCCAAACGATATGGAGGTAAAGAAGGATATAAGAATTAAAAATATACTTTTCTTCATAAGTAGTAAGATTAAGGTTAAGCGAGTGACAATATATAAATTATTTTAAACCTTTAAAATTTGATAACAATAAACAATTAATACATTGTTTATAAAGGATTTAATATTTTTCTTTTTATGTTGTTTTTCCTCTGTTTAAAAGGGGGAGGAATAAAAACGATAACGCTCCAACAATAATATTTATTGCTGTTTGCGAGCCCCAAAGAATCCATCCAAAAGCTTCTCCATCACTTTTTTCGAAGCTAAAAAAAACGAAAACAGCACCAACTACAATTGGAAATGGTAAAATACCAATCCCGCCATTAGTAGTAGACATCGAAAAAGAACCAACTACAAATGCTACTAGAATTACTCCTAAGGAAGCACTGTGTAAATTAGGGACAGCAAATTTTACTACATAAAACATTAATATATATAGGAACCATATTAATAGTGTATGAAATAGAAAAGCCCATTTTTGTTTCATTTTGAATATACTTTTCATTCCGTCTAATAAACCCATACCAAAATCTCTAATTTTAACTATCCACTTATTAGATGATTTATGAAGGATCTTAAGTCCTAAAATTCCTAAAAGAATTAATCCTAATATGATTCCTAGAGTAAGTAAAGGATTAATATTTTTCTCTTCTAGAAAATTAAGTAAATACTCAGTTTGCAAAATACCAGCTCCAGTGGTTACAATAATTAGCATGATAAGGTCTATTATTCTTTCGGAGACGATGGTTCCAAATGCTTTTTCGAAAGGAATTTTTTCATAAGTTGATACAGTAAAACCTCGTAGTACTTCTCCTGATCTAGGTACGCCTAAGTTCGCTAAGTACCCAGCCATTATTGCCATAAAACTATTGTACAGTTTTGGGTTGTACCCTAATGGATTTAATAGAAACTTCCAACGATACGCTCTGGAAATATGGGAAATAATACCAAGTCCGAGAGATAATAATACCCAAATTGGATCAGCATTCTTTATGTTTTCCAATAATTCTTTTCTGTACTCTGGAGTTGCAGAGCTTAGAAAATACCATATTAAAAAAACTCCCAACATAAATGGGAGTATTATTTTTAAGATTTTTATAAATTTAGGGTTCACTCTTTTACTTTAGTAAATTATTTTCCTCATTAGGAAATAAAAGAGATGGTTTAAATTTTTTAGCTTCTTCGATATCCATCATTGCATAAGTAATAAGGATTAATATATCTCCTTTAGCTACTTTTCTGGCAGCAGCTCCATTAAGTGTTATTTCTCCACTGTTTCTGGGTCCTGGAATTGCATAGGTTTCTAGTCGTTCGCCATTGTTATTATTGACGATCTGGACTTTTTCACCTTCTACTATATTAGCAGCATCCATTAAATCTTCATCAATGGTTATGCTTCCTATATAATTTAGGTCTGCGCCAGTTACCTTGACGCGGTGAATTTTTGATTTTACAACGTGTACAAACATGTTACAAATTTAGTTATTTTTAATTTAGGGCTATGTTATCAATAAGTCTAACTTCTCCTGCAAAAACTGCTATAAAAGCTCGATATTTAGTGTTCTTCCGTTTTCTTCGGATTGATTTCAGGTCAGAAACTTTAGCGATCTCAAAATATTCTAGTTCTAGAAGATCATTGTTTTTAAATTGTTTCGAAACCCAATCTGTTAATTTCTTTACACTTTTTGTGCCAAAATCATTTTTGATTTGACTTAATGTTTTGTAAATCAAAGGAGATGTTAGAAGTTGTTCCTGGGTTAGTCTTTTGTTTCTAGAACTTAGCGCTAAACCACTTTCTTCTCTATAAATTGGACAACCTATAATTTCTAATGACATTTTTTCGATTGCAACTAATTTTCTGACAATTTGTAGTTGCTGAAAATCTTTTTCGCCAAAATAGGCTCTAGTTGGTGAAATGATAGTGAAAAAATGTTTAAGTACGGTTCCTACTCCATCAAAATGACCTGGTCTAAATTTACCTTCCATTTCATTTTCTAACCCTTTAAAATCATAATTAATGGATTTTGTTTCCTCTCCGTATATTTCCTTCGGTAGAGGAGCAAACACAATAATATCATCAGATACTTGAGATAAAAGTGCTATATCAGACTCCAAAGTACGTGGATAATTTATTAAATCTTCAGAATTATTAAATTGAGTAGGATTAACAAATATGCTGACTACTACAATTTGATTTTCATCAATTGCTTTTTTTACTAGAGCAAGGTGGCCAAGGTGTAAAGCTCCCATTGTGGGGACAAAACCAATGCTTTTTTTTTGTTTATGTAAGTCTGCAACATCTTGTTCAACGTCCAGTCTTTTCTCGTATACCCGCATTTATCTAAAAGTTAAAGGCGTGCAAAAATAAGATATTACTGGCAGACTACATAAATTTTCGTAATTTTGCAAAAATTTATTCCGAAGGAGACGAGAAAAGTAGATCATATGAAAGACAAGAGGATATTGTACGTATCATCAGAAGTAATACCTTACCTACCAGAGACAGAGATTTCATCTATGTCTTTTGAAGCACCACGAATGGTAAATAGTAAAGGCGGGCAAATTAGAATTTTTATGCCTAGATATGGAAATATTAATGAACGAAGACACCAGTTACACGAAGTAATTCGTTTATCTGGGATGAATCTAGTCATTAATGACCTAGATATGCCTTTAATTATCAAAGTTGCTTCTATTCCTAAAGAAAGGATGCAGGTTTATTTTATTGATAATGAAGATTATTTTAAAAGAAAGGCAACGCTAACTGATGAAGAAGGAAACTTGTTCCCTGATAATGATGAACGAGCAATATTCTTTGCAAAAGGTGTAATTGAAACAGTTAAGAAATTAAATTGGTCGCCAGATGTAATTCATGTTCATGGATGGCTAGCGTCAATGCTGCCTCTATATCTTAGAAACTATTATGCGAATGAACCTTTGTTTAATGATAGTAAGATTGTAACTTCTGTTTATGATCATGGATATAAAGGAACATTGGATAAAAACATGCTGGAGAAAGTAAAATTTGATGGTATTGATGAAGATAAGATCACTGATTTAGCAAAACCAACGTATAACAATGTTATGAAAGTTGCGATTGATAATTCTGATGCGATTATTATTGGGTCTGAAGAAATTCCAGCAGAACTTTCTAAACATTTAGAAACTATCGACCAACCTGTATTAGAATATAAAAAACCAGATGAATTTGCAGATGCCTATGAAGCCTTCTATCAGACAGAGGTGTTGGTATAGCAATAGGAACTATTATGAATTTGAAAAATGTATTGATCAAAATAACAGTTATAGTAACTGTTATTTTTACTATTGTATCTTGTGACGATGATTTTAATTCGGTTGGAAGTGAGGTGATTGGAGATGTGAACTTCGAGGATAATGAGTATAATGCGGTTCCTGTAGCCTACAGTAAGAGATTCGAAAGAGTACAAACCAGTGGTTTGCCTAACTATTTACTAGGTGTTTACAATGATCCTATATACGGACAATCTACATACAATGTGTTATCACAGGTATTGCCTGCTAGAGTAAGTCCTACTTTTGGAGATAATGCAGTTTTAGATAGTGTAGTACTTAGACTGCCTTATTTTAGTGAGTTAGTAGAGACAGTTACAGATGATGATGGAGAAGTAACGAATACATTTGAAGTTGATTCTATTTATGGATCAGGAACTGTGAATTTATCACTTTATAGGTCTGAATATTTTCTAAGAGATTTTGATTTAGAAGAAGGATCGGAACAAAGACAAGTATATTATTCTAATGATATAAGAGAAAATTTTGGGCCAACCGTAGAGGGTAGATTGTTGTTTGAAATTAATGATTTCAGACCAGATGAAAATGAAGTTTCGCTTCTTACAGAGGATAACGATACAGATGAGGATACAGATCCTCAAGTAAGTACTACAATACCAGCATTAAGACAAGTATTGATTTCTGATGCAGCTGCCTTAGAGGCGACAGAGCTAAATCCAAGTAATGCTAGAGTGGGTAATCAAGAGCTTATAGATTATTTTACTACTGTATTTTTGGATATGGAGGGTAGTATTGAGTTAAGTAATGTGAATAATTTTAATAATTATTTTAGAGGTGTTTATTTTAAGGCAGAATTAAATAGTCTCGACGGAAGTCTTGTGTTTTTTGATATAGCTGATGCAAATATTACACTTCATTATTCTTTTGATAAAGTTGATACTTTAGATGAAGACGAGGATGACGATACAACGGATTTAGTAAAAGATACAGGAGAGTTAGCGTTGAACTTTTCTAATAATATAGTTAATGGTATTAATACAGATTTTAATACTACTATTGAAGATGAGTTAGCTGATCAAGATGAGATCAATGGGGAAGAGAATTTATATCTTAAAGGAGGAGAAGGATCATACGCTATTATAGATTTGTTTTCTGGTACCGTAACTAATGAAAACGGAGAGTTAGAAAATGAGTTAGATTTTTTAAGAAGACAGGATTGGTTGATTAATGAAGCAAGTATTAAATTTTATATAAATCAAGATGAAGTAGCTTCGGGAGATGCAGAGCCGGAAAGGATTTATATTTTCAATTTGGATACAGGAACGGTTCTTATTGATTATCAAGCTGATCCAACTTCTAACCAAGCCGAGCCTATTATTTCCGTTACAGAACATTTAGGAGTTATTTCCAGAGATAGCGACGAAAATGGTGAGTTTTATAAAATTAGATTAACAAGACATATAATTGATGTTTTAAATGAAGGTGATGATAATGTTAAATTAGGATTGTCAGTTTCTCAAAATGTTAATATTACGGCAAATGCCGAAGGATTTACCCCCACGAATACTGAAGATGAAATTATCCCCTTTTCATCTATAATATCCCATGAAGGAACAATTCTTTATGGAAATGGAACCAATGTTCCAGAAGAAAAGCGTTTAAAGCTTGATATTTTTTATACAGAATCAATAAGTAATTAACTGACAAAAAAATTAAACCATGTGTGGAATAGTAGGGTATATAGGTCATAGGGAGGCTTATCCAATTGTGTTAAAAGGATTAAAGAGATTAGAATATAGAGGGTACGATTCAGCAGGAATCGCTCTGTACGATGGAGAGGATATTAAATTATCTAAAACCAAAGGTAAAGTTGCTGATCTGGAAGAAAGATTAGTGGACGAAATTTCTACTAATGGGAGTGTTGGTATTGGCCATACAAGATGGGCTACTCATGGAGTGCCAAATGATGTGAATTCTCATCCGCATTATTCCAATTCTGGTGATTTGGTAATCATTCATAATGGTATTATTGAAAATTATGAATCTCTTAGAAAGGAATTAATAAATAGAGGATATACTTTTACATCAGAAACAGATACAGAAGTATTAGTAAACCTGATAGAAGATGTAAAAACTAAAGAGGGTGTAAAATTAGGAAAAGCAGTTCAGATTGCTTTAAACCAAACAGTGGGGGCGTATGCAATTGCTGTTTTTGATAAAAGAAAACCAGACGAAATTGTTGTGGCTAGATTAGGAAGTCCCTTAGCTATAGGAGTTGGAGAAGATGAGTTTTTCATTGCATCGGATGCATCCCCATTTATAGAGTATACAAACAATGCTATATATCTTGAAGATGGCGAGATGGCAATAGTTCGTAGAAAAAAAGGTATAAAAGTAAGAAAAATAAAGGATGATAGTCTAGTTGATCCTTATCTTCAGGAGTTGCAAATTAATTTAGAGCAAATTGAAAAAGGTGGTTACGATCATTTTATGCTTAAAGAGATTTATGAGCAACCAAGTGCAATTAGCGACACATATAGAGGTAGGATAAGAGTTGCTGAAGGGATTATTAAAATGGCAGGAATTGATGATAATTTGGCTAAATTATTAAATGCCAAACGTATTATTATCATTGCATGCGGAACCTCATGGCATGCTGGTCTTGTAGCGGAATATATTTTCGAAGAGTTAGTACGAATTCCAGTGGAGGTAGAATACGCTTCTGAGTTTAGATATAGAAATCCAGTAATCCATCAAGATGATGTTGTTATAGCAATATCCCAAAGTGGAGAAACAGCTGATACTATGGCTGCTATTAAATTAGCCAAAGAAAGAGGGGCTTTTGTTTTTGGAGTTTGTAATGTGGTAGGATCTTCTATTTCTAGAGAGACCCATGCAGGTGCATATACTCATGCAGGACCTGAGATAGGTGTTGCTTCCACAAAAGCATTTACCACTCAGATTACCGTACTTTCTTTAATTGCGCTAAAATTAGCAGAAAGAAAAGGAACTATTTCTAATAGTGACTTCCATTATTATCTTCAGGAGTTAGAGCGCGTTCCAGAAAAAGTAAAGATTGCTTTAGAGTCCAATGAACATATAAAATTAATTGCAGATACGTACAAAGACGCTAAGAATTTCTTGTATTTAGGAAGAGGATATAATTTTCCAGTAGCTTTAGAAGGTGCTTTGAAATTAAAAGAAATTTCATATATCCACGCAGAGGGATATCCTGCTGCAGAAATGAAACACGGTCCTATAGCATTAATTGATGAGCAGATGCCAGTGGTAGTGATTGCAACTAAAAAAGGGCATTATGATAAGGTTGTTAGTAATATTCAAGAAATTAAATCTAGAAAAGGAAAGATTATTGGAATCGTAACTGAGGGTGATGAGACTGTAAAAGGACTTGCGGATCATGTAATTGAGATACCAGAAACTATTGAGTTTTTGACTCCCTTACTGACTACAATACCACTTCAATTATTGTCATATCATATTGCAGTTATGTTGGATAAGAATGTAGATCAGCCAAGAAATTTGGCAAAATCTGTAACCGTAGAGTAGTAGATGTAAATAGACGAAATACATATTTTAAATGCAAAAAAGTACGATATATCGTACTTTTTTGCATTTAATCGATAAAAACTAATGCAAAAATTGTTATTTGACAACTTTTTTTAGTAGTTTCGCGGCCGAAATTATAAAGATTTCGTTTTTACAAATTTAAGTTGCCCCAACAAACTTAAGCCTTAAAAATAACCTATTTATGAAAAAAATTACTTTTATAATAGCGCTATTTACATGCGTTATTAGTAATGCTCAAACTGCAATTAGCGGTAGAGTAGTTGATGAATTTAATCAACCAATTCCAGGAGCCAATATCTCGTTGAAAGGAGATGCAATAGGAACAGTTACAGATTTTGACGGCCTTTTTACGTTAAAAGTAACAAAAAAACCACCTTTTACAATTATAGCAAGTAGTATTGGATATGAAGCTAGTTCTGTAGAGGTAACTTCAGAATCAGAAGAAGTGGTTATAGTTCTAACGGAAGGTAACGTTCTTGATTTGATAGTAATATCGGCTTCCAGAGCACCAGAACGTTTATTTGAATCACCAGTAAGTATTGAAAGATTTGGTGTTAAAGAAATTAAAAACACACCATCTGTTGATTTCTATGATGGTTTGGAGAATTTAAAAGGAGTAGATGTAAATACAAATAGTTTAACTTTTAAGTCTATTAATACCAGAGGTTTTGCTTCTTTTACGAATACTCGTTTTGTTCAATTAATTGATGGAATGGATAATACTTCTCCATCGTTAAATTTCGCATTAGGAAACCTTATCGGAATGAATGAGTTGGATGTGGAAAATGTCGAGCTTCTTCCTGGAGCCTCTTCTGCATTATATGGAGCGAATGCCTTTAACGGTATTTTATTTATGACTAGTAAAAGTCCTTTCGAGAAGCAAGGTATTAGTGCTTATGCTAAAGGAGGTATTACATCTCAGGATGCTGCGGGTAATAATGAATTTTATGATGTAGGTGTAAGAGTAGCTCATGCTTTTACAGATAATTTTGCAGCTAAGGCAAACTTTTCATATTTAAATGGTACAGATTGGTTTGCAGTAAGTCGAGATAATATAGAAAACCCGGGATTAAGTAGAGAATTAGATCCTGCTTATAATGGATTAAATGTATATGGTGATGAGGTAAGAGCACTTCTTCCTGGAGCAGGAGTTGTTACCAGAACTGGATATAATGAATCTGATCTTACTGATTACAACGCTGAAAGTATTAAGTTTGACGGAGCGGTTCATTACAAACCTTTTAATGATGATTTTGAGATTATTTATGCAGGTAAATTAGGAAAAGGACAAACGATTTTTCAAGATTCAAACAGGTTTTCTTTAAAAGATTTCTTTTTTCAGCAACATAAATTAGAGGTAAGAAATGATAACTTCTTTGTAAGAGGATATATTTCTGCAGAAGATGCTGGAGATACTTACGATTTAAGATTTACTGGTATTAATATTAACAGAAGCTGGAAAAGCGATGAAGATTGGTTCGGAGAGTACGCGACTACATTTGCAACGGCAGTGGGTACGGATCAGGAAAGACATCAAGCTGCAAGAGCTTTTGCAGATAGAGATCGATTAGAACCTGGCTCAGTTGGTTTTGAAAGTGCTTTTAATGAAGTAACTAGTACTCCAGATTTTCAAACGGGATCAAGATTTAAATCTAAAACGGAGTTAAGACATGTAGATGCTAATTATAATTTAGGTCATATCACAAATAATTTTGCTGATATCCAAGTTGGAGGATCGTTTAGAGAGTATTCCTTAAACTCTGCTGGTACGTTTTATACTGATTTTGATGGAGCAATTAACTACTCAGAAATTGGTGTGTATTCACAAATTCAGAAAAAATTATTAGACGATAGATTAAAGTTAACAGGGTCGGTTCGTTATGATAAGTCACAATTATTTGATGGTAACTTCTCTCCAAGATTTTCAATAGGATATACGCTTGGTAAGAATAGAAATCGTAATCTTCGTGCTTCTATCCAAACAGGTTTTAGAAATCCAACTACTCAGGATTTATATTTGGGACTTGATATTGGTGAGGGAGCAATTGTAGGTTCTGCACCGGATAATTTAGATCGTTTTACAAGGACAATAAATGGTACGGCGATAACAGGTCGTGCAGCTTATGAAAATTCGTATACCGCAGAATCTGTAGAAGCATTTATCAGGTCTGGTGGAACTGCAGATTTAGAAATCGCTAATCCAGATATTGTACAGCCAGAAAGAGTAACAGCTATTGAAATAGGATATAGAGCGGATTTTGGTAAATTTTTATTAGATCTAAGTGGTTACTATAATATGTATGAAGATTTTATTTCTACAATTGATGTAGTTAGCCCTTTAGCTGGGGACGTAGGTACTCCAGAAGCTGAAGGAGCAATCGGAACAGGAAACTTCGCAGGTTTTCAAGCGATTACTAATTCTGATGTAGATATTAACTCTTATGGTGCTGTATTAGGTGTTAGTGCTAAAGTATTTGGAGATTTTGATTTAGGTGCAAGTTATACCTATGCTAAACAAGATTTTGATCAAAATGAAGATCCAGGTTTTAGAACGAATTTTAACACACCTGAGCATAAGGTGAAATTAAATTTCGGACATGATAATTTATTTAGAAATTTTGGTTTCAATACAGCTGTTAAATGGAGTGAAGAGTATGTTTGGGAATCTGCATTTGCTGTAGGTGATGTTCCATCATTTACTGTTTTTGATGCGCAGGTTAATTATAGAATACCATCATTAAAAACTACTCTTAAGCTTGGTGGAACTAATATAGGAGGTAGTGAGTATTTTACTGCGGTGGGAACTGCTCCAATTGGTTCACTATATTACTTTGGATTGACAATTAATAATTTCTAGTTCAAATGAATACATTAGTGATAATAATGTAATTGACTTTTGATAAAGCATCTGTAAATCAGTTGTTTGTTAATTAAAAATAAGATTATTAGGAAGCCTGTCTTGATTTTAAGACAGGCTTTTTTATGGATAAAAACAAAATAACATCATTAAATAATTGAGCACTATTTAATGATGTTATTTTATTTGAAAATCAATTATTAAAGAAACAAATAATGAAATAATCAAAATATGAGTATTAAGTTTATGAAAAACACATGATTTTAACTTTTTTTTAAAGAATTGACAAAAAAACGTATATTGTTGTCATAACATAAAAACTAATTTAGGATATGAGGACAATTACGTTAGTGATAATGCTTTTTTTAGGCATTATTTCTACTGCACAAACAACAATTAGTGGAAAGGTCGTTGATGATAATAATCAACCAATTCCTGGAGCGAACATTGCTTTACAAGGGGCTTCTGTAGGTACTGTTACCGATTTTGATGGATTATTTACATTAACACTGGAGGAAACCCCTCCTTTTACTATTATAGTAAGTAGTGTTGGTTTTGAGTCTATAAATGTAGATATTACATCTAGCTCAAATGATTTAACGATTACTTTAAAAGAAGGAACAGAATTAGATGAAGTTATTATCTCTGCTTCTAGAACACCCGAAAGAGTGTTTGAATCTCCAGTGAGCGTAGAGCGTTTTGGTATTAAGAAAATAAAAACTACACCAGCTGCTGATTTTTATGACGGTTTAGAGAATTTAAAAGGTGTTGATATTAATACTAATAGTCTGACGTTTAAATCTGTAAATACTAGGGGATTTGCGGATTTTGCTAATACTAGGTTTGTGCAGTTGGTAGATGGAATGGATAATTCTGCTCCTGCATTAAATTTTGTTCTTGGTAATCTATTAGGGATGACAGAATTGGATGTAAATAGTATAGAATTACTTCCTGGGGCATCTTCTGCATTATATGGAGCGAACGCTTTTAATGGAATATTGTTTATGACCAGTAAAAATCCTTTTGATCATCAAGGAATAAGTGCATATTTTAAAGGAGGTATTACTTCTCAAGATGCTTCAGGGGATAACGAGTATTATGATTATGGAATTAGAATTGCGCACGCATTTTCTGATAAGTTTGCTGCAAAAGCTAATTTCTCGTACTTAAGAGGTACAGATTGGTTTGCAACGAGTGAAGTAAGTGTGTCGGATGATAATATTACAGGTACTAGATTAGATCCTAATTATGATGGGCTTAATGTTTATGGAGATGAAGTAAGTACTAATATCAGAGGAGTTGGTGTGGCTTTAGTAAATCTTGGAGTGTTACCAGCTGGAGCAGAGAATTTATTACCTAATGAAGAAGTAAGTAGAACTGGTTATTTAGAAAGTGATCTAAATAATTACAACGCGGAAAGTATCAAGTTTGATGCGGCTTTACATTATCGTCCTTTTGCAGATGATTTCGAAATTATTTATTTAGGAAAAGTTGGTCGGGGAACGACGATTTACCAAGGAGCAAACAGGTACTCTATTCGTAATTTTTTCTTACAACAACATAAATTAGAGATCAAAAATGATAACTTTTTTATTAGAGGATATATTACAGATGAAGATGCAGGAGATTCCTATGATTCTAGATTTACAGGAATTAATATAAATAGACTATGGAAAGATGACTTAACTTGGTTTGGAGAATATGCGGGGGCATTTGCCCAAGCAACTCTTGCTGGTCAGTTGCCAGAACAAGCGCATTTAATCGCTAGACAAACGGCAGACACAGGAAGATTATTACCGGGAACACCAGAATTTGAAAGTGCATTTAATACAGTGACTACAGACCCTGATCTTGCTACAGGATCTAAATTTCAGGATGAGAGTCAATTGAGACATGTAGACGTTAATTACAATTTTAGTCATATTACAAAGAGCTTTGCAGACATTCAAGTAGGAGGGTCATTTAGAGAGTATAAGTTGAATTCTGCAGGTACTATATTTACCGATTTCGATGGTCCAATTCGTTATTCGGAATTTGGAGTTTATACACAGATCCAAAAGAAGTTAATTGATGATAGATTAAAAATAACAGGATCAATAAGATATGATAAATCCGAACTATTCGACGGAAACTTTTCTCCAAGATTATCTTTAGGATATACTGCTGGTGCTGATAGAAATCATAATATTCGTCTATCTGCGCAAACTGGCTTTAGAAATCCAACAACGCAGGATTTGTTTATAGGACTTAATGTTGGGAGAGCAATTCTTGTAGGATCTGCTTCGGAAAACTTGGATAGAGATGTTAGAACTTTTGATCTAAGTGGTGATGGTCAGTTATTAACTGGAAGTAGCACTGCAGACGTAGTTGGAAGGCAAGCTTATGAGAATTCATTTTCTTTAAACTCTGTGTTAGCAGGCACTCCTACAGTTTCAAATGTTGATTTAGTAGAGCCTGAAAAAGTTGTTGCGGTAGAGCTTGGATACCGAGGTAAGATTGATAAGTTTATAATTGATTTAAGTGGTTATTACAACCTTTACACTGATTTTATTTCTACAGAGAATGTCTTAGTTCCTCTTTATGGAGAGGTAGGAGATGGAACATTATCTCTTGCGGCTCTACAAAATGGCGATACAGAGGTATATCAGGCGTACACTAATTCTGATGTAGATATTAAGTCATTTGGAGGAACCATTGGAGTCGATACTAAGGTATTTGGTAATTTTGATATAGGTGTTAATTATACATTTACAAAGCAAGATTTTGATGAAAATGAAGATCCTGATTTTAGAACAAATTTTAATACTCCAGAACATAAAGTAAAGGCATCTTTTGGTAATACGAGATTATTTAAAAATTTTGGATTCAATACTAGTTGGACTTGGAGTGATTCTTATTTCTGGGAAGCTTCTTTTGGTGACGGAGATGTTCCGTCTTTTAATGTTGTGAATGCACAAATTAATTATACTATTCCTAAATTAAAAGCAACAATAAAAGGAGGTGCTACCAATATCCTAGGAGACGAGTACTTTACTGCTTTTGGTACTGGATTTATTGGATCTCAATATTATATCGGGGTATCTATAAATAATTTGTAAAATAATATAAACGATTTTAAGAAATAATAGATTATGAATATTCAATATAAATGGTTATTAATCTTAATAGTTTTTGGGATTATAGCTTGCGAATCAG
Source organism: Aquimarina sp. MMG015 (assembly GCF_018100855.1). Taxonomy (NCBI): domain Bacteria; kingdom Pseudomonadati; phylum Bacteroidota; class Flavobacteriia; order Flavobacteriales; family Flavobacteriaceae; genus Aquimarina; species Aquimarina sp. MMG015. The sequence continues at coordinate 573,207 of NZ_JAGJEB010000001.1, forward strand.
ATGATGATTCTGCAACCACAGAAGAAGTGGTACTGACTTCTGGAACAGCCGATTTTTCTACCTATATTGCACTAGGAAACTCCTTGACTGCTGGCTTTACAGATGGAGCTTTATTTATTGAGGCACAAGAAAATTCTATGCCCAATATTCTGGCGCAACAATTTGCGTTGGTAGGAGGAGGAACATTTACCCAACCTTTAATGAGTGATAATATTGGTGGCTTTCTTTTTGGTGGTATGCCAATGGCGAATGGTAGTTTTGGACCTAGATTATATTTTTATAGTGATGTTAATCCAGATGATGACTTTGGTTCTGGACCTTATCCTTTGGGGATTGTTCCTGATATGTTAGACTTTACACCAGAAACGCCAGGAACAGAGGCTACAACAAATCTTGGTTCGAGCTTTAACAATATGGGAGTTCCTGGGGCTAAAAGTTTTCATTTATTAGCTAATGGATATGGTAATGCAGCTGGTTTAGCTTTAAACCCACCACTTGCGAATCCGTATTTTGTACGTATGGCATCAGAGCCAAATGCATCTGTAATAGAAGATGCGATGGATCAAAACCCTACGTTTTTCTCTTTATGGATCGGAAATAATGATGTGTTAGGATATGCATTAAGTGGAGGGGATGGAACAGATCCTATTACAGATAGCGGTACATTTGATGGTGCATATAATGCATTGATAGCTAGCTTGACATCTGGCGGAGCAAAAGGTGTAATCGCAAATATTCCAGATGTGACATCAATTGCTCATTTTACAACAGTACCACATAATCCAGTTCCATTAGATGCGGCAACTGCTGGTTTTTTAAATAGTGCTGGTGCTTATGGGGCATATAATGGTGGATTAGATGCAACTTTAGCTTTTTTAACTGCTAACCCAGCAACTCTAGGTGCTCTTTTTCCTCCTACCTCAGATATGACTTCTTTAGAATTAGCAACAGCTGAAGTAGCGAGAAGAAAAATTACCTTCAGTGAAGGTGAAGGCAATGCCGTTGTAATTATAGATGAAGATTTAACTGATTTAACGTCTATAAACGCAGCTCTTACGAATATGCGTCAAGCAACGGCGGAAGATTTATTAGTTTTAACTGCATCTTCTTTTATTGGTACAGAAGCTATTCCTGGAAATCCACAAACAGTAAATGGAGTAGCAATTCCTTTAGCGGATAGATGGGTGTTGACTCCAGAAGAACAAGAGACGATAGCTATAGCAACAGCAGGGTTTAATAATACAATTTCTGCTGCTGCGACACAAGCAGGACTAGCATTGGTAGATGCTAATGCTTTATTGGTAGAAGTTGCTTCTACAGGAATTACTTTTGATGATTTTCTTATACAGGATGATCTAGTATTTGGTGGAGCATTTTCATTAGATGGAGTGCATCCTACAGCTCGTGGATATGCTCTCCTTGCGAATGAAACTATCAAAGCAATTAATGCAACTTATGGTTCTAATTTGCCAATGGTAAAAGCGGTAGATTATCCTACGTTTTATTCGCCGATGTTACAATAGAATTCAAATGTTTTAAATAGAAAGCCAATAAAGAAATATTCTTCTTTATTGGCTTCTTTACATTGTAGGTCTACTTGTTCTAGTAACATACTTTCTTTCGATAAATTGAAAGTAAATTGATATTATAAATGATGAAATAATATATATGAATATTATAGTTGTCATTCCTGATAGTATTGCATCAATTCCAAACCAATTACCTTGTTTAGCAATGAAATATATCCCAAGGCTAAGTTTTATAAATTCTACGTAAATAGAAATAATGTTTCTGTCCATTAAGGAAGTATATGCGAATATCGAAACAACTAAAAAGATTGCGTAGTTTATAATTTCTATAAAGTCAAGATCACCAAAGCTTATTAATAAGTAATATAGTAGCGCTATGGTAATTATTAATTGTATCCAAGACCATATTTTTAGTAATAATGAGCTCTCTGTTTGATACTTTTCTCTTGTATAAGGGTCAGTAATGAATTTAATAGGATATTTTTCTTTAACATCTTCTGGTCTCCAACCAGTTGGCATATACCAAATTCTAATTTTATCAAAAGTATTTTTAGTTCTCCAAGCATCTTTAAGTATGCCCCAAACATGTATGAAATTAATTAGAAACGGATTCCAGGTATTTACTTGTTTTTTGACACCATATACCGGTGGTTTCTCAAGAATCTCTTCTTGAAATGTTCCGAAAATCTTATCCCAAAAAATAAAAATTTGAGAATAGTTCTTGTCAAGATACTCATCATTTATTGCGTGGTGAACTCTATGGTGTGATGGAGTAACAATGATATGTTCTAAAAGGCCCATTTTATTTATTAAGCGAGTATGATACCAAAATTGCGCGAATAAATGTATCGGAGCAACAAGAGCTACAACGCTTGCAGGGATGCCTAATAAGGCTAATGGTATATAGAGAAAGAAATAAATAGAAACTATAGCAGAAATACTTTGACGAAGCGCACATGCCAAGTTAAATTCTTCACTACTATGATGTATAATGTGTCTATTCCAAAATAGATTTATAGTGTGATTAAAACGGTGAGACCAATACCCTACAAAATCTAACCCTATAAATGTTAAGATATATACTAAAAGAGAAGATTCGATCTTAATTAATGCAATATGAGCTACCATCCAATCATAACTAATAATAATTACTGCTAGACCTGTTAAACTTCTTAAACTATCCGTAATACCAGAACTAATACTAGAAATGGTGTCCATAGATTGGTTTACCTGAACTCCTTTCCATCTACCGATTAAATACTCTATAAAAATTAAAACTATGAAACCTGGAATAGCATAAGTTAACGCTTCGGCATATGTTTCCATAGTTTAAAAAAATTAGAAATAGACTTTATGTTTGTAGGAAAATTACAATTTTATGATTTTAAAATCAAATAAAACGGTACTAAAATCAATACTTTTTAGACGGTATATAAACTTTAGATTTCAACATTGAAAAAACAAAATAAAAGAGGCTATTTTATTCATTTTAAAAGCCTATATTTGCAGCCTGAAAAAAGGTCGTATTCGATACATTCGGAAAAAGGGTCTTTTTAAATAGTTAAATACTAAACATTAAATAGTTATATAATGTCTCAAGTTACGGGTAAAGTATCACAAATTGTAGGTCCGGTTATAGACGTAGCATTCGCTGCCGGTACTGAATTACCAAAAATTTACGATTCGTTAGAAATTAATAAAGTAGACGGTACCAAGTTGGTGTTAGAGATTCAGTCTCACATTGGTGAAGATACTGTTCGTACTATTGCGATGGATTCCAGTGATGGATTAAGCAGAGGAATGGAAGCTGTTGGAACAGGAGCTCCAATTCAGATGCCTATCGGAGGAGATGTATACGGACGTCTATTTAATGTAATTGGTGACGCAATTGATGGTTTAGGAGATCTTCCTAAAGCAGGAGATAGTGGTCTTCCTATCCACCGTCAAGCACCAAAATTTGAAGATTTATCAACTTCTACAGAAGTTTTATTTACAGGTATTAAAGTAATTGATCTTATCGAGCCTTATGCAAAAGGAGGTAAAATTGGATTATTTGGAGGTGCTGGAGTAGGTAAAACAGTATTGATCCAAGAGTTGATTAACAATATAGCAAAAGGTCACGGTGGTCTTTCTGTATTCGCTGGAGTAGGAGAAAGAACTCGTGAAGGAAATGATTTACTTCGTGAGATGTTAGAGTCAGGAATTATCAAATATGGTGATGACTTTATGCATTCTATGGAAGAAGGAGGATGGGATCTTTCTAAGGTTGATAAAGAAGTAATGAAAGAATCTAAAGCTACTTTCGTATTCGGACAGATGAATGAGCCACCAGGAGCACGTGCTCGTGTTGCACTTTCTGGTCTTACGATAGCAGAATATTTTCGTGATGGAGCTGGAGATGGACAAGGAAAAGATGTACTTTTCTTCGTAGATAACATCTTCCGTTTTACACAAGCAGGTTCTGAGGTGTCAGCACTTCTAGGTCGTATGCCATCAGCGGTAGGGTATCAGCCAACACTAGCTACAGAGATGGGTGTGATGCAGGAGCGTATTACTTCTACTAAGAAAGGATCTATTACATCTGTACAGGCAGTTTATGTACCTGCGGATGATTTAACGGATCCAGCACCGGCAACAACATTTGCTCACTTAGATGCAACAACCGTATTATCTCGTAAGATTGCTGAGCTTGGTATTTACCCAGCGGTAGATCCATTAGATTCTACATCAAGAATTCTTACAGCCGATATATTAGGTGATGAACACTATAATTGTGCACAAAGAGTAAAAGAGCTTTTACAACGTTATAAAGAATTACAAGATATTATTGCTATCCTTGGTATGGAAGAATTATCTGAAGAAGATAAGTTAGCGGTAGGACGTGCACGTCGTGTACAACGTTTCTTATCTCAGCCATTCCACGTAGCAGAACAGTTTACAGGTATCCCAGGATGTTTAGTAGATATTAAAGATACTATTAAGGCATTTACGATGATTATGGACGGTGAATTAGATCACTTACCAGAAGCAGCGTTTAACCTTAAAGGAACAATCGAAGAAGCTATCGAAGCTGGTGAGAAAATGTTAGCTGAAGCATAAATTAGTATAGAGAAGTTAGTACTGAAGTAGTGAGAGTGATTTTTCTCCTTATGTGCTAATTACTCAATACTCAATACTTATAAAATATGTATTTAGAAATAGTAACTCCAGAAGCAGTTTTATTTAGTGGCGAGGTAACTTCTGTTGCTGTGCCAGGTGTGAACGGAGAATTTCAGATGTTGGATAATCACGCACCAATAGTTTCTTTATTAGGAAAAGGAAATGTGAAAGTGTATGGAGATATGAATCTAGAAGAAGAAGTAGCAGAGAAGTTTTCTAAAGAAAATGGAGTTACACTTCTTTCTATCAATTCTGGAACTATCGAAATGAAAGATAACAAAGTAATCGTTTTAGCTGACTAAATGTATTTTTATTAGTTATTACAATTCTAAAGATTATTATATTTAATCCCTGTTATATACTAACAGGGATTTTTTTATGTTTTTTAATAAGTCTTTTCCATATTCTACGTCCTTTAGGGATCATTTACTGATTGCGACTATTTTAAGTTTTCTGGTAGTTTTTATACTAATTTTTTTACAGCCTTTTGGAGCAGGTAATTTTAATAACCCATATAAGAATCTTTATTTTATAGGATATGGTATTATCTCGTTGATAGTCTATATTGCTCTTTATTTTTCATCAAGTTGGTACTACGTTAGTAATAAAACATGGAAATGGAAAGAGGAGTTAGTATTTAGTTTTCTCTACGTTTCATTAGCTATTATTATTGCTTTTTTCTATACAGAACTATTTATAAATAAGAAACCAGAACATATTTATCTTGATTTTTTTGTGACTTGGTTTAGATTAATGTTTTTTGGTTTTGGAATAATTTTATCTATAGTATCTATGTTTGTAAGAAACTACTATGGAAAAACTAATGAGAGTGAAAAAGAAATTAATAAGGATTCTGATAAAGCAGTCTTGCTAAAAAGCTCTTTGAAAAAGGAATCTTTTTTGGTGGTATTAGCAAAAGTTATCTATGTTAAGTCAGAAGATAATTACGTGAACATTTATTATGAAGAAGATCAAAAGATAAAGAAGAAAGTAATGCGTAACACACTTTCTTCGGTATTTGATCAATTAGAAAGTATGATTAGAGTCCATAGATCGTATATTATTAATCCGAGTTATATTTCTTCATTAGAAGGTAATGCGCAGAATGGTAAAGTGCGTTTGGATAATATAGAAGAAGTCATTCCTGTGTCTAAAACTTATTTTGATGAGGTAAAATCCCATATGAATTGACCCCAGAAAAGTAAAATTTCACCACAAAAAATATTTCTCTACCACAGAAAGTATGTAATCATCACATTCTTTTTTTTGTGTGTAGTATAGCACGTTTATTTGAATCATTAAACGATTAGAAATATTACAAATGAAGACATTTATTAAAGCAGGAAAGATAGTTATCGCAGCAACAGTTCTCTTGATAGTTGGGAGTATACTATACATCAGATTTTCTAGATATACTGATGCAATGATTTATCACACCAATGGATTAGAATATGAAAGTTTTGAAACCTCTATGAATCATTCAGAGTACTATTTTGAAATTGATCAGAATACTCAATTACATGGAGTTCTTTTTAAACCGAAGACTCAGGATCCAATAGCTACTATTATTCATTATTCTGGTAAGGGTATGCATTTAATGGCATCCCAAAAGTATTATGAGATTTTAACGAAAAAAGGATTTCAAGTATTTAGTTTCGAACGTAGGAATTTTGGAAGATCTACTGGAGTAGCTGATAATTCATTAATGCTAAAAGAAGATGCTTTGTATGTATTTGATAAGATCATAGTTGATGAGAATATGACAGAAAAACCAATAGTGATTTGGGGGCAATCATTGGGAGGATCATTTGCTATAATGAATGCAGCAGAGCGCAGTGATAAAATAGCTGGAGTAATTGTAGAGGGTACGTTTAATTCGTTTCCTGATATAGGAAAAGTATATGCCAAAGCAATAAACTTAGAAAACTTCAAATGGATGATACCATTGTTAATGAATAATGATTTTCCTGCTGAAAAGGAAATAAAAAAGATAAGTAAGCCAGTAATCATTATCCATAGTGATACTGATGAACAGGTTCCTTATGAGTTGGGGAAGAAGCTTTATGAAGCTTCAAATAAAACAAATACTCAGTTTTGGGAGATTAAAGGAAAGCATATTAAAGCGATATTTGATTATGAAGATGAATATGTTCAAAGGTTTATGGATGTAATAAATTGACTAGATGTTTTTTTGTTAAGTAATTTTTAAAGAAAGATAACATTCATAACTTTTGATCAATGTTAGTTTCATAAAGTCTTAAAGTTGAACTAAACCAAACTAAGAATTACAGTATTATTTTTAGTGTTTAACTAACTTTTAAATTACCAAAACATGAAAAAAAATCTTGCACTTTTAGTTTTAATTACAATCTTTTGTGGATGTGAATCAAATGAGGATATCTACCTTTTTGACGAGAAATTACCAGAAAATAAAAACTCTAATTTCTATTTGGATTTAGCTTATCAGCATGCTCCGGTACATTATCAAGATGTAGATCGCACAGGTTCTCATGGTTTAAGTGGAAAAGCAGATTATATTACTCGTTATGACTTCGATGGTGACCTTAATGCTAAAAATAATTGGGATAATATAGCTAATTCTTCCAGAAAAGGAAACGCTGTGGGATATTATTCTGTGGTAGAAACAAGTACGCATTACTTTATTACGTATGCTTTTTTTCACCCTAGAGATTGGACGGATATATGGTTTTTGTATCATTTTGATGAACATGAAAATGATCTGGAAGGAGTGCTTACTATAGTTAAAAAAGATACCTCTACTTATGGTAAAGCGATCGGAGTGGTAACGGTGTTTCATTCGGATTTTTATTCATACAAAGCTTCTAATTCTGGGTTAACCAATGGAAATGAAAGCATAGATGGAACTTTGACTACACAAAATCATAACGGAGTTAGTCGATTTAAAACTTCTGCCGAGGCAAAAGGTCATGGTGTCAAAGCACACGCAAAACAACAACCGGGAGGAAGCGATTATGTAGTATATTTTCCAAGTAAAACTACTAGCGAATACCCATCCGATATTTATGATAGAAACGTAAAATATAAATTAGTTAATATATTTGAAAATGGAGGTATGTGGGATCAGCGTTTTAATACTAATCTTTTTAGTAATGCTAAATCATTTCAGAAATCCTATGGTAATGGAAGCGCCAATGCACCTTGGAATTGGGATGATAAAAATGACGGAGGCAATCAAGGTTTATTAGCAGGAGGTATTGCATATTATCCTGCGCATTTAGTGGATGAATATTTTAATGGACTAGGAAGTTTTAGTAAAACTTATATCTACAATCCATACTTGGGGATAGAATAATCAAAAATAATGTTGAATGTATATAGAGGAGCCAAAGCATAGATGTACTTGGCTCCTTTTTTATATTATAATTGATTAAAAATTAGATTATAGTAAGAATTTTGTATAAAATTATGTTAAAGAGATATTTGTAGGTAAAACGTTTTATACATTTCGGGGAAAACATAGCTAAACGTAATGATTAAGAACATAATTGCTCTATTTTTTTTCAGTTTTACAACATTGATTTTTGCTCAGAAACGATCTTTGACCCATGATGATTATGATTTATGGAAGAGTATTACTGATACCAAAATTTCTAATTCAGGGAAATTAATAGTTTCCGTGATTGAGACCGCTACAAAAAGAGGAGATGGCTATATAGAGATTTATAATACAGAAAGTAATAAAAAATTCACTTTTTTTAACGGATATGATTCTTCGATCACAGAGGATGAGAGTTATGTAGTTTTTAAACGAAAACCGAAGCATGAAACTGTACGAAAAGAGAAAAAGAAAAAATTAAAAAAAGATAAAACTACAAAAGATGATCTTTTTGTTTACGATGTAAAAGCCAATAAAATTTATGACTCTATTACAAGAGTAAGCTCTTATAAAGTTCCAGATGATTCTAATGGTTGGCTGGTAATAGAAAAATTTAAGAATAAGAAACCAGAAAAAAAGAAAAAGGATACGCTAAAGTCTAAAGCAAAAGATACAGTAAAACTTAAATTAGGAAAGGCATTTAAACAGAATTATGCGCTGGTATATGATCTAAAGACTAAGGAGCGAGACACTATTTTGCAGATCAAAGATTTTGTTCTTTCAGAGAAGGGAAAAAAGTTCTACTATACAAAGAAAGATGAAAAGAAAAAGAAAAAAGATATAGGCGTTTTTGAATATGATATTGTTTCTAAATCCAAGTTTTTGATAGATTCTACTAGATATATTTATAATAAGTTATCGGTTGATAAGAGTGGAGAACATTTTTCATTTATAGCTGCTAAAGATTCCACTCACGTAGATTCTTTGCAGTATGAGTTATTCTATTATAAAAACCAAAAGCTAACAGACTTAGTAGATGTTTTAGGAAAAAATCTGAGAAACAATTGGGAGTTAGAAGATGGCCAGACATCCTTCTTTTCTGAAAATGGCAGTAGACTTTATTTTTATTCTAAACCTAAAGTAGAATTTAATCAGGATACGACACTTTTAGAAGATGAAATTCCGCAAGTAGATGTGTGGAACTGGAAAGATAAAATGATACAGCCTGAGCAAAATGCACGGTTTGAGGAATTAAAAAAAAGAGCGTTTATATCATATTATGACACAGAGAAATCGTCTGTAGTACATATACAGGATGATACATTTGAGGATCTTATTTTCGATAAAGATCAACAGCAAAAATACATATTAGGAGCTACAGGAACCCCTTATGATAGTGAACGTTCTTGGTCGTTGCCTTGGACCAGAGATTTTTATGTTATAGATACATATACAGGTCAAAAACGTTTAGGACTTACCAAAACTGCTTTACGACCTTTTTTGTCCCCAGATGGGAGGTATGCATTATATTACGATATTTTTAAGAAGCATTGGTTTTCCTTGGAATTATCTACTCTAAAGAAAGTTAATCTTACAGAAAAAGTAAAAGTTGCTTTTTATGACGAAGATGACGATCATCCAATGCTACCCTATCCTTATGGTTTTGGAGGTTTTGATAAAGATGGGAATGGCTTAATTTATGATAAATTTGATATTTGGAAGGTTTCTATGTCTGGAGAAACTAAGCCTATTAATATTACTGCCATTGGTAGGAAAAAGAACATAGAATATAGAACAGAAAGGTTAGATTCTGAAAATCGAGATAATGCATCTTATTCTGGTCAAGATTTATTGATTACAAGTTTTGATAAGACTACTAAATCCTCTGGGTTATATGTTTTGAGAGATAATAAATTAGTTGAAAAAATTAAACCTACTGAGTTCTTTTTAGATGAATACAACAAAGCAAAAAAAGGAGAAGTTATTACTTTTAGGAAACAAAATTTTAATACGTTTCAAGATCTACATTATACCAATAATAATTTTGAAAATATAACCCAAATAACAAAGGCTAATCCTCAGAAAGAAGAATTTAAATGGGGTACTGCAGAGCTTTTTAGTTGGAAAGCTTATGATGGTACCAAACTAGATGGGATTATTTATAAACCAGAAGATTTTGATCCCTCTAAAAAGTACCCTCTTATTACTTATTTTTATGAAAAGAGGTCCGATAGTTATAGAACATATTATACACCTAGACCAAGTGCTTCTATCGTAAATCCATCATATTTAGTAAGTAATGATTATATCATGTTTGTGCCAGATATTGTGTATGAGGATGGAAAACCTGGTCCAAGTTCGTATAACTGTGTAGTTTCTGGAGTAGAAGCTTTAGAGAAATTAGGCTATGTAGATAGTGATAACATAGGAATTCAAGGTCAGAGTTGGGGTGGATATCAGGTAGCATATTTAGTAACTGTGACTAATAAGTTTAAAGCGGCAATGGCAGGAGCTCCAGTAAGTAATATGACATCTGCATACGGAGGAATTCGATGGCAATCTGGACTGAGTAGAGCATTCCAGTATGAAAGATCTCAGAGTAGAATTGGAAAGAATTTATGGGACGGTTTTGATTTATATATTGAAAACTCTCCGTTATTTGGAATTCCTAAAATAGAAACTCCCTTACTTATGATGCATAATGATAAAGATGGAGCAGTTCCTTATTATCAGGGTATAGAAATGTTTATGGGTATGCGTAGATTAGGAAAACCTGCTTGGTTGTTGGTATATAATGATGAAGCACATAATCTTAGAAAAGAAAAGAATAGACAGGATTTATCTATTAGAATGATGCAATTCTTCGATTATTATTTACAAGATAAACCAGTGCCAACATGGATGACAAAAGGTGTTCCTAGGATTGATAAAGGAAAAAATCTTGGGTATGATTTAGATAAAAAACCTGTGGAGGTAGAAAAAATTACTCCCAGTTCCAATAGATAATATGCCAAGATATCTGGTCAGCTTCATAAATTAGTAGTGTTTTGAAACCTATAGCATTATGAGCGTTTAAGGAGCGTATGTTGTCTGAAGCTACTTCAGTAATTAAAAGGTCGTATGTATTCTGTAGTTTGGTTTTCATATGTTGATATAAACCTCTAAAAATACCTTGGCCGCGATACTCTTTATCAACACAAACTTGTCCCATGACGATATATTTGTTTGGTTGATCTAATGAGTTTTCTATTTTTTTGAACATAGGTTTGAGAACTTCAATATCGTTCCCAAAGTCCGAAGTCATACATAACGCATAACCAATAACTTTACCGTGATCTTTAGCAATAATATGAGGTTGTTGGTCATTCATCTTTTTTAAGATTTCAAAATCATGTTCTACCGTAACAAAACCTTCTTTTTTCTTCTCTTCTGAGGAAATTGAAGTAGTTAGATTTTTTTGTTGAAGGAGAAGGATTTGTTCTAATTCTTCGTGAGATGTTACAGTCGTATATTTTAGATGTTGAATAGTCATCTTTTTAACTTTAGAATTTAGATATAAAGATAGTATTATACACCTATCTTTGACCAAAATATTTTTATGTCAAATCAGTTTTTAAATCTAGGAGTTGCTGCTCCTTTGCAAAAGAGTTTAGAAGACTTAAAATTTTCTACTCCTACAGATATTCAGGAGAAATCAATTCCTGTTTTGTTACAAAAGAAAGATGATTTTGTAGGATTAGCAAAGACAGGAACAGGGAAAACAGCAGCTTTTGGTTTGCCTTTATTACAATTAATTGATTTAGATACTCCAAAAGTTCAGGCGGTAATCCTTGCTCCAACAAGAGAATTAGGACAACAGATTTATGATAATTTAGTGTCCTTTTCTACCTATTTACCTACCATGTCGATCGCTTCTATATGTGGAGGAATTCCTATTAAACCACAAATAGAACGTTTAAAAAACACTACTCATATCGTAGTGGCAACTCCTGGACGTTTAATTGATTTAATAAAGCGTGATAAAATTGATATCACAGCTGCTGATTATTTGATTCTTGATGAGGCTGATGAAATGATGAATTCCTTAAAAGAAGGATTAGATGAAATCGTTGCAGTCTTACCAAAGAAAAGAAGGACTATTTTGTTTACTGCTACAATGCCAGGGACCATAAAGCAATTAATCCAGAATTATATGTCTAAACATGTGATTCAGGTGACTGCAGATATGGAAACGGTTGGTCATCAAGGAATCGATCATCAATATGTGGTTGTAGAGCCTATAGAAAAATTAGAAGTTCTCATGCATTTTCTTAGTGCTAGAGAAGGAGAGCGTGGGATTATTTTCTGTAAAACGAAAGCGGCAGTTAATAAATTGGCAAAAAACTTAGCAATTAATAAGTTCTCTTCAGGAGCACTTCATGGAAGTTTATCGCAGCCTATACGAGATAGGATTATGGGGCAATTTAGAGAAGGTCATATTAATATTCTTGTCGCTACAGACTTAGCTGCTAGAGGAATCGATGTAAAAGAGATATCCTATGTGGTGAATTACCATTTACCAGATGTGTATGATACCTATGTACATCGTAGTGGACGAACGGCAAGAGCTGGAGCCAAAGGGCTTTCATTAACAGTATTGCAAAAAGAAGAAGTTGAGGATTTAGCCGAATTTACAGAAGAATTAGGAATTACATTTAAGGAATTCAAAAAGGCAGATCCGCAAAGTATAGAAGAGAATAATACACTTTTGTGGGCTAAGAAAATATTTAAAACTAAGCCCAATCATGATGTGTCAGCTGAGTTTAAAGAAAAAATTAAAACTGTTTTCCATCATCTTACAAAAGAAGAATTGATCGAGAAAATACTAGCTAATCATTTGAAAGAAAAAATGAATATTGTTTCTCTAAAAGAAGAAACTCCTAAAAAGAAAAGGAGATAGTTATATGTAATATCTTATTGATAATTATTAGAGGATAAAAAAGAAACTGTAATTGTATAGCTTGTCTATACAATTACAGTTTCTTTTTATAATTATAATGTAATATGAACCTAACCTTTCATGCGGAGAGATCAAAGGAAATACTGTCTAAATTTTAATAAGGATGACTAATTGAAGAGAGTCTAATAATATTTCCTATTGTAGATGTTACCATTTTCCAATCGTTTATTTTACCAAAAGAAAAATCTCTATGATACATATTGTGAGTATTTTCTTGTTTAATAATACCAATATCAACGACGTTTAATGAGCCGTTTTCAAAAACTAAAGCTTCAGAAGATGTCTCGATAGCATTAATATCATATATCTTTCCATTATAAAGAGGTTTGATTTTCGCAACATTTGTATGTCCAACTATGATTTGGGATGCATTATAGGTATCAAGAATAGTATCGATTTGTTGTGGAGTTGCTTTTTTAACTTCATCGTTTTGTCTAACGTAACCTCTGTATTGCGTAACACCTGTTTTTCCTAAAATAACCTCTTTTAGGTTATCATCTACTGATTTGTTTTCCCAATAATCCCACATTGCTTGATTAATTTGCTGTAAACTAAAGTTTTTGTTAGCTGTATCTGGACTTATTCCGCCATGGGTAATAATCATAGAACCAATTTTAACAATAACGGGTCGAGTTCTTAGCCATTTTCCTAAATAGGTTTTATCAGAAAAAGCATCTTTAAAAGACATCATTTGTTGTATTGCGTATAGGTTAAGAGGATCTACTCGACTAAAATTTCCTTTAAGAATATATTGTTCGTGATTTCCAATAAGATAATGTATCATACCGCCAGCTTCTCTTGCTTGTTCTGATAGAGCAACTATTTTCCATAAGACTTTACTAACTTCATTACCACGGTCAACCATATCGCCTGCAATTACTAAATGGTTTTTATTAAAGTTCCAATTTCCTTCAGAATTAATAACATTTAGATTCTTTAGCGTACAATCCATGTATGTATAATCTCCGTGAATATCACTTATAAATGCAATTTTATCAGGAGCATTGTTTATTTCAATTGCAGGTTTGTTGATTTTTGGTAACATAAAATCTAGTTGTTTATCTCCTGTATATATGCTAAAATTTTTAATACTGTTATTGTAATTTTTGTGGTGTACAGTACCATTAAAAAACCAATCCACTGATATGTCCTGATTTTTATCATAAGTAACTATAGGTCCTTCTATAAAATCCTTAGTAAAACTGGTAGAATCAGCGGTACCTGATAAGTTGATATTGATATCTATAAATTTTTCTTTTATTGGCACTTGAAGTGAGGTGTATATTCCATTTTCAGAAAAGAAAACAGAACTTTGATTGAGCTTATACAAGATAAGAGTAAGCATAATTAGAATTATACCTAAAACTGGATAAAAAATGAATACGCGTATTTTTTTTGATTTTTTCATGAGTTTAATTTTTAAAATGAGACAAAGGAGTGACCTATCGAGGCTTTTTGTGAGCTCAATAAATTGATAGTTAGAATCCTTGGAATTCTATAGAATTTTAGTAATGGAAAGGGTTTTTACATAAAAGTATCTAAGAATAGGCTAAGTAATAATGCGATTGATTTCATTTGATTGATTGGTTTAAAAAATTAAGGTTGGTATTCCAGAATATCAGATGGTTGACATTCTAATGCTTCACAGATTGCTTCTAAAGTAGAAAAACGTATAGCTTTAGCTTTTCCTGATTTTAGAATAGATAAGTTGGCCGTAGTTATGCCTATTTTTTCTGCCAACTCTTTACTTTTCATTTTTCGCTTAGCGAGCATAACATCTAGATTTATAATTATTGGCATAGCTATATTGTTAGTTCGTTTTCTTCTTGTAGTGTAAAACCTAATTTGAATATGGTAGCAATAAATGCTGCAAAAATACCTAATCCCAAGTGTAGCAGTCCAGGAGTTATATCGTTAAAAACAATTTTGTTGCTTATCAGAATTCCTATAATTACATAAGCTATGGGTAAAATTAGATTTAATATGGTAAACCATCTTAAGTATTTTATAGCTTCTTCTGTAAAAAGTTTTTCAGCACTAAATGTTTTAAAAATCAAAGATAGTACTAAGAAAAACGCTGAATACAGTATTAGAAAACAGAAAACACCTATAAATGTAATTGTATTATAACCTCCTTTTATCATAGAAGTCGTAAAAGGGATGTATATCTGCAATTCATCTGATTCCGTGATAATAAAATTATTACTTACTAAGGATACTATTAGAAATAGTAGAAAAGCTCCATACCCCATCATTATTAATCGTGTACTATAGAATAATACAGTTGATAGGGATTTTTTTCCAAACATTTTTAGCTCCATAATTATACAGTTAATTGGTTTTCGGATTGAATTTCTACTCCTCTTTTAAAGATGAATGCAATAATAAAAATAATTCCAGCCATGAAAAGGAATTCAGAACTTCCCCAGTCTAATTCAAATATAAATCCCTTTTTTTGTAACCACTTGCAATAGTGATTTGCTATATATGCTAATAAACCTGTCCATAAGGATACATAACTAATAGAAGAAATTAATCTGGCTACAGCTTTGGTAAAGGGTTTATCAAAGTCAATTATTGAAAAAATCTTAATTACTAAATAGAACAAATAAGCTTTTAGAGCAGTTACTGAAATAATTAATGATAATACAAAAGTATAATACTTAACAGAAGACTCGTAAAGATTAGACAAGTCTATATTTAGATATAGGTTTTCTGTGGCTTCTGGGTTTATTAATAGACTAATTCCTCCAGATATTAGTAAGGCTCCTAGTTTGATACATAAGCCAATAAATAATATCCAGGATACTATTTTCATTAATGTTATAATTCGTTTTGTTTCCATAATTATTATCGTTTTACGATAACAAATATATAAAAATTATTGAAAAACAATAATTTTTTATCAAAAAAGAATACTTAATTGTTGTTTTTCAAAATTACAAGTATAAGCTAGAATAATTCTAATGGTTCCATTTTATTGTATTTTTACGGCATGAATGGTTTTCCAAAAAAACTTGAGAAAAGACTTAAGGATAGAGAAGATAATATGGCATTACGCAGCCTTTCTGAACAAGCTGCGGTAATAGATTTTGCATCGAATGATTATATAGGTTTTTCTTCTTCTAAGTTAATTTTTGATAATACTCATAAATCATTAATAGAAAAAGGGATTCATCAAAATGGCGCTACAGGTTCTAGATTATTGTCTGGGAACCACCCATTATATGTTGAAACAGAAACAATGCTTACCACTTTTCATAATGCCGAAGCTGCTTTGATTTTTAATTCTGGATATGACGCAAATGTTGGTTTTTTTTCATCTGTTCCGCAAAGAGGCGATATCATTTTATACGATGAATTTATACATGCTTCTATTCGAGATGGAATAAAGATGAGTAATGCTAGGTCTTATAAATTTAATCATAATGATATAGATGACTTAAAACAAAGGCTTCAACAAACTAGGGAGAATAAAAAAAGTAGTAGCGAACCTTTAGAAGTGTATGTCGTTACAGAATCGGTGTTTTCCATGGATGGAGATACACCTGATCTAGGTGCTTTTAGTACATTTTGTAAAGAGAATAAGTGTCAGCTTATAATTGACGAAGCTCACGCTACAGGAGTTTTTGGAGATAATGGTGTTGGTCTTGTCCAACAATTAGGATTGGAAGATAGAGTATTTGCTCGTATACATACATTCGGAAAAGCGATGGGTTGTCATGGTGCGGCTATATTGGGATCTTCTGAGTTGAAAAGCTATTTGGTAAATTTTGCCAGAAGTTTTATTTATACTACTGGATTACCTCCTCATTCTTTAGTTACAATTCAGACTGCTTTGATAGAACTCCAGACAACATTGGAAATTGAAAAGTTAAAACAGAACATTTTATTTTTTCAGCAAAAATTAGAGGAAACAAAACAGCGATCTCTTTTTATAGAAAGTAATTCAGCAATTCATTGTTGTGTTATTTCTGGTAATGAGAGGATAAAAAAGATTGCATCGAAAATACAGGAAAAGGGTTTTGATGTTAAGCCGATTATGTCGCCTACAGTTCCTGATGGAAAAGAACGATTACGATTTTGTCTACATAGTTATAATACAAAAGAAGAACTTGCAGAAGTTTTAGAGTTGTTAGCTACCTTTACCAAAAATTAAAAACACATCATATCATGTCTAGTAATTCTGAGACAAAGTCAAAAAAAATATTCATTACTGGTATTGGAACCGATGTCGGAAAAACGATTGTGTCGGCTATAGTCGTAGAGGCATTAGAAGCAGACTATTTTAAACCAGTTCAAGCAGGAGATCTTACATATTCAGATACAGATAAAGTAAAAGAATTAGTGTCTAATACTACTTCAAAATTTCATCCAAATAGTTATGCATTGCAAACTCCAATGAGTCCTCACGCAGCAGCAGAAATTGATGGGGTTACAATAGATTTAAAAACAGTAAAATTGCCGGAAACTAATAATGATATTGTTGTTGAAGGAGCGGGAGGATTATTAGTTCCTCTTAATGAAGAAGAAACTATTCTAGATCTTATAAGTTCTGATTATAAGGTAATAGTTGTTTCTAGACATTATTTGGGCAGTATAAATCACACATTGCTAACAGTAAAATTATTACAAGAAAAAGGATTTGATCCGGTAATTATTTTTAGCGGAGAAGAGCACGTAACTACAGAAGATATTATTCAGAAAATGACAGGTGTTCGAGTTATAGGTAGAATAGATAATGAACCTTATTTTGATACTATGGTGGTAAAAGAGTATGCATCCGTTTTTAAAGATAAATTAGAAGCTTTATGAATTTAAAAGAAAGAGATAAGAAACATCTTTGGCACCCATTAACACAGCATAAAATTCATCCAGATGCATTGCCAATAATAAAAGCAGAAGGAGCTTTGCTATATGACGATCAAGGGAAAGAATATATTGATGGGATAGCTTCTTGGTATACCGCTATGTATGGACATTGTAATCCATATATTTTGAAAAAAGTAGAGGAACAAATGCGTAGGTTAGATCAGATTGTTTTTGCAGGGTTTACGCATGAGCCTGCAATTAAGCTTTCTGAAGAACTGATTGATATATTGCCAAATAATCAGGAAAAGATATTTTTCTCTGATAATGGATCTACAGCAAATGAAGTAGGGATTAAAATGGCATTGCAATATCATTTTAATAAAGGAGAAAAAAGAAATACGATTATTGCTTTTCAGGATGGATTTCATGGAGATACATTTGGAGCTATGTCTGCATCAGGATTATCTGTTTATAATGGTCCTTTTGAGGATTTTTTTATTGATGTACAACGAATTCCAACACCAAACAAAGAAAATTTTGATGAGGTAATAAAACAATTACTAGGGATTATCAATTCATACAATGTAGCTGCTTTTATCTATGAACCTCTTGTACAAGGAGCTAATGCTATGCATATGTTTGATACAGAGTGTCTTAATGAAATTCTAAAAATTTGTGCAACGAATAATATCATTACCATTGCTGATGAGGTGATGACCGGTTTTGGTAAGACGGGAAAAGACTTTGCCTCGGAATATATAGAAACCAAGCCTGATATTATTTCTATGTCTAAAGCTTTAACTGCTGGTTTTGTGCCCATGGCTGTTACTAGTTGTACTCAAAATATATATGATGCATTTTTAGACGATTCTGTTGGTAAAGCATTCTTTCATGCACATACATACTCCGCTAATCCAATAGCGTGTTCTGTTGCAATAGCCGGAATAGAACTTTTGAAATCCCAAGAAATTCAAAATAACATTAATACTATTATTAAATCACATCAGAATTTTGATGCGATCATACGAAACCATTCTAAGGTAAAAACTACCAGACAAAAAGGAGTTATTTATGCGTTAGATTTAGATATAGAGATGGATCGTTATGGCAAAAAAAGATATGAGATATTTGATCATTTTATGAAAAATGGGGTTTGTCTTCGTCCGTTAGGAAAAACAATCTATCTATTACCGCCTTATGTTATTAAGAAAGATCAGTTAGATAAAATTTATGATACAATTATTTCTGTTTTAAACTCTTTGTAAACAGATAGCTATAAAATAACTATAAAATTTGATCAAATTTTAGGGTAACAAATATCGCTTTTAAGACACTAACTATCGACTTCGCGTATAGCGAGGATAATTAAACCCATTTAATAATGAAAAAACTTTTATTTCTATCTGCGATTACAATTTTTGCAAGTTGTGATAGTGATTCTGTCTCTGATGAATTTGATAATGCCAACGGGGATACTGCAAAAAAATTAATAGAAAGCGTGGAATTTAATCCTGCGCAAGTTGACGAAGAAGATCAAGTGTTTGCAGTGAACTACGATGCCAATAATAAAGTAACAAGTGCATCTAACGGAATCGAAACCGCTGTTTTAGTACACGAAAACGATGAGTTGTCAACGATTACAGGAGATGGTGATCCTTTTAGTTTAAGTGAATTATATCAAGATCCATATGATGCATTTGAAACAGGAGATGTATTGGAATATGATACTAGTGGAAATCCGATTTCTATTAGTGTACTAGAGGAGTATTATGAGTATAATCAAACTACAGGAGAATATGAAGAAACTATAGAAGAATATATTGCAACAATAACATATGATGCTACACCAAACCCTTATTTCTATACGTTTGAAGCTGCCGGTTTAATTGAAGTTTTAGATAAAGTTCAATTAAACTTTAGTATGATGCCGCAAAGTCCCGAAATTGTTAGAGCGCGTGCACTATTTCCTTTAAATAATATTAAATCTATTGTTTACAAGGATGAAGACGGTGAAGTTGTTGGTGAACTTAAAATTGAATATGTATACGATGCAGATAATTATCCGACTTCTGCAACATTAACAGTGATTGATGAAGACGAGTTGTCTTCAGTATATACAATAACATATATTTATAAGCAATAATCTTGTATAAACTACTCAAAAAAATAAGAGGACTTCTTGAAAAAGAGTCCTCTTATTTTTTATAATACTTTTTGGGTTAATTTTCTTCGGATCCTTTTCCCCACAATAAATCGACTTGTTCGTTTGTTTCTTCTAGTATTACATATAGTTCAGAATATGTCCAAGTGTCATTTTGCTTAGTACCAACAATGTATATTCTAGCTTCTCCATTAGGACCTTTGATCGGGATAGAAATATCGGCAGAACCTTCTTCATTTTCAAATTTTAAGCTACCATTCATTATACCATTAGTTTCTATTGGTTCTCCTAACATTTGTACGACATACTCATCTTGTTGTGCTTTTAAAAGGCCGTCTTGATAAGGTCCAGAGTTTGTAAAAGCTTTAGAAACTCCGAAGACAACTGAGCCTAGGAATACAAAAAAAATAACGATTAAAGTAAAACAACCTCCTACAGGTACTACCCAAGGCCAATTTCTGCTAAACCAACTTTTTTTAGATGTTTGTTCTTCCATATTATAAAGTGCTTTTTGGTTACTCTATAGGTAGGAATTTCTGTTGTTTTGTTACAAGATATATTTATTCATAAAGATAGTTTCCTGCCGCGTCACCCATTTTTCTCATATTATGACCAACATTAGGAATTATTTTTAGCTCCCAATTAAATGGATATCCCATTTCTTTGGCTTTTGATTTGGCTACTTTAAAAAAATACTTTGCTCTTGCCAATCTATGTAATCCTTGTTTATCAACAGTTTTGGAACGCAGTAAAATTCCGCCGGTTTCATTTTCATTATCTAATTCTCCAACAAAAATTATTAGCTTTTGTAGAAAAGCTTTTTTTAATTCTTGTTTCGAAAGGTTAAGATCTTCTATACCAAATGGATATTTTGTATCAAAGTCGGTTAATGTATAGCTACCAGAGTTTGCAGCAACTATTTTATTTGCTTTCGATTTGGTATGCAAAATAGCAAATCGATGTAAAATCTGTCCTCCCGCAGAATGCCCGAATATATCATAACTTTCTTGAGAACTATTTAGGGCAGTTGTTGCTAATTCAAATATGGTATCAAAATCATGATATATCCATGTTGTTTTATCTAGATTTAGTTTGATAGAAGTTTTGTCTTCATCAAGAAAAACCTGATTTGTATTTTTGATGAAAGATATGCTTTCGCGGGTGTTTACATCTTTGACAA
Organism: Aquimarina sp. MMG015; assembly: GCF_018100855.1. Classification (NCBI taxonomy): domain Bacteria; kingdom Pseudomonadati; phylum Bacteroidota; class Flavobacteriia; order Flavobacteriales; family Flavobacteriaceae; genus Aquimarina; species Aquimarina sp. MMG015. Next base: position 594,405 of record NZ_JAGJEB010000001.1, read on the forward strand.
TTCCTCCTAGATGATAATCTTCATAAGGATATTCTTTTTCAGGATAACTAGGAGATAAGATTAGAATATTGTGCTTTTCAGATTCCTCAATCCAACTATCTCTATAACTATCACCATTTCTGCCAGACCCAGGAATCACTAATAAGACCTTTGATAAAGAGTTAAATGTTTTTGGTTTATAATAATGAACCGTAATAATTTTGTTTTCATTCCCTTTACTTCCTTTAACGGTAAATGTTCCGGAACCTTCTTGGATAGATATTTTTTTATTTTGACCAAATGTAAAAGATACACAAGCTAAAATTATAAGGTATACTATTCGTTTCATTTTGATATAAATTTTAATGTTTTATCAAAAATTGAAAATTTATAACCTATTATTTTTTGATATCGATTACTTAGATAAGTAAACGCCTAGAAAAGTGGTTTTCAAAGACCTATTGTATTTGTCATTAAAACTCGATGATTCATTAGTTTTATGGAGTTATTCGTCGATAATTAAAAATAACCTAGACATATTTATTACTTTAGACTATATGGCTTTTGATTGGATCTTTTCGGAAAAATTAATAGTAAGACTACAGAAAAAGGAATGGACGAGACATTTGATTTTTTGGGTTGTAGTAGTTCTAAGTTTTATTGCAAGGGACCGAATTCTTGATGAACATACTTTGTATACATCTTGGGTTCGTCAGCTATGTCTTTTAATTCCACAACTAATCGGGTCCTATTTTTTAGCATATTATTGGATCCCAAAATATATTGTTAGTAGTAAGAAGTTTCTATATATATTATTTCTGTTTTTGACTGTATACGTGACTATTGTTTTAGCGAGATATTTAATTATTCATGTTTCAGAAACACTTACCAGAACGTTGCCATATAGGCAAGAATCTTTAGTAGAAATAATATTGGATTGGAAGAAATTATTATCAGAATACTTCATTCCTATTTATGCTGTAGTATTAGGATTCCTTTTTATAAAATTCTTTATTCATTATATGGAGGCTAAACAAAAAACGTTACAAATCGATAAAGAAAAAATTGAAACAGAATTAAATTTATTAAAAGCGCAACTAAACCCGCATTTTTTGTTTAACACCTTGAATAATATTTACCTTTTAGCATTAGAAAACTCTTCCAAAACAGCTTATTCTATTGAAAAACTATCTGAGATTTTAGATTATATTTTGTACCGATGTACGGATAAATACGGTTCTTTAAAAGGTGAGGTAAAGATGTTAGAGAACTATATAGAATTAGAAAAGTTAAGGTATGATGATCGATTACAGGTGACTCTAGAAAAGCATATAGAAAAAGATATAAATATAGCACCACTGATTCTACTCTCTTTTGTAGAAAATGCTTTTAAGCATGGTGCTGGAGAAGATAGTGGCTCTCCTAAGATCGATATTTTGATTAGTTATACTAATGGATTATTTATATTTAATATCTCTAATACCGTTGATGCTGTCCCAGATGATAGTCAAAAAAAGAAAATTGGACTTGCCAATATCAAAAAGCAGTTAGATTTATTATATAATAACCAATATAAATTAGAAATAAATAGCAACCAGAAAAACTTGTTTGTGGTCGAGTTGAAAATAAAAATTACTAATGAAAACTAGATGTTTACTTGTAGATGATGAACCACTGGCAATACGGCTGCTAGAAAACCATATTTCTAAAATAGATTCTTTAGAGATAGTTGCTACTTGTAATAACGCAATCAAAGCGCTAGAGATTTTAAAAAAAGAGAAGGTTGATTTATTATTTTTAGATATAAAAATGCCAAATATTACAGGGTTAGAATTTTTAAAAACCATAAAAACTCCTCCAAAAACTATTATTACTACTGCATATAGAGAATATGCGCTAGAGGGATATGATTTAGATATTTTAGATTATTTACTGAAGCCCATTACGTTTGAGAGATTTTTTAGAGCAATAGAACGTTTTTTTAGAAATGAACAAGAGACGATTTCGTTTTCTGAAAAGAATAAGGAATCTACAGAAGAATGTTTACTTGTAAAAACTGGAAATAAATATCATAAAATACATCCTGATGATATTATGTATGTAGAAAGTCTAAAGGATTATATAAAAATATATACGAATACAAAAGAGATACAAACGAAATATAAAATCAGTGATTTTGAAAAAGTACTCCCCGAAAAATCATTTTTAAGAATTCATAGATCTTTCATCATTAATTTGGATAAAATAACGGCCTATACCCAGCATGATATAGAACTTGGTCTTATAGAAATTCCTATTGGAATTAGTTATAAGGAAAAAGTATATTCTCATCTAAAAATCAAAAAGTAATTTGATAATTATGATCCTATATCAATTAATAAATTAACAGTTGAACATGCGAGAACAAACCCCTACATTTGTTCAAAAATTAAGTGTTGCAAAACCCAATATCGATAACTGGAATTTCATCTATATCCCCTCTAGGAATTTCATCCGAGGAGATCTGGAACTTATATAAACAATCATCACATCAGATTACTTTTGAGGACTTTGCTGGAAGTATAGCGCCAGTTGCAAAATTAAATTCAATATCAAGAAAAGAAATAGAAAAACTGAAGGAAAAGAATTCTCAATATGCTTCTTTGGATGATTCTGTTTTGTTTGCTTTATTAGCAGCAAGAAATGCTGTAAAAGATGCGAACTGGGGAGATGAAGTAGATTTTGGAATTAATGTTGGATCTTCTAGAGGAGCAACGAGTCTTTTTGAAAAATATCATAAAGAATTTATAGAAACTAATCAATCCTCTACATTAAGTTCGCCAACAACTACATTGGGTAATGTATCTTCTTGGATTGCTCAGGATTTAGGATCTAATGGGCCGGATATAAGTCATTCTATTACCTGTTCTACTGCTCTGCACGCAGTATTAAATGGTGTTGCTTGGTTACAATCTGGTTTAAGTAATAAGTTTTTAGTTGGTGGTAGCGAAGCTCCTTTAACTCCTTTTACTATCGCCCAAATGAAGGCTTTAAAAATTTATGCATCAGAATCTAAAGATCCTTATCCTTGTCAGGCAATGAATTGGGATAAAACTAGTAATACAATGTTTTTGGGAGAAGGTGCTGGAGTGGCTTGTTTGGAAAATGGAATTTTAGAAAACGCTATTGCGTTGATTACAGGAATTGGATATGCTACTGAATCATTAACACATAATATATCCATATCTACAAATGCGGATTGTTTCCAGAAATCAATGAAGATGGCCTTAGGAACTACGAAGGTAGAAGCTGTTGATGCAGTGGTTTTACACGCTCCTGGAACTGTAAAAGGAGATCAAGCGGAATATAATGCAATTAAGGCTGTTTTTGGAGAAGCTGTTCCTGCGTTAACAACCAATAAATGGAAAATAGGTCACACATTTGGAGCTAGTGGAATTTTAAGCATGGAATTGGCTGTTTTAATGATGAAACATCAGGAATTTATATCAGTCCCTTATATAAAGCATAATGTGATTCCTAAAAAATTGAATAAAATTATGGTAAACGCTGTCGGATTTGGAGGAAATGCGGTTAGTATTCTGTTAGAACTACCATGAAAGTTAATATAGATTGTTATTAAAACTATCGAATTTGATAAAGCTAATTTGTGTTTTTTGATTTTAAACAATTACTTTTGAAAATTCACATACCATTGATTTATGAGCGTTATTAGACACGATTGGACATCACAGGAAATATTAGATATATACAATAAACCATTAATGGAGTTGCTTTATGAAGCGGCATCTGTACATCGTGAATATCACGATCCTAATACAGTTCAAGTTTCTACATTACTATCTATTAAAACAGGAGGTTGTCCAGAAGATTGTGGGTATTGCCCTCAAGCTGCAAGATATCATACTGATATAGAAGGTAATGATTTAATGAGTGTACAACAAGTTAAAGCACAAGCGCTTCGAGCTAAAGCATCTGGGAGTTCTAGAGTATGTATGGGAGCTGCCTGGCGTAATGTAAAGGATGGACCAGAGTTTGATAACGTATTAGAGATGGTGAGAACTATCAATAAGTTAGAGATGGAGGTTTGTTGTACATTAGGTATGATAACAGAAAATCAAGCTCAGAGATTGGCAGAAGCGGGATTATATGCTTATAATCATAATCTAGATACATCAGAAGAATATTATAAAGAAGTGATTTCTACCCGAGGTTATGAAGACCGTCTTCAGACTATTGATAATGTGCGTAAAACTAACGTTACTGTTTGTAGTGGAGGAATCATTGGAATGGGTGAAAAGGCTGAAGATCGTGCTGGGATGTTAGTAGCTTTAGCAAAATTAAGTCCACAGCCAGAATCTGTTCCTATTAATGCACTTGTAGCAGTTGATGGTACACCAATGGAAGATCAAACACCTGTGGAAATTTGGGATATGATTAGAATGGTAGCTACAACTAGAATTGTAATGCCACAGACACAAGTAAGACTTTCGGCAGGGAGAACAGAAATGAGTAGAGAAGGACAAGCTATGTGCTTTTTTGCAGGAGCAAATTCAATTTTTGCAGGGGATAAATTATTGACAACTCCTAATCCAGATGTTAATCAGGATATGGAAATGTTTAAAAAATTAGGATTGAACCCACAAAAACCTTTTGTTAAGAAAGCACAACCCGATACAGTTGAAGCTGAGAATTCTAAGTTTGAAGCTAAAGGAGAAAAACCTAAATGGTCTAGGCCTGAGCATGTCATTGAAAAGAATGAACTTGCTAAACAAAAGGGGAAAGAAGCTTTACTTAATAAATAATTTTGAAGTTTATTAAACTTTGAAAAACAAGGTTTTAGAATTATTTTTTAGTTAGTGGGATTAAATTTAGAGCAAATATCAAGAGTAGAAACAATTACTAAAGAAGAATTTTTGAGGGATTATTTTATTCCTCAAAAACCTGTAGTAATTGAACGACTAATTGAAGATTGGCCGGCATATCAGAAATGGAATTTAGATTATATTAATGAAGTTGCTGGAGATAAAGAAGTGCCTTTGTTTGATGATAGACCGATAAATTCTGAGTTTAAGTTTAATGAACCTCATACTAGCATGAAAATGAGTGAGTATGTGGACCTCCTAAAAAAGAAACCTACCAATTATAGAATTTTCTTGTATAACTTGTTGAAAGAGGTGCCAAAACTTAGAGAGGATTATAAATATCCTGAAATAGGATTGAGACTACTAAAAAAAATGCCTTATTTGTTCTTTGGTGGTGGCGGTTCCAAAGTATTTATGCATTATGATATAGATTTAGGTAATATTCTTCACTTTCATTTTCATGGAGAAAAACAATGTATTCTGTTCCCTCCTTCGGAAACAAAGTATTTGTACAAGGTCCCTCATGCATTAATCGCCCATCAAGAAATTGATTTTACAAATCCCGATTTAGAAAAATGGCCTGCTCTTAAAAAAGCAAATGGATATATTGCAAATCTTACACATGGCGAAACGTTGTATATGCCAGAAGGATATTGGCATCAAATGACTTACCTTACTCCCGGATTTTCAATGAGCATTCGAGCAATGGCAACTAGATTTGGGAATATGAATAAAGCAGCATACAACATTCTTTTTATGCGCTATTTCGATAATGTTATGCGCAGGATTGGAGGTCAGAAATGGATGGATCATAAAAATGATTTGGCTATTAAAAGAACTAATAAACGGAATAGCTTATAATTATAGAAAGCTTGCAACCTTTTTAATTTCTTTTTGTCTTTATTATTAGAAATTATAAATCTTTCTTGATGGAATTTGTGAATATTATTCTATTAATAAGTGTTTCGCAAGGATTTCTTTTTGGTTTTGCGATTTTGTTTTCTCCTTATTTTAAAAGTTCCACCAATAAATATTTAGGGTATTCAATCTTGATTTTAGCGTTTTTGATGTTTAATGTATATCTAGATACCTTAAATGTATATGAACAATATCCCGAGTTTTTAATCTTATATGATATAGAGTGGATATTCTTATTCCCTGTTTTTTTCTTCCTATATATATTAAAATCAATTGATCAAGATTTTGTAGTAGAGAGAAAATGGAATTGGTTGTACATTCCGTTTATATTTTCTGTTATATTGAATGTAGTTTATAATTTAGAGCACATTTACAAATGGGAAATATCGTTTTTATCTGATCAAGCATTAATGTATGAATGGGCTTTTGGCTTGCAAGAATTCGGATATTATTCTTATAATTTTGTAATTGCTATTTGGGCTTATAATATTCTTAAGCATAACAAGTATACGAATCAAATACATGGTAAATGGCTTAAAAAATTATGTATATATGAGGTTTCATTAGTTACTTGTTGGATCTTAATAGATGTTGCTGATATGATTTTTAATATAGGTTATGATATAGGCATCTCTATCATATGCACTATTACCTCATTTTTTATATTTTGGATTGTATATAATGGGATTTACTCTTTGAAAATAAGTAATTTCAAGAATAGTGATGTCAATTTTAATGAAGATACTCTAGAGCCTAAAAACCCTAAAGTTTCAACTCTGGAGCTTTCTTTTTCCAAAGACAATATATATTTCCAAAAGTTAGAAGGTTTATTGGAAAAAGATTATATCTATCGAAACCCTAATTTGAATCAAGAGATGGTCGCACAGACCTTAAATATAAGCTCAGGTTATCTTTCTCAGATCGTAAATGATGTTACTAAAAAGAATTTTACCGCCTATATAAATTCTTATCGTGTAAATGAAGTAAAGGAGATGATACTTAATGAAGAGTTTGATAAATATAGTTTACTGTCAATTGGTTTAGAAGCAGGTTTCAAAGCTAAGTCTACATTTTACACTTCTTTCAAAAAAGAAACTGGATTAACCCCAAACCAGTTTAAAATTGATCATAAAAAGGTACAGTTTTTTTAAATTTTAATAATTCCGAACACCATTTTTTTATTAGCTATCTAGTTTTGAATCAAATCAAAGGTTGGATCAATTCATTTTGATTCTTGGATTAATCTGATGCAACTGATTGATTGTTTAATTGTCAATAGTGATATAATTCTTAAAATGTGATGTTATGATTTTAGATTTTTTTAAAAAGTATTTCCTAGTATTAATTATGGTTTTTTTAATTGGATGTAAATCAGATGATGATACTCCAGTAATTGAAGAAGATACTATAAATGGGTTTTGGTTAGCAGAAGATAAAGGGTATGTGATTGAGTTTACAGATGATCAAGACATCCTTTATAATGTAAATACTTCTGGTTGTTCAATTGCGGATAATAATTTTAAAATAGAAGAATTAGCAGGTCTTCAATTAGAGATGCTGAATAATAATGAACTGATTGGGAGATCAGAATTAATAGCCTCAGATATTAAATTTATAAGGTTAGAGAATCAAAATGAATTTTGTTTAGCTGATCAGATTTCGGAGACTGATGATCCAAAAGTTAATTATGATCATTTCTGGAATATTTTTAATGATTATTATGCTTTTTTTGAAACTAGAAATGTGGATTGGTCGCAATACGAGGATTTAGGTGAACAAGTAACTTCCGAAAATTTTTATCAGATTATTGGTGAACTAGTTTTATTGCTAAATGATGGTCATGTTGCAATTGATGATGAAGAAAATAATATTAGTATAGATGCTGGTTTACCCAATTTATTAGAGCGATTAAATGCAGGATTAACAGGAGATTTAATTATAGATTCTGATGAAACTTATAATGCGCTTTATAATCAACGGTTAGAGATTATCGGGTTAAAATACCTTGGTGGAGAATATAAACTAGATGAGAGTGGAAATATTGCTTGGGGTATGATTAATAATAATGTTGGTTATATAAATGTTTTAGGAATGCAAGGCTATAGTGATGATGAAAGTACAGAATTACAGGTTTTGAATATTGTTCTGGATGAAATGATGGATGATTTTAAAAACTCTGGAGTTTCTAAACTAATAATAGATGTTCGTTTTAATGGAGGAGGCTATGATATGGTATCTGTAGAGATAGCATCTAGATTTATGGATCAAGAAAGATCTGCATTTTCTAAGAAAGCTAGGTTAGGAGATAGTTTTACCGAAACGACTTCCGTTTCGGTTAGTCCTAAAGGAGATTTTCAGTACACTGATGAGATTATTTTACTAACAAGTCCATTAACTGCTAGTGCTGCAGAAATTTTTACTCTATGCCTGAAAGATTTATCATACGTTACTATTGTAGGTGATAACACGAATGGAGTTTTTTCTGATATTTTGGTTCACGCATTACCAAACGGAGCATTTGTTGGATTATCTAATGAAATATATAGTGATGCGCAAGGAGTAATATACGAGTCAATTGGAGTAGGACCTCTTGAGGTAAACAGAGTTCCTCTATTCACAAATGATGATTATTTAGAAGAAAAAGATAGTGGAATAGATAGAGCTGTTGAATTACTAAGTAATCGGAACTAAGTGGTGTTTTTTGTGATTAAAAAAGCTCATTAACTTTCTCAAAAACTAGTTGATTTTCCCATCCTCGATAGAGGAGATAATCAATTAGTTTTTTTCTTTTTTTGAAGGTGTCCGAATCTGTTATTGAATTAAATTTCTTTTCTGCCAAATCATGAAAAGTTTCCAGGTATTCATTTTCAGAGATTTCTTTTAACGCTACTTTAGTACAGTATTCGGATATTTGTCTGAATTTTAATTCTCTAATAATTCGTTGTTTACCCCATTTCTTAATTCGGAATTTTCCTCTTGCAAAACTTTTAGCAAAACGTTCTTCATTAAGAAAATTATGTTCCAAAAGGTGTAGAATGATCTTTTCTTTTGCCTCAGGAATCAGTTTCATAGTATTAAGTTTTTGAGAAACATCCTTATGACAACGATCTTGATAAGCACAGTAGTGCTCCATTTTTTTAATTGCTTCTGTAACGGTAATTGATTCGGGTGTTTTATGGTACATCGCTGTAAAAATACATAATCCGATATTATAAGTTTAATAATAACATTTTATTCGTGATCATGTCTTTTTTTGCTGCTTTGTTTTTCTTTAGAAAATCCCTGATTTTTTCTTGATAAGGCTTCCCTTCGAAGCTTTGAAGAAGATTTTTTCTTGTTAGTTTTTTTAATTCTAACGGTAAGTGTTTTGATTTATAATGATAGGTGTTAAAAATGTGCCAATCAGGTAAAAACCTATTTATTTCCTTATATATATGAATTACTCCGTTACTTCCTATAAATTCGCAAAAATTTCCGCTAGGAAGTATGTTAAAGTAGAAAGGATCAATTTCTTCACTATTTACTTCAGAAGTAATAATGTTTTTAACATCATCTAGGTTCACTGGACCATTAATATAATATAATAAAATTTCCATTTTATGAATAAGATCAAAGCTGTCAATTTTTGACATTCCTTCAAAATTTTTCATAATACTACAGAGTATTTTGTGATGTTTATTTTCCATATCAATGTTAGTTTAAGTTAAAATAGTATAGAATTATTGATGAATAACAATTCCTTCTATTTCAGAGAAAAGAAGGAATTGTTAAGTTAAAGCCATATAAATATTATCTACTATCCAAAGATTGTATCTGGATCTGGAAATGTAGGTCCCGTTGTAGGTTTGATTATTATAATCACTGGTCCTGTGCATCCTCCACCATTACCGTCATCAATAACGCTTGGGTTATGATTTCCACCGGTGATAGTCTTGATTTCTTGACTTGTCAATGTTGTTGTTTGGTTTTTTAAATTTTTCATAAGATATTTATTTTAAATTGATAATTAAGAAGTGAATTAAATTCCAAAACCAGTATTATTGATGCTTTCGAAGTTTTGATTAATCTCGTCATCATAACGGTTTATTGGATCTCCAAATGGTACAATTTCTATTAAAGTAGATATTGTTGTTTCAGTTGATAAACCTCCACCGGTGTAATTTTCTAATTCTTGTTGACTTAGTAAAATCGTGTTTAAATTTTTCATGATGTGTTGTTTTAACTTATTAAATATTGATGTTGTGCAATTGCTTTTACAGTACAATAATACTAGCTTGTAGTCTCATTATTTGAGACCCTTTTCTTTTTTAATTTTTTTTTCAGTAGGTTAAAATAAGTTTGAAATTGCAACTTGAAAGAACTACAAAAGGTGAACTTTACTCACTAAGTTCACCTTTTGTTCATTGATGTTGCGCCCATACGGACTTGCCAGGTTAGACAAAATACTCAACAAAATATCCCGGCTATATTTTCTAAAAAGATAGGTTTGTTTCTACTATCCGAAGATAGAATCCCATGCACTTTCTAATCCATCTATAATAGTTTCGGCCGCATCTGTTAATGTATCAACAGCTATTTCTACAACTTCTCCAAAATCTAAAGATGATCCTCCAGATGATCCTCCAGAGCTCCATAAATAACCATGGTTTCCTCCATCAATAGTAATTTGTTCTTCCTTATTTATTTCTGCTAGTCCTAAATTTTCCATTATGATAGTTTTTAAATTATAAAATAAATGTATTACCTGTTAATTTCATTTAATGAGATTGATGAAAATATCGGCTTTTATCCCTGTTGATGTTCATTGATTGTATCCATAACTTCGTCAATTACTTCTTGAACTTTGTTTACTACCAATTCTTCAAGAGCTTCTAAAGCGTCAGTAAACCAGTTACCACCTTCAATATTTATTAATTCTGTTTGACTGATTTCTTTAAGTTGAATGTTTTCTAGATTTTTCATTTTGAATGTTTTTAAATTTTATATTACAATGATATGATGTTTAAATCTCATTATATGAGAGTGTTATTTTGGTTTTGGCGAATATTTTTCACAAATGGAAGCGTATTTAATTTTAACATTATGAAAAGAGAACGGCATAAAATTCCTTATAAGTTTACTTTTGGAGATTATATACTTTTTTAGATTTTATGAACTTTATTTCAATATTGCTAAGCTTATCCTTTATAGTATTGAAGGAACAAAATTGTTCTATTGTCTCAATAGATTTACCATTTATTAAGAATCCTTTCATATATGGTTTTAAACCAATTGAATCAGCTTTACTTCCCTCTATGATGGATCTAATATAAAGTCCTTCTTCAAATCCAAATCGTATACCAAATCCTTTTTCAGTAAGATTCATTGTTTTTGTTTTCTGTACCAGTGTTAACATTTTATTCGTCCAATCAATTGTTACTAAAAAGTTTTTCAAAACTCCTATGCCTAAGGCTTTAAAAGACGATTTTTCACTAACCTTTACTGATATGTCAGATATAGGTAGTTCTTTGTTTTTCCCCAAGAATAAGGAATTAAAATGCAGTAAATATTGTTTTGAGTCACTTTTACCACCAAGTCCTCTACTACCTTCTCCAAGAATATTTCTTTTTTTATTAGTGGAGGTCAATTTATTGATTTCCTTAGGCGAAAGACTAATATTTCCTCCAAGTCCAGTATCTAATATTATTTTTGTTTTTACATTAGATTCTATATGTAGAGGAATGTATAAGTGATGACTGAATTTGTTTTCTTTTAGCTTTATTTTAATTTCTTTTTCTTTAGTTTTTGATAAATATTTTATGTCTTTCGCTATATGTATGATTTTATTTTGAAAATCAATTTGCCAAACAAAATGATGCATGATGTTTTTACCTATAATTCCATAAATCTCTTCCGTACAATTAAATTTTGTGGTAGAAATACTAAATGCGATATTCTCTAATTCAGTATCTCCGATTTTCAAAAAAGGAATCGTATATATTCTTGGGAAAGAAATTTTTCCATTAGTGTCCTTGCTTATTCCTTTCCCTATTGATTTTCCAATATTTTTAGTTGGAAAATTATGGAATAAATAATTGGAGGCTCCTGTATCTAGAATAAAAGGATATGTTTTTCCAGAATCATCTATATTAAGATCAATTAAAATATGACCAGAAGAACTGTGCCTAAATGGAATAGAGTTTACCTCAGATGTTCTTCTTATCTTTAGTTGATCTAGCTTTTTATAATGGTTAATAAAAAAGAACACAAATACTGTTAAGCATACGACAAGAATACCCATAATTATAAATATTTTTTTTATCATTTTTTTAGGCGTTTAGACACAGTTTAATTTACTACTATTGCTAGTCAGTGTAATCCGATATAGGATCTGCTAATCCATCAATAAAATCATTTACAGATGTCACAGCTTCATCCCAAACTTCGCTTATAGAGTCTATAGTATCATTTACAGTGTCTACTATGTCATCAAACCAATTTCCTCCATGAATAGTTGTCATTTCTAGAAGAGTCATTTCAGTGATTCTGGTAATTTCATTTTTTTTCATAATCTTGTTATATGTGTTTTAAATTTCTAATGGTAAAAGAGGTCCACTAGTTTCAATAATAATATCCGATAAGAACGATAAAAACTCTCCTATTGCTTCTCCAATTTCATGTCCATTATTATAGGCATCACTATTGCAATCGTCGTTTCCTCCGTATAGATTAAGTAATTCGTTTTTGTTTAAATCGTTCATTTTTTTGTTTTATGAGTGTTATACTTAAATTGTAAGAGTAAAAAGAGACTATTTATTAATAGCCTCTTTTTAAAGCACATATTAAAATTTTTTAGGTTTTAATGTGTCTTAGAAATTTAGTCTGAAAAAGGAGAAATAGCATCAATTATATTTCCAATTCCTTGAAGAATCTCACCTACTACTTGTCCTACTTGATAAGCAGTACTTTCTTCGTGATTTCCGTCTACACAGTCGTTACCTCCGTTGATTATCACCAACTCGTTTAATGTTAATTCTTTCATTTTAAAAAGTTTTTATATTAATAATTATACTTGTTCTGAAGACATTTTCAGATTAGTCTTCCATTGCGTCGTTAAGACCTCTAAAGAAATCTGTAACAACATGGATTATTTCGCCAATTACTTCACCTACAGCGTGTCCATTATTATATGCATCACTGTTACAGTCATCTGTTCCTCCGTTGATTGTCATCAACTCATTTAAATTTAATTCTGTCATGATATTATTTTTTTATATAATTAATTAACCTGCGATACCGTCTATTCCTTCTTTGATACCATCCCAAAGACCTGAGAAGAAATCTCCTACTGCTTCTACTGCTTCACCCACTGCTTCACCTACTGCGTGTCCTGCATTGTATGCTCCATCATTACCTCCTGTAATAAGGATCATCTCGTTTAAATTTAATTCTTGCATAATTTTATTTTTTTAATTTTTAGTATATATATTAATCTTCAAAAGCTGCATTCCATCCATCAGCTACTCCATCAGCAAAACTACTAACGGCATCTACTACTGCGTCTGCAGCATCTGATACAGCTTCTACTGTTGCATCCCAAGCATCTCCGAACCAATTTCCACCTTCAATTGAGTTTAATTCAAAGTTGTTTAACTCTTGAACTCCAAAATTTTCTAAATTTTTCATTTTTTAAAATTTTATAATTAATATTTGTATGATCTGTCAAACTGTTTTGGTGCACCTGTTTCGTTTTGACAATGTAAAAGTAGGTTTAGGGAATCTCATTAATTGAGAGCGTATTTTTTAAAATGTTAAAATTTGTTAATTTCATATTTATAGTAGAAAACAACGGTTTTTTATTTTCTGAATTCAGGCATCATTTTATGAAGAGTGCTATCTTATTATATACATAGAATTTAATTAGGTTAGGTACATTGTGATGTAGGGGGTTTGGGTAGATTGATACAGTCCTATGTTTTTTAAGTATTCTAAATAAAAAAAGGAGCTGTATACATACAAACTCCTCTTTTACGAATCAAACTCAACAATTTTTAAAACCAGTCAGGTATATCTTCTTCTATAGGTATATGATAATCCTCTGAGTATACCATTACATCCGAAATGATGGATTGTAATTCTGGATCATTTATATTTTCAAATCTATACTTCTTTTTAGTGATTTTTTCTTTTGTGTACTTTTTCATAGGTAATAAGATTAAGTTATACAATTTGTAGATATGGATAGTTAAAAGCAGGTTCTACCAAAACTCTCTGAAAGCTACCTCCACTAATTTCCAATACTTCTTCACCTTGAAGATCCTTGGTATAAAAACCAAACCTAAAACTAACTTGTTCTTCATATACATAACTCTGTAATCCAATATCAAATATGATGGGTGCATTTAATCGTTTCATTACTTCGAATATTCTGAACAATGAAGCTTTAGATATATCCAATCTTCTGGCTAATTGCTGTGGATTGCCAGTAGCCTGCATTCTTATTAATCGATCTAGTCGTTCAATTAATTCTATTTGTCGTTCTATTTTTGTCATGATTCGAGTGTTTTTTTGATTATTTTTTATTTCATATGCTATATTCTCAGGCAACAGCTTCAATTTTATTGATAGTATCTATTGAAGGCATTTGTTGTTGCCATAATTGATAATATTTTTCTTTACGTTGATATAAGTCTTGGTGATTTCCTTCTTCTAGTACTTCTCCTTTTTCTAGAACTACAATTTTGTCAGCCTCAATAACTGTACTTAGACGATGAGCGATTACGATAATTGTTTTGTTTTCTGCTCTAAGGTTTTGTATAGTTTTCTGGATGTAATTTTCAGAAGCACTATCTAATGAAGAGGTTGCTTCATCAAGAACTAATATTTCAGGTTTTTTGTACAATGCTCTTGCAATGGCAATACGTTGTTTTTGTCCTCCTGATAATGAAGCGCCATTTTCTCCTAAATAGGTGTTAAATCCGTTAGGAAGTTCTTCAATGAAACCTAAAATACCAATGTCTTTGCAGATAGTAATAATCTCTTCCATATTAGGATTGAATTCTCCAACAGCAATATTTTCGATAACATTGCCTGCAAAAAGATCTATTTTTTGTGGTACCACACTTACTATAGTTCGAAGACTTTCGTTATCGATATACCTTAGATCTTTATCTCCTATGCTAATGATTCCGCTTCGGATTGGGTAAATGTTTTGTAATAATGACATTAACGTAGACTTTCCAGATCCGCTTTCGCCAACAATAGCGGTAAGCTCTCCTTTATTAATGGTAAGGTTAAATTTTTTGAAAACTTCTTTTCTACTACCATATCTAAAAGCAACATCTGTAAAAGAAATATTTCCTACTGCATTTCTGTTAAGTTTCATTTTGTTTTCTGTGTCCTCGCGTTCCAAATCCATGATTTCAAAAAGACGATCTGCTGCGATTAGCGCATTTTGTATTTGTTTATTAGCGCCTACTAAACTTGCAACAGGTCCTGTAAAGTATCCTACTATAGCGTAAAAAGACATTAATTCTCCAGCAGTAATTTCTCTTTCTATTACAAAAAAAGAACCTGACCATAGAAGTATAATAACAAATAATTGTGCGATAATTCCTGTAGATGTTCCGGAGAACACAGAGTTTAGAGCAGATTTGTAGCCACTTTGTAGTAAGTTTATAAATCGTGTTTCGGTTTTGATATTAGCAAAGTCTTCTAAACCGAAACGTTTAATAGTTCCCACAGAGTTCAAAGATTCTACCAGCTGACTTTGTAACTCAGCTCCTTTTTCCATCACTTTTCGTTCTGCTTTTTTGTTAAGTCGATTCATGATATAGTAGATACCGGCGTATAAAGGGATCACGCATAACATAATTAAGGCAAGTTTCCAGTAATAAAAAAACATCAATCCAAATGAGAAAAACAATATCATTACATTGACAGTAAGTGATAATGCTACTCCATTAATAAAATTTCTAATCTTAACTGCATCACCAATTCTAGATGTTATTTCTCCTACCCTCATAGTGTCAAAAAACTGTTGGGGTAATTTCAATAAATGTTTGTAATATCCTAGGATCAATCGGGTATCAATTTGTTGACCTGTTTTGATCAAAAACACATCTTTAAAAACACCTATAATAAACTTTAAAACCAATAGTCCGATCATAATTATTCCTAAAAGATTAAGGAGTTTTGTGTTGCCTCCGACAAGTACATAGTCTGTAATTTTCTGTATAAAAATGGAAGTAGAAAACCCAAGAAGTGTGTAAACTATTGCTCCGATTAAAGCTTGCATTACAACTAATCTGTGTGGTTTTAGTAAAAACCAAAAGCGTTTATAAGAAGAAATTTTTTCATTTCCTTTTTCAAAACTTTCATTAGGTGATAATAGTACTAATACGCCTGTCCATTCCTTTTTGAATTCTTCATAAGATTTTTTGTGCATCCTACCATCACCAGGATCCATTACGAGTACGTATTTTTTGGTAACTTCATAGATTACTACAAAATGTTGTAGTTTACCTTTAATAATAACGTGTGCAATTGTAGGTTTTGGAATTTTTGATAGACTTTCGAAATCTCCTCGAACACCTTTCGCTGTGAAACCAATTTTCTGAGCAGCTTCCAAAAGTCCTAGTATGTTCGTCCCTTTTTGATCCGTACTAGCATATTGTCGAATTCTAGCTATGGGTAATTTTAATTTATAATGAGCAGATATAGATGCAAGACAAGCGGCTCCGCAATCTGTGATATCGTGTTGTTTTATTTTAATTTTAGCCATGATGCTTAATTTTATTGTTGAATTTGTGCTATTGAAGGATTTGAAGGACTTGATGGATTCAACCAGTCATCTACTTTATCGTAGAGTAGATCAAAAAGTGTACGTTCCGTTAATTGAAATCTGGCGCTCAGTGTCATTCCTTTATTAAAGTTTCCTTTAAAACCATTTTTAAGAGCTAAATGTTCTTGATCAATCTTGCAGCGAACTTTAAAAACTGGTTGGTTATTTACCATATCTATGTCTTTACTAATGTCTAATATTTTTCCGGTAGCTAATCCCCATTGATTGTAATTAAAAGCATCTACTTGAAAACTTACTTGTTTTTCTTCGCTTACCAATCCGATATCTGATGGAGATAAATAACATTCTACGATCAAACCTGTATCTGGTGATATTTCTGCAATAGGAGATCCACTGATAATCATGCTTCCTGGCTCTATACCTTTTACACTTTTTAATATGCCGTCTATTGGAGCGGTAATGATATATTCTTTTTGATTTTGTTGTATTTGTGATACACTACTATGTAGTTCACGTATTTCTACAGAATAATCTGTAAGTTGTGTTTGCCAAGTGTTTTTTTGTTGTTTTTTAAATTGATGCAACGTATTGATAGATAATTGATGTTCGAACTCGGTATTTTCAAACTCTATTTTGGCAATTACTCCTTTGTCATATAGTTTTTGATCCCTTTCAAAATCAATTAATGTTTTTTCAAAACGTGTTTGCAATTCCCCAAGCTTTTGAGTGTAGTACAGAAATTCTTTTTGATAACGAGCTGAGATAAGTTTATTAAAATGTGGATGGGCTGTATTGATAAGATATTTGCAGTCCGTAATAAACTTCTGAGTTTCTGTAATTGTAGTGGTAGAAAGCTGTATTTTTTCATCTAGAATCTCTCTATTGGTCATTAACAATGTATCACCTTTTTTTACTTGTTGGTTGTCTAGTAAGTCCACATAAACTACTTTTCCGGATTGTAATGGTGTTATTGCGATACGTTCTTTACTTGGTTTTAGCATTCCACGTGCGGTAGTATAGATATCTACTTTTATGAAAGGTAATAAAATGAATGCGATCAAGATGGCTGCTAGAATCAACCCATAAATGACTTTGCTTCTATTGCGATGTTTAAACTGATGCACCTCTACAGTGTTTTCGATTATTTCTTTTGGGAATAGTTGTTTCATAGTTTTGATATTTACGAGTTAAAAAACGAATTGGTATATTCCTATCACAAATTCTAAGAGATTAGTAACAAGTTTTATTAGTAATGTGACCATAGCGAGTTGATTATTGATATCTCAAATATAGTCTTGGTAAAAGCTTAATAACAAGGAGACTACATCTGTATTCGGGAAAACAGACCCTGTATTCAGGGAATTCAGACATTGTTTTTTTAGAGATAAAAAGCTGGCTGGTTGTGATTTAAAAAAATAAGGATATCATTTAAAAAAAAAATGAAAATGGTATATTTGCACCCTATTATTTAGGTAGACTATAGCCCCAAAGACACCAAAATTTCACCACTATTGCAACGATTATTTTGTAGTATGGTTTATATAGATGATAAAAAAATAGTCTATATAGATAAGGCATACTTATTGTGAATGGCTACGTATTAAAAATTTAATTTTAGGTAGATACATACCATGTATGAGATGATAAAACGTTACACCAATCACATTGCAGTTTGCATTATTTTCTTTTTACTCCACCAACTCTCTGCACGGCAAGATCAGGTTATTGTAGATTCTTTGAAAGAAAAAACGAATGATGAATATCTTATACAAATTAGAGTACACGATTCTATTCTTAGTAAAGAATATTCATACGAAGAATTATATTATCGTTATTATAATTCAATAACTAAAAAAGAAAAGGAAAGAGCTGCTGAGTATGCAAATGCATATATTAAAAAAGCAAAAATCGAATCAGATAGTATCAGATTAGCGGATGGGTATTATAACCTAGCATATCTTTTAAAAGATCAATTGGCTAATATTTATATGGATAGCGTTATTGCTATCAGTTATAACCAAAAAAATAAAAGGTACCCTGCAGCAGCATACATACTTAAAGGTTCTGTTTTTTATAATAAGAGAGCGTTTAAAAAGGCTTTGGATAATTATATTTTAGCTAATGAGTACGCTAGAAAAAATTATAGCCCTGATTTGATTTTATATGTTAATCATGAAATAGGTCTTTTAAAAGATCGTATAGGAGAATATGAAGAAGCTCTAAAATTACATAAGGAAAATTACAACTACCTTAAGAAGGCTGATGGTTATAAAACTAATAACAAACAGTACTTAAATAATTTGTTTGCAATGGTTCAATCTTTTTACCGTTTAAATAAATTAGATTCTGCTTCTACATATAATTCAATTGGAATTGAAAAATCATTAAAAGCAAAAAACAGAGATATGTATAATTATTTTAAAATGACCTCTGGAGTTATAAGTTTTTTCCAAAATGATTTTAATAAAGCGAAGGATAGTATAAATCAGGCTATAAATTATTTCAAAGGGGTTAATAATAAACCAAATTTAGCCGTTGGATATTATTATCTGGGAAAGATTAATTATGAATCTGAAAATATTGAAAAAGGTATTTTTTATTTTAAAAAACTAGATACCATTTTTCAACAACAAAAAGATATTTTACCAGAAACACGAGATGGTTATGAGGTGTTGATTGATCATTATAAAAAAACAAATAATCAGGAACAACAGTTAGTATATATTGAAAAGTTGATAGAAGTTGATAGCGTATTGAACAGTAATTATCGCTATCTGCAAAAAAAGATTACCCAGAATTACGATACCCCACTATTAATTCAGGAAAAGGACCAAATTATAGGTTCATTAAAAGATGAAAGAGTCATATCTAGATTTGGATTAGTTATACTTGGTTTGGTCAGCGCTCTTACGGCAATATTATTATTTTTGAATTATAGAAAAAGAAAAAAATATCAAGAAAGGTTTGAAAATTTACTGAATCAGAAAAATGGTAAAAAAGAAGTACTTGAACAAATAGAAGAAATCGAGACGAAACAGACTGAGGACATTGGTATTTCGGAAACTATAGTGAAAAACATTTTAGCATCTTTATCTGATTTTGAAAATAGACAGTTATTTTTAACTCCCAATATCACCACAGCTGGATTAGCAAAACAATTTGAGACTAACGCCAAGTATCTTTCTAAGGTGGTTAATTTTTACAAGCAAAAAAGTTTTATCGCTTATATAAATGATTTGAGAATAGATTATGTTGTAGAAAAGTTGCAAACAGATCAAAAGTTAAGAAATTATACAATTAAGGCAATTGCACGAGAGATTGGTTTCAATACAACCGAAGCGTTTTCTAAATCTTTTCTTAAAAAAACAGGTATTTATCCGTCTTATTTTATCAAACAACTGGAAAAGAATCAATTTTAGTTAAAACTCTGTAATTCAAATTTTTAAAAGTCTGAATTCCTGAATACAGAGACCTACTA
This sequence comes from Aquimarina sp. MMG015, assembly GCF_018100855.1. Classification (NCBI taxonomy): domain Bacteria; kingdom Pseudomonadati; phylum Bacteroidota; class Flavobacteriia; order Flavobacteriales; family Flavobacteriaceae; genus Aquimarina; species Aquimarina sp. MMG015. The sequence goes on from NZ_JAGJEB010000001.1 coordinate 614,425, forward strand.
TAAGATAATTGACAACATTATAAGCATATTTGATTAGTTTTGACTCAGACAAATACTCACAAAAACTTTTACTCTAAAATGAAAAAGAATAAAAACGAACAAAAATTAACTCTGAAGAAGTTAAACGTTGCAAGATTAAATAATACGCATTTAATAAAGGGAGGCTCATATTTAGTAGATGCTTTAGATGATGGTAGTGATACAACGGGTGGTGATAGACCTGCACCTCCACCGCCACCACCAAATTGTATTACATCAGTTATTCCGATAAATCATGCAGGATAATAATTTTAAATACAACCTTATAGATTCTCAACTATAAGGTTGTATTTAATAATAAAGTAGTTTAAATAAGAATGTTGAATAATCAATTATACAGAGTACGTTGGTTTTTTGTTATTTTTTTTATGTGTGGTTCTTGTATAATAGGTCAAACACCTAAAAAAGAATCTAACAAGAAAATAAGAATTGACTGGTTTCATCAAGATTTGTCAAACGATTCTGTTCCTGGAATTAGTTTGGCAAAAGCATATGAAAAGATACTTGATACAATAAAAAAACAGGAAGTTATTGTTGCAATAATTGATATGGCAGTAGACGTTAATCATGAGGATCTAAAGGGAAAGATATGGTCAAATGCTAATGAGGTGCCAAATAATAATATTGATGACGACAAAAACGGATATATAGACGATGTTCATGGTTGGAATTTCTTAGGAAACGAAAAAGGTGAAAATATACTTTTTACCAATTATGAATACACCAGGATTATTAGAAAATATGATAGTATTTTTAAAGGTAAAGTAGTTTCGGATATTTCTAAAGATCAAAAAGATGATTTTTTACAATATAGCAGAGCTAAGAAAAAATATGAGAATCAATTAGTATATGCAAAAAATGATAAAGCCTATATTGATTACTATGATACTGGATATATAGCTGCATCCAAAGCGTTAGCGAATTACTTTCCAGAAAAGAGATATACTAAAAAGAAATTAGATAGTATTAAAAGCCTTTATAAAGATGATAAGGTTTTAAATGTTCACTTAGATTATATGTTGGTATATGTTCAGTATAAACTTACCCAGAAATGGATACAAGATTATAAGCTGAAAGCTTATGAAAGATTAAACAAGCTCTTAAATTTAGATTATGACGAGCGTTTGACAATTATTGGTGACGATCCCGAGGATATTACCAATATTGTGTATGGAAATAATCAAGTTAATAATAATATAGATATTGTCTCTCATGGAACTAAAATAGCAGGAACTATAGGGGCTATCAGGAATAATGATTTAGGTACAAATGGAGTTGTTAATAATGTTAAAATAATGCCATTATGTGTATCTCCATTAGGGGATGAACACGACAAAGATATGGCTTTAGCTATACAATACGCTGCAGATAACGGAGCGAAAGTTATTAATATAAGTTCCGGGAAAGAGTTTTCATTACATCAAGATTGGGTGTTAGATGCTATAAAGTACGCTGAAGAAAAAGAAGTGTTAATAGTTACCTCTTCCGGCAATGAAGGCCTAAACATTGATAACCTGTCAGTTTATAATTATCCAGATGATATGGATAAACAAGGGAATGAGGTTGCTTCAAATTTCATAAAAGTGGGATCATCTTCTAATTTTTTAGACCATAGATTAATTAGTTTATTTAGTAATTATGGGAAACAGAAAGTAGATCTTTTTGCTCCAGGAGATAAGGTGTTAACTTTAATTCCAGATAATAATTATGAGTTAGATAAGGGTACGTCAATATCTTGCGCTGTAGTTTCTGGAGTGGCAGCATTGATACGATCTTGTTATCCAGATTTATCTGCAGCTAAAGTGAAAGAAATTCTTATGAAATCAGGAACTTCTTATGATATTAAAGTAGAAATTGAAGAGAAAGATAAGACTAAAAAATTAGTGCCATTTTCAGAGCTTTCTAAGTCAGGTAAGATTGTGAATGCTTATAACGCATTGTTTATGGCAAAGCAAATTTCTTTAGAATAGAGTTTTCTAAAATATTTAATAAACAAAAAAACCCAGCCTACAATGTAAGCTGGGTTTCATTTTATTTTATCATTTCTCCGTCTTTATCGTGGAAATGATATTCTAAATACGTGTAAGCGTCTCTAGGTATAATTTTTACCCATCTTTTATGGTCCATGAACCATTTAGATCGGGCGGATGGAAATCCTTTAGTTAAAAAAGCTGCAATAAAAGGATGCGCGCTAAGCGTTAACTTTTTATGTTCTTTTTTAATTAATTTTTCTAAATCGACCTTTATTTTATCTACTAAAACTATTGGCGCCTCAACTTCGCCATTTCCTCCGTTAGGGTTTTCCTCACGGGTTTTGATATTCATTTCTGGTCGTACACGCTGTCGCGTTATTTGAATCAGGCCAAACTTACTTGGCGGTAAAATTTTATGCTTTGCCCTGTCGTCTTTCATCTCTTCACGTAAGTGGTTGAAAAGTGTTCTGCGGTTATCAGCATTATTCATGTCTATAAAATCGACTACAATAATACCTCCCATATCCCTAAGACGTAGTTGGCGTGCTACTTCGGATGCACTGATTAGGTTGACTTCTAGTGCAGTGTCTTCTTGGTTTTTGGCTTTGTTAGATCGATTTCCACTATTTACGTCAATGACGTGCATTGCCTCAGTGTGTTCGATTACAAGATAGGCTCCCTTACTCATGGATACCGTTTTACCAAAACTTGTTTTGATTTGTCGTTCGATACCATGTTTTTCAAAAACAGGTACTTTAGACGTGTGTAACTTTACGATAGATTCTTTTTTTGGTGCAATTTCTTGCAGATAATCTTTGATTTGGTTGTAGAGATCTTCTTCATCTACAACGATCGAAGTGAAGGTGTCATTAAAAACATCTCTTAATATAGAGGATGCTCTATTCATTTCACCTAAAATTTTTGATGGATGGGGTGCTTTGTATAATTTTTTACACATAGACTCCCAGCGTCCCACCAAGTTTTGCAAATCTCTGTCTAGTTCTGCTACTTTCTTGCCTTCTGCTACAGTACGAACAATAATTCCAAAACCTTTTGGCTTAATACTTTTTACCAGTCTTTTTAGACGTTCTTTTTCTTCTGATGATTCTATTTTCTGAGAAATAGATACTCTGTTAGAAAAAGGTACTAATACAATATATCTACCGGCAATCGAAAGCTCTGAGCTAATTCGAGGGCCTTTTGTAGAAATAGGTTCTTTTACTATTTGTACTAATAGCGATTGATTTGATTTTAACACATCGGTTATTACTCCGTGTTTATCAATATCGTTCTCAAAAGGAAAATTCTTAAGAGAATAATCTTTTAATTTACCTGTGCTTACACGTTTAATGAATTTAAGTAAAGAAGATACTTGAGGGCCCAGATCGTGGTAATGCAGAAATGCATCTTTTTCATAACCCACATTTACAAATGCGGCGTTAAGACCTGGAACAGCTTTACGGATTTTGGCAATAAAAATATCACCTACTGCAAAATTGCTGTCGTCTTCTTCCTTATGTAATTCAATTAGTTTTCCATCTTTTAATAAGGCAAAATCAGTAGAGGAACCAGATCTAATGATCAATTCTTTGTTCACTCTGATTAGATTTTTATCCACCTCGATATGTTCGAGACAGATGGATTAAACAAATTTTTTCACAGGAATTTTATAATTCCGTTGAAATAAAGTCTTATAAAGGTAGTGGTATAAGATACTTTATTTCGATTTCAAAGAACATTCTTAAATAGAAAAAGTAGTTAGAAAACTACTTTTTCTTATGGCGATTAGCTCTTCTTCTCTTTTTACGCTTGTGCGTAGCTACCTTGTGTCTTTTACGTTTTTTACCACTTGGCATAGTGCGTCTATTTATTGATTATTAATTGTTACTTAACTTCTACGTTAGTTTTTACACCTTCCACAAATACTTTTGCCGGTTTAAAGGCAGGAATATTATGTGCAGGTATTTTGATTGTAGTGTTTTTAGAAATGTTACGACCAGTTTTTTCAGCTCTTGTTTTGATGATAAAGCTACCAAAACCTCTAAGGTATACATTATCACCGCTCTCTAAAGAACTTTTTACTTCTTCCATAAAGGTTTCAACAGTTGCCTGAACATCTCCTTTTTCAATTCCTAGTTTTTCTGAAATTTTTGCTACAATATCTGCTTTAGTCATTATATTACCTATTTAGGGGTTTTTAAATTTTCAAGGGGGCAAATATAGCAATTTAAAATCCAAAATATCAATACTTAAGATGAAATTATCATCTTTTAAAGGTTTAATTTTACAAAACTTACAATTTTCACATGATTTTTTATAAAAAACTCATTACGTGGTACTTACAAAACAAAAGATCGATGCCATGGCGAGAAACAATCGATCCATATCACATTTGGTTAAGCGAAATCATACTTCAACAGACGCGAGTTGCACAAGGATTACCATATTATTTGTCATTTACCGATCAGTATCCTACTGTTTTTGATTTAGCAAATGCAGAAGAAGAACAAGTGCTAAAACTATGGCAAGGATTAGGTTATTATTCTAGAGCCAGAAATTTACATGCTACTGCGAAATATATAGCAAATGAGCTTAATGGTATTTTTCCTTCTAACTATAATGATTTATTAAAACTAAAAGGTGTGGGTGATTATACCGCCAGTGCTATAGCTTCGATATGTTATAATGAAGTGGTTCCTGTGGTAGATGGTAATGTATATCGCGTTTTATCTAGATATTTTAATATTAACACTCCTATTAATAGTACTCAAGGAATTAAAGAGTTTAAGAAAATTGCTTTTGAGTTAATTGATCCAGAGCAACCCGCTACCTATAATCAGGCGATTATGGAATTTGGAGCGTTGCAGTGTAAGCCACAAAATCCATATTGTATCGTTTGTCCATTAAATGATAGTTGTGAGTCATTAAATAAAGGAACAGTTACATCATTACCGGTTAAATTGAAAAAAACTAAAGTCAAGAAAAGATATTTCAATTACCTGATATTTTCTGTCAGTGATCAATATACTATTATTAAACAACGAACAGGCAAAGGTATCTGGCAGAATTTATACGAGTTTCCACTGATAGAAAGCGAGAATGACGTAGACCTTGATTATATAAAAGAACATGTTCTGTTTAAAAGTTTATTAGGAGATTTATCTTATGATATCACTTGCTATGAAGAAACATTTAAAATACATAAACTTTCGCACCAGCACTTATATACTCGATTTTATATCATAAAAACCAACAAAAAGCCCAAAATCAATACTGAACTAGAGCAGATTAAAATAGATAATATTCGCGAATATCCCGTTCCTATATTATTAGGTAATTTTATAGATAGCTTTTTTTAGGTATGATGCTTTTTTATTACATTTACTATAAATAATAAAGGATATGTCTGGAACGTTGAATAAGGTAATGCTTATTGGTCATACAGGAGATGAAGTAAAGATGCATTATTTTGAAGGAGGAAACTGTATTGGCAGATTTCCGCTGGCAACTAATGATTCTTATGTAAACAAAACCACTGGAGAGAGAGTTACTTCTACAGAATGGCACAATATTGTGGTGCGTAATAAAGCAGCTGAAATCTGTGAAAAATATTTAAAGAAAGGAGATAAAGTATATATTGAAGGTCGTCTTAAAACTAGAAAATGGCAAGATGAACAAGGAAAAGATCGATATAATACAGAGATACAGTGTACCGATTTTACATTTTTAACTCCAAAAACTGAAGGACAACAATCCGAAACAACTGCAAGCAGTCAGCCGGTAAGTAATGCAAACCCTTCAGTAGGTACAACACAATCGATATCATCCCCATCTACAGAAATGGAAGAAGATGATCTTCCGTTTTAATATGTTTAACTAAACCGCTATAATTTGGATCCTGATCCCGAACCTTTATTTGTTTTATTTGTTGCTTTTGATTCCATGCAGGCAATTAATTTACTTGCCCTTATTTTACTATTGATTTGTTCTGCTTTAATCTCGGGTAGTGAGGTTTCTTTATTTTCGCTTACTCCCTCAGATCTTAAAATAGAAGGAGAAGAAGAAACTGTAAATCAAAAGATAATATCAAAGTTATTAAGTAGGCCAAAGAAATTGTTAGCTACAATATTAGTGGCTAATAATTTTATAAATATTGCTATTGTATTACTCTTTGATGCTTTAGGAGAGATTTATTTTAAAGATCTTGATATCATTTGGTGGGGTTGGATGGATGTAAGATTTGTTGTAGAGGTAATTATTGTAGCATTCCTTATTTTATTATTTGGAGAAATTTTACCAAAGATATATGCGAGTAGAAATAAAGTGAAATTTGCCAATTTTATGGCAAGACCATTAAGAGTTTTGGACTGGGTTATTACTCCGATTAGTTTACCAATGAGAAGTGTGACGATACGAATTCATAATAAATTAGGTAAGCAGAAATCGAATATCAGTGTTGATCAATTATCACAAGCGTTGGAGTTAACCTCAGACACCGATACTACTTCTGAGGAGAAGAAAATTTTAGAAGGTATTGTTTCTTTTGGTAATACTGATACTAAACAGGTAATGAAACCTAGGATAGATATTTTTGCCTTAAATCGCGATATGAAATATACCGAGGTTATTCCTGAAATTATAGAAAAAGGATATTCTCGTATTCCAGTATATGAAGATAGTATTGACAAAGTTATTGGTATTCTTTATGTAAAGGATTTATTGCCTTATATCAATCATAAAGATTATAATTGGGTAGATCTTGTAAGAGAACCTTATTTTGTTCCGGAAAACAAAAAGTTAGATGATTTGCTTAATGATTTTAAGAATAAAAAGAATCATTTGGCAATTGTAGTAGACGAATATGGTGGAACAAGTGGTTTGATCTCTTTAGAGGATATTATTGAAGAAATAGTTGGGGATATTAGTGATGAATTTGATGATGAAGATTTAATATTTTCTAAGTTAGATGATCTCAATTATGTGTTCGAAGGAAGAACTTCTTTAAAAGATTTTTATAAAGTATTGAAGTTGGAAGATCAAACAGTTTTTGAGAGTAAAAAAGGGGATGCAGAAACGATTGCAGGATTGCTATTGGAGATATCCGGAAGCTTTCCTAAAAGAGGAGATGTAATTGTATTAGAAGAATATGTTTTTAAAATAGAATCTCTAGATAATAAACGTATCAAAAGGATTAAATTAACGATTAATGAAGAGTAAAATCTATAATTTTTTTGTGATTGCAGTTGCAAGTGCTTTATGTTCTTGTGGTGGAGATGTTTTACCAAAGCCTAAAGGAATGTTACGGTTGGCTTATCCAACACCAAAATATGAAAAGGCTTCACTAGATTGTTCGTATACTTTTGAGAAGAATAATATTGCAAATTTTAAAAAAGCTAAAAACAATAAAGAATGTTGGTATAATATAGATTACCCGAAACTGAATGCAACTATTTACGTTTCGTATTACAATGTAGATAAAAACTTAGACTCGCTATTAAGAGATGCACAAAACTTAACACAAGAACACCATATTAAAGCTGATGGAATAGATCAAAAAGATTTTATTCTGCCGGATAAAAAAGTTTATGGAAGCATTTTTGAAGTTACGGGAAATGCTGCTTCTTCTTGCCAATTTTATGTAACAGATAGTCTTAATCATTTTGTTTCTGGTTCAGTGTACTTTAAAGTAAAACCAAATTATGATTCCATTCTTCCTGCAGCGAAATATTTAAGAAATGATGTTGTTCATTTTATGGAAACAATTCAATGGGAAGAAGAACGCTAAACGTTCGTTAATTTTTCTACATAAAAGAGTATCGCTTGTTTAATTTTATTGATTTTTGCAGCTTATAAAATGATCGATGCAAAACTCAAAACTAAAATGGATATATCTTGCGATACTTTCGCTAGTATGGGGTAGTTCGTTTATATTAATTAAGAAGTCGTTGATAGGTCTTACTCCTATGCAGTTAGGGGCTTTAAGGACTCTGTTCGCAGCAATTTTTTTATTCCTGATTGGTTTCAGAAGTATGAAAACCATTAAGAAAGGAGAATGGAAGTGGATTGTTATTTCTGGTTTTTTAGGGACATTTATTCCCGCATTTTTATTTGCTTTTGCAGAAACGGAAATAGATAGTGGTATTGCTTCTGTTCTTAATTCTACAACTCCGCTTGTTACCTTAATATTAGGGGTGCTGCTATTCTCGATTCGATTTAGTAGAAATCAATTAATTGGTGTTGTCGTTGGGTTAATTGGATGTTTGGCTCTTATTTGGGAAGGAGCTTCTATAAATCCTAATCAGAATTATTGGTACGCAGCGTTAGTGCTTTGTGCTTCGGTTTGTTATGCAACCAATGTGAATATTATAAAACGTTATATGCAAGAAATTTCTCCTATGGCGATAGCTAATGGTAATTTTATTGTGTTAGTAATTCCTTCTCTTGTAGTGTTATATTATTCTGATTTTTTTAATAATACGGTAATAAGTAATCCAGAAGTACATACGAGTTTGATGTATATTTCTATTCTTGCAGTAGTGGGAACCGGAATTGCTAAGGTTTTATTCAATAAATTAGTTCAAATGAGTAGTCCTGTTTTTGCCACTTCGGTAACGTATACAATTCCGATAGTAGCTTTGATGTGGGGGTTACTGGATGGCGAAGAATTTTCTTTTTATCAAGTAATTGCTACTGGGATAATAATTTTAGGAGTATATATCGCTAATCGAAAAAAATAAAGGCCCGTTTATTAGAACGGACCTTTATAAATAAGTGAGTTATAGATTTTATTTAAAATCTTCTTCTGTTACTCCTTCGTTAATTTTAATTTCTGAAACATTAAAATCAAACTTCTGTGGACCAGCAGATATTGACATTGTATGAGGGAATTTGATTCCATTAACTTCTTTGTAGTTGCTATATCCAATTGTAGAAGGTATTTTTTGACCTCCTTGTTCCTGGATTACAATATCTTTTATTTTTAATCCTGTTTCTGTATCGAAATAAGAGGTTCTCTTATCGCTTATTTTAACTTTATAAGCTTTACCATTTTCGTAAGGTTCAAGACCTTCTAGTTTAGCATCTGTATTTTTTAGTTCCGGGAAAGGGTATATTTCTTTTTTTGCATCAGCAATCTGAGCTTCTGTATAGTCAATTTTTTGACCTTGAGCCATAGCATATCCTTTAGTACCGTCGAACACATTTTTGTTTACAGAGTTGCCTCCAAATAATATATCAGTAAGCGTTTGGTTTTTCGAAGTAACTTTAGATATCATCTGTAGTGTTGCTCCTCCCATAGATGCTTCGGCTGTAGTGAAGGTAGATTGTACTGCTGTCAATTTATCTTTACCGCCAATAGCTTTTAAATAATTATCTAAAACTGACTGGGCAGTAACTCCCTCTGGGGTAGCTGCATTGTAATCAGGTTTTTCAGTTTTGTTTCCATATTTGTCAAAATATAGAACAGGAATTTTCTTTCCTTCGAAGCTAATTTTTTCTAGGTTTTCTAGAACATCACTTCCTTTACCAACTAATACAATTCTAGCTTTGTCTAGATTAAAATATTTGTTAGCAATCCTTTTAATATCAGCTTTGCTAACTGCGTTGATTTTTGCAATAAAAGTTTCGTAAAAATCTTTTGGAAGATTTTGAGTTTTGATATCAATACTTCTTGCTGCTATTGTTCTATCATTTTCGGAAGCTAGAATAAAGTCTCCTAAGAATTTTGCTTTCGCATTTTTTAATACTTCGTCATCTACATCTTCAGTTCTGATTCTTTTAATTTCTTTTAGAGTTTCTACAACAGCACTATCTGTTACCATATTTCTTACTTTAGCTGTAGCTCTAAATAGCGTTTTAAAGTTTTTGTTTCTTGGTAATGTAGATCGTCCTCCATATGTGTACCCGTGCTCTTCTCTTAGGTTCATATTGATATAACTACCAAATGACCCTCCTAAAACATAGTTAGCTACCAATGCAGCGTGATGATCTTCGTCAGCCATCTTTAGATTAGAAACGCTCATTACAGCCATTTCTGTTTGTACAGCATTCGGCATATCGATAAAATTGATCTGTCTGTATTGCGCGTCTTTAACTTCTGGCATTCCAAAAGAAGGAGCTTTTCCAGCTTTCCAAGAAGTAAAATTCTTTTCTACTAATTCTTTAGCTTTATCATTACTGATGTCTCCACTAATTACCATATATGCATTTGCAGGGACAAAGTTGTTTCTGTAGTATGTTTCTACATCTGCTAAGGTGATATTATTAATTGTTTTTTCTGTAATATACTCTCCAGCTGGGTGATTTTTTCCGTAACCAAGAACGCTTCTTACTCGATCAGCAACTGCTTCTGCACTATTTTCTCCTGATTTAATACCTTCGATAAGTTTTTTCTTTTCAAGGTCTAACTCCTCTTGCGTAAAGTTTGGATTTAAAGAAGCTTTTGCAAAAAGTTCGATGATACGATCAGAATATTTAGATAAGGATTGTGCGAATCCACCTGATGCTCCCGTATTAATGAAAGCACCAAGAAAATCAACTTCTTCATTAAAAGCATCTTTGCTAATGTCTTTAGTCCCTTTTCCCATTATTTGGGATACTATTCCTTCGATTCCTGCTTTGTCACCTTCGGCATTTGGAGGGTTGTCTAATGATAAGCTTACTGTGATTCTCGGTAGCTTTTTGTTTTCTACAACAAGAACGGTAAGTCCATTACCCATTTTAAATGTATATGGCTCTCCTAAATTTATAACAGGAGTAGGTCCTGATTTTGGCATTTTTGATCGATCTATCTGTGCTTGAGCACTTATTGCAACCAATAAAAAAGCTATGATAAAGGTTATATTTTTTTTCATTTCTGTATCCATTTATATTATTTGCTTGACTCTGGTAAGTAGTCAAGATTAAGACGTTGATTTTTATTCAGATATTTCTTAGCAACATTTTGAATGTCTTCTCTGGTAATTGATCTGTAGATTTCAATTTCTTTATTGATAAGATTAGTATCGTCATAAAGCATGTTGTAACGAGCCAATGAATTTGCAATTCCTTCAATACTAGAGTTAGAGTTCACGAAGTTATTTTCAAATTGATTCTGAAGTTTATTGAATTCTCTTTCAGAAATTAGTTCATTTTGTAACTTTGCGATTTCGCTATCCATTTCTGCTAGAAGTTTATCTAAACTAACATCTCCAAGAGGTAAAGCTCCCATTAGATAAGTGCCATAGTCTTCTTGAGAATCTGTAAAGGCGATTACTTGTAATGCCATTTTTTTATCCTCTACCATGTTTTTCTGCATTCTAGAGCTGTTTCCTCCTGTTAAAATAGTAGAGATATAATCTAACACATAGGCGTCTTTTTCAGTTTGCTTAGGCGTTCTGTATACTAATACTTTTGCAGGGATTTGGATGTTTGCATCTTTTTCTACCGCAGTGATTTCTGATGTAATAGGATCTTCTACTATTGTCGTTCTTGTTATTTTTTCTCCATTATTTTTAATAGAACCAAAATAATCCGAAATCATTTTCTTAGCATCTTCAATTTGGATATCTCCAGCTACTACTAAGGTTGCATTATTTGGGTTATAGTATTTTTTATTAAAAGCTACGAACTCATCAAGTTTAGCAGCGTCAAGATCTTCCATACTTCCGATCACAGATTGACCATAAGGGTGTTTTTTGAACAGATATTTATTTATCCCAGTCTTATAAATAATTTTACCATAAGGCGCATTATCTATTCGTTGTCTTTTTTCTTCTTTTACAACTTCATTCTGGGTGTCTACTCCAATTTTATTGATTACAGGATGTAACATACGTTCAGATTCCATCCATAATCCTAGTTCTAGATTATTAGAAGGTAATGTTTCATAGTAATAAGTTCTATCCTGAGTAGTGTTAGCGTTGTTTCTTCCACCGTTTGCAGAAACGATATCAAACCACTTTCCTCTTTCTATGTTTTCTGTCCCTTCGAATAATAGGTGTTCGAAAAAATGAGCAAAACCGGTTCTTCCTTTTTCTTCATCTTTTGCTCCTACATGATACATAACACCTACAGTTACTACAGGTGCTTTATTTTCTTGATGTAAAATTACATGTAGACCATTATCTAAGTCATATTCTGTAAATTCTACTTCTTGAGCACTTCCGGAAATTCCAATCAAGAGCGCACAAGCGATTGTGTAAAGTTTATTTTTCATTAGTAATAATTTTGTTTATTGAATTTTTGCAAAGATCGCATTTTGTTATGATTTTAACGAAAAAGAATTTTATCGACCTAAAGTACTTGTTTTTAATAAATTAACAGTTCTTTAAGCCAAAGAATGACTAATTATCCATAAATTTCTGTTAAATCTAAATAATAAAAATTATGAAAAAGTCTACAATTCCCGTTAGATATGGTTCTTTAATCGCAGTAGGGCTGATTGCGTATTTTCTAATTTTATCATTATTTGGGGTGCAAACAAATCCCGTTTTTAGTTTAGGTAATGGAATAATTGTTGCCTTTGGATTGTATAAAGCTATGAAAGATTATAAATTCGAAAAGAGAAGCGAATTTGAATATCAAAAAGGTTTTATGGCTGGATTGTTCACAGGATTCAATGCTACTCTTATTTTTACTATTTTCTTTGCTATTTATGTTACTAATATAAATACTAATTTTCTTCCAGAAATGCTAGCTAATTGGAGTTCGCATTATCATGTGGGTGTAGGAATAGTAGTGTTTGTAGCAGCTATTATGGGTTTTGCAACTACCTTTGTCTTAACATTGTCTTTTATGCAATTATTAAAAGAAAGTTGGAACATCAAAAAAACACATAATTCTCCTCCTATAAAAGCGTAAAATATTTGTCAGTTAATTAATTAGCAGTATATTTGCATCCGCTTATTTTAGATAAGTGATAGTTCTTTATATAAAAAATTAATTAAACGTTACGCTATGTACGCAATTGTAGAGATAGCAGGGCAGCAATTTAAAGTTGCAAAAGACCAAAAAGTTTTTGTTCATCGTTTAGCAGGAGAAGAAGGAGATAAAGTTTCTTTTGACAAAGTACTTCTTACTGCAGATGGAGACAAAGTTACTTTAGGCGCCCCGGCTATAGATGGAGCTCAAGTAGGAGCAAAAATCACAAGACACCTTAGAGGTGATAAAGTTATTGTTTTCAAGAAAAAGAGACGTAAAGGATACCGTGTTAAAAATGGTCACCGTCAATCTCTTACTGAAATCGTAATTGAAAGTATAGTTGCTTCTGGAGCTAAAAAAGCTGCACCAAAGAAAGAAGCTAAGAAAGCTGCACCAAAAACTGAAAAGAAAGTAGAAGCTAAAGTCGCTGCTCCTAAAAAGGAAGAAGCACCAAAGAAAGCTGCTCCTAAGAAATCAGCTAAAGCAGATGATCTAAAAAAGATTGAAGGTATCGGACCAAAAATAGCTGAAACTTTAAAGGCTAATGGGATCGTTACTTTTGCTGATCTTTCTAAAGCAGATCCTAAGCAAATTGCAGAGTTCATTAAAGACGTACGTGGAAATCACGTTCCTGATACTTGGCCTAAGCAAGCTGAAATGGCTGCTGATGGTAAGTGGGACGAGTTAAAAGAATGGCAAGATAAATTAGACGGCGGGATTGAAAAATAATCTCCGTTATTATTAACGATATAAAACCTTAAGAAAATGGCTCATAAAAAAGGAGTTGGTAGTTCTAAGAATGGTAGAGAATCAGAATCGAAACGTTTAGGTGTTAAGATTTTTGGTGGACAAGCTGCCATAGCCGGTAACATCATTGTAAGACAAAGAGGTACGGCACACAAACCAGGTGAGAATGTTTATGCTGGTAAAGACCACACATTACACGCAAGAGTAGACGGTGTAGTTAAATTCACTAAGAAAAAAGATAATAAATCTTATGTTTCTATAGTTCCTTTTGAAGCATAAGAATATTTTCCTTTGTAATAAAGATGAAGCCCTTTTCAAATTAATTTGAAAAGGGCTTTTTATTTAAACTATAACTCTTAAAATATAAATTTCATGAAATTATCAATGCATAGAATTTTGTTCTTTTTTGTTTTTCTGGTAACCACAACCACAGCAATATCTCAGGAAATACCAAAATATGATTATTTAGAAATCATCGTAGTCCAAAAAGCTAATAATAGTGGGCGGGTTAAAAGGGTGAAAGTACAAGAACAAAAATCATTGGAAGGTAAGCAGATCACGATTAAAGAAATCGAAGATTTAGAAGGGACTTCTGATTTGTTAAACTATATGAATGCTGCTAATTGGGAGTTCGTAGATCGTCAATCTGTGGTGTCCGAAGAAAATGATCCCGTATGGATGAGCTATATTTTCCGAAAGAGGAAATAAAAGACTAAGGTGTAACATAAAAATAATATCTAAATAACATTCTATAATAGGTGTATCACTAGATTTATAAGATTTTTACTTTTTAGTAAGAGTTTTGGAATAGATTTTTATGAGACAAGAATTGTCATGGTTACTTATATGTATATTGTTAATCATTTCTTTTTGTAAAGTTGTTGCACAGGTTGATAATAGTTTAGAAAAAGATAAGAAACAGATTAATGATGCATTGCAGGTTTTAAGAGTAGAGTTAAGAACTGCACAGAAAAAAGGATCACCTATTAGTATTGCTGAGAAGTATTTTCTTTTAGGTAGCTTTTATCAAAATGCAAGAGTATATGATGAAGCTTTAGAACAATATAATAAGGCTCTAGTTTTAATTGAAGAGAAAGACACTCTTTTTGTCCTTCTGAAAAACGAGATAGGTAACATATATCTCTCTACAAAGAATTTTCCTAAAGCCAAGCAGTATTTTAATCAGAGCAAATTAATATCCTCTAAATTCGGATATAAAAAAGGAGTAGCTATTGCTAAAAGATTGCTAGGGTCTTGTTTTGAAAAAGAAGGCGATTACCTTAGCGCTTTGCAATATCAAAAAGAGAGTCTTAAAATATTCTCGGAACTTCAGAATATTGAAGGTGTTGCTGTTGTAAATGAAAACTTAGGAAGTATATACGAAGATTTAGAACAGTATGATGTAGCTTATGAATATTTTAAAAAGTCAAATGAGTACTTTGAAAAAATGGATAAGGCTGGAAAAATTAGCGTTTTTAATAATTTAGGAGATATATGTAGAAAAACTGGAAATTATAGTAAAGCTATCGAATATACCAATAAAGCGCATCAATGGGCGCTGTATTTTCATGATAAATATCAAATTAAAAGCGCTCACAAGGATCTTTCTAAAACTTATAACCTTATGGTAGATTTTAAAAAAGCTTTTGATCATCTTTCCAAAAGTGAAAAAATTAATGAAGAGCTTATTCTGTCTGAAAATATTAATCAACTGAATACACTTCAGGTAATTTATGAAACCAAACGAAAAGAAGCTCAAATAAGTACATTATTGCAACAAAAAGAAATTAGTCGTGCTAATCAAAATCTGTTATTAGTTAGTTTAGCTGCTATTATGTTAATTGTAAGTGTCCTATATATTTATTATCGAAAGAAAGGGAAAGAGAGCTTAAAAATTCAGGAGTTTGAACAAAGAACTTTGAAAGCAGAATTAGAGAAGAAGGAGTTTGAAGAAAAAAACTTGCAAAGGGAAATTCACTTAAAGACATCTACATTATCCAGATATAGCCTTCATCTGTCTCAGAAAAATAAAATTTTATCTGATTTGTCTTCTACCCTATCTAATATAGCGGATAGAAAAGGGATAGATGTAAATACCAATATAAAACGTATAGTAAAAGAGATTAATTTCAACTTAAAGCAAGAAAGAGAATGGGACGAATTCCATAATTTTTTTAAAGAGATTCATCCAGATTTTATTAAGAGATTATCCCAGTTATCTGAAGACAAACTATCACCTTCAGAATTGCGTTTAGGAATGTTATTACGACTCAATTTATCTTCAAAAGAAATTGCTTCCATTCTTAGAGTTACTCCAGATAGTGTAAGAGTAGCTCGTTATCGATTACGAAAAAAATTACCTATCAATCAGAAAGAAGAGTTGGTTAATTTTATGATTGCTTTGTAATAAAAACCAGAAAAATACACTGTTCTTTTAGTCTATGTTATTGTAATGTAAATAAATCTTAATTGTTGCCTTGTTGTTTATCGTTATTAAGAAAAATGTTTATCCTTTGTTGCTTTACGTTTTTAAAGTAAAACATTGTGTAGTAGTAGTTTTATAGTGATTTTAAAACACTAACAAATGACACCAATCAAATTACTAAAATTAGTATCTGTAACGCTCATTTTCTTTTTGAGTATACATTTTGTACATGCTCAAAAAGGTTCTGTTAAAGGAATTATTACCGATGAGAATGGAATTTCCATGCCAGGAGCTTCTATTATAATTAATTCGATAAACAAAGCAACCATTTCTGATTTTGACGGAAAGTTTACACTTGTAAATATAGAGGAAGGTAGCTATATGATCTTAGTGAAATATCTTGGATATGCTGATTTACAAAAAAAAGTAAATGTCTCTTCTTCTCGAACTACTTTTGTCTCTTTATCACTACAAGCAGAAGGTGTTCAATTAGATGATGTTACTATTTCGGCTTATGGAAATAGCGGGCAAGCAAGAGCTTTAAATACGCAGAAGAATAATATTAATATTACTAATGTAGTATCAACGGATCAAATAGGAAAATTTCCTGATGCTAACATTGGAGATGCGGTAAAGCGTATTCCAGGGATAACTATGCAGGTAGATCAAGGAGAGGCACGAAATATTATTGTAAGAGGTTTATCTCCTCAGTTAAATTCTGTAACATTAAATGGAAGTAGAATCCCTTCTGCAGAAGGTGATAATAGAAATGTACAAATGGATTTAATACCGTCCGATATGATTCAAACCATAGAGGTTAATAAGGCAGTAACTCCCGATATGGAGGCGGATGCTTTAGGAGGGTCTGTTAATCTAGTAACTAGAACAGCTCCACAAGGGTTTAGGCTTTCTGCTACCTTGGGTTCAGGAATTAATTTCATTACAGATAAAAGAATATTAAATGGTTCCTTTTTAGTTGGAGATCGATCTAAAAACAAAAAGTTTGGATGGATGTTATCAGCATCAATTAACGATAATGATTTTGGGTCTGACAATATCGAGGCGCAATGGACAGATGAGTTTGAGTTTTATACAGGTGTCGATGATGCTGATGGCGAACCAATATTAGATGAGGTTTCTGTAAATCCGTATACTAATGAATTTCAGATAAGAACATATCTAGTTCAGAGAATTAGAAGAAGTTTTGCAGCAAATTTTGATTACGAATTTGATAATAACAATTCGATGTATCTGAAAACAATTTATAACTGGCGCGATGATAGAGAAAATAGGTTTCGTTTAGAGCATCAAATGTTAGATGCGGAAGATATCGAAGCAGGCGATTTTGAGGTGGTAAATGGAAATCTTACCCGTTTTCCTGTCGAAGTAGCGCGACAAACGAAAGGCGGAATAGATAATAATAGGAGTAAAAATCGAAGATTAGAAGATCAGCGTATGCAGAATTATAGTTTAGGTGGAGATCATTTGTTTGGAAATGTTAAGATAGATTGGATGGCCTCATTTGCTAAAGCATCGGAGGAAAGGCTTAATGAAAGATATGCGGAATATCAATCAGAATATAGTATAATTAATGATAACTCTGATCCAGAATTTCCGATATATACGCCTGTTAATAGTGCTGATGCTAATGATGTATCTGCTTTTGAATTTGGTGAGATTACCGAAGAAAATCAATATACAGAAGAGCAAGATATTAACTTCTTTGTAAATGCTGAATTATCCTCTGATTTTTTTGGTAATGGTAATGGAACTATAAAGTTTGGAATACGAAGTAGATTGAAAAGTAAATTAAGAGATAATGACTTTTTTGAATTTGATTTAGAAGGAAGTGTTCCTACGTTGGGAAATGTTCCTACCCGTAGTTATAGTGATCCTGATTTTCTTGCTGGAAGTCAATATCAGGCCGGATTATATGCAGATGAAAGATGGTTAGGAAGTCTTAGTCTCGTGGATGGAGAATCAGTTCCTGATGAGTTTTTAAGAGCTAATTATGATGTAGAAGAAGATGTGTTGGCAGGATATCTTATGACGAATCAAAAGCTTTCAGAAAAGTTTAGCGTATTGGCAGGTATTAGATTAGAACATACCAAAATTAATGCTACTGGAAATCAAATTGAAGATGAAGAAAATAGAGTGGGTGAAGTAACAGAAGAGCAATCATATATAAATGTGTTGCCAGGAATACATTTGAAATATGATCTTAATTCGCAAACCGTTTTTAGATTTGCTTGGACCAATACATTAGCAAGACCCAATTATGTTGATTTAGTGCCGTCTCTTGATGTATTATTTGGGGATGAGGAGATTGTTACAGGTAACCCTGATCTTGACCCAACTACTTCTATGAATTTTGATGTAATGGCTGAACATTATTTTAAATCAGTTGGAATATTATCTGGAGGTTTATTTTACAAAAAAATAGATAATTTTATTTATACTTTTAGAGGAGAAACTGAGGATGATCGATTTGGTACAGGTACAGAGGGGTTTGATATTTTTCAGCCACTTAATGGAGAAAAGGCTTCTATTTTTGGAGCAGAGTTATCTATTCAACGTCAACTAGATTTTTTACCTGGTTTTGCTAAGAATTTTAGTGTATATCTTAATTACACATTTCTTACTTCTAGTGCAGATGGAATCCGAAATGAAGATGGAGAAGAACGATCAGATCTCGATCTTCCGAATACATCACCAAATATGTTTAACGGATCTTTAGGATATAACAACAATAAGCTAAGCTTACGATTGTCTGCCAATTTTTCTGATGCCTATATAGATGAGATAGGTGGAAACTCTTTTGAAGACAGGTATTATGATAAACAGTTTTTTCTGGATTTTAATGTAAGCTATGCAATTACCAAGAATTTAAGTGTTTATGCAGATTTAAATAATATTACCAATCAACCACTACGTTTTTATCAGGGAATATCAGAAAGAACAATGCAGGCAGAATATTACGAAAGACGCCTTACTTTTGGTTTGAAATATGATCTTTTTAAGAAATAATACAGATACTTTATTTTATGAAAATTTATAGACTAATTCTTGTAGTGAGTACTTCACTTATTATTTCGTGCGATAAAAAAGAACCGTTAATCAAACCAGATTTGATTACAGAAAAAGTGTTATATGATACTGATGACCCTGCAATATGGGTTCATCCAACTGATCCTTCGAAAAGTATAATTTTTGGAACCGATAAAGATACTAATGGGGCTATTTATGCCTTTGATTTAGATGGGAAGGTAATTCCTGAAAAAGTGATCAGAGATATAAAATACCCAAATAATATTGATTTGGAATATGGATTTAGGTTAAATGATTCTACTACAACAGATATTATTGTTTTTACTGAAAGAGAAAAAAATCAAATCCGCTTATTTTCGGTTCCTGATATGAAACCACTTGATGATGGTGGTTTTCCTGTTTTTGAAGATGAAAAAAATCTAGAGTTAAGAAGGCCTATGGGAATAGGTTTGTATAAAAATCCGGATAACCTTAGTGTTACCGCAATTGTAAGCAGGAAATCAGGCCCCGAAAATGATTACCTCTACCAATATCAATTGGTAAGTGATAGTTTGGGAGTACACGCTAAGTTAGTTAGGAAATTTGGAAAGTTTAGTAAGCAAAAGGAGATAGAAGCAATAGCTGTAGACGATGAGCTTGGGTTTGTGTATTATTCTGATGAAGGTGTTGGTATTAGAAAATATTATGCAGACGTTAAGATGGGAAATGAAGAATTAGCTTTTTTTGGAGGTGAATTTTTTAAAGAAGATATTGAAGGTATTGCGATTGCTTCCAAAGAAAATGGTCAGGGTTTTTTAATTGTGTCTGATCAGCAAAAGGGACAATTTAATGTTTTCTCTAGAAAAGATAATAGCTATATTAAGGCTATAAATTTAGGAACTACGGCAACAGATGGGTGTGATGTAGTTACAATTCCCTTGGGTACTACTTTTACAAAGGGTCTTTTTGTTGCAATGAATGAGCAAAAGGATTTTTATTTCTACGATTTAAGTAGATTGGGGTTGTAAACTATTTATAGTTTAAGCTGATAAAAAAACTCCTTGTCTAAAACAAGGAGTTTTTTATAATATATTCCTGCTAAAAACTTAAATTCAATTTTAAGTAGAGGAATTATTATCTGATTTTAGTATCTGTAATGTTCAGGTTTAAAAGGACCTTCAACAGTTACACCAATATATTCAGCTTGATCGTTTCTTAATTCTGTTAATTCTACTCCGATCTTTTCTAAGTGTAATTTTGCTACTTTTTCATCTAAATGTTTTGGTAGCATATATACTTCATTCTTGTAGCTTTCACTGTTTTTCCAAAGCTCAATTTGTGCTAATGTTTGGTTTGTGAATGAATTACTCATTACAAAACTTGGATGACCAGTAGCACAACCAAGGTTTACTAAACGGCCTTCTGCAAGAATGATTACATCATTTCCGTTTACATTATACTTGTCAACCTGAGGTTTGATGGTATCTTTAGTGTGGCCATACTTTTCGTTTAACCAGGCCATATCGATTTCATTATCAAAATGCCCAATGTTACAAACAATAGCTTTGTCTTTTAAGGCTTCAAAATGTTGCCCTTGAACGATATCTTTATTTCCAGTAGTAGTAATAACAATATCACTATTTCCAATAACCGTTTCTAGTTTCTTTACTTCAAAACCGTCCATAGCAGCTTGTAATGCGCAGATAGGATCAATTTCGGTAACAGTAACTATACTTCCTGCACCTTTAAAAGAAGCTGCAGTACCTTTACCAACATCACCATAACCACAAACAGTAACTCGTTTTCCTGCTAGCATCACATCGGTTGCTCTTCTTATTGCATCTACTGCACTTTCTTTACATCCGTATTTGTTATCAAATTTAGATTTAGTAACAGAGTCATTTACATTGATAGCGGGCATTGGTAATGTTCCGTTTTTTACTCTTTCGTATAATCTATGAACACCTGTTGTAGTTTCTTCTGATAAACCTTTAATTCCTTCAGCTAATTCCGGATAACGATCTAATACCATATTTGTTAAATCACCACCATCATCAAGAATCATATTTAATGGTTTGCGATCTTCTCCAAAGAATAAAGTTTGCTCAATACACCAGTCAAATTCTTCCTCGTTCATGCCTTTCCAAGCATATACAGGGATCCCTGCATCAGCAATAGCAGCGGCAGCTTGATCTTGTGTAGAAAATATGTTACAAGAACTCCAAGTAACCTCTGCACCAAGAGCTTGTAATGTTTCTATTAACACAGCAGTTTGGATAGTCATATGAAGACATCCTGCGATACGAGAACCTTTAAGAGGTTGTTCGTCTTTATACTCTTCTCTAAGGGACATAAGACCTGGCATCTCAGCTTCTGCTAGTTCGATTTCTTTTCTTCCCCAGGCAGCTAATGAAATGTCTTTAACTTTGTAAGGAACATAAGGTACTGTTTTGGTACTCATAGTATCTGTTTTATGTTTATGAAGTGCAATAATTTTAGTATTTCGCACTAAATTATTCTAAATTCGTCTCCTGAAAATCAAGATACTGATGTCCTGAATTTCAGTTTGCAAAGGTACATAATAACTTTAAGAATTCACATGCCTCTTTACAAAACTATAACAGTAGATGATAGTACTAATATATTGATTTGGAAGATAGAAGAGTCTTTTGAAACGCTGTCGGAAGGAATTAAGTTAACAGATCATTGTCAGAATCGCGTTGATAATATGAAATCTGATATGCATAGAAGAGGGTTTATGAGTGTCCGTCATTTATTAGCAGTTTTTGGATACAATGATCACGATTTATATTATGATGATTTTGGTAAGCCACATCTAAAAGATGGAAAGCAAATTTCAATAACACATTCTTACGAGTATGCAGGAATTATTATAAGCGATAAACTTGTGGGTATTGATATTGAAAAACAACGCGAAAAAATTCTTAGAATTGCTCATAAGTTTGTAGATTCTGAACAAGATTTTGTAAATCAACAAGAGGACAAAACCCGAGTGTTGACCGTTATTTGGGGAGCAAAAGAATCCTTATATAAATTATATGGTACTGCAGGGTTGAGTTTTGAGCAAAATATACACATCATGCCATTTGATCTAAATATGCCTTTTACTGCAGGCAGTATTCATTATAATGAAACGATTAGTCATTATGATATAACTTTTTTAGAATTTGATGGGTTTACCTGTGTATATGCTTTGCCCTATGTCTGAGTATAAGAACTAGAATTTTTGAAAATTTGACAAGATGCAGATATCAATAGAGTTAACACTTACCCCTTTACAAAATGATTTTGAAGAACACATTATTAAGTTTATAAAAAGACTTAGAGATTCAAAATTTATAGTATTAGAAAATCCTTTGAGTACTCAGGTATATGGAGGTTATGATGAGGTAATGCCGTTTTTAACTAAAGAAATTAGGAAAGCCTTTGGGGATATGGAGCATGTTTTGGTTTATATGAAAATGGTGAAAAGTAATAGAAGTGACTATGAGCCAAATTTTTGATTTCCTTTTCGGACAATATTCGGAATATTCTACACTAGATATTTCTTTAGAAGTTATTGCAGTATTATTCGGGATAGCAAGTGTTTTTTTTGCTTGGTTTAATAAAATATGGGTATATCCTACCGGATTAATCAGTACTTCTATTTATGTATATTTACTTTTAAAATGGTCGTTATTGGGTGATATGATGATCAATGCATATTATTTTGTGATGAGTATATATGGTTGGTATATATGGACAAAGAAAATAGATGAAACAAATACAACTCCCATTTCTAGAGCAACTTCTACAGAAAAGAAAATAGAATTTTTAATTTTTATTGGTACTTTAATTTTTGTATTTGTTGTTTATAGAACATTTGATAAATGGAATGATTGGACCGCATATGTAGACACATTGACAACAGCAATATTTTTTGTTGGGATGTGGTTGATGGCAAGAAGAAAAATAGAGAATTGGATTTTTTGGATTATAGGAGATATTATTTCTATTCCTTTGTACTTTTATAAAGGGTTTACTTTTACCAGTTTTCAGTATGTGATATTTACATTTATGGCAATTCAAGGATATTTAGCATGGAAGAAAAGCTTAGACAAGAACCCAGTGACTGTATAAGAATTGTATTATTTGGCCCTGAATCAACGGGTAAAACTACTTTATCCAGACAATTGGCAAATCATTATAATGTTTCTTGGGTGCCAGAATATATGAGAATATATCTTCAAGATAAATGGAATAGACTTAAAGAAGTTTGTGTCTATGAAGATTTGATTCCCATTGCTACGGGACAAATGAAGTTAGAAAATCAAATGATTAAAAAAGATGATCCAATAATCTTTTGTGACACAAATCTTTTGGAGATTAAAGTCTATTCTGAGGCTTATTATGATGGATTGGTCCCAGAAGTTATAGAGAAATTTTCGCTAGAAAACACATATGATTTGTATCTTTTAACTTATATTGACACTCCTTGGGTTCCGGATGATTTAAGGGATAAGCCGGATCAGAGAGAAGAGATGTTTTTGAATTTCAAAGAATCTTTAGAAGAAAATAATTGTAATTATGTTACATTAAAAGGAGATCCAGATACTCGTTTTAAGAAAGCAAAAGTTATCATTGACCAATTAATAAAAGAAGCAAAGTGAATATTACGGATAAGGATATTAAACTAATAAGATCAAAAGAATTAACTGTAGAAAAAGTATTATCTCAGATAGAGACATTTAAGAACGAAATTCCTTTTGTAGCCTTAAGAAGCGCAGCTAGTTTAGATAATGGAATTTTAAAATTTTCTGAGCACTATCAATCTGAGTTAACTAAATTATATGAGTCAAGATCTGCTAATCTAGATACAACCAAATTTGTTCCTGCTTCTGGAGCCGCAACGAGAATGTTTAAGGAATTGTTCAAGTTTTTAGATAATTATGAGTATCAAAAAGAAAGTTTAAATTCATATACCAATCATGAGAAAGCTAATGCAATTCGGCTTTTTTTAATAGGACTAGAGAAGTTTCCTTTCTATGATATCGTTATGCAAAAAGTGAAAAGTGCTTACCCTAATTTTGCATCACTCTCAGAAGGGCGACAGCTTCATATTTTTGTGGAAATGATGTTGAAGGAAAAAGGATTGAATTTTGGGGTATATCCAAAAGGGTTGTTGCCATTTCATAAATATACGAATAGCATATCGACTTCTTTTGAGGAACATTTGTTTGAAGCTGCTGGATATAATAAAAATATGAATGGTGATTCTAAATTACATTTTACCATTTCTAAAGAACATTTAGACGCTTTTAAAGATGAATTCGAGAGAATTAAGAAAAAAGTAGAAGCAGAGACTGATACAAATTTTATAATTACATATTCTTTTCAAAAATCAGAAACAGATACGATTGCAGTAGATGAAAATAATGAACCATTTAGAAAAGAAGATGGCTCGTTGTTGTTTAGACCAGGAGGACATGGAGCTTTAATTGAAAATCTGAATGATTTAGATTCTGATATTATATATATTAAAAATATTGATAATGTCGTGGTTAGGAAATATCAAGACGAAGTGTCTGGGTATAAAAAGGTATTGGCTGGTAAGTTAATTGAGATTCAGGATGAAGCGTTTAGAATATTAAATGCAATTGATAAAGAAGCTCCTACAGAAGCGGAATTAAAGGATATCAAGAAGTTTTTGGTGGAACAGCTTAATGTGAGATTGCCTTTGGATTTTGATAAGTTTTCAGAAAATTATAAACTTCAATTTTTAAAAGAATCATTAGATAGGCCTATTAGAGTTTGTGGTATGGTAATTAACGAAGGAGAACCTGGTGGAGGGCCTTTTTGGATTAAAAAAGAAAATGGAAGACTGGTTTTACAAATTATCGAAACACCTCAGATAAACTCCGAGGACAATAGACAGCAGGATATTTTAAAAAGTGCTACTCATTTTAATCCAGTAGATTTAGTTTGTGGCGTTCGCGATTATAAAGGGAATAAATTTAATTTATTGAATTTTGTAGACCCAGATGCTGGATTCATAACGACAAAATCACTTAATGGTAAGGTTTTAAAAGCATTAGAGTTACCAGGTTTGTGGAATGGAGCTATGGCAAATTGGATTAGTGTTTTTGTAGAAGTTCCGCTAACTACTTTTAATCCTGTTAAAACCGTAAATGATTTATTAAAGTCAGCACATCAAGTAAAACTTTTCTCGTGAACACTGCTATCATAATTAATGAATTAAAATTTAAAGCGGTTAGAAGTTCTGGCGCAGGAGGCCAGCATGTTAATAAGGTGTCTTCTAAAGTTGAGCTTGTTTTTAATATTTTGGATTCTAAAGGGTTGACTGATGAAGAAAAATTAAGAATTACTCAAAAGTTGACTTCAAGAATTACCAAATCTGGTGAGCTCATTTTAAATTGTGGGGATACTAGAAGTCAACATAGAAATAAAGAACTTGTAATTAGTAGATGTTTGGATATTTTAAAAGCAAGCTTGCTTGCTCCTAAACCAAGAAAACGGTCTAAACCCACTAAATCTTCTATTAAAAAACGATTAGAAAGCAAAAAAAGACAAGCTTTAAAAAAGTCTAATCGTAGAAAACCACTGTTGTAATAATAATCGTATTAAAAGTGTGTAAAATTTCTACACTTTTGTGTGGATTTTACAAATTTCTACAGTTTTTTATTTTCGCAGAAAATACTTAAACACCTGTAATATAGTATTTTAAATCATTTTCTTTTGCTATTTATTTTTTGGAACAATTATTCCTATTTATAATACCGTAAGACCAGTTTTTACAATAATTATAAAAATGAAAAATTTACAAATGATCATCGCGATAGTAGTTAGCATTATATCAGCACAAGGAGTGATAGCTCAAGATGAGTTGGCTGAAAATGACGGATGGGAATTTATGGATTATGAATATGAAGTACAGGAGTATGCAGAGATCGAAATTGTAGAATTACCAATGTCAATTCAAGATGCTGCTGCAAGAGATTTTGAAAACTTACGTATACACAAAGCCTACATTTCAAAGGATAATACTTATAAAATTATTCTTAAAGGTAAAGATAACTACACTAAAGTTGTATTTGCTAGCGCTAATGGCGAATGGATAAAGCCAGACGACAAATCTTAAATCTAGGGGTAGAAAAGGATATCGTTTTGCAACCAAAAGACGATATAAAGTTGTTTAGTGCTAAAAAGAGACCCAATCCCAAGGGTCTCTTTTTTATTTTTTACGTTTCTTTGATGTAGAGAATTATTAAATGTTTTTAATGTTTAATTTTATGTAATACATTTAGAATTAAATGATGTCAATATGTCCAAATTACTGATTGTTGAAGATGATGTTGCTTTTTGTACAATGCTTAAAACTTTTTTGCAGAAAAAAGGATATGATGTATCTACTTCATTTTCTGGTAGCGAAGCAGTTTTGCAAATTCAAGAGCATACATTTGATGTTGTACTCACTGATGTAAGGTTGCCGGATAGAGATGGAATTACCTTATTAGAAGATATTAGAGCGAAAAACCCAAAGACTCAAGTTGTAATTATGACGGGTTATGCAGAAATTAATATGGCAGTTAGTGCTATTAAGCAAGGTGCTTTTGACTATGTTTCTAAGCCATTTAATCCAGATAAGATACTTCAGATTATAGAAAATGCTTTAAAAGCTGATACTAAGGAGCTAGAACCAAATAGAAATAAAGATTCTAAGAAGAACGATGTAGTTATTGCTAATAATAATTCTTTTGTAAAGGGAATTAGTGATGCTTCTAAAAAATTAAATGAATACGTTGCATTGGTAGCACCTACGCGTATGTCTGTGCTAGTTATAGGGGATAGTGGTACAGGAAAAGAATATGTGGCAAGTAGTATCCATAAAGCTAGTAAAAGATCGGATAAACCTTTTGTTCCTGTAGATTGTGGTGCAATTCCGAAAGAAATAGCTTCAAGTGAATTTTTTGGTCATATTAAAGGATCTTTTACAGGGGCAGTAAATGACAAAGTAGGACATTTTGAAGCTGCTAACGGAGGTACTCTGTTTTTAGATGAAATAGGTAATCTTAGTTATGAATTGCAAGTTCAGCTACTTCGGGCGTTACAAGAACGAAAAATCAAGCCAGTAGGTAGTAATAAAGAAATAGAGGTAGATATTAGGGTTATTGCTGCTACCAATGAAGATCTTAGTAACGCTGTTAAAGAAGGAGAATTTAGAGAAGATCTGTACCATCGACTAAATGAATTTTCGATAAAAGTCCCTCCATTAAAAGATAGAATAGAAGATTTGATGCTTTTTGCGAATTATTTTTTAGAAGAATCTAATGTAGAACTAGATAAGCATGTAGTAGGTTTTGCGGATGAGGTATTGGATACTTTTAAAAAATACGATTGGCCAGGAAACTTAAGGGAGTTGAAAAATATTGTAAAGAGATCAGTTTTGCTATCTCAAAATGAGATGATAACTATGGATATACTACCTAGTGATATAGCGTATGCTTCTCATAATTCTAAACAAACGTACGGTTTGTTTAAAAATCAGAATGAACAGGAGTTGATTTTGGATGCTTTAGAAAAAGCAAATGGCAATAAGGCTAAAGCAGCACGTATGTTGGATATCGATAGAAAAACACTATACAATAAGTTAAAACAATACGATATAAGTCTTTAGTTTTTGACTTTTAATTTATTGATTAAATCTTCTATTTTGTGTATTCCTTCTTCCGTAAGTGAAAGTATTTTATTAGGTGTGAACTCGTAATCGTCTTGATGTTCTAAAGTGTTTAAAATAGGAACAATTTCCCTTGCTTTTATTTGCTTAAACATGGGTAACATTTTATGAGCTAATCTTTTAATTTGTTCAAAGTCTTCATTACTAATGGCAGATTTTAATTCTGTTATGTGATCTATTGTGCTATTGCAGAAAGTTTCTAAAATAGCATATAGAGATTCTGAATCTCCTTGAGCAAAAAGCATTAGATCGTTTAATGAGTAATTGGCGTCTTTTTCTTGATCAGACGTGTTATTTTCATACCCAAGATCTACATCGATGGTTTTAATTTTTAAAACACCTGCGATTAAATCTATTAAAGCTTGTGGAGCATATGGTTTACGAAGGCTTCCAGAAAAACCTGCATCTTCATATTCTGATAAAGAAATTGCAGTTCTACCTGATAACGCAATAATTGGTAAATCGTTATATTTAGAATTATTCTGAATTTCTTTTAGTAGTTCAAAACCATCCATTTTAGGCATTTGTATATCGGTCAGAATTAGATCGTACTCGTTTTTGTTTAAAAGCTCCAATGCATCTATTCCATGTTCTGCTATATCATACGACAACCCTATTAGTGATACTACCTCACTAGTTAAATCTAGTTGGCTGAGATCATCATCTACTATAAGGACCTTTTTGTTTGTAAAATGTTGAATTTCTACAGATTCATTGTCTTCTTCTGTAATTTGAGTTTTAGCAAGTTCAATAGGTATACAAAATATAAAATTACTTCCTTTTTCAACTTCACTCTCTAACTTGATTTTTCCATTAAGTAGTTTGATTATTTTTTTGGTAATTGCTAGACCTAAACCAAAACCACCATATTTTTTTTCCGTATCGTCATCTCCTTGGGAGAATTCTTCGAAAATGTATTTCTGTTGTTCCTTAGTAATTCCAATACCGGTATCTTTTACAGAAATTACAAGCTCCTTTTCCGCAAGACCGTTTTCAGTTATTTTACCATCTATAGTAATTGAACCTTGATCAGTAAACTTATAGGCGTTGTTTAATAAGTTAGTGAGAATTTGTTTGATTCTAAATGGATCTCCTAAGTACTGCTTGTTTAGACTTTTATCCACGTTTATAAAAACCTCTAGGTTTTTAGTATCGTTCACAGGGATGATACTGGTAATAGTATTTTCTATTAACTTTTTAGGAGAAAAAGGTAATTCTTCTATAACCATTCTACCAGCCTCAAGTTTAGATAGATCCAAGAGATCATTTACTAAATGAAGAATATAATCAGAGGATTTTTTTAGATGTCCTAAATAGTGTTTTTGTTTATTAGTTAACCCTGTTTTTTCTAATAAATCGGAATACCCAATAACTGTATTTAAAGGAGAGCGAAGATCGTGAGTCACTGTGTTTATTAGCGATTCTCTAGTTTTTAGTAAAGTTTCTTTATAGGTCTTTTCTGCTTCTAATTCGTTTCGATATTTCTGACTCTTTGATACATCTTTGGTGATCAAAAAGAGAAAAGTAATAGCGATTATTAAGCTAATTGCAGTAATAATTATAATGAATTGAGCAGTTTTATCAAGAATATTATTAGATCGTTCTAGTTTCGCCACATATTCCTTTCGCTCATTATCTTCTATAGCAGCCATCAAATCTCGAAGCTGTCGAGTAATAATTTGATCGTTCTTTAAGAGTTTATTTTCTCTAGCTTTGATCTGTCTTTGGTACCTTCTTTCTTTTTCCTCAGCATCCGAAAGTGCCTGATAAATAGATCTGGCAATAGAATCAATAGTTTGATTGGTTAAACGCTCTTCATTATCTTTTCTCGTATATTCTAACCAAGCTATGATAGCCTCTTTTTTTTGAGGACTATATTTTCTAAAGCGTTTATCATAATCGGTATAATTCCCAAAATTCTCATTCTTCTTTAGTTGGTCCATTACATTTTCCTGCAACCCTTTTTCTTTACTTTGCTCATATATTGCAATAAGTTTCTCAAAGTTTTGGTTTTTATTGTCAATTAAAACCTTAATGCTGTCAATTTTTCTGGATTGTAATGTGTCAAGAGACATTGTACTAACTCTATCTATGGTACTTATAATAGAATCAATTTTTGTTTTATAATTTTTGAATTTCTCTGTATCTGAGGTTTGGATGATATTTCTTGTTAGACTTTCTGCCTCGTAAAGACCGGTTATGGCTTCGCCAACTAAGAAAAGTTTTTCATTGTTATCATTTTTAATTTTAGTGATTTCAGAATAATTGCTAAACTGCCTGTAGATCACCCAAAAAGCAATTACTGCAAGTACAATTGCCAGTGTGTAACCAGCAATTATTTTTAACGTAATAGAACGTTTTGTATTTTTCATACTATACTAACTTCAAAAAAACAGAAGCATTGTTTTTATCTTTAATAAAGTTACAATAAATCAATTAAACATAGTACTTTTGCGGCAAAATCTCAAAGGGGTGCAATGTCTTAAAAAAAGAATTTTTTTAGACAAAGCTGAGATCATACCCGATGAACCTGGGCAGGTAATGCTGCCAAGGGACGCTAGAAGTTATTAATGTCCTTGGATAATAGTACTTTAGGGAATAATAATTATGCTTTTTATGCAGTGTAATTATATTAAACTAATTTTAATCGTTGAATAATTACTCCTTTTATTCGTATCAATATTTTACGAATGAAAAACATATTGTTTTATCTCATCATCTTTTTATTGAGCCTACAGATCTCAGCTCAGGAAAAGCAAAAAGATTCCATAACCAATAAAGTTGAAAAACTGGATGAAGTTCTAGTTAAATCTGTTCGTGTTGATGCAGATTCGCCAATAACACATTCTAATCTTTCTAAAGAAGAATTGGCTACTCGTAATCTTGGTCAGGATATACCAATATTACTTAACTATTTGCCAGGCGTTGTAACTACCACGGATGCAGGAGCAGGAGTCGGGTATACATATATTAGAGTGAGAGGTAGTGATGCATCCCGAGTAAATGTTACTTTAAATGGAATTCCTTTTAATGATGCGGAGAGTCAAGGTACCTTTTGGGTTAACCTACCTGATTTTGCATCTTCTGTAGAAAACTTACAACTTCAGCGTGGAGTTGGAACTTCTACCAATGGTTCTGGAGCCTTTGGAGCTAGTTTAAATCTACTAACGGATGCTGTTTCCGAAAATGCAAATGCAGAAATTTCTAATTCATTTGGGTCTTTTGGTACAAGAAGACATAATCTTAAGTTTAGTACTGGATTGCTCAAGGATCATATAGAAATTGCAGGTCGTTTATCGGCAATTGCATCTGATGGATATATCGATAGAGCATCATCGGATTTGAAATCATATTTTTTACAAGGTTCTTATGTAGATGAAAATACATTAATTAAGGCAGTTGCTTTTGGAGGGCATGAAATTACATATCAATCTTGGTTCGGAATAGATGAAGCAACTCTAGAAAGTGATCGTACTTTTAATCCTGCAGGTCAATATACAGATGAGGACGGAAATACACGTTTTTATGATAACGAAGTAGATAACTATAAACAAGATCATTATCAATTACACTGGAACCAGAAATATAATAATTATTGGTCTACTAATGTGGGACTTAATTATACGTATGGTAGAGGGTTTTTTGAGCAGTATAAGGAGGATGAAGATTTTGCTGATTATGACTTTACTCCTATTGTTATCGGTGGTGAAACTATCAATACTACAGATTTAGTTCGTCGTCGATGGTTAGATAATGATTTTTATGTAATTAATGCCACCGCTAATTATAAGAATAATAATTTGGATGTTGATTTTGGTGCATTTTATAGTTTTTATGATGGTGATCATTTTGGAGAAGTAATTTGGGCACAAAATGCTGGAGGATCAGAAATCAGGGATAACTATTATTTCGGTAATGGAAAGAAAAATGAGTTTACCATTTTTGGGAAAACTACCTATAGAGTTAACAATAAATGGAGCGCATTTGTAGATTTACAAGGGCGTTTTGTAGGGTATAAAACAACTGGTTTAACATCCGATCGAGTTCCATTAGAAGTAGATGAAGACTATGATTTCTTTAATCCAAAATTGGGAACTACATACCAAATCAATGCTTCTAATCAATTATATGCATCTTATGCAAGAGCGAATCGAGAGCCAAGAAGAAGCGATTTTGAAAATGGAATTAACAAGGCAGAAAAACTTAATGATATCGAATTAGGTTGGAGGTTTAATAAAAAGAGAACGATAGTAAATGCTAATTTATATTACATGTGGTATAAAGATCAATTAGTACTTACCGGAGCATTGGATGATGTAGGAGCACCTATAAGAGCTACAAGTGGAGAGAGTTATCGTTTAGGGATAGAAATTGATGCCGATATAACTATTACGGACAAATTTATTGTAAAGCCTAATATAGCTATTAGTACCAATAAAAATAAAGATTTTGTAACTTCTAGAGATGGTAGTTTAGTAAATTTAGGAAACACTAATATTTCTTATTCTCCAAATATAGTAGCAGGGAATATGTTTATATATCAACCTGTAAAAAACCTTCAACTTGGATTTCTTTCTAAATTTGTTGGAGAACAATATATGGGTAATATAGATAGTGAAACCTCTAAATTGGATAGCTTCTTTATAAATGACCTAAACGTAGTATATGAGATCAAAAACATACCAGTTTTTAAATCTATTGTGCTAACAGGTTTAGTGAATAATATTTTTGATGCAGAATATGTGTCTAATGGGTATTTCTTCACTTTTGATGATGATTTTAGTAATCCAGGAACAGTTACAACGGTTGAAGGAGCAGGATTCTATCCACAAGCTGGAATTAACTTTTTACTCGGAGCAACATTAAAATTTTAAGTTAAAAAACCTAGAAAACTAATATTTCTTAGTATAGTTTTCTGGGTTTTATTATTTTTATCAAATGAACTTTAGGGGTGACTCCTTATTATGGAGTCTGAGAAATACCCTTTGAACCTGATGCAGTTAGTACTGACGAAGGGAAAAGTTAATCTCATTTCTTATATTATAAGATATATAAGAATATGATTTTCTTCTCAAAGAACAGGTTTTACCTAAAGTTTATGGATTTAAATCTAAATAAATGACCATAAACGTTAATAATCAAAAGCAAATTATTTCAGAAAATAGTTCGATAGATTTTCTATTAGAAGAGCTATCACTTTCTAAAAACGGAATTGCTATTGCTATTAATAATCAAATCATAACCAAAGATACTTGGAGTGATACCATCGTTAAGGTAAATGATAATGTTACCATCATTCGTGCTACACAAGGAGGATAAATAAAATACTAACTAGGCTTACTAAAAAGTTAAAACGACTTACTTTATGAAGAAAAAAGATACTGCACCACAGGAGGGGAAAATAACAACAACTCCTTTTCCAAGTTCTAAGAAGATCTACGTAAATGGAAATATCCATCCAAAGATTAAAGTGGCCATGCGAGAAATAGAGTTAAGTGATACCGTAGATTCGATGACTCGTAAGAAAACACCCAATGAATCAGTAGTAGTATATGATACCAGTGGGCCATATACCGATCCGAGCAAAGAAATTAATGTGCATGAAGGGATTGAGCGTATTAGAGAACAATGGATTTTGGATCGTGGTGATGTAGAAGAATTGGATAATTTTTCTTCAGAATATTGTAATCAACGTCTAAATGATGCAAGTTTAGATCATCTTAGGTTTAACCATTTAAGAAAGCCTAAGAGAGCAAAAGCAGGAAAGAATGTTTCCCAAATGTATTATGCTAAGCAAGGAATCATAACTCCTGAAATGGAATATGTTGCTATCCGAGAAAATCAAAAAATTGAAGAAGCTACCAGAATTGCTAATCAACATCCAGGTCAAGATTTTGGAGCAAGTATTCCTAAAAAAATTACAGCAGAGTTTGTAAGAGAAGAAGTAGCTAGAGGAAGAGCAGTAATCCCTTCTAATATAAATCATCCAGAAGCAGAACCAATGATCTTGGGGCGTAATTTTTTGGTAAAGATAAATGCCAATATTGGTAACTCTGCTACAACTTCTAGTATAGAAGAAGAAGTAGAAAAAGCGGTTTGGGCTTGCCGTTGGGGAGCTGATAATATTATGGATCTTTCTACAGGTCAGAATATTCACGAAACACGAGAATGGATCGTTCGTAATTCTCCAGTACCAATTGGTACAGTGCCTATTTATCAAGCTTTAGAAAAGGTAAATGGAAAAGCAGAAGACCTTACTTGGGAGATTTTTAGAGATACTTTGATAGAGCAAGCAGAACAAGGAGTGGATTATTTTACAATACATGCGGGTGTACGTTTAGCATATGTTCCTATGACAGCAAAAAGAGTTACAGGAATTGTTTCTCGAGGAGGTTCTATTATGGCAAAATGGTGTTTAGCACATCATAAAGAAAGTTTTTTATATACTCATTTTGAAGAAATTTGTGAGATTATGAAATCCTACGATGTAGCCTTCTCTTTAGGAGATGGTTTACGTCCAGGGAGTATAGCTGATGCTAATGACGAAGCACAATTTGCAGAATTAGAAACGCTAGGTGAATTAACAAAGATTGCCTGGAAACACGATGTACAAACTTTTATAGAAGGACCAGGGCACGTTCCTATGCATATGATTAAACAAAATATGGATAAGCAATTAGAAGCTTGTGGAGAAGCACCTTTTTATACATTAGGTCCTTTAACAACTGACATTGCACCAGGATATGATCATATAACATCAGGAATCGGTGCAGCAATGATCGGTTGGTATGGTACAGCCATGTTATGTTATGTAACTCCTAAAGAACATTTAGGTTTGCCTAATAAAGAAGATGTTCGCGTTGGTGTGATTACCTATAAGTTAGCGGCTCACGCTGCTGATTTAGCAAAAGGGCATCCAGGAGCACAACATAGGGATGACGCATTAAGTAAAGCTCGATTTGAATTCCGCTGGGAAGATCAATTCAATTTAGCTCTAGATCCAGAAAGAGCAAGAGAATATCACGATGAGACATTACCGGCAGAAGGAGCAAAGATTGCTCATTTTTGTAGTATGTGTGGTCCAAAATTTTGTTCTATGAAAATCTCACAAGAAGTACGTGATTATGCTGCTCAAAAAGAAATTGATGATCAGAAAGCTCTAGAAAAAGGAATGCAGGAGAAAGCAGAGGAGTTTAAAGAAAAGGGAAGCGAAGTATATCTATAAGTATAAGTTGTCGGGCATTGAGTTTCTATAATTATGATACTCAATGCTTGATGTCCAATTACCTGACACCAAAAAGATGATTATAGTATTAACATCAGAAAAACCAATTCCTAACGAAGCCAATCAGATTAATCAATTATTTAAAGCTGGTTTAGAAATATTACATCTTCGTAAACCGACTTTTACAATTGATGGATATCGATCTTTGTTAGATTTAATAGAGGCTAAATATCATAATAGAATAATGACGCATCAGTTTCCCGAGCTTACTCAAGAATATAAATTAAGAGGGATTCATTTACAAGAGCAAGCACGTATTGATCTAGAAGATGCATTAGAAGTTACTATTAAAGTTTATACTAATAAAGGGTTTTCTGTGACAAGTTCTTTTCATTCTAAAGAGGATATTGAAGCATGTAAAGCAGATTTCGAATATGTTTTATTAAGTCCGGTTTTTGGATCAATTTCTAAAGCAGGTTATGAAGGGAAAGGTTTTGATGTAAATGACTTGAATCATACCATTATCGGAATGGGAGGAATTAATGAAACTACTTTACAAAAAACCTATGATTTAGGATTTAAAGGAGTTGGTGTTTTAGGTGGTATTTGGAATACTGAAGATCCTATAAATAGTTTTTCTAAAATACAGGAAGCAAATAATATAGTGTTAAAAGACACGATTTAGATTCTATATGCAAAATCGTCCTAATGTACTTACAATTGCCGGTTTTGACCCTTCTTCGGGAGCAGGATTAACAGCAGACATTAAAACTTTTGAAGCTTTAAAATGTTATGGAATAGCAGTTTGTACGGCAAATACTATTCAGAATGACAAAGATTTTGAGGCATGTCATTGGATCGAAGAACAAATTATAAAGAATCAGATAGAAGTTTTATTGAAAAGATTTAAGATTGATTATGTAAAAATCGGGATTATCCAAAATTGGGAAGTACTTCTTGATATTATTGACTTTCTATTAGAGAAGAATAGTAATATGAAAATTGTCTTAGATCCAGTTTTAAAATCAAGTTCGGCTTATGATTTTCATGAGCTTTCAATTGTAGCACCTGAATTCGAAGAGATATTAGATAAAATATATCTTTTGACTCCAAATTATAGTGAAATTAATGCTTTTTATCCTGATAAAACTATTGAAGAAACGATACAACATATTTCTAATAAAACGAATGTATTGCTAAAAGGAGGCCATCGAGAAGAAATGCTGGGAAAAGACGAATTATTTACCAAACAGGGAACTTACTTTGTATTAAATCCTAAAAACAAAAACATGACTGAAAAACATGGAAGTGGTTGTGTGTTATCATCGGCGATAACAGCATATCTGTCTCAAGGTTTTCCGTTATTAAAATCCTGTTATCGAGGAAAGCGATACATAGAAAAAGTGCTAAGTTCTAACACCTCGCTTTTGGCGTATCATAAATTCTAAAATATAATGACTACACTACAATATATCTCTCAAGGCAAATCTCCACAAGAACATTTACAACATATTGGAGAAGCATGTGAAGCTGGTGTTCGATGGGTACAATTACGTTTAAAGGATATGGATCCTGCTACGGTATTAAATACGGCTTTAAAATGTAGAGAAATCTGTGATCAATATGCAGCTGTTATGATTGTTAATGATAACGTAAGCATAGCAAAAGCTTCTCAAGCTGATGGTGTGCATTTGGGATTAGAAGATATGAATCCTAAAGAGGCGAGAACTATTTTAGGAGATAATTTTATTATCGGAGGTACCGCTAATACATTACAAGATTGTATAAAACATAAGGAAGATGGAGTGGATTATATAGGATTAGGACCTTTTAGACATACCGATACCAAAAAAAAGTTAAGTCCAGTATTGGGGTTAGATGGATATCAAAAAATTATTTCAGAATTAGATGATCATAATACGCCAATAGTTGCAATTGGAGGTGTTGAGCAGAATGACATAGGTCAAATTTTAGATACTGGAGTAAACGGAATTGCTGTCTCAGGAATGCTTACAAAGCAAGATGATTTAGAAGAAAGAATAAAAAATATAAAAAAGCTAATGGCTATAACCGAAAGCTAAAAACACAATGGATACATTAAAAATTGCAGACAAACAGTTTTCGTCTAGGTTGTTTACCGGAACAGGGAAATTTAGTTCATCGGATCAGATGAGAGAAGCATTAGTAGTTTCTGAGAGTGAGTTGATAACTGTGGCACTTAAGAGAGTTGATGTTACAAATGAAGATGATGATATACTGACTCATTTAGATCATCCAAGAATTAATTTATTACCAAATACTTCTGGAGTTAGAGATGCTAAAGAAGCTGTTTTTGCTGCTCAGTTGGCAAGAGAAGCTCTAGAGACCAATTGGATTAAATTAGAGATTCATCCGGATCCAAAATATTTATTGCCAGATGCTATTGAAACATTAAAAGCGGCAGAAGAGCTCGTAAGACTTGGTTTTGTTGTGATGCCTTATATACATGCAGATCCTGTTTTATGTAAACGATTAGAAGAAGTAGGTACGCAATGTGTAATGCCCTTAGGAGCGCCAATAGGAAGTAATAAAGGATTAAAGACATTGGATTTTTTAGAAATAATCATAGATCAGAGTAATGTTCCTGTAATAGTAGATGCTGGTATAGGTAGTCCATCTCATGCAGCTCATGCAATGGAAATCGGTGCTGATGCAGTCTTAGTAAATACAGCTATTGCTGTTTCGGAAGACCCAGTAGCGATGGCTAAAGCTTTTAAAATGTCGGTTGAAGCAGGTAGGTTGGCATATAAAGCTAAATTGGCTCCAATCAAAAAGCACGCAGAAGCAAGTAGCCCTTTAACAAGTTTTTTGAATGACTAGTTTCAAACACATATTTGACCAATATGATTGGGACTCCGTCTTATCCGATATTCTTAGGAAAACTGAACGGGATGTTCAGAAAGCTTTAGATGCAAATAATAGGACTATTGAGGATTTTAAAGCTTTAATTTCTCCAGCTGCTAAACCATATTTGGAACAAATGGCACAATTGAGTTATCAGGTTACAAAGAAACGGTTCGGAAATACGATACAGATGTATGCGCCCATGTATCTAAGTAACGAATGTCAAAATATTTGCACATATTGTGGTTTTAGTATGACTAATAAAATTCCTCGCAGAACCTTAACCAATGAGGAAATACTTAAAGAAGTAGCTTTTTTGAAATCCAAAGGCTATGACCACATTCTTTTAGTTACTGGAG
The DNA here is from genome assembly GCF_018100855.1 of Aquimarina sp. MMG015. Classification (NCBI taxonomy): domain Bacteria; kingdom Pseudomonadati; phylum Bacteroidota; class Flavobacteriia; order Flavobacteriales; family Flavobacteriaceae; genus Aquimarina; species Aquimarina sp. MMG015. The sequence continues at coordinate 652,757 of NZ_JAGJEB010000001.1, forward strand.
AAGCGAATAAAAAGGTTGGGGTAGATTATATTAATAAAGCAATTAAATTAATACATTCTCAATTTGCTAATATCACTATAGAAGTACAACCATTAGATCAAGAAGATTATGAGTTGTTGATTGATAGTGGTTTATATGCGGTTTTAGTATATCAAGAAACATATCATAAAGGAGAGTATAAAAAACATCATCCGAAAGGAAGAAAATCAAATTTTGATTATCGATTAGAGACTCCCGATAGATTGGGACGTGCAGGAATTCATAAAATAGGTCTAGGTGCTTTATTTGGTTTAGAAGATTGGAGAGCTGATAGTTTTTTTACTGCTTTACATCTGCAGTATTTACAGAAGACGTATTGGAAGACCAAATATTCTATTTCATTTCCCAGGTTGAGACCTCATAGTGGTGGATTAGAACCAAAAGTTGAAATGACAGATGCTGATTTAGTGCAGTTAATCTGTGCATTCCGTTTATTGGATGAGGATGTAGAGTTATCTATGTCTACTAGAGAAAGTGAAATTTTTCGAGAAAATATTGTGAATCTAGGGATTACTTCTATTAGTGCAGAGTCTAAGACAAATCCTGGAGGCTATGCCGTAGAACCTCAATCACTAGAACAGTTTGAAATTTCTGACGAACGTTCTACGGAAGAAGTAGTAATGATGTTAAAATCTAAAGGGTTGGAGGTAGTTTGGAAAGATTGGGCTCATAATTGGAAATAAATTGTAATACCTTTATAGTTTGTTCGTAAAATGCTAGATAAAGAAGAAAAAATACAATATAGCCGTCATATTTTATTAAATGAGATAGGTTTAGAAGGCCAAGAAAAATTAAAGTCAGCTAAGGTTTTAGTGATTGGCGCAGGAGGATTGGGCTGCCCTATTTTACAGTATCTTACTGCTGCCGGTGTTGGCACTATTGGGATTATAGATAACGACGTTGTTGACCAAACAAATCTTCAAAGACAAGTTTTATATACGGTAGATGATATTGGAAAATCAAAAGCTAAGGTAGCTTCAGAAAAATTATCAAAACTAAATCCTTTTGTGTTTTTTAAAGTATATGAAGAGAAATTGGATAATGATAATGCATTAGAACTTTTTTCCGAGTATGATATTATCGTAGACGGAAGTGATAATTTTCCAACTAGGTATTTAGTAAACGACGCGTGTGTGATTACTGATAAGCCGTTAGTATTTGGTTCTATATTTAAATTTCAAGGACAAGTTTCTGTATTGAATTATGAAAATGGTCCTACATATCGATGCTTATTTCCTAACCCTCCAGAAGAAGGTGCTGTTCCAAATTGTTCGGATATAGGAGTTTTGGGAATATTACCCGGAATTATAGGAAACCTTCAAGCAAATGAAACTATTAAAATAATCGTTGGTATAGGAGAAGTTTTAAAAGGGAAATTACTCTATTTTGACGCCCTTACCTTACAACAGCAAATATTAAGCTTTAATAAAAATGAAAATATCTATATAGATCAATTGGTTGACGACTATGATTTTTTCTGTGGTATTAAATCAAATACTTTCAAGGAAATTTCTGCTACCGAACTAAAGAAAAATTTAGAAAACTATCAAATTCTAGATGTTAGGTCTCAAAAAGAATTTGAGCATTATAATATTGGAGGTATTCATATCCCTTTAGATACGATATCCACCAAAACTTCTGAGCTAAACAATAAAAAATCAATTGTAGTTTGCTGTCAATCTGGTTTACGTAGTAAAAAAGCGATCGAAATTATCCGTGAGTATAGGGATGACCTTCATTTAATTAATCTAAAAGATGGTTTGTCCACCTATTAATTAGAAACGACTAAAATATTTCCTTCTCTTCTAATTTGATATCTTAAAAGAGGAAACCCTCCTTCTCCTTCTAATTGTTGTCCATTAATAATTTCATAAGCATTATCATTTCCACAATTAGATTCAGCTCTAATCCCTGTTACGCTTAATGCAGAGCAGCTACTAGGAGTGATATTAGGATCACTCAATTCAAAAGCAGAATATAAAGTGTTATCTATATTATAAATAATAACTCCTTTTATCCCTACTCCTTCAATTCTGATTACTTCGAAGTTTCCAGGAAATTTAAGCTCGTTAAATTGTGGCAAGTCTAAATTTACCGTATGATTAAAACCAATAGAAGGGAGATTAGGATTATTAGAACGCCCATCATCGTTACTACAGGAGAGAATAAATACTGAAATAAAAACTACTAATATTATCTTTTTCATTTTTTGTTGTATTAATAATAAAGAAAGATATTCTTTACTAATCCAAGTGCAATTTTTTAAATGACCAAATTAAGTAAAAATGTGATTCGGTATTATTTTTTATTATATTTGTTTATAGTTAAAGTCCCATAGCCGTGGGATTTTTTGTATTTATATAAACGATGAAGTTATGAGCAAAGTATCTTATTACACTGCAGAAGGGCTAAAAAAGTTAAGAGACGAATTAAATAACCTTAAAGATATAGAGAGACCAAAGGCATCGCAGGCTATTGCAGAAGCTCGTGATAAAGGGGATTTAAGTGAAAATGCTGAGTATGATGCGGCCAAAGAAGCACAAGGGTTACTAGAGATGAGAATTTCTAAATTAGAAGCAACATTATCTGGAGCGCGTTTAATTGATGAATCTCAATTAGACACCTCAAAAGCATTAATACACTCTACAGTTAAAATTAAAAACCAAACGAATGGCGCACAAATGACATATAAGTTAGTTGCGCAGAGTGAGGCTGATCTTAAAACAGGTAAGATATCTGTTGATTCGCCTATTGGAAAAGGTCTTTTAGGAAAAAGTGTGGGAGAAGTAGCAGAAATTCAAGTCCCTAATGGGATTATGAAATTTGATGTTGTAGAAATTACACGAGAGTAAAATATTACAGGTAGTTACGAAAACCTTTCTTAAAAAAATGAGAAAGGTTTTTTTATGACCTTTATTTTGCCAGAAATATCCTATATTCCGTTTTAATAAACCAACTAAAAGTTTTAACGGATGTCTACCCTGTTCACTAAGATTATTAATGGCGAAATACCTTCTTATAAAGTCGCTGAGGATGAGCATTTTTATGCTTTTTTGGATATAAATCCAAATGCAAAAGGGCATACCTTATGTATTCCTAAAAAAGAAGAAAACAAAATATTTGATCTCGATGAAGAAACTTATGTCGAATTAATGCGTTTTTCTCGAAAAGTAGCTAAGGCAATTGAAAAATCTGTTGTTTGTAAGAGAGTTGGTATTGCAGTAGTAGGTCTAGAAGTACCCCATGTTCACGTTCATTTAATACCGATTAATGAAATGAAAGAGATGACTTTTCAATCGAAAGTAGCCATGACCAAAGATGAATTTGAAATATTAGCCGAAAAGATTCAATCGAATTTATAAAATGAGTACTACTTCAGAATTTAAATTGTCGCTACAATTAAGAATTGATTGGAGTGAAATGGATACGTATCAGCATGTAAATAATGTGAATTTCATGAAGTATATGCAAAGTGCTCGCGTTCAGTTTTGGGAAGTTTCTGGATTGGCCAAATTACATACCGAAACTAAGAAAGGACCGATGCTTGTTTCTACAAAATGTGATTTTAAAAACCCACTTTTCTTTCCTGGAAATGTATTGATTAAAACCAGAGTAGCGTTTATAAAAAACTCTAGTTTTGGATTGTATCATGAACTTTATAACGATAATGAAGTATTATGCGCTATAGGTAATGATGTAGCCGTTTGTTTTGATTTTAATATAGATAAGACTTTTAGTATCCCAGATGAATTACGAGAAATAATGAGTCAATATGAGTAATACAATATTACATTTGAAAAAGTTCTGGGCGTAGAAGAAATATACCTAATACAACTCCTATAACAATTACTAAAGTAACTATTAGGTAAAATAACCCAGTAAATTTAATTCCTGATGGTTTTAGGTTAATGGTTTTTTTGTGATAATTATATACTCTTTCGATATCATCTGTCCAACGTCCTGGAAAAATAGTAGTTTCACATTTTTTGCAATCCATGCTTTCAATAACTTCTTTCTTAGTTTTGACAAAAAGTTTAGAAAATGATTTCTTTTGCTTAAATGAAAGTAATAAGCTTTCTGTAGAATAACATTCAGGACAATTATTATTTAGAACAGTTTCTTTTAAAACAATATACTCGGTTTTCACTTTATAAGGTTTGTAGCTTATAACGTTTATAAGAGAATTATGTTATACTAACAGTATCAGATTTACTTAATGTAATCTGAAAAGTAGTGCCCTTGCCTATTTCCGATCTTAAAACTCTAATTTTACCAGAGTGATAATCCTCAATGATTCTTTTAGCTAGCGAAAGACCAAGTCCCCAACCTCTAGTTTTAGAGGTATAACCAGGTTCAAATATTTTAGTAAACTTACTTTTAGGAATTCCCTTTCCCGTATCTGTAATTCTAATGTATACTCGTTTGGAGTCCTCTGATAAATCAATATTTAAATCCCCTTTACCGCGCATGGCATCAATTGCATTTTTAACTAAATTTTCAATAGTCCAGCTATATAACTGAGAGTTTAAATGAACCGGAATTGGTTTTTCAAGTAAATTAATTGAAAAATTAATCAACTTAGAACTTCGAGATTGTAGATAAGTATATGCTTCACTCGTTTCTTGTACAATGTCTACTTCTTCTAATTTGGGAATAGATCCAATTTTAGAAAAACGCTCTGTAATAACTTTTAATCTAGAAATATCTTTTTCTATTTCTACTATATATTCGGGATTAACATGTTCTACTTTTAAAATTTCATTCCATCCAACTAAAGAAGAAAGAGGTGTTCCAATTTGATGAGCAGTTTCTTTAGCCATACCTGCCCAGAGCTTATTTTGTTCGCTAGCTTTAGAGGTGGTAAAGAAGAAATAAATAACACCAATTAATAGAAAGATTATTAAAGCAATTGCTATTGGGTAATATTTTAATTTATTAAGAATAGAAGAATTTCCATAATACACATATTGCACCGTTCCTTTAAGATCTAATACTATCGGCTCATTTTCAGATTTCATTCGTGCTAAATAATCAACGAGTTCTTCTTCAGTAACATTGTCTGGCAGGTTAAGTGTGGTACTTGCGATATTTATTTCTCCTGATGGACTTTTAATAAAATCACCTTCAGAATTTGTAATTATTGTTGGAATAGTAGTGTTGGTACGATTAATAAGGTTAGATAATTCTAAATATTCATCTAGACTTAAATCACTAGATCCGTCTATTCCAGAGCTACTTAATGCCTTAAACGACTGCGCCCAAACTTGCATTTTAATATTTTCATCCTTTTTTAATCGTTGAAGAAATAAAGATGTGTTCCATAGTACAAGACCTGTAATTACAAGAACCGCAAATATTATAAAGTAACTAGCTAGATTACGTTCATCAGAAAAATTCATAAAAAATGTGTTACCAAACTCTAAATATAAACGTTTTAAAACTAATTTATTGTTTCTAAACTAAGGTAAGTAAAACCAATCGATTGAAGCCTTAGAGCTATAAAGTTTAAGTATCTTTGTGTAATAGATTTTATTTATGATACGTATAGATCCCTCAGAAGTTTCCACAGGAAAATTACATGGAATGATGCTTGGAGCAATTGGCCCTAGGCCTATCGCTTTTGCAAGTACTATCGATGAAGATGGTAATCCTAACCTTTCGCCGTTTAGTTTTTTTAATGTTTTTAGTGCTAATCCACCAATTCTTATTTTTTCGCCTGCAAGAAGAGTAAGAGATAATTCGACTAAGCATACTTTAGAAAATAGCATAGCTTCAAAGGAAGTGGTTATCAATATTGTTAATTATGATATTGTTCAGCAAATGTCATTGTCTAGCACTGAGTATCCTGAAGGTGTAAATGAGTTCGATAAAGCTGGTTTAACGATGTTGCCATCCGAAAAGATAAAATCGTTTAGAGTAGCAGAAGCTCCTGTTCAGTTTGAGTGTAAAGTGAATGAGATAGTTTCTTTGGGGAATGAAGGAGGTGCTGGGAACCTTGTTATTTGCGAAGTGTTACTAATGCATATTAAAAAAGAGATACTTGATAATGATGGTAAGATTGATCAATATAAAATTGATCAAGTTGCTCGTATGGGTGGTAATTGGTACACAAGAGCCAATATGGGTATGTTTGAGGTTCCAAAACCTTTAAGTACCATCGGTATAGGTATAGATGCTTTGCCCGATAATGTAAAAAATAGTACTGTGTTTACTGGAAATGATTTAGGAAAATTAGGTAATGTACAGAGAATACCTACAAATGTTGAGGTTCAAGATTTTGTTAATAACAATACTGATATTAAGGATAAAATTCAGGATGCTAACCTAATAGAAATTCATAAATTTGCACAGCAGTATTTAGATATGGATGATATTTATACTGCCTGGAATATTTTAGCAGCAATACAATAATTAAAAAGATGGAAGTACAAGGTAAAGTAAAGATGGTCGGTGAGACACAAACTTTTGGAAACAATGGTTTCAGAAAGCGTGAGATAGTGGTTACTACAGAAGAACAATATCCGCAACATATAATGGTAGAGTTTGTTCAGGATAAATGTGATTTATTAAACAGCTTTCAGGTAGGTCAAGATGTAAAAATAAGTATCAATTTGCGTGGTCGTGAATGGGTGAATCCTCAAGGAGAAACTAAATATTTTAACTCAATCCAAGGATGGAGAATAGAAAACTTACAGGCAGCTGCTCCTTCTGGTTCAGCTCCTATGCCACCAGCAGATGCGTTTGAACCTGCAACAAACCTTAAGGAAGAAGATCATGATGATTTACCATTTTAGGTAAATCAATACATATAGATTAGCACTAGGCTTATCCTAGTACCTAGTATAAAAGTAAAAAGTCCGATACATTAGTATCGGACTTTTCATATTGTGGTTTTAGGTTAACCTTTTAATAAAACTCAAAAAAGCAATGATGAACAAAATTTATCTTAAAAGGTTCTAACAAATATTGCGATTTTTTTGGTCAATTCAAACAACTAATTGATATTTAACGTTGTAGAAACGTTAGAGCATTCAGATTTGTATATACTTAATGATTCCATAGATTTTCCACCCGTATCTGCGACTAATAAAGACGGGTTATTGGCGGTAGGAGGAGATCTTTCTATCCCTAGATTGTTACACGCATACTATAATGGTATTTTTCCTTGGTATGATGATGATCAACCAATTTTATGGTTTAGTCCTGACCCCAGAATGGTTCTTTTTCCGGAAGATCTTAAAATTAGTAAAAGTATGAGAAAACTACTTCGAAAGAATTCCTTCGAAGTTACTTTTAATAAAAACTTTGACCAAGTAATTAGTAATTGTGCAACTATAAGTCGTCCTGATCAATTAGGTACTTGGATAACATCAGATATGAAACATGCATACACATTACTTCATCAGGAAGGTTACGCAGTTTCTACAGAAGTATGGCAAGGGTCCGAATTAGTAGGTGGTTTATATGGTATATGGTTAGAAGACAAAAAAATATTTTGTGGAGAGAGTATGTTTTCTAAAGTAAGTAATGCATCAAAATATGGGTTTATTAAGTTAATTGAGTTTTTACAGATAAAAGGAGTGCAATTGGTAGATTGTCAGGTTCACACGGATCATTTAGAAAGTTTAGGAGCAAAAGAAATCCCAAGAGATGCTTTTATGGAATATTTAAAGTAGTTTTATATCTATTAAATTTTACTTAGTATGATTATTCACAATCTTGAAACAGAAAATTCTATTTTAAATCAATTTATTGGTGAAATTAGGGATCAAGTGATCCAAAAAGATAGGATGCGTTTTAGAAAAAATATAGAGCGCATAGGAGAAGTTTTAGGTTATGAGTTAAGTAAAACTTTAGAATTCACTACAAAGAGTGTTCAAACACCACTAGGCAATAGAGAAATTTCTGTACCAGAAAAAGCATTGGTTTTATGTTCTATTTTACGAGCAGGTTTGCCCTTACATCAGGGACTGCTTAATTATTTTGATACTGCAGAAAATGCATTTATATCTGCTTATAGAGATCATGTTGATGATACTGATGATTTTGAAGTGATTGTTAATTATCTAGCATCTCCTTCTTTAGAAAATAAAACACTGTTATTAGCGGATCCTATGCTTGCCACAGGAAAAACATTAGAGAACACTATAAACGCTATGAAAAGTCATGGAGAACCAAAGCAAATTCATATCATATCTGTTATTGGCTCTCGCAAGGGTGTAGAATATATTAAGGATGTTTTTCCAAAAAATACGCATCTTTGGATCGCTGCCATAGATGAAGAATTAAATAGTAAAGGTTATATTATTCCTGGATTAGGCGATTCTGGGGATCTATCATACGGAGTGAAATTATAGAGTAATCAGTTTTTATTCGGATAGTTTTGCGATAATCTTTTAAGAATCTCAATTGTTTTTTCTGCATCCTTCGTGTTAACGAAAATGTGATCGTGATAATAACCTGCGATCACGTTGCAACTTATTTCATTAGCTGCTAATTCTGCAGAAAAAATTGCAGTAAACCCAATTGCATCAAGAGAAGAAAGAATTTTTAGTGTTATCCAAGAGGCAATAAATTCGTATTTTAAGTTAAGATTATCAGCTGTTTCGCGTTTTAAAACTAGTGTAATTCCTTTTTGTTCTTTGAACTCACAGATAATATCTTTTCTTTCAATTAAATCTGTTGTTTTTACTGTTGTAAAAACATACACTCCAGGTTGTAGTTCTGGAGTCATTTTTTGAATCAGTGTGGTTAAATTCTTTTCGCCAGCCATTTTTTAAACTTCATTGTATCTAAAACAATCTACAGTGTGATCATTTACCATTCCGATGGCTTGCATAAATGCGTAAATAACCGTTGATCCAACAAACTTGAAACCGCGTTTTTTTAAATCTTTACTAATAATGTCAGAAATTTCGGTGGTAGCAGGGCATTCTTTATGATGGTTCCATTTATTTACAATAGGTTTGCTGTCTATAAATCCCCAGATATAAGAGTCAAAACTTCCGAACTCTTCTTGGATTTTCATGAAATTTTGAGCATTGGTAATTGCGGAATTTACTTTTAGTTTATTTCTAATAATCCCAGCATTTTGAAGCAATTCTTCTTTTTTAGACTCATTATATTGGGCTACGATTTTATAATCAAAGTTGTCAAAAGCAACTCTAAAATTTTCTCGTTTTCTAAGAATGGTAATCCAGCTTAATCCAGCTTGAAATGTTTCTAAAACTAAAAATTCAAATAGAAGACGCTCATCGTGTAGAGGAACTCCCCATTCATTATCGTGATAGGATTCATATAAAGAATCTCCAACACACCAACCACATCTATGTTTTTCCATGATTTGATTTTTGATTTTTTAAAAATACATTATTCTAATATATATTTTGAATTGATAGGAAATTGTTTTTTTATGAATTCAAAGTTGTCATTTACTGAAAAAGATAATTTTATCTAAATAATAAATGAAGCATAAAATGTATTTTTGAAAAGCTATTTGGTTATTCGTATAGCACACTATTTGTAAGTTTTAAGCTTTTATATCGTCCTATTGTGTAAGATATGAGCAAATAATCATGGATACAACTACAATGACAATAAATGAATTAATAGAAGGAGGAATAGAGAACTCCTATTCTTATCAAGAATATAGAAATATAGTGAGCAGTTTGTTAGCTGAAGGAAAATCAACCGGACATGAACAATCTGATGCACTTACTAATTATAGTATGTTAAATGATCGTAGAATGAAACGATTAGATAAGACTATAAAAATTAATGAAACCATAGCCGATACAGTTTCAAAAGCGGAAACAAATATTACTTGGTTAGTACTTACAGAAGGTTGGTGTGGTGATGCTGCGCAATCCTTACCAGTAATCAATAAACTTTCTGAGATGAATGAAGGGATTGATCTTAGAATTGTATCCAGAGATGATAATGATGAGTTAATGAATAATTTTTTAACTAATGGTGGAAAATCCATACCTAAGTTAATAGCATACAATAAGGATACCAAAGAAGTAGTTAGTACTTGGGGACCAAGACCATCTGTTGCTACTAAAATGGTAAACGATTATAAAGAGAAGCATGGAGGTTTAGATCCACAATTTAAACAAGATTTACAAGTTTGGTATAATAAGGATAAAGGACAAAATGTGGCAGAAGATTTGGTGAAATTATTATAGTTTACCCTCCATAATTGAAGTAATAGGTAATAAATCCTTTTTGTTCTTTTAAATCTGAAGAAGAAAATAGAGCATCTTGCGCATAGTCCAAAGCATTGTCAAAAAGACATTCATTCCTAGTAGTGGATTTCTTTTTGTCAATTTTTGCATCAGTTACATAGCCGTTTTGGTTCACCTCAATTTTTACAACAACTTTTCCGCTTCCATTACAGGTATAAATCGGATTAGGGATATCCTTTTTTTCTCTTCCTTTTAAGGTAAAGGTAACGGAGCTATTTCGATTGTTTACCTCTTCAGTAATTGGTTTTTCTTCTTTTTTTGCTTCAGGAACTTCTTCAGTTGTGATGTCTTCTTCGATTGCCTCTTGTCCTTCGGTAAGTTGATCACTGTTGGAGGTTTCTTCTGTTGCTTCTGCAGTTTCGGTAAGGGATTTTATTCTTTGTTCGAAATCTTCAGAATCCTCAAAATCTTCATTAAAGGCATCATGAGTCCTTTTAGAAGCTATCAATTGTCGATCTTCTTCTTGCGGAATTTCTGGTTCTTCTTCTTTGGTAAGTTCTTCCATTAATTCTTCTGGAATTTCCATAAGAATTTCAGATTGTTCCTTTTTCTTGTTTACCATGTTGATGTTATAGAGTGTCAAAACGAAAATACCCATCAACATTGATGTGATTATTAAGGCTTTATGTTTTTCTATAAATTCCATAGGTATCTATAACTACTTTTCTGTTACAATATTTTATGCGGTTTCAATTTCTGTACGTAGCTGTTTCTCAAATGTTTCTGGACTGATAGCATCATGTACGGAGAATTCACCTATTTTAGTTCTTCTTAAAACACTTAGGTGACCTCCACTTTTTAATGCTTTTCCAAAATCGTGTGCTAGTGATCTAATATATGTTCCCTTTCCGCAAACTACTTTAAAATCTACTTCGGGTAATTCTATTCTTGTAATTTCAAATTCTGTAATTGTAATTTTTCTAGATGCGATTGTTACTTCTTCTCCTTCTCGAGCATATTCATAGAGTCGTTTTCCATCTTTTTTTAAAGCAGAAAAAACAGGAGGATATTGTTCAATCTCACCAATAAATTGTTTTGTGGTGGTGTGTATTATTTCCTCCGAAATATGATCTATAGGAAAAGTTTGATCAACTTCTGTTTCTAAATCATAAGAAGGAGTGGTTGCTCCTAGCGTAATAGTTCCAGTATATTCCTTCGTTTGCCCCATAAATTCTTGTATTCTTTTTGTGAATTTACCGGTACATATAATAAGTAATCCAGAAGCAAGAGGATCTAAAGTTCCTGCATGTCCTACCTTTATTTTCTTAATCCCAAAATTTTTACGAATTAACCAACGAAGTTTGTTAACAACCTGAAAGGATGTCCATTGTAAAGGTTTGTCGATCAAAAGGACTTGACCGTCTTTATAATCTTGTTCGGTTAACATTATTGGGGGCTATTTAATAAAACCAAAAATGATGGCTACAACGCCAACAATAACACAATATAAGGCAAAATATGATAATTTACTCTTTTTTACTAAAGAAATCATCCAAGTACAGGCAAAAAGGCCTGATATAAATGCAGCAATGAACCCAAGAATTAAAGGTGTATTGTTTTCTGCAGAAAAATTTAAATCTCCACTCAGTAAGTCTTTTCCAATTTTACCAAAAATTAATGGAATTACCATTAAGAAGGAAAATCGAGCCGCTTTTGTTTTGTCATTACCAAGTAATACAGAAGTAGAAATGGTAGCACCGCTTCGGGAAATTCCAGGTAGCATAGCAATCGCTTGCGCGATTCCTATAACAAATGCATTAGATGTAGTAACTATCTTATTAGTATCCTTAGCTTTATCAGCTAGCCATAAAAGGATTGCGGTAATAATTAACATAAAACCTACTAGAAGAATATTTCCTCCGAAAAGTTGTTCCAATTGTTCTTCAAAAAATAAACCAACTAATACTGCGGGAATCATTGATACTATAATTCTTAAAGAAAACATGGTTTCATCATTCCTTTTGAATTGTAGAAGACCTTTGATAATTTGAAAAATATCTTTTCTAAATATAACAATAGTACTAAGCGCAGTTGCAAAATGTAAGACTACTGTAAACAGTAATGATTCTTCTGGGACACTTTCATCACCAAGAATAGCTTTGCCAAGTTCTAAATGGCCACTAGAAGAAACAGGTAAGAATTCTGTAAGCCCTTGAATAACACCTAAAATAATCGCATCAATAGTTTCCATAAGGAACAATTTGTAAATTTCGATGCAAATATATAATTACCAGAATAGAAATTGTTTGTTTGTTAGTTTTTCTTCTTGTCAGGATTCAATAAAATAGCGTAGACCTCAATTCCAAAACCAATTAAAACGACCATAGGAGCTAATCGGATTCTTCTAAAACTATAGATGTCAGGATTAAAAACGTTGGGATCGTCACTTCCTCCTCCTGCCATAAGAATAAATCCTAGTGCAATTACTGCAATTCCGATAGCCATTACTACATAGTTCTTTTTACCAAAAACAAAATCCGGTTTGTGCACTGAAGTATTGTTAGAATGTTTGCTCATGAATGTCGTTGTTAATTTCATTAAAAATTACCTGATCATCAATCATTAGTTTAGCTATATGTCCCATGATCTTGTCAGGTGTAAATATAGTCCATCTATGAATAGGATACAAAACCACTTTTTTATTTAGTATTTGATCTTGTAACTTTTCTATAGTTAATCCATATTCTAATCCACGATTGATATAATAGTAATGAGGATCGTTTTCTAAAGTGATGGCAATATCAAAACCACTTCGTTCTTCTATTTTTGAAACAACTCCTGTTATTTTTATTACATCATCTGGTTGTACATTTTGTATAGGTTTAAAGGTTTGAAAAGCAATTGTTATAAAGACTATAAAAAGAACAAAAGCACAAGCAAACCAAATTTTCCCTAATTTTTTCATACGCTTTAAGTTTGAGAAGCAACTACTTCTCTTTTGTTGATTTTCAAAATAATTAATATTGCACCAGTAATAATAAATGGAATACTAAGCATTTGTCCCATGTTTAATACCATACTATCCTCAAAAGCTACCTGATTCTCTTTAGAAAATTCTATGATGAATCTAGCAGAAAACATTAAAATCAAAAATATGCCAAATACAACTCCATTTTGGTTAAAGAATATTTTCTTTTTATTTATAAACCACAGAATTACAAAAATAGTTAGAAAAGAAAAGGCTTCATACAATTGAGTAGGGTGTCTAGCGATTAAATCATCTTTCATAAAAACAACTCCATAATTACTATTGGTTGGTTTGCCATAGATTTCTGAATTCATAAAGTTGCCAAATCTAATAAAAGCACATCCAATAGGAATTACAATAGCTATTTTATCCATAATCCATAAAAAAGGTAGTTTGGTCTTTTTTATAAAAATTGTAATGGCGATTAAAATTCCAATTGCACCACCATGGCTAGCAAGACCTGTAAAACCAGTAAAATTCCAACCATTGGAGGATATTTTAAATGGGAGGAAAATTTCTAAAGGGTGTTGCGAGAAATATTCAAAATCGTAAAATAAACAATGTCCTAATCTTGCACCTACTAGCGTGCCAATAAATATATAGTTAGCAAGTGTATCCAGGTTTTTTAAAGAAATGTTTTCTGTAATAAATACTTTTTTTAGAATTCGGTAGCTTAATAGCAGTCCTATTACAAATAACAATCCATAATATTTTAATGGAAAAACACCAAAAAGAGTTGTGATTTCTGGGTCAACGTTCCAATAAATTGGTTTCATGAATTTACTCTTTAATAATATAATTCATCAGTTCTCAGATTTAGGAAACGTTGGGTAGCAAAAAAAGTACTAATCCAGGTAATTAAAATTCCAATCCCAAAAACTCCTCCGAACAAACCTATCAATAATATTTTATCACTAAGCAATGTTAGTTCCGGAAAAGCCTTATCTAAATAATATAAAACTACAGCAACACCAATTAGAGCAACAATAGCACCTATCATTCCTAAACGAACACTTTTCCAAACAAAAGGTTTGCGTATAAATCTTTTCGTGGCTCCTACCATCTGCATAGTCTTAATAATAAATCGTTTAGAATAAACGGAAAGTCGTATAGAACTATTAATTAAAAGTACTGCGATAAAAGTAAAAATCCCACTAATTAGTAATACCCAAAAGCTTATTTTCTTGATATTATCATTTAACAAAGAAATTAGAGGCTTATCATATGTTACTTCGTCAACAAAATCTTTTTTGGTAATAGTAGTAGTAATTTCATCAATTTTTACTTGATCTACAAAGTCAGCTTTAAGATAAACATCAATTGAATTTTGTAAAGGATTATAACCAAGAAAATCCATAAAATTCTCTCCTATATCTTTGCTGTGCTCTTCGGCCGCTTCTTCCTTAGAAATGTAGGTAGTTGATTTTGTGTATTCTGCAAGTGCTAAACTTTTTTCCATCTGTTTTATCTCTACTTCTTTTGCAGTATCTTTTAAATAAATGGTAAGTGCAATTTTTTCTTTAAAGTGATCAGCTACTTTTTTAGTGTTTAATACCAAAAGCCCTAATAAACCTAAAAGGAAAAGTACCAGAGAGATACTAATCACCACAGAGAAGTAAGAGGATATTAGTCTACGCTTCTGATATTTTTCGAAAGATGAGCCCATAGAGATTTGTTTTGCAGGTAAAAATAATAAATTAATCCTGTTACTAAAATAGGATCTCGGTATTAAGAGGTGTAATTAATTTTTACTATTTGGATAACGAATAATAAGAGTAAAAATTTTTCGGTTTTAACTATATGTTTGTCTAAAATGTCTTTTGGATACTAAAACTCTGTCAGGTTATTTTATTTTGTTTCGTAATTCCACAGATTTAAGTAGAACTTCAACATTAAATAAACCAAAACGCTCAATTGTTAATATGTGATAAGATTGGGTGTTAAATTTATAATTCACTAAAACTTAAAACCATTATGAAAAAAGACATCAAAACGTTAAAGCTTAAAAAAACAAAGATTTCTTTACTTAATTTAAATAAGATTAAAGGAGGAGGAATTAGTCTAGCAAGTCGCAGAGCACTCTGCCATACTACTGCTTCTCAACTTTGTTAAAGTAAAGTTTTTTATTAAGTGATAAAATGGTGGTAATTGATATTATCGCCATTTTCTTTTTTTGAAATCTTAATAAAGAGTATATTCCGTACAAAGGAATTTTAATAATGGTCTAATGCTTAAATTAGGGATTGCCTCATTTGATCAAATAATCCATAAATATGCATACAGTAATTATTGGTGTTGGTGGTGTTGGAGGATATTTCGGAGGTAAAATATCTCATTCTGGACAAAAAGTATCTATGATTGCTAGAGGAACCCATCTTCAAGCAATACTTAATAATGGATTAAAGATTAAAAGTATTGATGGCGATTTCGAAACTAAGCCTTTTCTTGTAACGGATGATATCAAAAAAGTTGATAAGGCGGATCTGATATTGATCTGTACTAAATCTTGGCAGGTTATAGAAGCTGCAGAACTTATTAAGCCAATGCTAAAAGAAGATACTATTGTAATTCCCCTTCAAAATGGCGCAGATAATACTGAAAAAGTAATGTCTGTCATTGATCCAAAATATGTTTTGGGAGGGTTGTGTAAGATTTATAGCAAAATTGAATCTCCTGGAGTTATTTCACATTTCGGTCATGCTCCAGAGGTAATTTTTGGAGAATTAAATGAAAATACTTCGGAGCGTTTATTAAAAGTAAAAGAAGTTTTTGATAAAGCAGGGTTTAAGAATAAAGTTTCAGAGAATATTCAAGGAGATATCTGGAGTAAATTTATGTTCATTGCTACCGTTAGTGGTTTAGGAGCATTAACTAGAGCGACAATAGGAGAAATGTATGCGCATCCAGAATTGAATAAAATGCTTAGAAATACTGCTCTGGAGATATATCAAGTCGCTCTAAAAAAAGAAGTTGCAATGCCACCAAACATTGTAGAAGGAATTATGAATTTTATTGGTAAACAGCCATATACTGCAACAGCCTCTACACAGCGGGATATTATGGAGGGTAAGCCTTCAGAGTTAGATAATTTTAATGGATTTATTGTAAAAGAAGGTAAAAAACTAGGCGTAGAGACACCTACAAACGCATTTGTTTATAGTTGTTTGCAACCAATGGAAGCAAAAGCTAGAAAGGCTAAAAACTAAGATGAAAAAGTATACTTAACTCGCATAAAATCGTAAATTTGCGGTCTTAATTTCAGATCATGAGTTACGATTTTAATACGATTGAAGCCAGATGGCAAGCCTATTGGGCAGAGAATGGAACGTTTAAAGCTGAAAATAACAGCGATAAACCAAAATATTATGTACTTGATATGTTCCCTTATCCGTCAGGAGCTGGACTTCATGTTGGGCATCCATTAGGATATATTGCTAGTGATATCTATGCTCGATATAAACGTCACAAAGGTTTCAATGTATTACATCCGCAAGGATATGACTCATTTGGGTTGCCAGCAGAGCAATATGCTATCCAGACTGGGCAACATCCTGCAATCACTACTAAAGACAATATTGCTAGATATCGTCAACAATTAGATAAAATTGGTTTTTCTTTTGATTGGAGTCGAGAAGTTAAAACGAGTGATCCTACATTTTATAAATGGACACAGTGGATTTTTATTCAGCTTTTTAATTCTTGGTATGATAATGATGCTGATAAGGCAAGGTCAGTTTCTGAATTAGAACAATTGTTTTCCGAAGAAGGAAATACAAATATTAATGCAGTATGTGATGAAGATGTGATTGTTTTCACGTCTGAAGGTTGGAATGCTTTTTCATCTAAAGAAAAACAAGAAGTATTATTAAAATATAGGTTAACCTATCTTGCCGAGACAGAGGTGAACTGGTGTCCGCAATTAGGAACAGTGTTAGCAAATGACGAAATCGTTAATGGAGTTTCTGAACGTGGTGGTTATCCGGTGATCCGCAAAAAGATGACGCAATGGAGTATGCGTATTTCTGCATATGCACAACGTTTAATTGACGGATTAAATACGATTGATTGGCCGCAGCCTCTAAAAGATTCTCAAACAAATTGGATTGGTCGTTCAGAAGGAGCAAGTGTAACCTTTAATGTAAAAGATCATGATGAGGTGATTGATGTGTTTACTACGCGTCCTGACACTATTTTTGGTGTTAGTTTTATGACATTGGCTCCAGAACATGAATTAGTAGCTAAAATTACTACTCCAGAACAAAAAGCCGAAATTGAAGCTTATATAGAAGCTACAGCAAAACGTAGTGAACGTGATCGTATGGCTGATGTAAAAACAATCAGTGGGGTTTTTACAGGTGCTTACGCAGAGCATCCATTTACAAATGAACCTGTGCCAATCTGGATTGGCGATTACGTGTTAGCAGGATATGGTACAGGAGCTGTAATGGCTGTACCTTGTGGAGATCAACGTGATTATGATTTTGCAAAACACTTTGATATTGATATTCCTAATATTTTTGAAGGAGTAGATATTTCTGAAGAAGCGTTTGCGGATAAAGACAATACCATCATTGCTAATTCTGATTTCTTAAATGGATTAAAGTATAAAAAAGCAGTAAAAACTGCGATTTACGAATTAGAAAAGTTAGGTCAAGGAAAAGGTAAAATCAATTATAGATTGCGTGATGCTGTATTTAGTCGTCAGCGATATTGGGGAGAGCCGTTTCCGGTGTATTATGTAGACAGTATGCCGCAAATGATTGAGCTAAAACATTTACCAATAGAATTACCTGAAGTAGAAAAATATTTACCAACCGAAACAGGTGAACCGCCATTAGGTAGAGCAGATGTTTGGGCTTGGGATACTACTAAAAATGAAGTCGTATCTAATGATTTTATAGATCATGATACAGTTTTTCCTTTGGAGTTAAATACTATGCCGGGTTGGGCGGGAAGTTCGTATTATTTTAATAGATATATGGAACCTAATAACGAAGATGAGGTTTTTTCGCAAGATGCAATTAACTACTGGAAAGAAGTAGATCTATATATAGGAGGAAGTGAGCACGCAACTGGTCACTTATTATATGCACGTTTCTGGCAGAAATTTTTATTTGATAGAGGAATTGTTCCTGTGGATGAATTTGCGAAGAAGCTAATCAACCAAGGAATGATTTTGGGCACTAGTGCTATTGTTTATAGGATCAGTGGCACGAATAAATATGTTTCCAAAGGATTGAAAGATCAGTACGATGTAGAGGAACTTAGAGTGGATGTTAATATGATAAATGCATCTGATGAGTTATTGCCTGAGGATTTAAAAAATTGGCAACCGCAATTTAAGGATGCAGAATTTGAACTTGAAAATGGTAAGTACATTGTCGGGAGAGAGGTAGAAAAAATGTCCAAAAGATGGTTTAATGTAGTAAATCCGGATGGTGTTTGCGATCAATATGGAGCCGATAGTTTACGATTATACGAAATGTTCTTAGGGCCATTAGAGCAAGCAAAACCTTGGAATACAGCAGGAATTACTGGTGTACATGGATTTTTAAAGAAATTATGGAAACTATACCATAATGGAGATGCTTTTGGTGTAACGGATGCAGAACCTACAAAGGATAATTTAAAGACCTTACATAAAACCATTAAAAAGGTAGAAGAAGATATAGAGAACTTTTCTTTTAATACTTCGGTAAGTACCTTTATGATTGCAGTAAATGAATTAACTGCTCAGAAATGTAATAGCAAAGAAATTTTAGAACCATTATTGATACTAGTTTCTCCATATGCTCCGCATATAGCAGAAGAATTATGGAATAAATTAGGTCATAATGAATCTATAGCTACAGCTGCTTTTCCAATTTTTGAGGAAAAACATTTGGTAGAAAGCACAAAACAATATCCTATATCCTTTAATGGTAAGATGCGTTTTACAATGGAACTTCCTTTGGATTTAAGTAAAGAGGATATTGAAGCTGCAGTTATGGCACACGAAAAAACACAACAACAATTGGATGGACGAACACCTAAAAAAGTGATCGTAGTGCCAGGTAAGATTGTAAATGTTGTTGGGTAGTTCTTAGAAAGAAATTTATGTCAGTCTGAACCTATCGAAGACTTTTATGTTGTAACACTTCGACAGGTTCAGTGTGACTATAATAAGTTTATGACTTTTTTAGTAACAGATATGATCAACTCGGTAGAAATTCTTGGATTTGTTGCAGCAACTTTGACTACAGCTGCTTTTTTGCCACAAGTGTATAAAACCTGGAAGACTAAATCCGCAGAAAGTTTATCACTGTCGATGTTATTAATTTTTGTGATCGGAGTATCATGTTGGTTGGGTTATGGTCTTTTGATAAAAAGTTTACCTATAATTTTATGTAATCTGATTACTTTGATATCAGGCTTTTTATTACTCTATTTTAAAATTCGCTATAAAAACTAAAGAAAACTACCAATCCTGATTGTTTTTTAACAAGTTTTGCTAAGTTTTGTTAAATTACGGATAAGATATTTTTTAAGTGTATTTTATTGGTTTATTTCAAGAAAACTTCTATTTTCGACCCAAAAATAAGAATATGATAATTGGTGTTCCTAAGGAAATCAAGAATAACGAGAACAGAGTAGGTGTTACACCTGCTGGTACGATGGCGCTCGTTGGACATGGTCACACTGTTTTCATTCAGCAAAATGCTGGTCTTCAGAGTGGTTTTAGTGATGAAGAATATATTGAAGCTGGTGCAAAAATATTACCTACTATAGAAGAGGTGTATGCAACGGCAGAAATGATTATAAAGGTGAAGGAGCCTATAGAACCAGAATATAAATTGATCAAGAAAGATCAGTTATTATTCACATATTTCCATTTCGCATCAAGTGAGCCTTTAACAAAAGCTATGATTGAGAGTGGATCCGTTTGTATCTCTTACGAAACAGTAGAAGATCCTGATCGTAGTTTGCCATTACTTACACCGATGAGTGAAGTAGCGGGACGTATGTCGATCCAACAAGGAGCTAAATATTTGGAGAAACCATTAAAAGGAAGAGGAATTCTTCTTGGTGGTGTGCCTGGAGTTGCTCCAGCTAAGGTATTAGTTCTTGGTGGTGGTGTAGTAGGTACTCAAGCAGCTAAGATGGCAGCAGGAATGGGAGCTGATGTTACTATTCTTGATATTAGTATGAAAAGGTTACGTTACCTTGATGATGTAATGCCAGCTAACGTAAATACTGAATTCTCAAACGAATATACAGTTCGTAAACATATAAAAACGTCTGATTTAATTATTGGAGGTGTATTAATACCAGGAGCAAAAGCACCTAAGCTTATCACTCGTGATATGCTTAAAGATATGCGAACAGGAACGGTATTGGTAGATGTAGCTGTAGATCAAGGCGGGTGTTTTGAAACTACAAAACCAACTACACATCAAGATCCAGTTTATATTATAGATGATGTGGTGCATTATTCTGTAGCAAATATGCCAGGAGCAGTACCTTATACGTCAACTTTGGCACTTACAAATGTAACTTTGTCATATGCTATCCAATTAGCAAATAAAGGTTGGAAAGCAGCTTGTGCAGATAACGAACCTCTTAAAAAAGGATTAAATGTAATCAATGGAGATGTTGTGTATCCTGCTATTTCAGAAGCATTTAACCTTCCTCTGGAAGATGTAAATAACTATTTAAGTTAAACTCGACTTATTGGCTAACTCAAGTTTATTTAACTGAAAACCTCGTCTTTATGGCGAGGTTTTTGCTTTTATTGTTGTAAATTTAATAACAAAAAGTTTTTAATTATGATGGGATATTATGTAATAGCAGGGGTTATCTTCTTAGTAAGTTCTTATGTTAGTAATAAGCTAAAAAGTAAATTCAAGCATTATTCTAATGTACACTTACAAAATGGAATGAGTGGGGCTGAGATTGCTCAAAAAATGTTGGATGATAATGGGATACGTGATGTAAAGGTTATTTCGACTAAAGGACAATTAACGGATCACTATAATCCGAGAAATAAAACAGTTAATTTAAGTGAGGTAGTGTATAGCCAAAGAAATGCAGCCGCTGCAGCCGTAGCAGCTCATGAGGTGGGTCATGCAGTGCAACATGCAACAGCATATAGTTGGCTTACAATGAGGTCTAAGATTGTTCCAGCTGTAGGTATTGCTAGTAAGTTGTCGAACCTTGTTATCATGGTTGGTTTAGGATTATCTTTTACAGGTTCTTTACTTGGAAATACAATCTTTCTAATTGGTATTATTTTGTTTGCAGTGACTACATTATTCGCTTTTATTACACTTCCGGTGGAGTATGATGCTAGTAATCGTGCTTTAGCTTGGTTAGAAGATAATAGAATGGTTAATCAAGAAGAATATAATGGTGCAAAAGATGCATTAAAATGGGCGGCAAGAACTTATTTAGTAGCTGCTTTAGGATCCTTAGCTACATTACTTTATTTTATATCCATGTTTTTAGGTAGAAGAGATTAGGGAATATAGAAAGATATTAGGCTTTGTCTTGTTTTTATTTCAGTATCTTTTGCCACTAATTTTATATATAAAATAAATTGGTGAAAAAGGTAATTATCATTGGTGCTGGACCGGCAGGACTAAGCGCTGCGTATACGCTTAGTAAAAATGATATAGATGTAGTGGTTTTTGAGGCATCTCCTTATATTGGAGGAATGTCTAGAAGTTTTGATCTTTGGGGACAAAGAGTAGACTTAGGGCCGCATAGATTCTTTTCTAAAGAACCTAAGATCAATAATTTCTTTGATGAAATAATAAAAGAAGATTATGCATTAGTAAGTCGTCTTACACGGATATATTACAAAAAACGGTTTTTTGATTATCCTCTTAAATTATTAAATGTACTGAGTAATCTATCAATTACTACAATTTTTAGTATTCTATTTTACTACGGAAAACAGCGTATATTCCCAATAAGAAATCCAGAAACCTTCGAGAAATGGGTTACTAATCGTTTTGGAAAAAAGCTATATACTATTTTCTTTAAATATTATACAGAAAAATTATGGGGTATACCCTGCTCTAAAATTGATGCCGATTGGGCTGCGCAACGAATAAAAGGACTCTCTTTGTTTGAAGCGGTATGGAACGCTTTTAAAGGAAATAAAGGAAATAAACATAAAACTTTGGTGGATGAGTTTTCATATCCGAAAAATGGTACAGGTACTCTGTATGAGCGTTCAGCAAGTTATGTCGAAGATAACGGTGGAGTTATACATAAAAATAAACCTGTTCAGAGTATTGTTATAGAGAATAATCAGTGTAAAGGAGTAATAACAGTAGATGGAGAGAAACACGAAGCCGATTATATAATATCATCTATGCCGCTAACCTCTTTGCTCAAAGGAATAGGTTCTGTTCCGAAGTCGGTTTTAGACGCCTCTAATAAGTTATATTTTAGAAACACAATTTTGGTGTATTTAGAGATAGATAGAGATGATTTATTTGAGGATAATTGGATTTACGTGCATTCTCCAGAAGTTAGACATGGGAGAATTACCAATTTTAGGAATTGGTGTCCAAGTTTAAATAAAGGTAAAAACAGCACTATTCTGTGTTTAGAATTTTGGGCTTTTGATGCAGACCCAATATGGAAAGAAAAGGATCAATATCTTAGCGATATAGCTATCAAAGAGCTGAAAACTCTAAAATTAATAGGAGAGACAGAAATAATAGAAAATACCAAGATTGTACGAGTTCCTAAATGTTATCCTGTATACGAAATAGGATATCGTGAGCATCTTGATGTTATAGAAGATTATCTTATTGGGATAGACAAATTAACTCCAATAGGTAGATATGGTGCTTTTAAATATAATAATCAGGATCATTCTATTTTAATGGGAATCCTAGCAGCAGAGAATATCGTAAACAACACCAAAATTGATTTATGGAAAATTAATACAGATACAGAATATCAGGAAGATGGCGAAGTTAAGGATGTATTAATTCAATAATTTCTTTCTTTTTTTCTCTGTGTAGTAACTCTTTAGTGAAGTTGTTAAATTACTAAAGCCTAATACGGATATAACTAAATAACTAGGCAGAATAGGTACGAAAAATCTTGAAGCTCCCAAAGGACCTGTCAGTGCAACGATATATAAAATAATAAATAATATTGTTGCTAATATGAAACTTGTTTCACGATAATTCTTTATCCAAAACCAAATAAATCCAACGCCTTTTAAGAGGTTAAAAATCAAAATAATACTCAAGATAAAAAGAAGGGGTATCGGTTGGTTTTTTAGAAAGGTTATTGCTCCTCGAATACCTTTGTTATTAATATGGTGTAGTAGACCAATTTCTGGGTTCTCAGAATGCATTTTGAAAAAATTAAATAAATCAAATCTACCCGGATCTATAAATATTCGTACACATCCTTTTGCGTGAAATATACCGTAGCCTACGATGTCATCTTTTAGATACGAGATCACCTCTCTTTTTATAAAATCTTGTTGCTTTTTGTAACTATTAATTGCTATTGCATCTTGTTTGATTTGATCAGAAATTGTTTTAGCTTTTTCTGCACCGAATTTATTCTCATGAAAGTATTTCAGATTCCATTCTAATAAATTAATGTTCTGAATGCTTGAAAAATCAGTGCTTCCGGTTCTTTTAAAATTCCATGAAGAGTATAAAATAAAAATTAGGATTGGTAGGATAGCGCTAAGAGGGCTAAATCGGATTTTGGTTTTTTTATATAGTAAATAGGTGATAAGAATATTAGGAACTATAAATAAATAAAAAACAGGTTTTGTTAGAAACAATAGTATTATAACTATTTGATACCAAAGGATATTTTTCCAAGAAGGGTTTTTTAAGCACTGATGCAATCTATAGACGAGCAGTACTATAATGAATTGAAAAAAAATCTCACTCATTATAAGATTGCTGTATATGAATTGATTTATAGATGCAATAATAAAAAAGAAAAATAGACCATTGTTTATTTTGAAATTATTTTCCTCAAACACTTTTTTGATCAGTAATATGCTGCATATGGAAATAAGATTTTGACACAGTAATATCCCTATTTTGGTTTTTAAAAATAAAGAAGAGATAATGATAAATATACTATATAAAGGAGGTCTTTTTGTATAATGTCGGTAATCTATAGCGTCATTCAAATCTCTTGAGTAGAATTCGAAATCAGTTAAAATGTTCTTAGCTAATTCATAATATTCATAGGAATCCATTAAGAAAAAATCTCCAATGAAAATTTTTATTATCAAGAATAAAAGATGAAATCCTATTAAGCCAATAGTAAAAGGACTAATCTTGATTGTCATATTTTGATCTGTCTGCTTATTTGTTGGTCTAAAGATATAAATGTTTCGGTTCTTGAAACACCTTCGATGGCTTGTATTTCTTTATTCAATACATTCATCAAGTGTTCATTATCTTTACAAAGGATTTTAATAAAAATCGACCAATTTCCAGTGGTGTAATGGCATTCGATAACTTCAGGGATATCTTTTAACTGTCTAACCGCTTTAGGGTTGCTGACAGCTTTATCTAAGTACACTCCGACAAAAGCCATAGTCTTGTATCCTAATATTTTTGGATCGATAATAAATTTAGATCCTGCGATAAGACCTGAAGCTTCTAGTTTTCTTAATCTTTGGTGAATAGCAGCACCCGAAATACCAATTTTTCTGGCAATTTCGAGGATAGGTCTTCGCGCATCTTCCATAAGGTTACGAAGAATCTCTTTGTCTATACCGTCTATTTTTAGATTACCATATTGGCTTTTCATAAAGGTATATGATTACAATTATTAACCAAAAATAGAGGATAAGATTTAGAATTAGGACTTTTTTTAGAATTATCCTTTAACACCATCAGGATTATATCCTAGGTATTCACGCTCTTTTTCATTAAATATAATTCCGTACTCTTCTAGTTCTTTTAGTATAGGTGCGTATATTTCTTCGGTAATAGGTATTTGTACTCCGGTAGATGTGATTTCTTTATTTAGTATTTTTAACGTTGCCATTGCCACAGGAAGTCCAACAGTTTTTGCCATAGAAGTATATTTTTGATCTTCTCCAATGCTAACCATCGTAGCGTCTATTTGTTTACGCTCTCCATTAAGTTCATATCCAAACTTATGGTACATAACAATCATATCTTTATCACCTTCATCTAATGTCCATTTGTCCATTAAAATTTTTTGTAAGATCTGTGCTGGTGTTGCATTAGGAATCCCGACTTTTTTATCAATGTTAAAAATGTCGAGTTCTAATAACTTATCCCATATGATATCATCTTGATCGATTTTTAGATAATGGCGTAGCTTTAATTCTACTGAATCTGTCGGTGAGTATGCTAGAAATGAGTTTGTGAAATCACGGTAACTCATGTGTTCTGAGTTGGTTAAGGTGTAATCATCTGCGGTCATTCCTAATTGTACAAAAATATTCCAAGCTTTAGAAAACCCTACTCTTCTTATTGTACCACGGTACAAAGTTAGAATGTCTTCTAAGCCATATATGCTTTGGTATTTTAATGAATTTCTATTCGCATATGCTTCAAAACGACCATATTTTTCTACTTCTAGAAATTCTGTCCTTCTAAATAGTTTATGATAAGGGATGTATTTGTACGTTCCTTCTTGAAGAAATTCTGCAGCACCTCCTTGTCCTGCAACTACCACATTTCTGGGGTTCCAAGTGAATTTATAATTCCAAAGATTAGTGTCGCTTTCTGGGGCTACAAGTCCTCCGGTAAAAGATTCGAATAAAATTATTTTACCTCCTTGATTTCTTATTCTATCAATCACTTGCATAGCACTCATGTGATCAATGCCAGGATCTACTCCGATTTCGTTCATGAAGATAAGTCCTTTTTTCTTCACTTCTTCATGCAGTTCTTTCATTTCCTGGCTCACGTAAGAAGCAGTTACCATTGATTTTTCTAATCTTAGGCAATCTTTGGCAACTTCAATGTGAAATCGTGCAGGTAACATGGAGACTACAATATCTGCACTTTCGATAGCTTTTTTTCTAGAGTTTTGATCAAAAACATCTAGTGTAATAGCCTTGGTATTAGGGTGATTAGCAGCTAATGCTTTTGCGTTTGTAAGAGAAATGTCTCCAATGGTAATATCTAAATTTTCAGAAATAGATTTGTCCTGAAAATATTTGATTAAAACTGCTGTTGATTTACCTGCGCCAATGACTAGTATCTTTCGCATATCTAAATATTATTTTGATAACTTTGATGCGAATGTAGTAAATACATCAAAAAGTAAGTTCTCTATTTTGGCGTATTCATTATATTTTGAGATAAAATTTGTCTAAAATTCATTTTTTATTTAAAAAAATGATCAATTATTGCTGAAAAAGGAATGAATAAAACAATTTTGATTACCGGAGGAGTTGCGGCTTTATTAGCCGTATTGTTAGGGGCATTTGGAGCACATGGATTAGAGAAAATGGTAGATGGGGGTAATATCGAATCCTTTAAGACGGGTATTCGTTATCAAATGTATCATGCGATTTTTTGTATTATTTTAGGTAACATGACTATAATACAAGATGTTGCCAAAAAACGTGTTTTTTATTTCATCTTAATAGGAATGATTCTTTTTTCTGGATCAATTTATCTTTTGGTCATGGATGAATTATTAGGAATTTCTTTATCAAGTATTGGTTTTATTACACCTTTAGGAGGGTTGATGTTAATTTTTGGTTGGATTTTCTTTATAATTTCCCTTGTTAAGATTAAGTGATTTTTTTGACGGTTGGTGTAGTTTTTATTTATAATTTTGTCAAACATAACAAACACAACATATTTTTATGGAACCACTGTATCCAATTACGAAAACGATTTCGTTAAAGCATTACGGTATTGAAAATGCAACAATACGCTACCAGTTATCTCCAGAAGAGCTTCAGGAAGAAACGGTGCAAAAAGAACAGGGAAAACTTACCAAAAATGGAACATTAGCTGTTAACACGGGTGAGTTTACCGGTCGTTCACCAATGGATCGTTTTATTGTAAAAGATCAAATAACCGCCGAAAAAATTTGGTGGGGTGATATCAATATTCCTTTCGAGCCAGATGCTTTTGATGCGCTGTATGATAAAGTTATCTCATACCTTTCCGGTAAGGAGATATTTGTAAGAGATAGCTATGCTTGTGCAGATCCCGATTATAAATTAAACATAAGAGTGATCAATGAGTATCCTTGGTCTAATATGTTTGCTTATAATATGTTTCTTAGGCCAACAGAAGAGGAGTTAAAAGAGTTTGATCCAGAATGGACGGTGATTAATGCTCCGGGTTTTATGGCTGATGCATCTGTTGATGGTACACGCCAGCATAATTTCGCAATATTAAATTTTACAAAAAAAATAGCACTTATTGGTGGAACTGGATATACAGGTGAGATCAAAAAAGGTATTTTTTCTGCGTTGAATTTCATATTACCAGTATATAAAGAGACGCTTCCAATGCATTGCTCAGCTAATGTTGGTGAACAAGGAGATACAGCTATCTTTTTTGGTCTTTCTGGAACAGGTAAAACTACATTGTCTACGGATCCTAATCGTAAATTAATTGGAGACGATGAACACGGATGGACAAAAGAAAATACTATTTTCAATTTCGAAGGTGGTTGCTATGCAAAAGTAATTGACCTTTCTGCAGAAAAAGAACCAGAGATATATGGAGCCATTAAAAAAGGAGCGATTCTGGAAAATGTAATAATGGATAATGATGGAGAGGTTGATTATGCAGATACTTCAATAACTCAGAATACACGAGTAAGTTATCCAATTTATCATATTGAAAATATTCAGGAGTCTTCTATTGGTAAAAACCCAAAGAACATATTCTTTTTAACTGCTGATGCATTTGGTGTAATGCCTCCTATTTCAAAACTAACTCCAAGTCAAGCCGCATATCATTTTATATCGGGGTATACGGCAAAAGTTGCTGGAACTGAAGCTGGAGTTGTTGAGCCGACACCTTCTTTTTCTGCTTGTTTTGGTGCGCCATTTATGCCATTACATCCTGCTAAATATGCAGAAATGTTGGTTAAAAAAATGAAGGATACTGGTGTAAATGTATGGTTAGTAAATACAGGATGGACCGGTGGACCTTATGGTGTTGGGACTAGGATTAAGTTAAAATATACACGTGCTATGATTCAGGCGGTTCTTAATGGTGATCTAGGATTATATTCTTATGACAACTATCATATTCATTCTGTGTTTGGAGTTGCTCAGCCAAGAGAGTGCCCAGGAGTTCCGACAAAATTACTTAGCCCAAGAGCAACTTGGGATAATGATGAAAAGTATTATAAAACTGCATTTAAGTTAACAAATGCATTTAGAGAAAATTTCAAAAAGTTTGAATCATATGCAAATGAGGAGATCCGTAGAGGAGGTCCACAACGATATGGTTTTTAGGAATAGATAACGAAAAAGTAATTTTCGGAAATAAATAAAGCCAGGAATTTAAGTTCCTGGCTTTATTTATTTTACTAACTATCTAAATAGATAATTAGTATATGTTTATTTTTTATTTGCTTCTTTAATGTATTTCTGTAAAGCCATAGTCATTGAAGGTGTTTCTGGAGTTGGAGCTTGTATGTTTACTTCCAAATTATGTTCCTTAGCAGCTTTTACTGTAGAATTTCCAAAAACGGCAATACGTGTATCGTTCTGTTTGAAATCAGGGAAGTTTTCAAATAGTGATTTTATCCCAGAAGGGCTAAAAAACACTAAAATATCATAAAATACATCTCTTAAGTTAGAAAGGTCACTAACTACTGTTTTATAAAAGATAGCTTGCTTCCATTGTACTTTTAAATTATCTAAAGTGTCTGGAATTTCTGGCTTTAATTTATCGGAAGAAGGTAATAAAAACTTCTCATTTTTATATTTCTTAATCAGAGGAGTTAACTCTTGAAAAGTACGTTTACCCACGTAAATCTTTCTTTTTCTGTAAACTACATACTTTTGCAAGTAATAAGCAACTGCTTCACTCTGACAAAAATACTTAAGAGCGTCAGGAACTTTAAAACGCATTTCTTCAGCGATTCTGAAAAAATGATCTACAGAGTTTCTGCTGGTAAGTATAATCGCGGTGTATTGCGATAAATCTACTTTTTGTTGTCTCACTTCCTTAGCATCTACGCCCTCTACGTGAATAAACGGTATAAAGTCAATTTTTACCTTTTCTTTCTCCTCAAGTTCGAAATAAGGCGAATTTTCTACTTTAGGCTCTGGCTGTGAGACCAAAATCGTTTTCACTTTCATATATAGTCTTTATTTCTAATACGTCATCCTAATAATTATATAATTAGCTTGTACAGCATAAAATAGGGTGCGATTTCAAGAGCGCAAAGATACAAAATAAAATAAAACAAGTTGTTTAAAATGACGTTTTCATTCCTTCTGTATACAGAAAAAAGTATGATTAGGTTTAATAATAGTAAAGAAACTATCAAAACAATCATAACAATTTTTGAAGGTTTCACACTATAAACGAATAATAAATTAAGAGGTAATAAAATAACCCCCAAAAAATTACGATATGATATTTTATAGAATAAATAATCTTCAATCAAAGTTTCTATTGAAAATATTGTTGAAATGATCTTTTCAACTAAAATTTTACAGATAAACACAAAAAGGTAAAGAGAAACAATTTTAAAATAGAGCATCATATCAATAGTATCTCCTTGCCATTGGAAAGCTTCTATACATAAGTATGCAAATAGAGATATAGAAAGAATCTGTGCTAGAATAAGAACTGAGTTGAAAAATGTAGAAAGTTTATTTCCTTTTTGATTAACAACTATATATTTATTAGTATTAAAAAGCATTATAAATTCAGAAAAACGAATAGAATTTATAAGTTTAGCAGATGCTAATAACGTAATTGATACCATAATTACTATGGTGATCCAATCTGTCGAAATAAGTTCTCTTGCAATAAATTTCATACTCTTCTAAAGGGGTAAAATTAAGTCATAGGTATAACATAATAAAATAAAGTGTTGTAAATAAAGATGCAACACTAATTTTTTAGGATAGTTATATAAATAAACAATAATAATAGCCTTAAAAACTAAAAATAATCTAGTGATTATTTAGTTATATTTGCCTGAAAACAGCTTAGATGGTGGATGCCGTAGTAATTATTCCTACCTACAATGAGATTGAAAATGTGGAGCGTATTATAAAAAATGTGCTTGCACTCCAGCGTGATTTCGATATTTTGATTGTAGATGATAACTCTCCAGATGGTACAGCAGCAAAAGTTAAGGAGCTACAGGAAGAGTATCCGGAACATTTGTTTTTATTAGAAAGAGAAGGTAAGTTGGGGCTGGGGACAGCTTATATAACTGGATTTAAATGGGCATTAGAAAGATCTTATGAATATATTTTTGAAATGGATGCAGATTTTTCACATAATCCAAATGATTTAATAAGATTATATAATGCTTGTGCTAAAGGTACATCACAGGTGGCGGTAGGATCGCGATATGTAACAGGTGTCAATGTTGTTAATTGGCCAATGAGTAGAGTGCTTTTATCTTGGTTAGCATCAAAATATGTGCGCTTTATTACTGGAATGAATATTCATGATACTACTGCAGGTTTTGTTTGCTACAAAAGAGAAGTTTTGGAGAAAATTAATCTAAATAAAATAAAGTTTGTTGGATATGCTTTTCAGATAGAAATGAAGTACAAAGCATATTTGTCAAAATTTAAAATAAAAGAAATACCCGTAATATTTACGGATCGAACACGTGGTACCTCTAAGATGAGTAAAGGAATTATTTCTGAAGCTGTTTTTGGAGTTTTACGAATGAAATTAAAGAGTATGTTTAATAGTTATGAAATATGATCATGAATAGTGTATTGATTAAGAATGCTAATATTGTTAATGAAGGAAAGATTTTTAACGGAGATGTATACATAGAGAATGGTTTCTTTAAAGAAATAGCTTCCCAAATTAGTGCTAAATCTCCAGATGTGCAGGTGTTTGATGCAGAAGGAAAATATCTTTTGCCAGGAGTTATAGATGATCAAGTTCATTTTAGAGAACCAGGGCTAACACATAAGGCCACGATAGAGACAGAATCTAGAGCTGCTATAGCAGGAGGAATAACCTCTTTTATCGAGATGCCAAATACAAATCCACAGACAACCACCATAGAAAAGCTTGAAGAAAAGTTTGATATAGCAGCTAAAACTAGTTATGCTAACTACTCTTTTATGTTTGGGGGTACAAATGATAATCTCGAAGAAATATTAAAGGTCGATCCGAATAATGTAGCAGGTCTTAAGTTATTTTTAGGTTCTTCTACAGGGAATATGTTAGTGGATAATCCTGAAGTGTTAGAAAAGATATTTTCATCGACGGACTTGTTAATTTCGGTACATTGTGAGGATGAGGAAACGATTAAAAATAATACTGCAATATATAAAGAGCGATATGGAGATGATATTCCCATTGATATGCATCCCATAATTAGAAGTGAAGAAGCGTGTTATTTATCATCTTCTAGAGCTGTTGCTTTAGCTAAAAAAACCGGAGCGAGATTGCATGTTTTTCATCTTTCTACGGCAAAGGAATTAGAGTTATTTACAAATAAAATACCATTAAAAGATAAAAAAATCACGGCAGAGGTGTGTATACATCACCTTTGGTTTTCTAATGAGGACTATAGGCAAAAAGGTACTTTGATAAAATGGAACCCAGCTGTGAAAACTCCAAAAGATAGAGATGCTTTGTTTCAAGCACTGCTTGATGATAAATTAGATGTGATTGCTACAGATCACGCTCCACACACTAAGGATGAAAAAGACAATGTATATACAAAAGCGCCTTCAGGAGGGCCATTAGTGCAGCATGCATTACCTGCGATGTTGGAGTTTTATCATAGAGATAAGATTTCTTTAGAAAAAATTGTAGAGAAAATGTGTCATAATCCCGCGATCTTATTTCAGGTTGAGAAGAGAGGTTACATTAAAGAAGGGTATTGTGCTGATGCGGTTTTAGTAGATCTAAATGCTCCGTGGACTGTTAATACCGATAATATAGCATATAAATGTGGCTGGTCGCCATTTGAAGGAACTACCTTCAAATCAAGAATTACTCATACATTCGTCAATGGAAGTTTAGTATATAAGAATTTTAAATTTTATGATGTTAAAAATGCGCAACGATTAACTTTTGATAGATGAAAAAGAGCTTAGTATATAGTGTTTTTGCAATCATTTTGGTTAGTTTTTCTTGTCAAAAATTAAACTCGCCTGATAGACCTGATAATCTTATTGCAGAGGACAAGATGGTTGAAATACTTACCGATATTGCCTTTGTAAAAGCTGCAAAAGGAAGTTATAAAAAGGTTTTTGATATCCAAAAAATAAATCCGGAGTCGTATATTTTAGAAAAACATGGGATTGACAGTTTAGTATTTGAAGCCAATAATAATTGGTATACTAGTCAGTTGGATCAATACGAAGAGATTTTTAAAAAGGTGAAAAGCAATATAGAGATCTCAAAAATTAAATTTGAAAAGCTAAAAAAGGAAGAGGATTCGCTAAAAAAGATATCAGATTCGATTAAGAGGGCAAAAAATAACCTTAAAGATGATAAGATTTTACCCGAAGATTTAGATGAACTAGAATCGATTAAGGAAGAATTAATGGACGTAGAAAAAGAAAATGCTGTAAGGAAAAGAACCAATCCTAGCGCTGTTTCTGGAAAAAAGAAGCAGTAGTTTCAATAGCTTTTTCCATAGGAGTAAAACTATAGGTAAGTTCTTTTTTTATTTTATCATTTTCATAAAAGGAATTAGAGAAAGCACTTTTTATAGAAGACTTAAATATGGTTCTTTTTGTTTTAAAGAATGTATGACTGAACTTTTGTAAGTAAAAAGCAACTTTCATTAAAAATGGAGACACTTTCTTTTTTGGAGTAGGTTTATTAAGTGCCTTAGAAATCATTGAGAATGCACTTTTAAAGCTCAAATTTTCTGAAACTAATATGTATCGCTGATTTTTTATTTCACTATTCATAAGTCGATACATTATTTTTACTACATCATTTACAGCTACATATCCTGTGGTGCCTGTGGTATAGAATTTCATTCCTTTATGGATTTTCTTAAATAAATAGCCACTTCCAGAATTATAGAAACCACGGCCAATAATAATACCAGGGTTTACAATTACAGTATCTAATCCTTCTTGTGTACCACGCCAAACTTCCATTTCTGCGCCGTATTTTGTAATAGCATAAACAGAATCAGAAATTTCTGGATTCCACTCCGAAGTTTCATTAATTGGTTTTTGTAGATTGTTTTCGCTTATTGTTGCTATTGAACTTACATAGCAAAGCTTCTGTATATTATGAATCAGCGATAAATTTACAATATTAGCAGTACCTTGTATATTAGTTTTACGAAGTTTTTTATAGTGAGAAGGATTAAATGATATCATAGCTGCACAGTGGTATACGTGAGTAATTCCATCAAAAGCGTTTGTAAGTGTAGGAATATCATTAAGATCGCCTTGTACCCAATCTATAGTGTCGAATGTATTTTTATCTTCAGGTTTACAGCATTGAGCAAATATATTTTTTGCATATTCTTTTTTATCAATTGTTCTGTATAATGCACGTACGTGCTGCTTTTCTTCTACTAGTTTAATTAATAAATGAGTGCCTACTAAGCCTGTAGCTCCGGTAACTAATATCATAGTTTTTATTCTATAATACTAATGTAAACAATTAGTGATTAATAATAAGTTTGGTTTGTTAAAAAGTAGTAACCTTTTTAGATGAATAGCGACTCTAGTTATTAGAGTTTTATAAAGTCTGTTTTTTCTTTTTGTACCAAAGATATCCTAGAATAAGTAAAATAAGTATTGAAACAATAGTTATCGACCAATACCAATTATAATAGCTGTTAAATTGAATCGGAGTAGTGTCTCCTAAAACATAAAAGCCTCCCCAATAAAAGGGATGTATACGATTTATATTGGCGTTGTTTAAGTATTGAAGTTTTGCTTGTTGTAACGCTTCTGCTTTACTCATCCCTTCCTTTAAATTAGTATAAAAATGTTTCATTAAATCAGGTGTGGTTTGATCAGATACTTCCCAACTGCTCAATAATAGACTTTTAGCACCAGCGTATTGGAACGCAGTTCCAAGACTCATAATGCCTTCGCCTTTGGCGATTTTTCCTGTTCCAGTATTGCAGGCACTGAGAACGGTGAGTTCTGCAGGGATGTTTAATGCAAATAATTCGTGGCTATGTAAAAGATCATCTTCTATAGAATCATTACTTTGAGTAAAAAAGAGTTTAGAGTTTTCAGGTTTTTCGTTATCAACCTCACCGTGTAATGCAAGATGCAGAATATTATATTGACTCACATTTTTTTTAAAATTCTTTTCTACAGCTTCTAATCCATAAAAGTAGTTTCCATTGATTATGTTTGCAATTGATTTGATTTCTTTTCGAGTTCCGGGAAGATCGTTTTCATGTTCTGTAAGAGCTGATAAGCTAATAGTATTTGAGTTTTGTTGATCATTGCTATTAGAGAAAGAAAATGCTAAACATTCCTTCTGCATTTGCTTGAAATTAAAAACACTTTTTTCTTGTGGCGCTAACAATAAGTTAGCAGAATTTGCATATGAAATGATATGTTCTTTCAATAAATATGATAATTCTTTTGGATTGTTTGTATTATCTTTTTTACTTAATAATAAATCAAAATTAAGATGCCATAAAGCTCCGTCCGGTACAATGATCAATTCAGTCCCAGTAAATAAATGTTTTAAAGGGGCTATTAAATCCTGATATAAACCATAGGCAACCGTTTTATATTCTAGTGTTTGTTTATTTGTAATTGTTCTCCTAAATTCCTGAATTTTTTCTTCTAACCCAGAAGTATTTAGTTCCTTTACCTCTATTTTACTTTTGGTAATTATAAATGCATAAATGATATCATCTGACACAAAGAATTCCAATAAAGTAGTGTTATCTTTTAGTGTTTTTTGAATATCATCAACTAGGATAATTGTATTTTGATATTTCAGTCTATGATATTTAGGATAGTTGTTTTTTATAATGTTGGTTAATGAATCTTCTATATTTTTTAAGCGAGATAACTTGTTCTCATATTCTTGAATTCTTGAATTATTTGCAGCGGATTTGGATTTTTCTTCTATGATTCTGGATTGATAAAACGCTCTATTAATTCTTTGGTTTTTTTCTAACTCTAATAATTCTTTAGATAATCCTGCAAATTCCTTTGTCTTTGATTCATTGATTAAATCTTTAAGTGTGTTGGCTTTGCTTTTTTCGATATAGTAAATTATCTTTTCAAGAGTTTGTTGTTCCTCTATTTCTTTATAAAATAGGAATTGAGTTTTTATAGCATCAGAATAGACTTCTCTTGCACTGGAGGCAAATGCTATTTTATCTTGATAATTCTGATAAGATTTTCTGATGTAATCGATAAGGATATCTGCTTCCTCGTATATTTTTAGGCTGATACATAAATCTTCTATGTTTTCATTTTCAATATATTTAGATTGTAATGTTTTTGCTTTTCCATGAAGAACGGTCAGCAGTAATTTTAAATCATAATACTCGCTAGGATCAAAAAAGGTTTCATCATTATTAGATGATTGATCTTTTTTGTTTGCAATTACAGCTTTGTTATAATAAGTGATAGCTGTGTTAAAATCCTTCTTTTTGTCATACGCTTTGGCAATGTTATAATAGAAGTCGGATGTAAGTAAATGGTTTGTTCCATATGTTTCCTTAAAGGTGTCTAATCCCTTTTCATAATATTTAATGGCTTCTTCAAACTTCTTTTTTCTGATATAAATACTAGCGATTCTCAAGTTCAGATTTACAATTTTTGGATCGTTTAGATCTAAAATTGTAGAGTAAGCTTCAAGGGATTTTTGATAATAATCTAGAGAGAGGTCATATTCTTTTTTACGGTTATATATATCCCCTATATCAGAATAAAGTTTGGCGACTTTTAAGTTATTTTGACCATAGGCGTTAATATATACGGCTATACTTTTTTGGTAGTAGGATAATGATTTTTCATACTCTTGTTTAGTACTATAAAGAGCTCCAATGTTTTGGTAGCTTTTCCCATTTTCTATATAGTTTTTACCAAATAATTTAGTTCCTATTTTTATGCTTTTGTCATAGTATTCAATGGCTTTAGTGTTTTCTCCATTCTTGGTAAATACTACTCCTATGTTATCATATATAAAAGCAGTCATATCTTTTTTTCTGAGATATTGAAATGTAATTAAGGACTTTTCATAATTTTCTAAGGCTAAATCATATTGGAATAGATTTTTATAAGTAACTCCGATGTTTAAAAACCCGTAGCCTGCATAAAAATGATACCTTCCGTATCTTTTGATGGCAAGATTTAAAAAGGTTTTAAAATAATCAAGAGCAATTTCATGTTGTCCAATATTTTTATAGATAAGACCGATTCGATCGTAATAAATAATGGTTTTTTCATGATTCTGTCCATATATTTTAAGTTCAACATCCAGTGCTTTTTTAAAATAAATAACAGAGCGCTCTAGTTTCTTTTCTGCTAATAGTGACTCTGCTTTTTTTAAATATTTGGCAGCTAAAATACTATCCTGAGCTGATTGTGCGGAAACTTTGTTAAAAGGAATGACAAGAATAAAAAAGCATAAGATCTTTAGATTAAAAAGATATTCTAGTCGTTCCATAGATTACAAGATAGGCAAATGGTGATTAACTTATTCCACCTCTTTATATAATAACTGATTATTTTAAGTTAAGAAAAGAGGATGTTTTTGAAAATTGTCTTAAAATTGTTTTTTATAAGATTTCAATCAAAAATAGATAACGTTATCTATTTATTTATAGCATAGAAGGTAAAAATGTTACTTTTACTAATAAAATAAAATTTAAAATAAAGGTAACAGATTGCCGTTTGATGACATTAACCTATGAGTATTAATGAAGAACGAAAAATTTTAGAAGGAATTGCAGCAGGAGATGCTAAGGTTATTAAATCTTTCTATAAAGACAATTATAATTACATTAAAGGATATATCTTAAAGAATTCTGGAGATGATGTAGATGTAGAAGATGTATTCCAGGATGCAATGATAGTTATTTATCAGAAACTTAAATCAGGTACATTAGAGATGAATGTTTCGATACGAACGTATCTCTATGCAGTATGTAAGAATATTTGGAGAAGTAGATTACGAAAGAAAAAGAAATTAATTGTAGATAATGATGCAATAGAAGCTAATGAAGAAATAGAAGCGTCTATAGCAGAGGACATAGAAAATAAGGAACGTGAGCATGTATACAGGAAATATTTTCTTAAATTAAGTGATAGTTGTAAAGAATTACTAAATCTGGTTTTTGATGGAAATAGTATGAAAGAGATCGCAAATATCACAGGGTATTCTGATGGATATACAAGGAAGAAAAAATTTGAATGTAAAAAATCACTTCTTGAAAAAATCGAAAAGGATCCCATGTATAAGGAGTTAAAAATAACTTCGTTAAAAGAATAATGGTATGGAAAGGACTCAGGAATTATTTGAAAAAATAGAAAGATATTTAGATAAAACATTATCCGAACAAGAAGCAATTGCTTTTGAAACGGAAATGGCTACTAATCCAGAACTTAAACATGAAGTAGAGAAACACGAAGAATTGCACAAAGTTTTAAGTGATACAGATGTGTTGGATTTTAAAAAGAAATTACAAAAAATTGGAGAAGAAGTAAAAAATGAAAAATTAGAAGATACTAAAACATCATTTTTCCCATATTTAAAAATTGCGGCTTCTATAGTTGTGATTATTGGTGCTGGAACATTGTTATGGAATACTTTTAATTCATCTAATGATTTTTCTAATTTATATGGATCTTATTATGAATTATATCCAGTAGAAGATGCTACAAGGGGAAATGCTCTAGCACAATTGGATATTATTATGAAGAATTATGCTCAAGGTAATCATGATGTGGTGGTAGAGAAGCTTGAAGAGAACACTTCCTTAGTTACTTTAGAACAATTAGAACTTTATCTAGGAAATAGTTATCTCCATATGGGAAAAGAAAAAGAAGCGCTATTACAATTTGAAAAAATAAAAGAGGAAAGTAAATATCACGAAGGTGCTAGTTGGTATCGAGCTCTTACTTATCTTAAGTTAGGAAAAACAGATACTTCTATAGAAATCTTGAATGAAATTATCAAATTTAATGGAATTTACAAAGAGAAAGCAATACAACTGAAAGGAGATTTAGAATCGTTGTATTAGAAATGATTTCTTAATTATTCATAGTAGTATATAATCCATATTTCTATCTTTGCCGGATAAATTGAATACTACTAAAATGGCCGTAAACTTTATAGAAGAACTACGCTGGAGAGGAATGTTGCATGATGCCATGCCTGGAACAGAAGAATACCTAATGGAACAGATGAGAGCTGCATATGTTGGGTTTGATCCCACTGCAGATTCTTTGCATATTGGGAATTTAGTTCCAATTATGTTGTTAGCACACTATCAACGAGCGGGTCATAAACCATTTGCTTTAGTTGGAGGTGCTACTGGAATGATCGGAGATCCATCTGGTAAATCTGCAGAGCGTAATCTCTTAGACGAAAAAACATTACGCCATAATCAAGAGTCAATAAAAGGACAGCTAGCACAGTTTTTAGATTTTGAAAGCAATGCCGCTAATGCTGCCGTTTTAGTAAATAACTATGATTGGATGAAAGACTTTTCATTCCTTGACTTTATTAGGGATGTAGGTAAACATATCACGGTAAACTACATGATGGCTAAGGATTCTGTAAAGAATAGAATTTCTTCGGAGTCTTCTGATGGAATGTCTTTTACAGAATTTACATATCAATTGGTACAAGGATATGATTTTTTACATTTGTATAAAGAACATGATTGTACACTACAGATGGGAGGTAGCGATCAATGGGGTAATATCACTACAGGTACCGAATTAATTAGACGTATCGGTAGTGGAAAAGGATATGCTTTGACCTGTCCATTAATTACAAAATCGGATGGATCTAAATTTGGTAAATCTGAAGGAGGAAATGTTTGGTTAGATGCTAAAAGGACATCTCCTTATAAGTTTTACCAATATTGGCTAAATACCAGTGATGAGGATGCAGAGAAGTACATTAAAATTTTTACATTTTTGACTAAAGATGAAATTGAAAATTTGGTTACTGAACATGCCGAAGCACCACACCAAAGAATTCTTCAGAAGAAATTAGCTGACGAAATTACAATTATGGTGCATTCTCAGGAAGATCTTGATAATGCTATTAAAGCTTCTAATATTTTATTTGGAAGATCTACTTCTGAAGATTTAAAAGGGTTAGATGAAGCCACATTTCTAGACGTTTTTGAAGGAGTTCCACAAGCTGAAATTTCTAAGAGTATGATTGCTGATGGATTGGATGTAATTGGTGCGCTAGCTGAGCATACGGGTTTTTTAAAATCTAATGGAGAAGCTAGAAGAGCGCTTAAGGAGAACTCTATTTCCGTAAATAAAGAAAAAATCAAAGAAGGGTATTCAATAGCTACTGAAGATCTCATTAATGATCAATTTGTATTATTACAAAGAGGAAAGAAAAACTATTTTGTGATTAGAGCAGTATAAGCTTTTTGAACTCATATTAAATAACATAAAAAACAAAGCCTACCAGAATTTCTTCTTAGTAGGCTTTGTCAACTAACCAATCAATTATTGAAAAAAACTTAGCGTTCTATATTGTTTATCGAAACTTATTCGATTATTTTTTCGTTTTTATTTTTTGCCAATTCACATCGGCTTTTTCTTTTAATACCACAGCACCTTCTTCATTCCATTTTGTCAATGTATTTATTCCCCAAGAATTGTAGAATAAGTACAGTTTACCATCTCTAATTTCATAGGTTTCAGGATCAATGTCTACTTTTTCTGCTTTTGCTCCAACCGCATAAGCGCAGTATCCTCCGTATTGTGGGATAAACTTTTCTGGATTGCTTTTAAATTTCTCCAGATTGGATTGACTTACAAATTTATATTTTGCATTATCATAGGTTGCCGTATATTTACTATCACCCTTTGTCGCTTTATTATTAAAGTATTCGGTAACATCATATCCTTCGGCTACAAATCCCTTTTTTACATTATAATCAACTTGCTGTGCTGAGACCGTTGTAGCTAATCCTAAAAACAATAAGACTATGAACTTTTTCATTTTATGCAATGTTTTTTTGTTGTTACATCCATTCAGTCGTTAAAAAAACAGAACATTACAATTTTAACATAATTATAAGTTTTTTAGTATAGTTGAATACAAGTTCTATGTATTCTCAATCTAAAATTTCTTTCACTTATAAATACGTTTCATAAAAGTGAAAGTTGCATAAAAAACAAAAGTTTTTTAAAAATTGTTCTTTGTGATTTTTTAAGTAAATAGATGATCTATAAAAGAAACCAGGTTATAGCGCCATTAAGTTGCAACCTCTAATATCACTGTTGTCAAATCGACCGAGAATTTCAAAACTTCCGTCATCATAGGTTTTTCCGAGGTCTTGTGTAGCAATAAACGAACATGAATTTATGTTTGCCAAGTCAATAATATTAATTCCTCCTGTTTT
Organism: Aquimarina sp. MMG015; assembly: GCF_018100855.1. Taxonomy (NCBI): domain Bacteria; kingdom Pseudomonadati; phylum Bacteroidota; class Flavobacteriia; order Flavobacteriales; family Flavobacteriaceae; genus Aquimarina; species Aquimarina sp. MMG015. Next base: position 693,731 of record NZ_JAGJEB010000001.1, read on the forward strand.
ATTCGTTTCTAGGGGAGTAAGTGCGTCCTCAGGATCTCGTGTAGAAATGTTCATCCATGGTGGACAACGAAAAAGACCATCACCTTTAGAATATGCTTGAGATAATAACTCTGTCATGCCGTATTCACTATGGATTTTAGAAATACCAAATCCTTTTTTTAGAATTTGATGCAGTTCTTCACGAATGATCTCTTTTCGTCGACCTTTCATTCCTCCCGTTTCCATAACAATAGTATTCTCATTAAGTTGAATATCGTTACTTTCGATAAGATCTAATAAAGCAAAAGAAACACCAATCAATATAATTTTTTTATGTTCTTTAGTAAGTTCTTTAAGGGTCGTGATAAGCTTTTTAGTTTCATCAAGGTAAAAACCACTATTCGTTTGTTTACTATCCTTAATTAATTTATCCGCCATATATACTAGAGAGGAACCTTCGCGTTCTAGATATGATGGTAATAGTGCCAATATTGTATAGTCTGTTATATCTCCATAAAAGTGTTTGAATCCTTTAGAGAAGCTGTTTTCATAAATACCTAAATTGGTTACATAGTGTTTACTTGTAATACTACCAGTTGTTCCACTACTAGTAAAAACTTGTTGAACGTTAGAAGGTGAGCTAGTAATTTTTTCTTGTTTAAAAAACTCTACAGGTAGGAATGGGATTTCTTTACTTGTGGTAACAGCGCTTTTGGTAATTCCAAGAAGATTACAAAAACGTTGGTATACCTGACAATTAATATATTGATGTTGAAATACTCTTATCGCCATTTTTTCAAAATCCTCATTATTTCGAATCGTAAAAATTGTCTCAGAGAGCATATAGGCGTATGGAGGTTATTTTAAAACAAAGGTATAAAAAAACACACTACATAAAATAGCGTGTTTGTATGTTATAAAAACTGGCTTTATTAAATATTTTTATTACTACTAATAAAATATTACCAATTATTGTCTAATTAATTTTTTAGAAAAATCTTCTTCTCCGATCTTAATTTTTAAAACATAAACACCAGGAGGTAGTGATGAAATATCTAACTGCTCTTTAGTTGTGATTACCTTAAATAATACGGTTCTACCTAAAACACTATAAACTCTACAAGTCATTGATTTCCCAGATTTAGAGGTAATATTAAGAATATTACCAGAAACCGGATTTGGAAATACTTGAACTTCTTCTTGATCGTCTGTTTTTATAGTGGATTGTGCACTAACTCCTGTAGAAAAGGAGAGTACAAAAAGGCCAGTAAGTATGAGTAGTAAGTAGATTTTTTTCATAAAACTTTATTTTGGGACTATAAAAGTACAATATTTTATTAATAATTGAGTTAGGGTTGTCGTTTTTAAATGTTAAATCTCTACAAAAAAACCATTTTATTTTCATAATTACGGTTTTACCATTTTTAAATCCTTGTTTTGATTTTTGTAGTTTCATAAAAAAAGTAGATATTTGTTTATTATGAAGTTATAAAGAATTATGTACGTCTTTTTGGAAATATCGGTCTCGATATTATATAGCTAGAGAAATCTTCTTTAGCCAGTTTCCATTTATATCTTTTTTTCAACGTAATTCTTTTATTCATGACACAAAATAAACTTACTCCCACCAAACTGTTCTCATATTTTAAACTAGCCGTTAGCGGCAAAGAACAACAATTTACGTCCGGAAGTATCCGTAAGGCGGTTTTTATGCTTGCAATTCCTATGATCTTAGAGATGATGATGGAATCTATTTTTGCTTTAGTTGATGCATACTGGGTTTCTAACTTAGGTGCAAATGCAATTGCTACTGTAGGTTTAACAGAATCCGTGATTACTTTAATTTATGCAGTGGCAATTGGACTCAGTATGGGTGTTACAGCTATCGTTGCTCGAAGAGTGGGAGAAAAGGATATTGAAGGAGCTTCACAAGCGGCAGTTCAATCTATCTTTTTAGGAATTTCTGTAGCGGTAATTATTAGTATAATAGGGGTGCTTTATCCGAAAGAAATTTTAGCTCTTATGGGTGCTGAGGCAGATTTAATAGCTGATGGATATGGGTATACTCAAGTTTTATTAGGAGGAAATATAACAATTATGTTATTGTTTTTGATTAATGCGGTTTTCCGAGGAGCAGGAGATGCTTCTGTTGCTATGAAAGTTCTAATAGTTTCTAATTTGTTAAATATTATTCTGGACCCACTTTTTATTTTTGGTTTTGGACCAATACCAAGTTTTGGTGTGCAGGGAGCTGCTATTGCAACAACAATTGGTAGAGGTAGTGCAGTATTATTACAACTTGCAATTCTTTTCTTTGGGTGGAGTAAAATTAAAGTAACTTTTAAGGATGTTGTTCTTAGATCGAAAGTGATGATTAATTTAATTAAGGTGTCTCTTGGCGGGATTGGTCAGTTCATTATAGGTACTTCTAGTTGGGTATTTTTAATGCGCATTATGGCGGAGTTTGGGAGCGAGGTACTTGCAGGGTATACTATTGCAATCAGAGTATTGATGTTTACATTAATGCCATCATGGGGAATGAGTAATGCGGCTGCAACATTAGTAGGGCAAAATCTAGGAGCGGCTAAGCCAGATCGAGCAGAACAATCAGTATGGAAAACTGGGAAATACAATGCTTATTTTATGATTGTTGTATCTGTACTATATTTAATTTTTGCAGAGGTAATTATCAAAATTTTTAGCAGTGAGCCTGAAGTGGTAAAATATGGAGCTTTAAGTTTACGAGTAATTGCAGCAGGTTATGTGTTTTATGCATATGGTATGGTGATTATTCAATCTTTTAATGGAGCAGGAGATACCAAAACACCAACTATTATTAATTTCTTTTGCTTTTGGGTGTTTCAATTACCATTCGCCTATTTGGCTGCAATAGTATTGGATTGGGGAGCTATGGGAGTTTTCTTAGCAATTACATTTGCAGAAGTGTTAATTGCTGTTGTTGGAATTATATGGTTTAGGAAGGGCACTTGGAAATCAGTAAAAGTATAAACAAAAAACACCCTCAAATTTGAGGGTGTTTTCTATATAAGATGAGATTTTATCTCTTTCTTTTATAATTTAGTTCTATAAAGAAGTTGCCCAAGCAAAATCAGCTGCTACTGTCGTAGAAGTACTATATGTTGTAGCTTCTGCTGCATCAGCACCATCAGCTTGTAGGTTAGAAGCTGGCGCGCTATCTCTAAAATCAAACTGAGTATCAAATCCAGTTAATGAAAGACCAGTAATAGTTGCTCCAGAGTTGTTTTTGATTTGTATCCCTGTTCCTCCCATTGTAGAAACTGCAGTAAAGTTAACCAGTGTTGGGTTGTTATTTACACCATCAGCTTCGATGGCAGTAGAGAAATCAGCGATGGTGATGTTTACGAATGTGTTCGTAAGTGTACCGTTCCATCCTTCAGTCCAGTCTACAGCATCATCTTCAAGATTTTCTGCATAGAAATTAGTCATGTTTACAGTTCCTCCGAAGAATTCAACTCCGTCATCAGAACCTCCGATAACAGCAACGTTAGTAATTGTAGTTCCACTACCTACTGCATAAAGAGTTAAACCATTGAACTGAGAATCAGCATTGATCTGAGCACCTGTATTTTTAAGAACTAAGTAATTAATAGTACCAGAATTATCTGTATCGTTAGTACCACCATAAACAAGACCACCTACTTCAGCAATAGCGTTTACTCCTTCAGTAGTAGTAGCGTCACCACAAATAAGCAATCCACCCCAAGCTTGACCGTCATTTGACTCCATTACTACTGGATTAGCCATTGTTCCCTGGATATCTATAGAAGCTCCTTTTAATACAGCTAAGTAGTTTGCAGTTCCAGACTCAGAAGTAATTGTAGTTCCAGCTGGAATTGTTAAAGTAGCACCATTACTTACTAAAACAGGTCCACTTATTTCGTATGCTACAGAAGCATCAAGCGTAAGATCGCTAGAAATAGTAGCAGGAAGTACATTACCAGAACCAGTTCCTGCATCAATTACCCAAGCAAATAAACTAGCGTTTGTAGAAGATGTACTAAATACAGCGTCATCAGCAGTATCTGCATCAGCTCCGTCAATTTGTAAGTTAGAAGCTGGAGCGCTATCTCTAAAATCGAAAGATGTATCAAATCCAGTTAAAGTTAAACCGTTGATAGTAGCACCAGAATCATTTTTGATTTGGATTGCGGTTCCTCCAGTAGAAGAGATTGCAGTAAAATTAATAAGTGTTGGGTTATTATTTGCACCGTCTGCTTCGATAGCAGTGGAGAAATTTGAGATAGTGTTTAGAACATATCCGTTAGTAAGTGTTCCATTCCAACCTTCTGTCCAGTCTACAGCATCATCTTCATTGTTTTGTAAGTATAAGTTATTTACATTTACGGTTCCTCCAAAAAATTCAACACCATCATCCGTACCATTGATGATACCTACGTTGTCGATAGTAGTTCCAGAACCTACAGCATATAATGTAAGGCCATTGAATTGTGAAGTTGTAGTAATTTGTGCACCAGCATCTCTAATGATTAAATAATCGATATTACCAGAACTATCAGTGTCATTATTTCCTCCATAAATAAGACCTCCAACTTCCGCTATTGCATCTGCTCCTTCTGTAGTCGTAGCATCACCACAGATTAATAAACCACCCCAAGCTCCTGCTGTACCATTAGAACGCATAATTACTGGATTAGCTGCTGTTCCTTGAACATCAATATCAGCTCCTTTCAATATTGCCAGATAATTATCTACTCCTGGTTCTGATACGATTTCAGTACCTGCAGGTATAGTAAGAGTAACTCCTGATGCAACAGTTACAGTTCCTGTAATTGAATATTCAATACTAGCGTCTAATGTGCGATCTTCACTGATAAGGCCATTTAGGATAGAATCATCAGTTGGAATTATTGGTCCACCATTGTCATCATCACTACCACAGGAAACTGAAAGTAATCCTGTGATTAGTGCAAAGCTTAATAATTTACTTAACGTTTTCATCATTGTTTATATTTAATTAAAATAAAGTTTTAAAATTTATAACTAACACTTAAAGAAGTGTTTACTCCTGTAGAATATGATAAGATGGTATCTTCAAATTGATCCCCACTTACAACTTCCTGAATAAATTGTGTTCTTTCTATTGTAGGATTTAATAAGTTTTTAGCAGTTAATCCAATGCTCCAATTGTCATTTATCTGTTTGTTAGCGATAAAGTCTAACGTAACAAACCCTTTTTCTATAATTTCACCATTGAAGAAAACATCTGGTTGCTGTTGGTTTCTAGGAGCTCCTAAAGCAAAAATCTTATCCGATGTATAGTTTCCTGTAAGTGTAAGTTCATATGGGAATTCTTCACCAGAGTTAAAAGTTAAGGATAGGTTAGAGATCCAATCAGAAGCTCCTTCTAATCCAATTTCCGTTCTGTTCCCATACTTAAAGGTCTGTTCAAGAGTTCCGTCTTCTCTAATAACATCTTTTAAATCCTGCACGTGATCTAAATAAGATATGTTTCCACTAAGTCTTAAATTAGGATTTGATTCTCGTTTCTTAATTATATATACTCTTCCTTCTAGTTCGAATCCTAAAATACGAGCTCTATCACCTGTATTGAAGTAAGAGAAAATATCCTCTCCTCCTCTTTGTAATCCACGGTTTATAGGGTCTTCTATTCTCTTATAGAAGGCACTGAAGGATATTAACTCATCATTTTCTGGAAAAAATTCTACTTTAAAATCTACGTTATAGTTCTGAGATCTTTCTACATTAGGATTTCCTTGAAATACCTGACCAACTTGAGATACGTACTGGAAAGGTGCAATTTCTTTAAATTCAGGTAATGTTTGTCCTAAACTTCCTGAAAGACGTAATGCTAATTTTTCGTTTACGGAATACTTTAAGTTCAAGTATGGGTAGAAATTATCGTATTCTTTATTTGAAGATCCAATTCTTGCTTGTCCTGTAAGAGGATTTACAAAGTTTCCTACATCAAAGTTAACATCGATTTCATCTTTCTGATAACGAACACCAACTTGTGCCGTGAACTTGTTAAATGTTCCTGTAAAGTTTGCGTTTCCAGAGTAAGAAAGAAGTTCTGCGTCATAAGTATCTATTGGCTGCGTATTAAGTTGTAGTGCACCAGTGTCAAAATTTTGTTGAGTGAAGATATCACCTAAAGCATCTATTGAGGTAGGGTTGATTTCTACATTACCTTCTTCAACTCCGAAAAATTGAGATAAGAAATCTCTGGTTTTATTTCTAAAATCTCCACCTACATTTAAGACAAAAATGTCTTCTTCATCCTCATTTTGCTTAAGAACCCATTTATCAGAGATTCTAGCATTAATTTCTTGATCGGTAATTTCTTGAACAGATTTTCTTTGCTGAAACCCTCCGGTAAATCCAAGTTCTATAATCCCATCTTCGTTCTCAGGTGTATTTGGGTTGTCATTAAGAATATTTACCTCATTACGAATTCTATTAGGTTCATTAGCTACTAAATAATTAAATCCCGCTGCCCATTCTAAGTTATTCTTTTCAGAAAGTCTATGTTCTCCAATAAGCTGCGTTGCGGAAAGAAAAGTATTCTTTATATTTTGATCTCTAAGAAACTGAGATCCTTCTTCAATATTATCTAGTTCTTCGAAAAACTCTGTAGTACGTTCACGCCCAGCTTCTAAGGTTTCTTCAAAAACTTTGTTAATGACAAAACTGTTAAAAGATAGTTTATGATCATCACTAATCTTATATTGACTGTGTAACATTGCTGTGGAGTTAACAGTACGTAACCAACGTCTTAAATCATCTTCTGGTACGATATCTCTTAAGTTCCCTTGATCATATTCTCTAAACAAACCTTCTCTATATTCGTGATCAACGGATTGACCTCCACTGAAATAAAGTTTAAGATTTCTAGCTTCACCTAATATTCCTCCAATATTAAATCCAAATCCATAGTTAATAGGTGCAGTTGATTCTGTTGTGTTCCAAGACTGTTGGGTTAAAGCGTTTACAAGATTATTAGCTTCAAATTCACGGCTATATATTCCTAAAGAAATATCATTGTTATTAGCTGTTGTCTTAAAATTGCTAAAAATATCACTATCTGCAGCATTCGAATTAACTCCTGCACTAACACTTACACCAATATCTTTGGTTTTTGTAACCTGTTTAGAAACGATGTCGATATTTCCAGAAGCAAGATCCGCCGAATTAGAAGGAGCAAAGGTTTTACTTATGGAAACATTTCCAATAAATCTTGTTGGGAATAATTCTAAGTCTATATTTTTTTTGTCGATATTGTCGGAAGGTATCGGTAATCCATTAAGAGTAGTGCTTAGATAACGATCACCTAAACCACGTACATAAATATCTCCAGATCCTTCTGCTTTAGATACACCAGATATTTTGGTGGTAGCTGCGGAGGCGTTAGATACTCCAAGTCGTGTTAGTTGTTCTGCTCCTATACTCTCTTTTATTTGAACTGCATTTTTTTGTTCTAATAATAAAGCTTCTTCTCTTTCTCTACTTGTTTGCACTTTTATCACGACTTCTTCAAGCGCTGCTGCAGTAGCGCCAAGAGCAGTGTCAATTACAGTTACCTTATTAGGCTCTATAACTACATCAGGAATACGTAACGTTTCATATCCTGTAAAACTAAATTCTAAGGTGTATGTTCCTGGAGTGATGTTAGTGATTTCATATTTTCCATCAAAATCCGAGGATGTACCTTGAGTTGTACCTACAATAACAATATTGGCAAATGGTAATGGTTGGTTGTTTACTTCTTTATCTAGAAGTGTTCCGGCAATGGATCCGGTTTCTTGTGCAAAATTTAATCCAAGATAAAACAGTGCGATAACTGTGAAAAATTTTCTCATTTCGTGTCCTTAAAAAATCTGATACAAATAAATACGGTTTTACAGTAAGAAATTTTATCCTACTATTATCCTTAGTTTAAGGGATTGTAATTTGGTATAAATGAGAGAAAAGTTGTTTTTAGTACTCTTTTTTGTTTTGTTTTACCGATTAAATATTAAAAATAAAATACTTATAATCAAGTAGTTAAAATATATTTCGCTTTACCTGCTAAAATTGATTTTGTTTTTTGAAAATCACAGGAGCAGATTACGTTAATTTGTATAAAACTTTACAAAAAGATTATCTTAGTGTTAAATGGGGGCTATTTTAGATTTTTGGGTTAACAATCAGATAAACTCGTGCTAACTATACTTAATATATTTTTGTATTTTTTTAGGAATTACCTTAAAATTCTCTAGCATTTATAATAGTCTTATTTGTAAACTCTTAAAAAAGCTTCTTTTTAAGAGTCTAATAAAAAAAGAGAAGGCTGAAGAGAAACATTATTGTTGTTGGATAATAATGATCTTCCAGCCTTCTACGAACACGTATCTTTATATCAATCGAATATCTTCTGATTCTTAAAGAAACTGAACTGATAATTTTGTATTTGTTTAAATATTTTTTTGGGATAAAATCTGAAAGCAAATTACAGGAGTTTAGCTGTGATTTGTTTTAACTTATTATTATTCTTGAATTAAGGAAGTGTAACTTTTACCGAAAAGTAATAGATAGGTTTGATTTAGGTTTTTAGCACTGTGATTTGTTTTTTTTAGATTGCATCGAGAATTAATTGTTTGTTTTTCAGTAGGTTTTGTTGCGTTTACTGGTTTTGAGCGTGTTTATTATGATATTTTAATAATAGACTTTTTTATTTTTAATTATTAAAAAAGTATTATCTCAACGTTAAATGGCATTAAACTTTCAGAAGTGCTTTACAGTTATTTAAAATAAGATCTCGTAAAAAAAAGCATCTTGAAAATCTTCAAGATGCTTTTAAATAGCTTATAATTAGCTGAATTCTTATTTCGAATTAGTTACGAGTCCATCCAGAATTCCATGAGTTGTAATCTGCACCGGTTCCATTACCAACGCCAGTGATTACATCTGCTTCTCCAAAAGTGGCTCCAGTATCATTTTTAAGAGTAAGAGTAATATCATCAAAAGTGATATCTGTAACAGAAGTTTCATCACTTAATACACCGTTTCCAGTCTCGGTATCATCAAGGTCAAAACCTTCTGCAAAACCTTCTAATAACACATTGGTAAATACAGCTCTTGTTCCCGCACGTAATCTGATAGCTTCATTCTCATTAGAAGAACCAAGTCCATTAATGGTTAGGTTTGTAACTGTAGGAGCAGACCAAAATACAGGGTTAGAGTTGTTTCCGATATCTGTATTAAAACCATCACCTTCTATTCCTTTGTCATGAGATTGTCTGTGCTCGATATATACATTTGTTAAAGTTCCTGTAAATCCTTCAGTCCAGTCTACAGAATCATCCTGCGAACCTACAACAGATATGAATGAAGCGTTAACCGTTCCTCCAAAAAACTCTACTCCATCATCTGCTCCTTCAAAAGCTTGTATGTATTCTATTGTAGTTCCATTTCCTACTGCGTAGAATGAAAATCCATTATTTTCTGAAGCTGCATCCGCTGCACCACCAGAATATTCGATACGAACGTATCTAAGGATCCCTGAGTTGTCATCTACTACACTACCACCGTATGGTAATCCTCCAATTTCGGAAGTAGAAGTTGCATCTCCTCCAACAACGGAGTTTATAGGTGCTTTACCTAATAAGATTAAACCTCCCCAGTCTCCAGGATTAGGAGTTGAGGTAGCAGAAGTAAATACAATTGGGTTAGAAGAAGTTCCTTCTGCGTTGATTATTCCTCCTTGTAATACAGCGATGTATACATCAGATCCGGTTGCTGCACGTACAACTACACCAGGCTCTACAGTTAATGTAAAACCTTCAGGAACTATAAGTGCGCTAGTAAGCGAGTACTCAGTATTTGACTCAAGAGTAAGGTCTTCTGTAAGAGTACCTCCTATAACTTCACTCGTAGGATCAACTGGAGAACCATCACCATTGATGTTAATCGTTATGTCTGATGTATCGTCACTTGCACATGCTGCGAAAAGCATTGCAATGACAGTAATTTTTAAAAGAAATATGTTTGCTTTCATGATTTTTATTTTAATTAATTGTATTCGTGTTCGTTTTAATTGGGTTAAAATGTATATTTAAATTGTAATCCGATATTCACTCCTCTTTTATAACTAGACAGCGCAAATTCATCTATTGGATTGATTTCATTAGTTGCATTTCTACTAAATGGAATGCCTAAAGTGGTAAGTACATCTTCAGATATTGTAGCGTTTTCTCGAACTCTTTCAATCGTTGGGTTCAACAGGTTTTTAATACTAAGGTTAATTTCAAAGTTGTCACGTACTTTGTTTTTCCAGACGAAATCTAATGTCGGCACTCCCTTTTCAACTATGTTTCCTAATTGCCCTGCTCCTAATGCATCGATACGATCAGAAAAATAAGAAAACACAAGGTTTGCTACAGGCTTATAATCTCCAAAAGTTGGCGTATAACTTACATCAGCATTGATCAAAAATGGTGATGCACCTTGTAGTTGATCAGAATCTCTATTAAAATTGGTATTGAAGGTTCCTGAAACAGTTTTTAAATCTTGTTTTGTAGCCGTATACGTAACATTTAGACCTGCAGAAAGAAGACTTTCTTCTTCAGTGTTTACTAACAAAGCTTTGCGTGCTTCTAATTCAAGACCAAAAACTTCTGCTTTGTCACCTGTTCTAAAGAAACGTTGTGTTCCTGTAGCATCATTCGCAGATACTAAGTTTACAGGATCATTAATTTGTTTTGCAAAAGCAGCAATAGAAAATATCTGCCCTCTATTAAAGAACCATTCGTATTTTAAATCTAGATTGATAATAGAAGAGAATGCAGGATCATTTAATAGGTCTGGATTACCACCGATACGATCAGTTACATTTTCATATACAAATGGAGCAACCTCTTTAAATTCTGGATTAGAAACGGTTCTACTCACAGAAAAACGTAAATTTTGATCCTCGTTTAATGCATATTTTACATTTAAACTAGGTAATAAAAAAGTCTCTGTTGCCTCATTACGTCCAGGATTGTTAAATGCAAGGTTGATTACATCGTATTCAATGCTTTGTTTGAATGATTCTACACGCAATCCAGGAACAAATGTCCATTTCTCTCCGTATTTATAGATTGCATTAGCATATAAGGCGTGTATATCTAAGTTTCCAGTATAAGTGTTTTCTGGAAGTCCCGGAAGGTTTGTGTTTCCTAATCCGGCTGAAGGATCTAAAGCATTTATCACTACTGTGTTATAGGTAACACCTAGATTATCAATATTAAAAATTGAATTGAAATCATTAACATCAGTAGCTTCTGTTCTAGGTTCAATAATACTTAATCCAAAACGTTGATTATCAAAATCACGTTGTTTTATACGTCCATTGTATCCAAAATTAAAGGACAGATTTTCTGATTGCTCGTACGCTACGTTTATACGACCGTTCCATTCTTGGTCTTCAATATTTTGGAAATAACGTTGGTTATCGAAATCTACATTACGGAAAAGAACAGGGTTTGTAGTTGGGTCATTATCTAATGCCAGGTCAAACTGCTCTAATGCAATACGCTTTCTGTCTGGTTGACGAGCAAGAACACTGTTAAAACCAATTCCGTAATCTACTTTTATCTTTTCATTAATATTACTAACCCCAGATAGTTGATTCACATATATCATGTCTTGTTCGAATTGAACATTCTGTGTAAAAAAACCAAAATCGTCAATGTCTGCAATAGTATTTCTGTTAAATCCATTACCGTCGATTCCAAAACGACCTACTTCATCTGTTGCATCATTAATAAATAAGGAAGTAAACTTTACTCTATGATCTGGATTAATTCGATATACGATATTTGCCATTGCAGTAGTAGTTCGGCTATATTCGAAAATTTCAGTATCCCTAAATATTTGATTTTCTGCAGCGGTTACATTTGCTGCTTCCCCTCTTTTATATTCATAATTATTACCAAAAGATGCGGTTCCGAATACACTTAGTTTTGATTCCTCACCAATTTCCCAGGATTTTCCTGCGGTTATGGATCCAGAAAGCCCAACGGGTCCTTCTGATGAAACAGGGTCAATACCGTGAGATAGTACAACAGCAAATGGATCATTTTTATATCTATTGTAAAATCCAAAGAATCCCGTTCCTTCACTCTTAACGAACTTTTCTCCGATTGCAGCTGTGTTTATTGTATTACCTAGATCTACATTAATATATGCTTTTCCGACATGTTCTTTGGCAATAATATCTACATTACCTGCTGCAAAATCACCATAAAAATTAGCAGCATATGTTTTGCTTACACCGATGTTCTGAATAACATCAGATGAGAAGAGACCAAGATCTATGTTTTTCTTGTCTACATTATTTGCTGGTAATGATAAACCATTAAATGTTGTGTTCAGGTATCTGTCTCCGAGACCTCTAACATAAACATTACCTCCACCTTCTTGTTTTGAGATTCCAGAAATTTTGGTAACAGCTCCAGCAGCGTTACTCACACCTTTGTTCGAAAGTTCCTGAGCTCCAATACTTTGTTTCTGAACTACGGCACCTTTTTGATCTAAAAGAAGTGCTTGCACACTTTCTTTTTTTCTACTAGTTGTCTTAATAACAACTTCATCTAAGGCTGCTGCACTAGCACCAATGGATGCGTTTACAGTAGTAGTTTCATTTGGTTTTACGATAACTTCTTTTTCAAGTGTTTCGTATCCAACAAAACTAAATTCTACAACGTATGTTCCAGGTTCTAAATTTTCGATAGTGTATAGACCATCAAAATCTGTAGTAGTACCTTTACTAGTTCCTTTGATTAAAACATTAGCAAAGGGTAATGGTTGACTGTTTGCTTCTTTATCAAGCAAAGTACCGGCTATAGAGCCAGTTTCCTGCGCACTAACTATTCCAACAACGAATAGTGCACAGAGAATAACAATATTTCTCATAACGTGTTCTAAATTCGGTGCAAATAACGTTAGCTATTGTTACCTGTGCGTTACTTAGAAATTAAATAAGAGTAATTATAGTGTTATGTAATTGTTACCTAAAAAGGATTGATAAGATTATTGTGATTAGTTTTTAGGAAAATGATTTTTGTATAAAGTGTTAATTTATAAGGTGTTTAGAGGTGATTTGTTTTTGTTTACCTAATTGTTAAGAAGCGTGCTATTTGTAGTTTATGTAAATTTATTTTTAAAAAATGAATTTTGAATTCTGTCTATAAACTTCGAAAAGGAAATGTTTTTTTTAGTTTTATTGAGATGTGTATAATAAAAAAACGCCCAGAATTTCTGAGCGTTTCATATTAATTATATTGGCAAATTTTAATTATTGTTCGTAATTAACAACAACGTCGCTTTTGTTAGACCAAGTTGTTACAGAAGCGATAGAGTTATCTGAATAATTTACTTCTGATAGTTTTTCACCTTTCCAAAAGAACCATTTTCCAGTTTTCACTCCATTATTATATTGTCCCATAGCGATTTTCTTTCCAGATACATCGTATGATTTCCATTCTCCGTGTAACTTTCCTTCTTTATTGTAAAATCCTTGTTGACGGATTTCACCATTGTCATAAAAGTAAGTTCCTTTTATTGAGTTTCCTTCTTTTTCGAAAGTAGGTTTCGCATCTTGAGCCATCATCACTCCAGAAAAAAGGATCGCAAATGTTAATAATAAATTCTTCATAATATATTTTTTAATTGGGGGATTCTTAATGATTACATTACAAATATAACACTAATTTTACTTTTAAGCAACATTTGCATAACATTGAGTTAACATTAAACTCATAAGTATTTGAAAAATAACAAATTACAATGTAAACAATATTATATTTGTTAATATTCGAAGTTGTAAATTGAAAAAAATGAGTGGTTTAATTAAGTTATATGTATTGGGGATATATAAAGTTAAACTTCGATAAGGTCAATTTTTTGAAGTGTTGATTTCTATAAAGGTTTCTCAAAACTAGTATATAATAAGGCCTGAAAAAACATTGCTTTAAAACTGATTAAAGTTTTTAGTAAGAAGGTGTTTTTTAAAAGTTGATTTGCATAAATGATATTCGTCTTGAGATGATTATGATTTTAATCATAATCAGGATGCACATCATTTTTAGAATAGAGAAAAAAGATAACATTTCAATAACATACGACTAGATTATTAGTAACATTTTTGTGGTTTATAAGATTGTAAGAAAAATATGAACGACATTTATATTTTAATGATTGTTGCGCTAGCTATTTTAGCTATCGCTGATTTAGTGGTTGGGGTTAGTAACGATGCGGTTAATTTTTTAAATTCTGCGATAGGATCTAAGGCGATTTCTTTTAGAACTATTATGATTGTTGCTAGTATAGGAATAGCTGCAGGAGCAATATTTTCCAGTGGATTAATGGAGGTTGCTCGTAAAGGTATTTTTGTTCCTGGCGAGTTTTATTTTGATGAGATCATGATCATTTTTATGGCGGTTATGATTACCGATATCTTGCTATTGGATTTTTTCAATACTTTAGGTATGCCAACATCAACAACGGTTTCTATAGTATTTGAATTGTTAGGAGCTGCAGTTTGTGTAGCTTTGATTAAGATTGCTGCGGATGCCGATCTATCCTTCGGAGATTTAGGGGATTATATCAATACTAAAAAAGCAGGTGAAATTATTGCAGGGATTTTACTCTCAGTAGTGGTTGCATTTTCTATAGGAGCAATTGTTCAATATGTGTCCCGATTATTATTGTCTTTTAATTTTGCTAAAAAAGCAAAATGGGTAGGAGCATTGTTTGGAGGAATTGCATTAACGGCAATACTTTATTTTATTTTTATTAAAGGTATTAAAGGTACCAATTACGCTAAATTAGTAGTTGATACATTTTCTAATGACACCAAACTAGGGTTTTTAGAATGGGCTAACTTGTATTTTGAAAGTTCTTATGAGACGGTTAAGGAGTTAGCAAAAGCAAAGAAAGACTTGTTTCTCATAAATGCAGAAACTGGAACGATATCTACAACACTTAGAGGTTTTTTAGAAACTAATGTTTTGTCTATAGTAGTAGCTGGATTTGGATTATTATCCTTGATCTCTTATGTGTTTATGAGCTTTTTAAAAGTGAATATATATAAGTTGATTATAATAGTAGGAACTTTTGCGTTAGCGCTTGCTTTTGCAGGTAATGACTTGGTTAACTTTATAGGTGTTCCAATAGCTGCTTGGGAAGGGTATCAAATGTGGAGTTCCTCTGGAGTGCCAGCTACTGAGTTTTTGATGTCTTCGTTAAGCGGTAAGGCAGAAACACCAACCTTACTTTTATTAGGAGCAGGACTTATTATGGTTCTAACACTTTGGTTTTCTTCGAAAGCAAAAAATGTTGTGAAGACATCGATTGATTTATCGCGTCAAGGAGAAGGAGATGAGAAATTTAGTCCTAATTTTCTTTCAAGAGGTGTGGTTAGAGGAACGGTTTTTATTTCTGAAGTTATATCATCAATTACACCTGCTTCATTTAAGAAGTTTTCGGATAAACAGTTTGAACAAGTAGCGGCTCCTGTAGTTGCTAGAAAAGAAGATCTTCCGGCATTTGATATGGTAAGAGCTGCTGTAAATCTTATGGTTGCAGGAGTACTGATTTCTATAGCAACTTCTATGAAACTACCGCTGTCCACAACCTATGTAACATTTATGGTGGCAATGGGTACCTCATTAGCAGATAGAGCTTGGGGAACGGAAAGTGCCGTGTATCGTGTAGCAGGAGTGTTAAATGTAATTGGAGGTTGGTTTTTTACAGCAATCAGTGCATTTTTGGCAGCTGCATTAATAGCATTTTTGATCAACTTTAATCAGCCGATTATGACCGGTATTTTATTGTTGGTAGCAATTATACTTTTGGTAAGAAATACTATTAGATATCGCAATAAAACCAGAGCAGATAAAGCAGAAGATAGCCTTAAGAAATCAGAGAGTAGTTCTATCCAAGGAGTGATTGAAGAAAGTGCTGGTAATATTAAATCTTTTGTAAATAGAGGGAATAAAATTTATAGTAGTACCGTAGATAGTTTAGCAAAATATGATCTTGCATCTCTTAAAAAGAGTAGAAAAGGAATTGCTAAATTAGAAACTGAGGTCGAAGAATTAAGAGATAGTATTTTCTATTTTATTAAAAACCTTGATGAATCAAGTGTAGGAGCTAGTAGTTTTTATATTTCTATTTTAGGTCATTTAGAGGACATTACTCAGTCTTTAGATTATATCTCTAAAAACAGTCATAAGCACGTAAATAATAATCACAAAAAACTACGATTTAACCAAATCAAGGATCTTAAAGAAATCGAGGATCAGTTACAAGAATTTTTTGTTAGTATCAAGAATATTTTCGATAGTAGAGAATTTAATGGTCTAAATAGTATTATTGAAGAAAAGCAAGGATTGTTTACATTAGTAAATGATAAAATTAATAAACAAGTAGAACGAACAAGAACAGAAGAAAGCAGTCCTAAAAATACAACGCTTTATTTTGGACTTCTTATGGAGACGAAAGATCTTATAACGGCTACTATGAATTTGCTAACTACTTATAGAGATCATCAAGATTAATTATTGAATCAATTTTATTAAGTTAACTTAATGTTATGCTTATGAAATTTTTACGTTAGTTTATTGTTTCCTGGATAAATGTTTATCAATACTTCATTTTAACCTTAGTATATTTACGAGAGTGAAGTAATTCAATAAGAAAATGAATAAAAAAGATATTACAATTTTACTAGTAGATGATGAGCCGGATATTTTAGAAATAGTTGGCTATAACTTAACTGCCGAAGGCTATAACGTCTTAACGGCAGAAAATGGTAATGAAGCTGTTAAAATTGCTAAGAAGAAAAAACCGCATTTGATTATCTTAGATGTGATGATGCCAGAAATGGATGGTATAGAGGCTTGCGAGCAGATTCGTAAAATACCAGATTTACAAAATACAATTATTACTTTTCTAACAGCTCGTGGAGAAGATTACTCTCAAGTGGCAGGATTTGATGCCGGGGCAGATGATTATATAACCAAACCTATTAGGCCAAAAGTATTGGTTAGTAAGGTAAAAGCATTATTGCGTAGATTAAAAGAAGATGACTCTAATGATAATGTTGTTAAGATAGGAAATCTTGTTATTAATAGAGATGAGTATAAAATTGTAAAGGATAAAAAAGAAATAATATTACCAAGAAAAGAGTTTGAATTACTATCTTTATTAGCCTCTAAACCGGGTAAAGTCTTTAAAAGAGAAGATATACTTGATAAGGTTTGGGGCAACGAGGTAATTGTAGGCGGACGTACTATTGATGTTCATATCCGAAAATTGAGAGAAAAATTAGGAGATGAAAGTTTTAAAACAATAAAAGGAGTCGGCTATAAGTTTGTAGTATAATGGCAGAAAATTTTAAGAGATCGTACAGGTTTGCATACCTGTCATCTTTGTACATAACGTTATTATTAACGCTCTTAGTGAGCGTTTTTTTATATACCCAAAATCAATTTAATTTACTATTTATAGCAGGTTTTATTTTGCTGTGTTATGGGATATGTTTTCTTATTATACAATATCGTGTTCAGAAATTTATTTATCGAAGGGTACGAAAGATATACGATGATATTGAAATGTTGGATATGGATACTTTAGGCGAAAGTCCAGTTACGACGGATATGAAAACGTTAATTAAGGAAGTCGAAAAATTTGCTCAAAAACGAAAAACAGAAATAGAAAGCCTAAAGGTTAGAGAAGATTATCGTAAAGAGTTTATGGGTAATGTTTCTCATGAGCTTAAAACTCCATTATTTACAGTGCAAGGATATATTCTAACACTGATTGATGGAGCGATGAATGATCCTGCGATTCTGGATAAATACTTAAACCGTGCCAATAAAGGAGTAGAACGACTTATCTATATCGTCAAAGATTTGGATATGATCACCAAATTAGAAGTGGGAGATTTAAATCTTAACTATACTAATTTTGATATTATAGAATTGGTGCAAAGTGTTTTTGATCTATTCGAAATGAAGGCATCAAAAAAGAACATTGCTTTGACGTTTGATATGAATTATCAAGATCCAATAATTGTTCATGCAGATAAGGAAAGAATCCAACAGGTACTGTCCAATCTGATCGTTAATTCTATTAAGTATGGGAAAGAAGATGGTACAACAGAAGTAAGTATAGAAAATCTAATTAAAAATAAAGTAATCGTTAGAGTAACGGATAATGGCGAGGGTATTGCCCAAGCGCATATTCCAAGATTGTTCGAGCGTTTTTATCGAGTAGATAAAAGTGGTTCTCGTAAAGAGGGTGGTTCTGGACTTGGCCTAGCGATTGTAAAACATATTATCGAAGCACATCATGAACGCATTTATGTAGAAAGTGATTATCGAATAGGAAGTGAATTTTCATTTACTTTGGAAAAAGTGAAAAAGTTCCCTGTAGTCGATGTCGGTGCTAAAACTACTTAACCCTTTATAAGCATTTAAATCATACAATTTCTTTAGTGTAAACTCATTTTGTTTGCAACTGGGAACCAGCTTATTGTTAGTAAGTCGTTCTGCCAGGTATTCTTGTTCAAATTGACCCGGCGTAGGTATAAAAAAGGCTTTTTTCTTTAATTTAGCAAGATCCATTACGGTTGTATATCCTGATCTGGAAATTATGATGTTACTACTGTTAATAGTGTTTTCTAAGGCTATTCCGGTAAGGTAATTATGTATGGTGATATTGTTTTTAATATAGGTCTCTTGATTTTCTTCAATAATACCTCTTACAAAAACTATTTTCTTATCACTACGTTCAAATTCCTGAAACAGTTTTTCTTCTAACATGGTACGTTGCGGTTCCGGCCCAGATAATAGTACCATAATATCATATTTCTTAGGTAAATTTTGATAATTAAATCTACTTAAAGGGCCTAGGTAAGTAACAGGGATGTTACTGTGTTTTGGATGACCTAGTTCTCCACTTAAACTTGGATCATCCGCCATATCAGGGACCCAACAAACATCAAATTTCTTAATATATTTATTATGGATTTTTGTACTAATGGAGGTTGTTTTACCACTTAGAACCGTAAGCTGATGGGTAATAAATACAGATGGTAGGCTTTTATATCTAACTCCCATTCTATTATCGGATATAATACCATAAAAATCATCAGATTCTACAATACGTTTAGTCGCTTTTTTTTCGGCTGTAATTGCATGGGCAATTTTCGGACTATTAAGCAACATCTTTAGTTTGAAATTACTAGCTTTTTTAGAATATTCTATATTATAAGAAGGAATCTCTTCTGTTCTTAATTCTGGAAACTCTTTTCTTAATAAAGCTAGTGCTGCTCCATCAGAGGCTATAACAGGCTCGAAACCTTCGTGAATTAAGGCATGAATTATCGGAATACAGCGGGTTGCATGACCTAAACCCCAATTAAGGGGTGCTACAAGTACTTTTTTACTCAAAATCTAAGGTTTTGTAAGTTAATCATTCAAAAATTGCTAGTGCTATTTTAAAATTAATAGTATTCTTCTAAGTATATATTTCCTTAATTTTACCAAAAAATTATGTTTAGGTTAGTGCAATAATCTTTTCATAATATTAAAGATGTATAAAAAGGGTGAAATCAACAATACAATAGCGTAATGGATGTATTGTATATGTTTTTAGGTAGTTAGGATTGATTCTTTTTAATGAAGAAAAAGAAATCAAGACTTATATGTAACATAAAACAAGTTAAATAGTCAAATACATATAGAAGAAGATAAACAGGTGGGAAGTAAGAATAAATTAAAAAGGTTTAATGAGAATAGGAGTTTTCAGAATGTAGTGGAGCCTACAAGAGAGGAAGTACTTAGTAATTCTCTGGGATTTAAAGGGAAATGGAGAGAGAAGTTTTTCAAAAACGAAAACCCGATTATATTAGAACTAGGATGTGGTAAAGGGGAGTATACTGTTGGATTAGCAGAAAAATATCCTGATAAAAATTTTATTGGAATAGATATAAAAGGTGCTCGGTTTTGGAGAGGAGCCAAAACAGCTATTGAGAAAGAGATGAACAATGTTGCTTTTATTCGAACTCAGATAGAATTGGTGGATCATATTTTTGATACAGGAGAGATTGATGAGATTTGGATAACTTTTCCTGATCCACAGATTAAATACAAGCGTACAAAACATCGAATGACCAATCATGATTTTTTACAACGCTATAAAAAAATTCTTAAAGAAGATGGAATAATGCATCTTAAAACTGATAGTGAATTTATGCATGGGTATACGCTAGGATTATTACATGGAGAAGGTCATGAAGTGTTGTATGCTAACCATAATGTATATCATCAAGAAGGATCTCCAGAAGCAGTAACTTCCATTCAAACTTTTTATGAAAAACAATATTTGGAAGAAAATAAACCTATAACTTACATTCAGTTTAAAATTACCTAATTGCGTCATCGATTTGGAAACTACTAAACTCTTTCTCGTTACTTTTTTTGCATCCCTGGTGGGAGTTATTCCTCCAGGATTAATTAACATGACTGTAGCCAAGACATGTTTAGAAAGAGGTAAGAAAAATGGTATCTTAGTGGCAATCGGTGCTTCTGCGGTGGTTTTTATACAAGCTTTACTAGCTATTTTACTCGCAAAATATATATTTTTTAATCCTTATGTAAAAAATATGTTGCTCAGAACAGGAGCGGTAATATTTTTCTTAATGGCTATTTATTTTTTTGTAAAAGCAAAACAAAGAAGAACCAAGATTAAAGTATATAAACATGCGGGTTCGCGTAGTCTTTTTAAAGGAATGATGATGTCTCTTGTAAATGTGTTACCAATACCCTATTTCTGTACTATAGCAGCAGCAATGAGTGTTAGTGGAAAGATACAATATGATGCATTGAGAATCGTAGCTTTTGGGATTGCGGCGGGAACAGGAACTTTTGTAACCTTATATTTCTATGTGCTTTCTTTTCTTAAAATAGAAAAGAAGACAGCTTCTATAACTAAGTATTCTAATTATTTTATGGGAATACTAATGTTGGTTTTGGTTATGCTAACTTTAGCTAGAATAATTTATACTTGGGATGAAGGATAAGAATGATAATTTTTTTGATAGAGTTTACGAAGTAGCAAAACTAATTCCTTATGGAAGAGTAACTTCCTATGGTGCTATTGCAAAATATCTTGGAGCAGCAAGAAGTGCGAGAATGGTGGGTTGGGCTATGAATGCTTCTGGTAAACAAGAAGATGTACCAGCGCATAGAGTGGTAAATAGAAAAGGAATTTTAACTGGAAAGCATCATTTTGATGGAACAAACTTAATGCAACAGTTATTAGAAAATGAAGGTGTTGAAGTAATTGATAATCAAATACAGAATTTTGAAAAGTTATTTTGGGATCCTATGGAAGAATTATAAATTTCGTACTACTTCCTATTTCTTAAATAAAAACTCCTAAACCAACAGAAAACGTAGAAAAACCAATACCACCAATTCGTAGGTATTCATATCCTCCATTAAATTTAAATTGGTTGATATGATAGTTAAGCAATGCATTGAACTTATCCGAAGAACGTGTGTTAATTAAAGATTGGTTATAATTTAGTTCTATACTTAGTGGTTTTGCAAAAAAGTATTCTGCTCCGATAGCATAGGTAAATCCTAATTCCTTTACATCTCCCGCAATATAGGTAGCACCCATACCCCAATAGGCATTAAATTTTTCTGTACGAACTCTATGATATTTTGCTAGAAATGTAAATGTAGCAAGAGAATTATCTCCAAAAAAAGTATTGTTCTCCCATAATTGCAGGTAATCCGCTTCAATACTAACTCTCTTTAAAAATCTAAAATCCGCATTGATATGATTACCATATAGTTCATTGTTTTCAGCGACAAATCGATTGGTTAAGGTAATTCTAGAAAGGTTAGTGTCTCCATCCCAATTATATGCATAGTTTCCTCTATTAGAGCTGTGATAAGGATATTTAGTAATAAATGCATTACTAGCAAGATGTTCTTTTTCTGTAGGACTTTCAATTAAACCATAATAGGTTGCATATAAACCCATTTCTATAAAAACCATAGCTAATCCGCCCCAAAGAGAATTATCTTCATAAGAGGAACTGGACGATGTTCTAGATCTGGAAGATGATGAGTAATAGTTGCTGCTTTTAGTCAATCCTTTTTCTGCTTTTTCTAGTTTTCCTTGACCAAAGGAATGGAATGAAATGATGATGCATAGTAATGAGAAAAAAAGTGTTCGTTTCATAAATAATGATTGATTTAATCTAGAAATTCTAGTTTATCACAAATCATACCATTAAAGCATATAGGTATATTGTTACTCATGATATAGCCATAGGAGATTCCAATGTTTATAGGTTTTAGAATCTTAACTTTTAGACCTATCTTTGCCTTCAGAATCATTCTATATTGATTCGTTTTTAGAAAAAGGAAAAATACACATGAAGTTAGAAAAATCAGAGATATTAAAAGCTTTGGAAACGATTACAGTTGCTGGAGAGGGAAAGAATATGGTGGAGAGCGGTGCCGTTAAAAATGTTATCACTTTTGGAGATGAAGTAATCGTTGATTTAGAATTATCTACTCCTGCATTGCATATTAAGAAAAGAGCAGAAGTTGATATTATGAAAGCTATTCATGAAAAGGTATATGAAAAAGCTAAAATAAAAGTAAATATTAAAGTAGAAGCCCCCACTCCTAAACAATTAGAAAAAAATGTAATTAAAGGAAAAGCAATTCCTGGTATTAAAAATATTATTGCTGTTGCTTCTGGTAAAGGAGGTGTTGGTAAATCTACTGTGACTTCTAATTTGGCAGTAACCTTATCAAAAATGGGATTTAGCGTTGGGCTATTAGATGCAGATATCTATGGACCATCTGCTCCGATTATGTTCGATGTAGAAAGAGAGAGACCATTATCAGTAAAGGTTGGTGATAAATCCAAAATGAAACCTGTAGAGAATTACGGAGTAAAAATATTATCGATAGGATTTTT
Source organism: Aquimarina sp. MMG015 (assembly GCF_018100855.1). Taxonomy (NCBI): domain Bacteria; kingdom Pseudomonadati; phylum Bacteroidota; class Flavobacteriia; order Flavobacteriales; family Flavobacteriaceae; genus Aquimarina; species Aquimarina sp. MMG015. The sequence continues at coordinate 716,768 of NZ_JAGJEB010000001.1, forward strand.
TACGCAACCCAATCAAGCCGTTGTTTGGAGAGGTCCAATGGCAGCAAAAGCATTAAATCAGATGATTTTTGATGCCGCTTGGGGAGAATTAGATTTTCTATTGCTGGATTTACCTCCAGGAACAGGTGATATTCACTTATCGATTATGCAATCTTTACCGATTACAGGAGCAGTAGTAGTTAGTACACCTCAGAATGTAGCACTTGCCGATGCTAGAAAAGGAGTAGCAATGTTTCAACAAGAAAGTATTAGCGTACCTGTACTAGGTATTATAGAAAATATGGCATATTTTACTCCAGAAGAGCTTCCTAACAATAAATATTATATCTTTGGTAAAGAAGGAGCTAAACATCTTGCAGAAGATATTGAGGTTCCGTTTTTAGGAGAAATACCCTTAGTACAAAGTATACGTGAGGCAGGAGATGTAGGTCGACCTGCAGCATTGCAAACAGCAACTCCTATAGAAAAGGCTTTCGAAGAATTAACAAGAAATGTTGTTCAGGAAGTTGTGGATAGAAATGAAAACCTTCCACCAACAGAGGCGATAAAAATAACAACAATGGCAGGGTGTTCTGCAGTAAAAAAATAGAAAATGACATCTGAAGAATTAAAGATTAATGTAGAGAAAGCACTAGATGAAATTCGTCCTTTTTTAGAAAGTGATGGGGGTAATATTTCATTAGTAGGTATTGAAGATGATAAAAGAGTCAAAGTTCAGTTGGAAGGAGCTTGTGTTGGTTGTAGTGTAAATCAAATGACTTTAAAATCAGGAGTTGAGATGACTATCAAAAAATATGCTCCTCAAATCGAGGAAGTTGTAAACATCGAATAAAGGTAGATGTAATAAATTTTATAAGTATATGCTCAAGAAAAATAGTTTTCTTGAGCATATACTTTTTAGTTTCAATTCTAAAAACCTAAAGAGGGATAGTAATGAAAAAATTAGTTTATCTACAGATTATTAGTTTTGGATTAATTTTTTTAATTACAAGTTGTAGATCAAAAACTACAGAACGTATCGATATAACAAATACGTTATTAGGAAATGATACGCATTTAGTAGTCGAAAAGACTAATAAAAGTACTACTCATAGAGGTATTATAACAAATTCTAATTACGGTACTACTCATAGTTATAGCTATAAGCTTACCGTTAATAATGGAGATGTTAATTGGAATGGAGGAACAGCAGAGCCCAAACATCTTCTTTTTTGTAAAGATTCTACATATATTCATTATCTAAAAGAAAAATATATCTCTATAAAATCTAAAGATTCAGCTGGTAATATAGTAGAAAAAGATGGTTATTATGAGGTTCAAGACGTGTTCGAAGTTCATGTAGATAAGCGTTATTTTTTCAAATTCTTTGGAGATGAATATTGGATAGAAATCCCATTAGAAAGCTATAATCTTAAAAAAGGATCGTGCACAGAATACACGGTCCCAAATGACAATGAACTAACAATACCTAATACCTCAATAGACTAATGATTATCTTTTTTTTAGTCCAAAAAGTGTTTGTAACAAAGGAATCTTCAATATTAGGAAGTGATAGATTATCCAACTTCCTAAAAAAGTTCCTAATACCATTACAATAAATTTTGGGAGTATATTCCATTCTAAATTCATTAAATAATACCCAATTATAATCGTGATTGTTTGATGCAGAATATAAAAAGGATATACTGCTCTATTGCAATAAGATAGAGTTTCACTCTTTCTATTTAAATACTTTGCAGCATAACCAAATAACACTAATATCCAAGACCATAAATTAGTTACTTTAACCAACGCTTCAGTAAAGTGAATAAGAAAACTGTCTTTTCCTTGTATCCATATAAAAAGCTGAATGGAAAAGGCAATAATACCAATAACTAGTGCTTTAGATTTTATATTCTCGATCGATTGCCAGAATTCTTTACCAATAGCTATTAATATAAAACCAAATAAAAACAAGGTTATAGAGTTAATAAAATTGAACCAATCATCAATTAAGGCATGTGTAATATCAAAGAAAGGTTCTATTAAAGATTCTATTAGATATAATGGTATAATAAATAAATATAATCCATAGGGTTTTTGAATTTGTCGTCGTATCCAATTAATGAATCGTGATGGATTTCTCTTAATTCTTATAAATAAAGGAGAAAGAATAATGGAGAATATTAATAGGTACGGTAAAAACCAAAGATGATGCCAGCTGATATTTCCTTCTGGATAAACTCCAATAAAAGCTTCTGTTGCTAGATAATAAAAATAAGATCCAGTAAATTGATTTGTAACCAATCTTTCGAAATAAATCTGAGGAGGTACTATTACCAGCATACCAAATATCAATGGAATACCAAGTCGTAAGCATCGCTCTAAGTTGAACTTTGATAAACTTCGTTTAGATAATGCGTAATAAGTTCCCATGCCTGATATGACAAATAGTATAGGTAAACGCCATTGATTTAAAAATAGCATTGGCCAACGCATTCCTTCAGAAATTTCATTGTTTTTAATATGCCATCCCCAAGGAACAAAAAACATCCCAACGTGATAAAAAATTAGTAAACCAAATACAATAACTCGTAACCAATCTAGGTCATAACGACGAATATTTTTGTCCATATCTTTTGAAAAATTTGTTTTTCCAAAAGTGAAATATTTCTTTTCTAATTGGATTGAAAATTAATCGAATTACGTGCAGAATTGTAATTTTAGACATTTTATTCTACGGTCAAGTAGCTTTTTTTAGTGTAACAAATGCTTTAGGAGACATAGCTACATGTTTTTTGAAAGAATTGTAGAACGTTGATTTTGAGTTAAATCCAACAGAATTTCCTATAGCTTCTATAGTTAAGTGACTGTAATTAGGGTCTGTTAAACGTAATTTGGATGTTTCAATTCTGTACTGATTAATAAAATGATTAAAATTAAGTCCAGTAGATGTATTGATGACTTGAGATATATAATTAGAGCTTGAATTTAGCTCTTCCGAAAGTTTTTTTAATGAAGCGGAACTTTGTAGGTAAAATTTATCCTTTTCTATAAATTCTTTGATTTCCTCTATCGAGATCTTTTGATCTTTAAAACTAGAAGTTTCGTATTTTTCAGCAATCCATGTGTTTTCAAAAAACCTAGATTCGGACACCATAATTAAGGCAATTATAATAACCGTAAAATTTACAAAAACAGTTATGTAGTGATCTCCCGAATCATCTTCATAATTCAAATAAATTGAAAAAATTATAATAAAAACGATCAGAAATGAAATAACTAGATTACGAGTAAAGGAGTATTTATTATGAATCGTTTTTCGACTAAGACTTGTGTTTTGTTTTCGTAAATAAAAGTAAAGGATTCTAAATGATAACAAGATGTATATAGTAAAGCTTGCTAGTATTAGCCATCTAAACTCATCTTTGATCAAAAGGTAACTATAGTCTATGTTGTCGGGGACGGACGCTGTTTTTAATTTTGGAAAATATGCGTTGAGATAGGCATTGAGTTTAATCGAATCAGGTTGAAGATAGTATTGCAGCTGAGAAATACCATACAAAATAGCAGGAATTAGATGCAATCCACTATGTTTTAATGCGATCCTTTTTCGCTTTAATAACGTATAAACAAATAGATATATGCTTGGCCCTAGAATAAGTACTAGAGGCTCACTAGAATCATTAAACCCAATGGTATATTTCATTAAACCGGTATAACATAAAAAGTTATCTAGTGTAATAGTGCCTTGTATAATAAGGAATAGTGCAAGAAACCGAAATGCGATGTTTTTTTTATAGCTTCGCAAAAGAATTACAAAACCCAACAGGAAACCTATAGTGATTCCTAAAAACATGATATAGGAAAAAACGTCGTGCCGAATTGGAATCTGATCGAATATTTCGTTTAAATCCTGCATTATTAACTATGTTAATCTGTAATAAAATCTGTCAATTTTTGAGGTCCTTCCAGCGGAACTCTAATTATTTTTAGAGAGCCATCTTCTGTAGTAGCAATTTGCCATTTTATCAAGGTGATACAACCGTTTTCTATTTCGATTCCAGTAATTGATCTTGGATGTACACAACTACCATCATTAAATAGGGCTAATTCACCCGCTTCAGGAAAACGAGGACGATGCGTATGACCAATAATAGTAAACTGATTTTTTTGATTAGCAATCCATTTCTTGATTCTTCGCTCTACCTTGATAGTTTCTTTATAATTTTTGGCAGGACTTGTAGGGTCTGCTATTCCTACTACTTGTAGAGGTTTCCATAAAAAACGAACCAAAAATCTATTAATTCTCCAACCTACATAATTCATGAAATCTGCTTGATGTCCGTGTAATAAAAAAATCTCTTGATTGGATGTTGTATGTTTTAATATAATAGCTTCTTGGAATATTATATCCGGAAAAAGTGGTGTTTCTTTATTTGTTTTTCGATCAAAATAAGAGCTTAAATATTTTTTCACATATTTTGGATCTCGATATACCATATCATGATTTCCCCAAATCATTTCTAGTCTATTTTCAAAAAAGAATTTCTGTAATAACTCATAGACATTTTTATGAGCTCTAAGAATGATTTCGAAATTAAGATTTTCCCATAGTTCATCTCCATCTCCTAATTCGCAGTAGGTATATCCTTCATTATAATAGTGCTTTAGTGCGTGAAAATAGATGTTTCTATTATTAGCAAAGTCATCTGCAAAACTATTGTCGCCTCGATGACAATCGCTAAATAAGATGAACTTAGAACTGTCATCAAAAGAAATAACTTTTGCATTTTTATAAGCACGATCCAGACGGGATTGGGATGACATATACAGTACTTTTTGTATAAATATACAATACTATATGTTTTTATGGGATACTATTTAATAAATATTAAGGATGACTAAGTACTTGTTTTTTCTTTAAATGAAAATTACTTAGAATCATTAAAAAAGCAACTATATATAACCACCACGTTTGACTGTAGTTGAGGTAATAGGTAAGAAGTAAAATAGATAGTCCAAAAGTGTATAGAAGAATATTAATCCAAGATTTATTTTTGTAATGTCTCCACATTAAGACTATACTTCCTGATAAAAATATAGTAAGAATAACATACTTCCATTTAGAATTATAGTCCAATTTGCCGAGTCCAATAAAACTAAAGAAAGAAGCATAAGCTGCCCAACAGAAAGCGCATTTTGGAAATAAAAAAAACACAACAGCAGATAGAATATTCAAAACATTAATTTTCTTAGTATGTTTACCAACTTGCTTTGTAGAAACTTCTGTATTACAAGAACAAGAGTTTTGTTTAGAATAGTACATTTGCTGCTGCGTTTTTAAAGTTAAACTTGATTTTGGGCAAAAAGGGTATTTAATTTATTAGAATAAAGTCTTATGTTTTTTGATATAATTTAACTTCAGTATATATTAGATTAGTTAGATGGTTTTTTAGGTTTTCCTTCTTCCCATTTCGCTTTGCCTAGTAGCCAACTAAAATCACCACTTAATTGATCTCCCGATGTCAATTTTCCATTTTTGTATTCATAGATTCCGGCGCTAGAATGACATCCCATACAACTTTCTGTACCAAAAATGGTAATGTCACTAGCGGGATTTCCCTCCATTAGGTTAGAGGCTGATTGGTTTCCTGACTGAAAAAAAGTTTCCATAGTAATATTAGTCAGCAAAGCCAGATTCGGATTGCCACCAGGTTTATTGACTACAGAATTTGGGACCTTGTATCCACTTTCTGTATGATTTCCAGGGAGTACATTTTGATCTGTTGGATATTGAGTGTCAATTAACTGATAATATTGCCAAACACTCTTTTGTTGTTTAAAATAAGCTTGCATTTTTTCATTTACTCGAGTTACTCGCACAGGAATATCTACCATACGTTTAGCTTGAGTTTTCATAACATCGCTATTAGCAAAATACTTACTAGTTTTATTATTCGAAATAGTCCAAAAATCACCGTGTATTCCTTTGTTATGTGTATAGGTTGTACCACCATTTGTCACGTCGATATTTACAGGACAAATCTCACAGTTAGGATTTGTAAGAGAAGGAGGGATTACAGTTGTTTTTCCATCTTTTTCGATGATATTTTGATCTAAATTATCAATATGTTCAAAAGTAGACCATACCCATTGCTTTCCAGTTGGAGTTTTTTGACTAATATGAAAACCGATCATACCCAAATCCTTTTTGACTAAAGAAGAACCATCTGGGCCAATAATATATCCTTCTTCCTGATAGTATCGATCTTTATGATCGCTATCGGTAAGGATTTTCCATGCAAATTTAATTTCTATAGCACCAAGTTGTTTCTCGTCATAATTACCTTTAGGAAAATCTGCGATTACTCCATTTTCAGAAAATTTGGTTTGTCCATTAATATTATAGAGCTTATTTGTAATAATATAATCAAACTCTTCCTTATTCATTAATACTTCATATACCACTACATTCCCATTTTGATCAAAAAGTTTTCCTGCAAAAGCCTGGTCTACTTCATCAGCGATATCGAAATTTTTTGGGGTTGTTGGTGTCCTAGAAGAAAGTACTACTCTAGCGTTTGAATTAGTAAGAACATCATTAGATAATCCTAATCCTGAAGCAGTTCTTGGACTCCCCCAAGGTGCAGGTGTTTTGCCGTCTGCGCGGTATACCTGAAAAGCTTCTTTCCATCCTAACCAAGTTGGTTCCCCTTTGTCTGTAAATTTTGGTGTTGGAGCTCCCTTGTCATTTCTAGGCCACATAATTGCTATAAAAGCTTGCCAACTGTATTCATTAAATTTTTCGTTAAGCTTAAATAGTTGGTTTTTGTCTTTAAGCTTTTTTTGAACTATTGGATTTACATCTACAGGGATATCAGCAGAAAATTTTACTGGAGGGGGTATTTTTTTGTAATCATCATTATTTATGGTTATTTCTGCTGTATCATTATTTTCTTCCACAGTTACTTTATCGTTACAGGAAAATAATATAAATGAAATACATAAAATAGCTATGACTCGATTTGTATTCGATTTAAGAAGTTGTAATGCATGTTTCATAATATGAAGGTTTAAGGTTAATTAGTTATAGTTGATGTTTGTGTGTCTTCTTCTCCAAAAAGGAGATGAGGCAAATCGACTTTCCTGGTTATAGTATTCCTGTCTCTTTTTCTGGTATCCTAGATAATCATTTGTTATGATTTGTTGATATTTATGTAATCCAGATCGGTTACCTTTTAAATCATCTAAAGTTGCGTAGGCAGCAAATTGACTCATAGCTAAAGATTTAAAAATTCCTAAAGATGAAATAGGGTCATAACTAGATGCTGCATCACCTACTGCTAGCCAAGAGTTGCCTACTACAGAACTTAAATATTGTGTGTGTGCTGCGACCACTCTAGGTTCCGAAAGTTTTTTTGTTTTGAGTGTCCTAGAATAGGTGTAACGGGAATTATAAAGCAGTTCGTTAAAAACAGTTATTTTTTTTAATTGCATTTCATTGGCAATGTCAGTATCTGTCATGTATCCAATTACAAGTGTTTTATTTGGTAAAGTAGCGCTGTACCACCAACCGTATGGATCAGATTCTACGCAAGTTCCATTTCCTAACCTAGATTTATTTTCATTTTGATTAGAAATATCGTAAAAGCGATAAATCCCAACCATTTGATCTTCCTTTATTTTAAAAGTTTTTTGAAGGCAAGAAAAAGCAGCTTTTTTTCCTGTGGCGTCAATTACGAAGCTGGATTTTATGGCAGTTTGTCTTTTCTTAGTGTTAATTTGTAGGTGCCAATAGTTTGAGGTCTTTTCTGAAGATATTACGCTTGTCTCGAAATAGGTAAAGACTCCTTTTTTTTTAGTTTCTTTAATCATAAATTGATCAAAAACTATCCTATCTAAATGCCATCCATATCCATAAGGAGAATATATATATTCATTATGATATAATTCTGAAGAACCCCAAGCTGCAGAAGTTCCGTATGCATTGATGAAATTACATTTTAAAAAGGATTTCCATATGCCTAAATTTTGTAATTGTTGAGATGCGTGTGGCGGTAATGTTTCTCCTATTCTATAGGAGGTTGGGTCTTCAGTTTTTAGTTCAGAAGCACGCTCGATAATTGCAATGTTTAGGTGTGGAGCTTCATTTTTTAAAGAAATAGCGGTAGCACATCCAGCAACACCTGCGCCGATTATAATTACATCATATGTGATAGCGTCGTTGTTCATTAACTTGGGTCTTGTTTTACAGCGATCCATTGAGCAACTACTCCAGCTGGAGCTGTTGATTTTCCGTTTGGTCCCGTTGGATGTGGTATTTCTCTAACAATTGATCCAACAATAGCCGGTCGCTGATCTATACCGTTCATCCAATTTGGTACATAGTATCCCAAATAATTATAGATCCATTCGGCACCACCTACAATTCCTTTTCCTTGAAACTGAAGTGTAAAAGGATTTCCATATCCAATACTACCTGTTAGTTTAAGTTCCCATCCAGGACCGTATATTAAACCATCTAAGGTCTGCATAGGCGCTTCGTTTATTTTAATATTTCCTCTTCCAAATTCTAAAGAATCAAAATCTGCATCTAGATCAGGATTGCTTAGAAAACTTCGATACGTCCATGTTCCGGTTAGGATTTCAGGAACTGAATTAATTGGTGTGTTCATAATGTCTTAATTTCTGTTATTTTCCTTATTAGATTCTCCAAAACTTTGCCCTAATACACGATCTCCTGGTTTTACAGGTTCTCCTAAAGCTTCATTATTACGTTCTATCTGATAAAATTGTCTTGTAATTCCGGTTCCTTCAGTTATTAAAAACCCTAGGTCTTTCCAGGCTTGAACCATTTGTAAATCTCCAGCATTGTTATTAGGGATTCCAGATGCCCAATAAACCTGTGAACCATTTAGGGATTCAGGCACTACAATAGGCCTGTGAGCAGGCCACCAAGGAATGTTATACGCTATTTGCTGTTCTACCGGATCTCCAACGGATTCAGGATAAATAGTATTCCATTTTTCATAGGTGGTATTTATATTCTGAAATGTACATTCATGAAAATCTGCTTGCCAAGGAATTCCTATATATTTGGTAAGATCCCCTGGTTCTAGACCTTTAGAAAGGTTTGGAGCTGCACTGCCATCTTGATTGGCAATAGGTTGAGGAAGGCTTAGTCCTCCTGCTATATATGTAGCGTGTTTGATTCTATACGGTTCACTGTAGATGGCAGGATTATCTACAATCCAAGAGAGTTCTCCTCCTGGACAAAAAGCACCGCCTAAAACATTACTCAGTACACCTCTGTCAATTCCAATCCCAGTTTTAGGCGGACTAGACCAAGGATTGGTGCATTTTTTATTATTTTCTCCCCACTCAACACATTCATTTACAAATTTTCCGCTAGCCCATTGTTTTAAAAAGAATAATTGTGTTTCTGTCATGGATAGAAACTTTTGAGGAGCAGTATTACTAAGTGGATTATCACCACAAAGCATTGGCATTAAACGTGGTTTGTTTGAAGTAGAATTATAATTGCCTTCCACTTCATAATCGTTTAGTTGATCGGTTTGCCTCATAATCCCTAAAATAAATTGCCTTAATCTGTAATAAGGATCTTTTCCATTTTCTGGAGGAATAGAAAGTGTTTCATAATTCAAATTTCCTCCAGTTCCTCTATTATGTGGGTCTCCACCTCCAAAAAAATCAAAAACAAAAGTGTATTTGAAGTCATCAGGCCTTCGTAATTGAGGCCATAATTCTTTGTAAAATTTTGGATAATAATCTGGGTTGTATCGGGCTTCGTTTCTCCAGATGTCTAGCTCTTCTGGAGTTTGTGGGTTATTGTTTTCTTTGGTGAATGGAGGTACCCCGAAGACTTGTGGATCATATGCCATTTTACGAACAAAAAGATCATACATCTTTTCGTCCATTGTGATCATATCTTCCATTTCAGGAACATATCGTGGATAACCAACCACAACCCAAGCAGGAACCTGTACATCCATAGTTCCGGTAGTTTTGGTTTTTATTTCTTTATCACCTTCATAAGTAATATCTGTGAAGGTGTACTCGATTTTTGCAGTCACAGGTCCATCTGAAATATCATCAAACCAGCCATTGTTATTAACAAAACTTTCTATAACAGGAGTTTTTGTGGAGCCTGAATTTCCATTTCCTCCTAATACAATCAATCGGATGTTTTTTTCTTGCTCATTCACTAATAAACTACCTAATGTTTCTATAGAATTTGGTTGTATATCCGAAGGAGGAAAAGTTTGTGGATATGATACTTTTTTATATTTACTAATATCCATTTTTTTACTTTCTGAACCGAATTTGGCAAAAGCACCTTTATTATTTTTAAGGTTTACTGTTAGCGGTCCTGGATCAATAATCAGTTGTCTTCTTAAGTCTGGTTGCGTAACTTCAGGATTTCTAAGAGGATGATTAGGTGCATATCCTTGCTGTCCATTCGTTTCTTGAAACTCATACCAAGAAGCTTTTTTGTTAGCTAAATGTACTGTCCAATCAATGTCGGTTACTTTTCCTTGGACTATCCGAGGAGCTGTTACAGCAGTTTGATATACAAAATCATAAGTTCCTCCTATTTTAATTTCTTCTCCTTGAGTACCTTTTTCGCTTTTATAAGCAAATACTCTAAACCTTGCAGCTTGTTTTTTAATTTTAGAGAGATCACTACTATCTTTAAAAGAGCTTACTCTTATCGGATTTCCTTTTGAGTCTTTTTGTTCTCTTCCCATTTCATCACAGGCAATAGGTAATGTCCCAGGTTGCTCTGGAGTAAGGTAGAAGTCATCCTCTGTATTACCAAGTCTTGCAATTCCAATACTTGGATGAATTTTAAAAGTAGTATATGTGTTGTCCATTATATGTTGCTTTTATTTAGTCCATGAAGTTTAAGGATACACCATCGATATATACCGCATTATCAATCTGTTTTCCATCAATACCTAAGATCACTAGTTGTATTGTTATATCTTTATCGCCATTGTTTAAGACGCGTTGTACAGCATCGGTAGCATTAATTTTATAGTTTCTGGGTTCATGGTGGTGTAGTTGTCTATAATCAAATTGTCTTGTTTTGTCCAGAGGTAAATTACAATGTCCTGGACCTCCATAACAGCTTCCGTGAAACGTAGAAATTTCTTCTACAAAGTGTTCATTCCCATTAGTAGGAGTGTCGATAGTAGCCTCAGGTGAGTTTAAGAATACTCTGATATGAGCATTTTGTAGATTTCCTCGTTGTACTCTATGAATTTTAATTTCTGCTTTACGATGCGTATCTAATGTATTTGAAGAAACTTTAGTCGGTGCGCTATTAAATTTTATTAATCCTACTTTACTTGATACATCATAAAAAACAGAATCTTTCATATAGGTATATCCTAGTTTTTGAATACTCATAGTATCCTGAACTGTCATAGACCACGGTGCTAGAACCGCATTCATTTCCTGAGGAGTTCCGGTATGTAATTCCTGCCATCTAGCCCATAATCGATCAACATTAGAATGATGTGCCCAAAACAACGGATCAAAAGCCGTTATTCTATTGTCTGTCATCCATCCATATATTGGATTTTCCTTGCTTTGAGGATCAGGAGTTAGCTTTAATTTTTGGTATATTTTTTTCCATTCATTACTATTATCCGGATAGGTGGGATTAGTACCACCGGAGAAGTTATGCATACCATTATGTACTTTTTCCAAAGATCCGTAGTGATGATCGTATGATGGTCCTCCTCCAAAATCACCAAAATTATCCAAAGAAAGAAGTAAATCGATGTCATCTTTTGTTGGGTATTGAGAAAGCGGCCCCATAGATCCTGGCCATCGATTTGGGAACCATAATGGATTGGTTTCTTTTAATGTGTCGTAAATGATTCTTATTTTGTCTGACCATACAGCTACATTATTTACATTGATAATTTCATAAGGGATTCTGGCAGCTTTTAAAAAACGTAGACCAGAATTGTATATGGTACCTTTTTTTACAATTTTTTCTAATGCAGAAACTTCTTTTTTATTTAGTATGGATTTACCTTCAGAATTTTTTTGATCTTTTAATTTGTTTAATCCTTTTTCGGTAAGGTAACAACCATAGGCTTCTGGGAGTATTCCTAGATCGTATTCCTTATTATTAAAGGTGTTTTTGTTCTGATCTGCATAGTCAGCCCATGACCAATATGGCAAAGCAATATTTGGGTCATAATCTTGTAGTTTCTGCTCGAAAAAATATAAATATAGTCGATGCCAAGTGGTAAATTGCTCCCATCCATGCTGACAAGAATCTGTATGAATCCTTGCCCAATAGTCAAAACTTCTTTCATCTTGCCAATAATCCGTATATTGAAACATACAGTTCAGCGCTTCTCTAAACGTTTTTAGCTCGTCAGGAGTTAGTGAACTTACTTCTTTTCTGATCGTTAACCCTTTGTTATCTCGATGATCTTTATTGGTTTTATTTGTAGATACTTGATGCAGTAATTCTCCCTTAGCAAGTGCTACATGATTATTGTTAGTAGAAGCTCGTAGTATTTCTGATTGATTATTTTTCTCTTCCTCTAGAGTTAAGGGACAATCAGCATCTATCCAGTTAGCAATAGTCTGTATTTGATCCGTTGAAGCAGAGGCATCTGCATCCCATAATAGTTTTGGGAAAATACTATCATCAAATGGATATTGACCTTTAAGTCCTATAATAATGGCAGAATGATCACTTCGTTTTTCAGTGGGATTATTGCCACCGCCGCTAGAACCTCCCGATGGCCAGCAATCTCCTATCGATTCTAATGTAGGCGGCTGTTGCATAGCAGTTACGGCTGGTTGTAATGAAGCTGTATCGGAGGCCTTTTCTTTTGATCCACAGCATCCAGTATTATTATTAGCAGGTTGTTTTGATGAGATTGATGAGGATGATGAACTCTTAGTTCCACAACATTCATTAGGATCTTGATTAGAGTCATTACCAGCTTTAGGCGCAATTAATCGTTGTCCATATAAGGAGGCCGTCATAAAAGTTTCTGGATCTAACCAAAAAGCATGTAACCCTTGATAACTAGGAACTGTTTTTCCTTGTAATAAATTAAGGATTTCTTTTACCTGTTCATATTGAGATTTTATTTTCTTTTTACCAGACATAATAGTGAGTTGTATTTTAGTTAAGCCTTGCTTCTCAAAGCTATATAATTAGGGGAATTTTTAGTATAGGTAGAAACCCCTGTTTTATTGTTTTTAATTTGTGTTTAGTTTTAAAAACAGGGGTTTTTACGCTTTTTATTGTTTGAAATAATGATGGAGATTTGAGGAAACACCTCCTTATATTTTTTTTAAATTCTAAATAACAGGTCTAACTAATATTCCATTTGAGAAACAAAAAACGAATGTAATTGACTATAGCGCGAATTACTGGTTACAGGCATTTGCGCAAGGAAGAAAATTTACACAGTTATCCTATAATCAACAATTTTGATAATAACCAGATTAAATGTCCATTATTAAGTTTCCACATATTTATGTGGCTTTTTTTACACTCCTTTTCTAAGAGGCGTCAGAAGAGAGTATGTTTTTATTAATCAATAAATTTATGTTTTATATTGTAAGTTATAAAAAAACCACCTGTTTTCAGGCGGTTCGAATATTATCAAAATGATAATCAATTAGTTGAGAAAAGTGTTTTATTCTTATTGTGGCTAATTACAGTTTTGAACAAATTCCCATGGTTTTCCGTTTCCGGTGTTGGATACTGGAATATCTCCTTGAGTCCACCATTTTGCTTTATAAATAACATTGTCATAGAAAACTTCATTATCTGTTACATATGCAGTGGATGAGTTCCATTGGTTTACATTACAATTGTCATTTCCATCTCCGCCATCAGTATCGCCATCGCAGTTTTCTATAAATTCCCATGGCTTTCCATTTCCATTGTTAGTTTTTGGGTCATCTCCTTGAGTCCACCATTTTGCTTTGTATAATGAAGTTTCATAAACAACCTCATTACCATTTGTATAAGCCACAGATGAATTCCATTGACTAGAAGAACAGCCGGAGCCATTTCCACCTCCATCTCCACCATCACCATCTCCGGTATATGGCGATTCGGGATAATTTTCAGCATTAGCAATTGCTTGTGATTGAGAAGTTCCATTTAGAACTTGACTTGACACATATAAATACCCATAGGCAGATGATGAATTTTCTTCAAGTAACATTTGCCAAATCATAATACCATCTGTCGTACTTTTTGAAGAAATATGATCAGATAAGTCAGCCATATTTTGATAATTGTAGGTATAATAGGGGCCCCAGGGTTCATTGGGATAATGAGTACCTGCCGCAATTGAGAATCCATATTGATCTGCATAATGTTTATAAGAGTCGTACATAATTGTTCTGTTGCTAGCTGCTCCTGTATTATAACCTTGATAAGCAATTAAATCAATTTTATCACCTACTGCTTTTATTACGGGGATCATGTGACCTGTAGAAGCAAAGCCAAATAAACTTATTGCTTGATTTGGTGATGTGGCATTAAATAGGTTAGTATCGGATTCTCCAGTTACTGTATTTCTTTTACTATGAGCAAAAGGAGAAGAGGGATCATCATTGTTAAGGCCTCCTAAAGCTCCTGCACCTGCAGGTGCGCAGGCAATTACATATTGACCTTTAGGCATCAGTGCTCTAGATTCATTAAAAAAACTAATAAATCGCTGCACATTAATTGATTCCCCAATAGTCTGAAATCCGCCGTTAGGCTCGAAATCCCAGTCGATACCTTCAAAACCAATATCATCTACTAAATCTTTTATTTGTTGATAATTGATGTCGTAAGCAGCATTTGTGCCCCAGTAAGTTTCTCCACCTATAGAAAGAATTACTTTAATTCCTTTAGTTTTAAGAATAGATACAGATTCTTTTAGAGTTTGGCCATCATAAGGAGTTTGAATTCCGGTTCCTGTAATATCTAAAGATCCTTTTTGATATCGTAAGTTTGGTCTGGCAAAAGCCAGAAAGACATGAGTGACATGCTCGGGAATATCTCTAAGTTTGGATCCTTGTCCAGTTGTAGTCCAACTTTCTGACCAGGATGGGAAGTACCCTAAAATAATAGGTTCAGTGATTGCAGACCGATCGATTACCGGAGTGATTTCTTTAAGATTTTCCTCGTCAAGAAAACTTTCATTAGTGCAAGACAAGAATAGTATCTGAATTAAGAAGATACATCCAATGATTTTTTTAAATGGTGTCATAAGAGTTTGTGTTTATATTGGTTTTAATTTGAAAGTGTTTTTAACTATTTAAGGGAGAGACTTCTATTAGAATTCTCATAAAAAATCATTTTTTCATTAACAGTTTTATATTCTTTATCTAATTCCTTTCGATATTTTAGTTCTACAGTATTCCAATCAGATGCCCATCCTTTCTTGATATTATTTAGATATACAATTTTAAGTTTGTGTTTTCCTTTTTTAAGAGCAATAGAGCTCTCTTCAGGATGTTTTTTTATTGCTTTTTTGTAATCGATCACTAATTGATTACCAATCCATATTTGATCTTGCGTACTAGAAAAATAATATATTCCATCTTCTGGGATGTCGATATATCCTTCTAGAAATACTGCTTTAAAATTTTCTTTTTTAACTTCATGTCCCCAATCGAAGGTCGTATTTGCCTCTTTAATACTTTGTACGATTGATATTTTTGATGGAGTTTCTTTCCTGATATCATCTACACTTGAAAAGTGACCTTTTATCGTTTTTGTTTTTAAACCAGGAGATAAATCCATTGATTCTGATATAGGCGATAGATAGGATTGCTTAACAATGTCAATAGTTCTTGTTTTACTAATTTTTCCGTGTGGTAATATGGATGCAATTTTTAGAATAGATGTCTCATTAAATGTGAGTGTTTTAGAGTATTCTTCACTTTTGTTGGTAGGATTAGACCCATCTGTTGTATAGACCATTTTAACAGGATGTGTGGTGTTAAATGGGATGGATATACTATCAATGAATACTATCCGATCAGAGGAAGGACCTTCTGGTAATGGAATGTGGTAATTTATTTCATGATGATCAAGAATTGGATATAAGCTGTTTAAGCGATTTAAGAAATTATTAAAATTCTTGTTTTTCTCTATAGTCCATCCTGTTTCTGCAATAGCAATTAATCTGGGGTATAATTGATATTCTGCGATTTTATCATTATCGGTTTGTTCAGCCCATAGATTTCCTTGTAATCCAAGAATATGATGTCTTCTGTGTTCTTTTATTGCTTGGGGTATTGGATTGTACGAATATGTTTTTTTTAATGGAGTATGTCCCCCAAATGCCATTGGCTCTACTTGTTTATTACCCTGATAAAAATTAAGATATACATAGTCCAATGGAGTCATAATTACATCATGACCTTCATTTGCAGCTTTTATACCTCCTTTTTCTCCTTGCCAAGACATAATGTTGGTAGTTTTTGTAATTCCTCCTTCTAGAATTTCATCCCATCCAACCATTGTTTTATTATACTTGTGTAGAATTTTTTCTACACGAGTCATAAAGTAACTTTGTAATTCTTTTTCATCTTTAAGTCCTTCTTTTTTGATCAGTTTTTGACATAATTCAGATTCTATCCAACTACGTTTAGGAACTTCATCTCCCCCAACATGGAAGTATTTATAAGGAAATAGAGCTACCATTTCTGTAATTACATTTTCTATAAAAACATATACCTCTTCTTTTCCTGCACATAGGATGTTATAATCCACACCCCATATTTCTCTTATTTCAAAAGACTTTTCTTTACAAGCTAATTCCGGGTAAGATGCAAGAATTGCTTTAGCATGTCCTGGCATATCAAATTCGGGAATCACATCAATAAATCGTTCCTTAGCATAGGCAACAACTTCTTTTATATCCTCTTGTGTGTAAAATCCATGATAAATGGTGCTATTTTTATTACCCCTTTTGGCACCTATTTCTGTTAATTTGGGATATTGCTTTATTTCTATACGCCAACCTTGATCATCGGTCAAATGCCAATGGAATTTATTGATCTTTAATGTTGCCAAAAAATCCAACTGTTTTTTTATAAACTCTACTGTAAAAAAATGCCTAGAAACATCAAGTAATACACCTCTCCATTTAAAAGCCGGTTCATCTTTAATATCTATTGAAGGAATTATGACTTGTAAATTTTCATGGGAGTCGTCATCAGAGACAAATGGTAGTAATTGCATTAAAGATTGGGCTCCGTAAAATAGACCTTTCGCTGTTTTTGAAATAATTTCAATATGATTTTCATAGGTTTTTAATAAGTAACCTTCTTCGGTTAATTCGACAGAAGGATCTATAACTAGATAAATAGAATTGTCTTTTTTTTGATCCGATGTACTAAGATATAATCCTGTTTTTTCATAAATAACATCGATAAAAAACAAAGCAACTTTCTGGGTTTCATTGGTCTTTACAATGAAAGAAGTTTTTTTGTCAATTGTAAAAGTTCCTTGCTTTTCCAGCAATGATAAAGGCATTGGAGTAATTATGGGATTTGTATTTACAGCAGTTGTTGGTGTGTTTTTTTCATGACAAGAAATAAAAAAGATAATGATTGATAGTATATAGAAAATGGATTTCTTCATTTGTTATATTGTTTTTTGTAGTGTATTCCTAGTAGAGATAATGTGATTAATAAGATTGTTTATAGGTTTTTTGATAAAACTTTTTGCCGTAAAACCTTTCTCAAGCAGTATTTTATTAATGATGTCCTGGGAATAGTATGCAATAGAACCAACAAAATGTATAGGGTTGTTTTCTAATTCTTTGGAATAAAGTGTCAAATAGTTGTCTATAAAAACTTTGATTCCATAGTATAACATTCTTTCTATAAAGGGATGATTTCGATGTTGAAACATGAAAAATGCATATGAGGCTAGGTATGCATTAGGTTGCCGAAGATCATATAAATTATAAAAGAGTTGCTCTAAATTGGAGCCAAACTTGGTTTCAAATTCTTTCGCAAGGCTTGAAGGCATTTTTTGTAAATAAAAACTTTTAAGCAATTCTTTTCCGAAGTAATTACCACTACCTTCATCCGCTAGTAAATATCCTAATGAAGGGGCATATTGTATTATTTTTTTACCGTCAAAGTAGCAGCAATTAGAGCCGGTTCCTAAAATAACAATTACGGCTGGTGTCTTTGTGGTAGCGTGTACAGCAGCAATAATATCCTCTTCAATTTTTATTACCGTGAGATTTTTAAAGATAGATTGAAAAGATGATTTGACTTTTTGATTTGATGCTTCTGTGTTACATCCAGCTCCGTAAAAGTGTACTTCATTAATCAAATTTCTTTTTTTCGAAACTTCGGAAATCTCTAATAATATGCTTTCAATTTTGTTTTGTGATGTGTTTAATGGGTTGATTCCTATTGTTGTCTGTGAGAATACTTGTTTTCCTTGTGAGTCCATTAGAATCCAATCACATTTTGTAGAACCACTATCTGCTATTAATATCATAGATTCTAATCTTTATGGTTTGTTTTATAATTAAGAGCTTCTTGTTCATGATTTTTAACACACATTTTTAAAGTTTAAGAGTTAATAAAGTCAATGCTACGTGTTAAAAATAATGTCTTTTAAAAGCCTCAATAGCTTCATAATCAGCTAGCCCTAAATTATCGTATCGTTCCGCAGTATCTTTATTTCGTTCCTCTGCTCTCAGCCAAAATTCTCTCGAGTCTTCACCTTGAAACATTACTTTATCTTTTTGAGATTGGTGAAAAAGAATTGCATTTGTTTTTCGATTTACTTCATCTGGGCTTAATGGTACTGCCATTTCAATATCATGGATATCCCACTCATGCCAGGCTCCTCTGTATAGCCAAAGCCAACAATCATTCATGAATTTTTCATGCTTTATTATTGATATTGTTTCGAGAATTGCATCAAGACAAAGTTTATGTGTTCCGTGTGGATCTGCCAGATCACCGGCTGCATAGATCTGATGTGGTTTTATATGAGTTATAATATCCTTTACAATATTAATATCGGGAGTGTCAATAGGGTTTTTTTTCGCTCTGCCGGTTTCATAAAAAGGAAGGTTTAAAAAGTGAACTTTATGATCAGGAAGCCCCAAATATCTAGTAGCACCGTAGGATTCCATTGTTCGAATAAGACCTTTAGTTAATCTTACTTCTGGAGAATCAATATCTCCAGTATTTTTTGATTTTATAGCGTCTATTATATTTTTAAATATACTATTACCATCAGCTAAACGTTGTGCTACTTCTCCAAATTTTAAGGCTTCTTGATCAGTTACAGCAATATTCCCAGAGGTTTGATATGCAACATGTACATCATGACCCTGATCAATAAGCCTAGAGAATGTTCCTCCCATAGAAATTACATCATCATCAGGATGAGGACTGAAGATTAGTACTCTTTTTTGAGCAGGATTGGCTCTTTCCGGACGTTTAGCGTCATCAGCATTTGGTTTTCCACCAGGCCATCCTGTGATGGTGTTTTGTAAATGATTAAACATTTTAATGTTAAGTTCATATGCAGATCCTTCTAAAGTTAGAAGACTGGACATACCGTGATCATTATAATCTTTATCAGTTAGTTTTAACAAAGGTTTTTGCACTTCCTCACTTAACCATGTAACTGCTTTTAGTTTAAGTTTCGGTGTCCAAATACACTGATCTACTAACCAGGGAGTTTTAATTCTAGTAAGATCGGCTGCTGCTTCACTATCCAGAATAACGGTAATGTTTTTATGATCCTGTAAGAA
The DNA here is from genome assembly GCF_018100855.1 of Aquimarina sp. MMG015. Lineage (NCBI taxonomy): Bacteria > Pseudomonadati > Bacteroidota > Flavobacteriia > Flavobacteriales > Flavobacteriaceae > Aquimarina > Aquimarina sp. MMG015. Next base: position 736,561 of record NZ_JAGJEB010000001.1, read on the forward strand.
AGAAGCTGGAATTTGAGAGGTCATTTCGCCTTCAATAGTTTTTTTTACGACAGATGCTTTTTTATGACCCCAAGCAAGTAAAAGAATACGTTTAGCTTTTATAATAGTGCTTATTCCCATAGTTATGGCTCTTTTGGGAACATTTTCTAAACCATTAAAATCTGATGCTGCATCTCTTCTAGTTATATGATCCAATGTTATAATCCTTGTTCCAGAATTACGATGAGATCCAGGTTCGTTAAAGCCAATATGCCCTGTTCTACCAATACCAAGTAATTGAAAATCTAGTCCACCAAGTTTTTTTATTTTCATTTCATAATCGATACAGTATTGATCAATTTCTTCTAGATTAATATTTCCAGAAGGAATATTGATATTTTCTGGATTTATGTCAACGTGATCAAAGAGATGTTGATGCATAAAGTGATAATAACTTTGTTGATTATCTGTATCCATAGGATAATATTCATCCAGATTAAAGGTGATCACGTTATTGAAACTGAGTTCTCCTAATCTATATAATGTAACTAGTTCTTCATATACTTTTATTGGAGAAGATCCAGTAGCCAATCCTAGTACACAAGACTTACCTTCTTTTTGTTTTTGTTTTATTAAATCTGAAATTTCTAAAGCTGCCAATTTAGAAGCATAAGAAGAATCCTGAAATATTTCATTATGGATTTTTTCGAATTTGGTATCTTCAAATTTGCCAACTTGTCTGAATTTAATTTCTTTAATCATTTTTCTTTTTTAATAGTACCATATTGATTTATGGAAGGTTAATAAGAGTTTTTATTACATACTTATTCAATATCCCACCAGATAGAAGTTGTCATTGTATCTGGTCCTTGTCTATCTATAGCTTCTTTTACTTTTGTTTCATTTGCGACTAGTTCTGTGGTTGAATATTGTAATCTTTTTGGGACTGTTCCATTATTAGGTTCTGAGACAAAGAAAATAGCGTTGTCTGTTAATGTTGGGATAAGTTCTGTTCTTCTTACTAGAGACCAAGCCTCATATCCATTCATTAATAGTGCTAACCATCGTTGATTCCAGACAGCTTCTAATTGTTGTTCTGTTGATCCGGATAAAGTGGCGATAGGTTCGTTAATTATAAAAGTTTCGATATCACCAGCATCTACATCCCAAAACTTCATACTCGCTCTAATTCCTTCTTCGTAAAGTCCTTGTGGATTTCCAGAATACCCTAAAAGTGCTGCTTCTGCTTGTAGAAAGTAAGATTCTGCAGCAGTTAAAATTTGAGTTGGTACAACGTTAGCTACATCAGTTGTCGAAGTCCCGATGATTTTTTGAGATGGAATTGCAAGATTATCTCTTGGGATAATTCCTCTCATTGAAATTGCGGTACCTTCAAAAGTGTCATTTGGAGAAGGATCTGCTATCTGTGGGAGTCTAGGATCATTATTATCATTTAATAAATTCAAGTAACGATCTGAGAATACCCATTTAGAACCTAGTCCTCCAAATCCCCAGTAAACATCTTCGAAACTTCCATCAAGAAATGATAGTATCAACGCAGATTCGGATTTTTTTAATAGTGCTTCATTAGAGCTATCTATGAGGGTATTACTTAGACAATCATTAATAACTGTATCTATAAAGGATTGCTCACCTGCTTGTATAAAAGCATCTCTGGATCGTATTGCGATACGTAATCGCAAGGTATTAGCAAACGCCTTCCATTTTTGAGGGTCTCCATTATAAATGAAATCGCCATCTGCTCCAGCAATTATTTCTGATGAAGTGCCAATCTCATCCATTTGTGCTTTTAGGTCATTTAGGATACTGGTATAAATTTCTTTTTGAGCGTCATATGTAGGTTGAGGATTAGTCAAAATTAATTCGTCACCAATTACATCACTATAAGGGATATCTCCATAAATATCTGTCATTTTTTGATAAAACCACGACATCATAATTTTGGTAACTGCTGCACCATTAGTATCTTCAAGATCATTATAAGTACCTAGTAAATTTCTAATATTGAGGGAGACTTTTTGATATGATGCATCAAATATCGCATTAGTCCAACCTTGATTGTTTTGATAAGCATCTCCAGCAAACCAAGATCCTTCTGCATTGTAACTAAATTGATTTGCAAATTGGCTAGTATAGATTAAATTTCCTCTCCAGGTTAAGAAACGAGGTTCAGCAAATTCAAAATATTGTACTCCAGCCATAATACCTTCCACAGTTGCAGTTTGCGGGTCAATAGGGTTGGTATTTATTTCTTCAAAATCTTCAGTACAAGAAATAGTTGTAATAATTAGTATAAGAAAACCAACAAATAGTTTTATGATGTGTTTTTGAGTTTTCATAATTCTTTGTTTATTAATAACATTATTTATTTTAAAAAGTAAGATTTACTCTAAGTCCGTGGCTACTGGCAGAAGGAATTCCAAAAAATTCAACTCCACCAAAACTTGTATTGAAACCTGTTTCAGGATCAAAATTGTCAGTATTACTATGAAGTATGGCTAAGTTTCTTCCTACATAGCTTATAGATAGATTAGATAGATGTAGTCCTTTAATTGTTCTCTCAGGAAAAGTATACCCAAACGTTAGTTCTCTAAATTTAATGAAGCTTCCATCGTAGACCCAGTTTTCTGAAATTTGACCGACTCTACCCCAATATGTTTGAGGGTTTACACCTCTTTGCTGTACATTAGGATCTAATGTTCCATCAATCACTGCATTTTGAGGTAAGGAGATACCTTGTCCGCCAGAAAAGAATTCTCTTCCTTCTAATGTTTCGATCGCCGTACCTTGTGTATGTCTTTGTATTTCTGATAAGGAAAATACATCCCCACCAAACCTTGCGTCGAATAAGAAACTTAAAGAGAATTGTTTATAAGAAAAAGAGTTTCCCCAGTTTAAAAAAGCATCTGGAGCAACATCACCGATTTGAGATATTTCAGTATTAATTACTGGTAATCCGTTAGTATCGTAGATTACATTTCCATTATCATCTTTCGAGAATGTAGTACCAAATAATCCTTGAGCGCTAGAGCCTACTTCGGCCGCTACTTGAACCACATCATTAAATTGACGTATTAATATGTTTCTATCCACTCCTTGAGCTAATTCTTCAACTTTATTTTCGTTAGTTGTGAAATTTATGGTTGTAGACCATTTAAAGTTATCGGTCTTTATAATATCAGCGTCTAAAGAAAGTTCAAGCCCTTTATTTGTTACTAAACCAGCGTTGATTATTTGATTTGCTGCTCCACTGGATGGAGGAAGCGTTAATCGTAATATTTGATCTTCGGTTCTTATAGTGTAATATGTCGCAGAAAGCCCTATTCTGTTGTTTATAAAACGGGCATCTAAACCAAATTCAAGAGCATTTGATATTTCAGGAACTAAGTCGGGGTTGTTAAGTTCTGGCCCAGTTCCTGCCCCTTCTTCTGCATTTCCGAAAAAGAAAAAACGCTGGCCGTTAAAAAGATTAGATGATACATTATAGGTATTTACAAGAGAAAAAGCACCTGTGGCATTACCAGTCTGCGCAAAACTACCTCTCAATTTTAGATTAGAAAGTATTTCGTTGTCCTGTAATGATGGGAAAGCATCTGTTGCTACAAAACTTAATCCAACAGATGGATAGAAAAATGAAGCATCGTTTATTGGTAATGTAGAACTCCAGTCATTTCTCGCGGTAAATTCTGCAAATAAATAATTGTTAAATCCTATAGTCATAGATCCGAATATAGAATTAGAAGAATTTTTGGCATTACCAGGAACTACGCTAATACTCTCAAAATTGTTAAGAGAGAAAAAGTTAGGAAGTAAAAAAGTTTCTCCAATAGCTTGTAATGATCTAAAAGAGACATCAGAGTGACTAAACCCAAGTGTAGCTCCCAAGTTAAAATTATTACCTATGTCTGTATTGTAGGTAAAAATTAAATCATAATTATTGGTTCTAGCAGTAGAGTTGGTATCAGAAAATCTTCCGTTACCAGCAATGTCAAAAGCACCGAAAGGATTGAATATCTGCTGACTACTTGTGATGTGGTCTTGAGAAAGTCTCATTAATCCCTTTAGGCCTGGTGCGATATCAATATTTAGTTCTAATAGACTGATATATCGATCAACCTCATCTTCATTGAGCAGTGTATTAGAAGTGTAATATGGATTTGTAATGAAAGCTCCTGCCCAGTTATTGGGAGTACCATCCGATTCTAAAAAGTTATCTCTTAACAATGTATTAGAAATATTTCTGGGCCTTAGAGAAAGAGCGCGAGTAATATTGGTTTGACCTCCTGTTAGTTCAGGTCGATTTCGTGCATCTTGATGGATATAATCAACTTTTCCGAGGATCTTTAACCAACTTGTGATAGAAGCACCAGCTTTGATACTAAAGTTTTGACGTTTTAAATTACTTCCAGGGACTATGGACTCATCATCTAATCTGGAATAACTAAACCTATAATCAAATTTTTCTGTTCCTTGCGAAACTGCAACTGAATTTAGAAAGGAAAACCCACTCCTGAAAAAATCTTTAAAATCGTTGTCATTCGCAGAATAGCTGGCAGTTCCAACTCCATCAAAACGCTCTCGTTGTGTTCCATCTAACCTCGGTCCAAAACTACTACCATTGGTGATATCGTATACTAGTTGATTTGTTGAGGTGTCAAACAAACCTTGACCATATTCATTTTGAAATTTAGGGGAAACCAATATAGAACTTGCAGTAATCGAAGAGTTTATTTCTACAGTGGGCTTGTCAGAACGTCCTTTTTTAGTGGTAATTACTAAAACACCATTTATTCCTCTAAATCCATAGAGTGCTGTAGCATTTCCACCTTTTAGTAAGGATATGTTTTCGATATCATTAGGGTTTAGATTAGATAGTGTGTTACCATAATCAAGTCCAGAAGCAAAATCTCCCTGACCACCTTGATTATCATCTATAATAACACCATCCAATACAATTAGAGGTTGATTGTTAGCTCCTAAAGAACTGATTCCTCTAATATTAATTGATACAGATGAACCAATTCCACCTGAGTTAGAATTGATATTTACACCCGCTAATTTCCCACGAATCGCTGATCCAATATTAGGATCTGCTGTTTGTGTAATTGTTTCAGATTTAAGTTGTTGTACTGAATACCCTAGTTTTTTTGATTCTTGTCGTATACCAAAAGCTGTTATTACTACATCCTCTAGTTGTTCTGCATCTTCTTCTAGACCAATATTTATGGTGTTTGATGAGCCAATAGATTTTTCTACGGTTTTAAATCCGATATAAGAAAATACCAGAATATCACCTGTAGAAGCATTAATTGTATATGCACCATCAAAATCGGTTTGTGCTCCGGTAGAAGTTCCTTTCACAATAACATTTACTCCAGGTAAGGGTGTGTTATTTACCGCATCAGTTATTATTCCAGATATTTTTTTTTCCTGAGCGAGAACTCCGATTACTAAAAATAAAAATGAAATTAAAGTTAATTTTTTTTGCCTCATGTTTTCCTTTTATTGATTATTTGTGTTGTTCTAAATTAATAGTTTGAAGGTTTTCTTTTTTTTTTTTTATCCCAACAACAGCATTTTGATAATGAACGACATATAACCATAGATAACCGTTGCTACAGGTTTTTGGAACCAAACATTTTTTTGTTTTTTATGATATTTAATGATACTTTTTCACAGTTTTTTAATAAAATTAACACTGTTCTGTGCTAAAAACTGATAAAAATGTAATCCACGAAGATGTGGAAGAAAAAACAATTAAAACGAAGTATCATATCTATTTTTGGATGACATACTTTCTTTTTAATGTGATAAGATGGGGTAGTTATTTTAATGATTACTGGTATTCTTTTAAATCCAATTTAGTAGAATTTCCATTACACCTTGTAATTGTTTATTTCAATATAAATTACCTTATCCCAAATTATTTATTGAAGAAAAAATATACGATGTATGTTACTTTTTTGCTTTTAAGTTTAGGGGTTCATTATGTGGTAAGGTCAGGGTTGAATTATTGGCTAATTACAGAAAATATTTGGCCTGAAGCCCAAGGAGAGAATGCCCCCTTCGGTCTTAATCACATCATAGCGGTAGTATTAGGAGAATTATATGTTCTTGCATTAACTTTTTCTATAAAAATCAGTGTTGATTTTATTCTGGAAAGAAACAAGACTCAGCAATTAATAGCATTACAATATAAAACCGAGTTACAATATCTTAAGGCACAAATTCAACCACATTTCTTTTTTAATACGTTAAACAACTTATATGCGTTAACAATACAAAAGTCTTCGAAAGCATCAGACGTAGTTGTTAAACTATCAGAATTTATGCAGTATATTATATATGATGCTAGTAAAAAGAAAGTTTCTTTAATACAAGAGATACAGTATATTGATAATTATATTGAGTTAGAAAATATAAGATATGGAAACGAGATTAAGACGGAAATTAACATCGTTGGGTGTATAGATGATGTATTAGTAACTCCGCTATTATTCCTGCCATTTGTAGAGAATGCTTTTAAGCATGGTTTTAAGGATACAGGAGAGATGAGCCTATTAGTTTCATTTGAAGTAAATAACGATACATTGATTTTTGTGTCTGAGAATAGCTATGGTAAAGAGGTTTCTTCAAATTCTAAGAATGGAATCGGAATAAAAAATGTCGAAAGAAGATTACAACTTTTATATAATGAAAATTATGAGCTAATAGTATCTAATGATAATAACCTTTATAAGATTACCCTTAAAATCCCAACCACATGACCATAAAAAGTATCATAATTGATGATGAACATTTGGCAATAAGTATTATTGAATCATACCTTAAAGAGTTCAAAAACATCGAAGTTATAGGTGTGTTTAAAAACCCTTTGGAAGCGCTGCCCTTGCTTGAGAATGGTGGTGTTGATGTAGTCTTTTTAGATATAAACATGCCAAGAATGAATGGTTTAGAATTCTTAAAAACACTTAAAGAATATCCACAAATCATCATTACAACTGCATATAAAGAGTATGCAATCGAAAGTTATGAATTAGAGGTTCTTGACTATTTAGTAAAACCCATACCTTTTAGCAGGTTTTTAAAATCAATAAATAAGCTAATGGCTAGATTAATAACACTGGACAAAGGCAAGCCTTTTGCTGAATTTGAACAAGCCCCTCATGTTTTTTTGAAAGTAGATAAAAAACTAATCAAGATTTTTCTTCGCGATATTCTTTATATAGAGAGTTTAAAAGATTATATAAAGTTGCGTAGTGTAGAAGGAACCTATATTTCTCATAAATCTTTAGCAAGTATAAGTGAGGAACTACCCTCCGAAAATTTTATTAGAATACATAAATCATATGCCATAGCAATTGATAAAGTAAAATCTGTAGAAGGTAATCTTGTGGAGATTGGCGATAAGAGAATTCCAATCGGTCGTAACTACTCAATTCACGCTAAAAAACAAATATTAAAAAACAAAGGGAACTTACTCAATGGATAAGTATCTATATTGCACAAAAAGAGACTTTTTAATAATAAAAATACATCTGTAATTTTAATACAACTGACATAACCAATAATACAGTAAATATATTCACATGAAACTAAGCACACTTGATTACTCAATTATAATAGTTATTCTACTGACCACACTTTTTATAGGAGTAATAGTATCGAAAAAAGCAGGAAAGAGTACCTCAGAATATTTTTTATCAGGAAGAAATATGCCTTGGTGGTTACTAGGGTTCTCTATGGTAGCAACTACCTTTTCTACCGATACTCCTAATTTTGTAACAGATATTGTTAGAAAAGATGGAGTTTCTTCGAATTGGATGTGGTGGGCTTTTTTGATTACAGGTCTTTTAACTGTTTTTATATATGCTAAATTATGGAGAAGGTCTAACGTAAGTACGGATATTGAGTTTTATGAATTAAGGTATGGAGGAGCTCCTGCCATTTTCCTAAGGTCTTTTAGAGCTTTATATTTAGGTCTTGTATTTAATGTTTTCGCAATGGCTGGTGTCACTCTTGCTGCGATTAAGATTGGTAGTATTATGCTTGGTCTAGAACCATGGGAAACTATAATTTATGCAGGGGTAATTACTGTAGTATTCAGCGCGTTAGGAGGTTTTAAAGGAGTGGTTTATACTGATTTTTTATTATTTTTCATAGCAATAGGAGGTGCAATAGGAGCAGCATATTATTTAGTAAATATTCCTGAAGTTGGTGGACTTCAGAATTTAATAACACATCCCAATGTAGCGGATAAACTATCATTATTACCAGATTTTAATGATAAGGAAGCACTTATTACACTATTAATTATCCCCTTAGCAGTTCAGTGGTGGAGTTCTTGGTTTCCGGGAGCAGAGCCTGGAGGAGGAGGTTATATTGCACAGCGTATGCTAGCTGCTAAGAATGAGAATCATGCAATAGGTGCAACATTTTTCTTTAATATTATGCATTATGCTTTACGCCCCTGGCCATGGATATTGGTAGCATTAGCTTCGCTTATAGTTTTTCCTGATATAGCAAGTATTCAAGAGGCTTTTCCAAATGTAACTGAGGATAAATTAGGACATGATTTAGCGTATTCAGCAATGCTAGCAAAATTGCCAAGTGGTCTTTTGGGATTGGTATTTGCTTCTTTGATTGCAGCATATATGAGTACTATATCTACACATCTTAATTGGGGGTCGTCTTATATTGTAAATGATTTTTATAAGCAACAAATAAAGAAAGATGCATCAGAAAAAGAATTGGTAATGGTAGGAAGAATTTCGACTGTTGTGCTTATGATATTAAGCGCATTATTTGCATTGTATCTTAAAAATGCAAAACAATTATTTGATATTATAATAATGTTTGGAGCTGGAACTGGACTTATTTTTATTCTTAGATGGTTCTGGTGGCGCATCAATTCTTGGAGTGAGATTTCAGCGATGATTATTTCGGGAGTGGTATCTTTAATATTCGCTTCTCCTGTTGGAGATTATTTTTTTGGTGATGATGCAATTATGTCAAGCTGGGCAAAACTTCCGAGTATAGTGTTTATAACTACAGTTGTTTGGATAAGTGTAACATTTTTAACAAAACCAGAAAGCGATAGTGTTTTACAAAATTTTTATAAAAAAATACAACCAGGAGGACCTGGTTGGAAGAATGTTATTACAAAGGCAAAAGAAAATAATATAGATATTGTAAATAGTTTAGAAGGATGGAGTGTGCCGTCTGGAATTCTGGCATTATTATTAGGATGCTTCTTAGTTTATGGAGTATTGTTTACGACAGGACACATAATTTATGGGAATTTACAAGAATCATTAATTCTTGGATCAGGAACCATAATTGCAGGTGTTTTATTGGTAAGAGTTTGGAGGAAAATAGGTAAAGACCTTATTGTCTAATCCTAATAAATATTGAACTTAATTTTAAGAGAGGAATAGCATTTAGATATCTAAATGCTATTCCTCTTTTTTATACAAACCCTATTGATTTTTTCTAAATATATCAAAATTACGGTTATAGGATTTTTGCTTCATAATATCTACAAAATGATGTCATTGATCCAATTAGTTTTTTGGCCTATATAGTTCTTTATACTTTAAGATCAGTTTAACATAAACTGTTGAAAACTTAAAACACAAATCATCATGAAACTATTAAAACCTTTACTAAAGAAAAACCCTTTTCATTTTGGCTCTTGGAAAGTGCCATTACTAATCTTATGTTCCTTTTTCGTAGGCTTAACCTGGGGACAAGTAAATACAGGAGGAACCGCAACAACATCAAATCATCAAAAGCAGGTGATTGGATATATCACAAATTGGGATGCCTGGAAAGCCGCTAGTGCAGGAGTTCCCTCTGCAGGTGCATTAACACAGCTTAATATCGATTATTCGAAATATACGATCCTTAACTATTCCTTTTTTGGTGTAGCAGTTGATGGATCTTTACACAGTGGAGATTTAAGAAACAAAAACATATATCAACCTGGAGCAATTCAGGAACCAGGAGACATTCTATTTACGGATATATATAGTAGCTGGGATATGTATTTGTTGTTTGGAGAATTAGAAGTAATACAATACATAAGCCCTGATGTAAAAGAAAGAGCAGAGGCTTATGGATTTGAAGTTGAGGTGGGTGGAGCTACGTGGAATCATCCTGGATGGGGATTGAGTGGCCAATTACCATTACCGCTTCCTAAAGAAGGTGGAGCAAAAGGATTGTTAGAATTGGCAAAAGAAAATGGAGTAAAAGTAATGGCTTCTATAGGGGGATGGAGTATGTGTAAGCATTTTCCTGAAATGGCGGCGGACCCTGTTAAAAAAGCTCGATTTATTGAAGATTGTAAAAGACTAATTAATATGGGGTTTGATGGAATAGATTTGGATTGGGAATATCCAGGTCCTTATCCTGGAATGAATTTTACGGGAACAAATGCAGATTACCCAAATTTTGCATCCTTGGTAGAAGAGATTAGGGCAGCAATAGGTCCTGATAAATTGATTACCGCTGCGATGTCTGCAGATCCAAAAAAGCTAGAAGGATTTGATTGGAACCGACTAGATAACTCTATGGATTACTTTAATATGATGACCTATGATTTTAATGGAGGGTGGTCTAATATAGCAGGTCATAATGCTCCAGTATATCCATATGATGGTGCAGAAGTACCAGATTTTAATTGGCAGTCTACGTTAACTGCAATGCAATCCATGGGGGTGCCTTCAAATAAAATCAACTTCGGGATACCATTTTATGGAAGAGGAGTTGTAACTGATGGTAATGCTACGTTAAATGCGCCAACAGTTAAGAGAAATGTGACAATACAACCAGATGGTCCTGTTAGTACAGCTGCAGATTATACCAATTGGCCACAGGATGTATATGATGGTACGCCAAATCATTTTTTTATCAAACAAAAAACAGAAGGCGGAAATGGCTGGACAAAAAAATGGGATGACCAAGCAAAAGTCCCTTATATGACTAAAGGTAATTTTTTTCTTAGTTACGATGATGAAGAGTCTATTGGGATTAAAGCACAGTACATTAATGACAATAATCTTGCTGGAACAATTGTATGGACGGTGTTCGGAGACTTGGAGATAAGTGGCTCTTTTCAATCATTTGGAACTAAGTTGAAGAGATGGTCTAACGTGAAGTCACCATTAATAAATAAAGTGAATGAAGTATTTGCTAATGGAGGAGATCCAGATCCAAATACAGCACCATCGGTAGCTATTAGTTCTCCCTTAGATAATGCGAATTTTGAAGAAGGGAATGCTATTACAATTGAAGCCAATGCTAATGATATTGATGGAACAGTAACTAAAGTAGAATTTTATGTTGGAACTCAGAAAATAGGTGAAGATATATCAAGTCCTTATCAAGTAGTTTGGAATGGAGCTAATGAAGGTAGTTACTCTTTGACAGCTAAAGCTTACGATAATGATAATGCGAATACAACTTCTTCTTCGATTTCTATTTTTGTGTCCGGTGGAGATTGCTCCGATAGCCAAAATAATTTTAAAGTAGTTGGATATATGCCAAGCTGGCAAGGAAGTGCAAATACAATACAGTACGACAAATTAACACATATTAATTATTCGTTCTTACTCCCTAATAGTGATGGTAGTCTACAACCTCTTGATAATGTTGCAAAAATGCAACAAATCGTTAGTCTTGGACATGCACAAGGAGTTAAAGTGTTGATTGCTGTAGGAGGATGGATGGATGGTAATGATTCCCCGTTTAGCACATTAGCCGCAAATCCAACGACGAGAACTACTTTTATAGACAACCTGGTGAATTATGTAAATCAATATAATTTAGATGGTGTAGATATGGATTGGGAATATCCCCGTGAAGGTAATGAACCTCAAAATTTTGAACTTTTAATGCAAGAACTTGGTCAAGCAATGCATAGTAGAGGGAAATTATTAACCTCGGCCGTAGTCGTTTCAGGTTGGAATGCAGATGGGATTCTTAGTGGAGTTTTTGATGATGTAGATTTCTTAAATATTATGGCATATGATGGTCCTGATCATGGAGCTATGACTCAAGCTCAAGGTGGATTAGATTATTGGCTTGGTCGTGGATTACCAAAAGAAAAAGCAGTATTAGGAGTACCTTTTTATAGCAGACCGCAAGCACAAAGTTATGCTTCATTGTTAGCTCAAGGAGCAAGCCCTAATAGCGATTCTTTCCAAGGAAATAATTATAATGGTATTCCTACTATAAAAGCTAAAACCGAAATGGCGCTGAATCGAGCTGGAGGTATTATGATATGGGAGTTGTCTCATGATACAACGGATCAACAAACATCTCTTTTAGCAGCGATTAACCAGGTTGTAGGAGATCCTTGCGACCCAGGTAATATAAAGCCGGTAGTTAGCATTACATCACCGACTAATAATGCAAATATCGAATTAGGAACTATAAACCTTACCGCTACGGCTTCTGATCAAGACGGAACAATAAGTAGTGTCGTATTTACTATTGCAGGTAAAGATATCTCAGCAACTGCTTCTGATAATATATATTCAGCTAGTTGGATTCCAGATTCTGAAGGGCCATATACTATTGTAGTCACCGCTACGGATAATGATAATGCATCAACGACTAACCAAGTTAGTGTAACAGTTACTTCTGGTGATACTGGAGGTTGTACTGCTCCTCCATACGTAAATGGACAAGTATATGTTGGAGGAGATACAGTCTCATATCAAGGAAATGAATATCGTGCTAAGTGGTGGACACAAAATAATGATCCCGTTACGAACCGAGAGAATGTTTGGGAATTATTAGGACCATGTACTGATGAGAATAACCCGGATGGAGGAGTTATAGCTGGAGGACCTTTTGTATTTACGGTAGGAGATGGTATCGCGGACAATGTTTCTGGGATTACTCTGAGTGGTAATAGTGGTATGAATTCGCAATGGGTTATTACTGATGAACAAGGAAAAATACTTGGATTACCAGTATCACCAGAGCAAGTAAATTTTGACGGATCAGGACCTGGTATTTGTTTAATATGGCATCTAAGTTATGAGGACGGTTTAACTGGGTTATCCGCAGATAATAATACTTCAGGATTACAGGGGGCTTTTGATTTTTCAAATTCTATTACAGTTACAAGAAATTCAGTAGGAGATAATAATCCAGAAGGAGGAGTTATAGCTGGAGGACCCTTTGTATTTACAGTAGGAGATGGTATTGCAGATAATGTTTCTGGTATTACGCTGAGTGGTAATAGTGGTATGAATTCGCAATGGGTTATTACCGATGAACAAGGAAAAATACTGGGATTACCGGCATCGCCAGAGCAAGTGAATTTTGACGGAGCAGGAGTAGGTATTTGTTTAATATGGCATTTGAGTTATGAAAATGGTCTGATAGGATTATCCGCAGATAATAATGTTTCAGGATTACAAGGATCTTTTGACTTTTCAAATTCTATTTCAGTTACAAGAAATGCAGTAGGAGGAGGAGATTGTACAGAACCACAATATGTAGAAAATGGTGGATATGTTGCAGGTAGTCAAGTTGAGAATGCTGGAAATTTATATGAGTGTAAACCTTATCCATTCTCGGGATGGTGTAATGGAGCCGCGTGGGCATATGCACCTGGAGAAGGAACCTATTGGCAAGATGCATGGACTCTCATTGGTGAGTGTGGTGATGGAGATACTGGAGGAAATGAAGCTCCAACTGTATCCATTACGCAACCTGCAAATGGACAGTCATTTACTGCAGGAAGCACAATTACAATTAATGCCTCAGCTTCAGATAGTGATGGGAATGTAACAAAAGTGGAGTTTTTAAGAAATGGGACTATAATAGGAGAAGATACAACAAGCCCTTATAGTTTTACCTGGAACAATGCTTCTACAGGAAATTATATACTTACTACAAGAGCAACTGATGATGATAATGCCACGGGAGAGGCTACAGTAAATATTTCTGTAGGATCTGTACCACCACCTCCACCAGGTGGAGATTTGCCAAAAAGAATCTTGGTAGGATATTGGCATAATTTTAATAATGGATCTTCAATTCCAAAGCTAAGAGATATATCTGATAAATGGGATGTGATTAATATCTCTTTTGCAATTCCAACTGTGCAAAATGGAGCTACCATGACTTTTACTCCAGATCCAGAGATCTATTCAAACGCTCAAGAATTTAAAAATGATGTGGCTTTATTACAAAGTAGAGGTAAAAAAGTATTGATCTCTATGGGTGGGGCTACCGGTGCGGTAGATGTAGATAGCCCAGCAGATGCGCAAGCTTTTAGTAGCTCTATGACCAGTATTATTAATGAGTATGGTTTTGATGGTATGGATATTGATTTTGAAGGTACTTCAATTTCTCTGGCACCGGGAGATACTAGTTTATCAAACCCGACTTCTCCAAAAGTTGTAAATCTTATAACTGCTTTTAGATCAATTCTTTCTCAATATGATATGTCGAAATTTATTCTGTCAATGGCTCCTGAAACTGCCTATGTACAAGGTGCGATTGGCCAGTATGGTGGTATTTGGGGAGCATATCTTCCATTAATCTATGCACTACGTACTGAAATGGATTACATTCACGTTCAGCATTATAACACGGGTAGCATGTTAGGATTAGATGGCAAAGCTTATTCTGCTGGAAATGCAGATTTTCATGTGGCGATGGCCGAAGTATTATTGCAAGGATTTACATTAAGTACAGGAGAACAGTTTCCTGCATTACGACCTGATCAGGTTGCCATAGGATTACCAGCTAGTCCATCGGCGGCGGGAAGTGGATATACACCAGCCACAGAAGTGCATAAAGCATTAGATTATATTATAAAAGGACAATCTTTTGGTGGACAATACACGTTGCGAAATCCTTCAGGATATGCTAACTTTAGAGGTCTAATGACTTGGTCTATTAACTGGGATATTGTTGCAGGTTTTGGATTCTCAGATCCTCATCGAACTTATTTAGACGCCTTAGATCAAAGATCTCCAGAGCAAGAATTACTTGAAAAAGAAAGTTTAAAAATGTATCCTAACCCTTTTACTTCAGAGGTTACTATTACTTTCAAATTAGGTAAAGACAAATTAGTTAATGCCGTTATATATAATCAGATTGGGGTTAAAATCGCCGTATTGAAAGATAATGAAAGGCTTTCTTCTGGAAGTCAAAATATTCAATGGGATACAGATGGTATTCCTAGTGGAATTTACTTCTTAAAACTTAGAATAGGTAAAGAAGTAAAAACAATGAAACTGATTAAACAGTAGCATTTCTCCCTTATATTTTGTGAAATTTACCTCTCGTCTGCATTTAAAATGTCGAGAGGTGATTTTCATTTTTTTAAACTACTTCTATACTAGTGTATCTTCTCTTATCAAGATCTTATTTATAGTACTCTTAAATGAAACCTTATGAAAACTCAATGTATAACTTCAAAATATAGAATTTTGATCCAGATTTTTATTTGGACCACTATTTTCGGATTAAAAACTTTAGCCCAACAAAGTCCTGTAGAACAAAATGGACAGTTGAAAGTTTGTGGAACAAAATTATGTAATCAATATAATAAACCAATACAATTGAGAGGGATGAGTACCCATGGCATACAATGGTATGGCTGGGGAAATTGCCTTACGGAAAGTTCTCTGGATGCATTGGCTTATGATTGGGATGCTGATATCCTTCGAATTTCACTATATGTGCAAGAGGGAGGATATGAAACCGACCCCGTTGGTTTTACAAACCAAGTAAATCGATTGATCGATGAAGCTACAGAAAGAGGAATGTACGCCCTGGTGGATTGGCATCAATTAAACCCTGGAGATCCGAACGCAAATTTGGAAAATGCTAAACGATTCTTTATAGATATTGCTAACCAGCATAAAGATAAAAATAATATTATTTATGATGTCTGTAATGAACCCAATGGTTCCGGTGTTACCTGGAATCGCATCAAGACGTATGCAGACCAAATCATTCCTGTAATTAAAGCTATAGATAATAACGCAGTGGTTCTTGTAGGTACTCAAGGCTGGGCAACTTTTGGAGTATCAGGAGAAGGAACTTTACAGGATGTTATCAACAATCCATTACAGTTTGATAATGTGATGTATACATTTCATTTTTATGCAAATAGCCATAGAGATGCTTACTTAAGTACTTTAGATCAGGCATCTAATCAACTTCCGGTATTTGTAACAGAATTTGGTAGTCAGGAGTTTACCGGTGATGGACCAAATGATTTTGCAATGACGCAACAATTTATCGATTTGATGCGTCAAAAGAAGATTAGCTGGACAAGCTGGAATTACTCTGATGATATTAGATCAGGAGCTTCTTGGAAATCAGGAACTTGTTCTAGTGGAGTCTGGACTTCCGGAAATCTTAAACCAGCGGGTAGCTGGATTAGAGATAAAATCAAAAATCCCGCAGATGACTTTCCTGGAGACGATAATGGAGGTGATAATCAGTCACCATATGAAGGAATGGTATGGAGTATTCCTGGTAAGATTGAAGCAGAAAATTACGATTTAGGAGGGCAAAATATAGCATATAATGAGGTTTCTATTTCTAATGAAGGAGGTTCTTATCGTAATGATGCTGTGGATATAGAACCTTGTTCAGAAGGAGGATTCAATATCGGTTGGGTAAAATCTAATGAATGGCTAGAATATACTGTTGATGTTGAAAACACCGGAGATTATGAAGTAGCATTCAGAGTAGCAGCGATTACATCGGGAAGGCAGTTTCACCTAAAAGTCAATAATGAAAATATTAGTGGAGCAATCACTGTTCCTAATACGGGAGGATGGCAAAACTGGCAAACCGTATCTGCTAATGTTTCTCTAAATAAAGGAAAACAAGTAATTCGATTGGTAATGGATAGTGATGATCTAAATATAAATCATATGATTTTTGATGATCAGTCGGGAATTCCAAATCAATCTCCAGTTTGTTCGATAACTTCTCCCTTCAATGATCAAGAATTTGAAGAAGGAGATTCCGCGACGATTAATGCTGATGTTTCGGATAGTGATGGAGTAATCTCTAAGGTTGAGTTTTACAATGGAACCACAAAAATAGGAGAAGATACTAGCCTTCCGTATCAACATACAATATCGAACGTATCGAGCCAGATTTCATATGTTTTAATGGCTAAGGCTTTTGATAATGGTGGAGCTTCTACAGATTCAGCACCTGTTCGTATCGTTGTTAGTGGTGATGTTGATAATAACTGTGATGCTTCTCAATATGTTGATGGAACGAATTATCAAACAGGAGATGTCGTTCAAAATTTTGATAAAAAATATGAATGTTTAGTTGGAGGGTGGTGCTCAATAGGCGGACCATATACTCCAGGAGGAACTGAAGATTGGGCTTGGCCTAATGCTTGGAAAGAATTAGGAGCGTGTACAGGAGGAGATGAAAATCAAAAGCCAACGGTTTCTATCGCACAACCTCTTCAGGGATCGTTGTTTCAAGTAAATGAAACGATAGTGATAACTGCTAATGCCGAAGATCGAGATGGGAGTATTTCTAAAGTAGAGTTTTTTATAAACGGAACTAAAATAGCTGAAGATACCGTAGTACCTTTTACTACCAATTGGATTGGAGTGGAAGGAAATCAGACAATAACCGCTAAAGTAACAGACAACCAAGGTGATTCTTCGGAAGCTTCTGCTGTGAGCATTACTGTTGGTTCTGATATTCCACCTCCACCTTCAGGGTTACCAGCAAGGATACTGAATGGATATTGGCATAATTTTCAGAATGGTTCTGGATTAATTCGTTTAAAGGATGTTTCTTCTGATTGGGATGTGATCAATGTTTCGTTTGCAGTATCTAGGGTATCTCCAACAGATGGGGAAATAGAATTTCAATTGGATCCGATATTTAGCAGTATTAATTATACAATAGAAAATTTTAAATCGGACATTCAGTTTTTGCAAAGTCAAGGCAAAAAAGTAATTATTTCTATCGGAGGGGCTGAAGGTCAGGTAAGATTGAACACTACTTCGGCAAGAGATAAGTTTGTTACCTCTATGATTTCTATCATAGAAGAATATAATTTTGATGGCATGGATATTGATTTCGAAGGACAATCTCTATCTTTTGATTTTGGAGATACAGATTTTAAAAACCCAACAACACCTGTTATCGTTAATACGATTGATGCAATACAAAATGTTTGTAATCATTTTGGTAATAATTTCATACTTACAATGGCTCCCGAAACATTTTTCGTTCAACTAGGGTATTCATTTTACGGAGGTATTTCACAAGGAGCAGATCGTAGAGCAGGAGCGTATCTTCCATTGATTTACGCATTAAGAGACAAATTAACCTTCTTACAAGTTCAATATTATAATTCGGGATCTATTACTGCATTAGATAATCGTTTTTATAGCATGGGTAATGCCGACTTTTACGTTTCTTTAGTAGATATGTTATTAAAAGGATTTCCTATTACTGGAGATCAGAGTAAATTCTTTCCAGCATTGAGGCCTGATCAAATATTAATAGGAGTACCGGCAACGGTTAATGCAGGAAACGGATATACAGGATCACAAGGAGTAATTAATGCGTTGGATTATATTATTAAAGGGAATTCTTTTGGAGGGCAGTATGATTTGTCCCAAACGTATCCTCAATTAAGAGGTGTAATGAGTTGGTCTATAAATTGGGATCAATTTGGAAGTTTTGCCTTCTCTGATCCAGTCCGGGAATATTTAGATGGTTTGCAACAGAGAGATCCAGAGCAAGAATTACTTGAAAAAGAAAGTTTAAAAATGTATCCTAATCCTTTTAGTTCAGAGGTTACTATTACTTTCAAATTAGGTAAAGACAAATTAGTCAATGCCGTTATATATAATCAGATTGGGGTTAAAATCGCCGTATTGAAAGATAATGAAAGGCTTTCTTTTGGAAGTCAAAATATTCAATGGGATACAGATGGTATTCCTAGTGGAATTTACTTCTTAAAACTTAGAATAGGTAAAGAAGTAAAAACAATGAAACTGATTAAACAGTAGCATTTCTCCCTAATTTTTTTGTAAAATTCACCTCTCTTATGTGTTAAAAATTTAGAGAGGTGAATTTTGTTATTTACATTAGTTTCTTAGTTATATATGTTTATTGAATTTTTACAGATACGGGATCAATTCTAAGCTTTAAAAAATCAAAATGTTTAGATTTAATTTTCCTTTTTTAAAATAGAAATCCCAAATATCCCCTGAAAGTAGACAAGTATAACAACTATAGTTGCAAGAATAGAAGGGTAAAATAGTTTTATACTTTCTTCATTCTGATCTATTGATTTTAATAAATCCGTATAAGTTAAAATGATATAAATTAACAAAAGGATTACACTTACAATAAGTCCAGCTTTTACTTTATGTCTTGTTTTTATCAATACTTCTTTATAGTTTTTTTGCTTTTTTACTATATCCATAATATTATCTTCTAATTCAGGGTGAGTAACATAAATTGGATTGTATTCAGTAAGTGTATTATGTATATTTTGATCGGTCTTATCCATTATTTAGATTATTATGTTGAATAGAAAGTGCAAGAAAACTCTTTCGTGCTCTATGTAGTAATACTTTTATATTTGATTTGGTGAAACCTGTAATTTTTTCTATTTCTGGAATAGACTCTTCGTGTAAGTAAAACAATTTCAATAGTAAAGCTTCTTTGGGTTTCATAAGATTTAAAGTCTTTTTAATTTCTAATTTTTGATCCTTTTTTTCAAAGTTTTCAATTGCTTCATTAAAAGATACTGAATAATCAAAAGGGTCATCCATAAACGTAATGAACTCCTGTGTCCGTTTATTTTTCTTTATAAATTTTAAGGATTCATTTACTACAATTTTATACAACCAAGTCGAAAATTTTGCATCAGAACGATATGATCTTAAGGCTTTAAATGCTCTTATAAATGAATTTTGAACAACATCATTCGCGTTAAACTCGTTTTTCACCATAGAAATTGCAATTGAATATGCCATTTCCCGGTATGTCTTTATAAAATATACAAAGGCATTTTTATCTCCAGAGAGTACTTTATCTATATGCGCTTTGTCTGGTATAGAATTCAATTACTTTTCTTTTTACTGATATAAAAAGAAATCAGAAAACCGATTCCTCCAAATAGTAATAGAAAACCCGGGATGATTACATATTCTGGAATTTTAGTGTATATACTGAATAAGTAGGATGTAAATACAGCTGTTGCTAGCGAACATAAAAGTATTCCAATGTTTAAAAAAATATTACCGGAATCCTTAAACTCTTGGTCAATCATTCCACTTTCAATTTTTGCCATACGCTCCAAGTGTTTACTTTTTATGATATAGAA
The DNA here is from genome assembly GCF_018100855.1 of Aquimarina sp. MMG015. Lineage (NCBI taxonomy): Bacteria > Pseudomonadati > Bacteroidota > Flavobacteriia > Flavobacteriales > Flavobacteriaceae > Aquimarina > Aquimarina sp. MMG015. The sequence goes on from NZ_JAGJEB010000001.1 coordinate 756,929, forward strand.
AATTGAAAATACAGCGGCGGCTATCAATGCTATTACAACTATTGCTACAGGATCATTCATTTTATTTTCATTTTTAATATTAATATATATTCATAGGATACCCATAATTAGCTAAAGGTTACAAAAAGTTGAAAAAATAAAATTCAATTATTTGTAACCTTTATGAATATTGAAGTATCAGATTAACAAACAGAAAATTAATACTTAAGAGAATTAGTTTGTTTAGTTCTATTTGCGCAATCATAGAAACTATTTAATTATTTAATCAATACTTAATAATAACTATCATGAGACATCTTATAATAATTTTAATAGCCTTTCCTTTATTTACATTTGCACAATCTTTTGATTCTTCGAGGTTGGTAGATTCAATTATATCCGAAATTGATCCAAAAGGTCCTGGAGTTGCAATAGGTATAGTCCAAGAGGATAAACTTAGCTTTTCAGTAGCTAAAGGAATGGCAAATTTGGACTATAACCTACCAATATCGAATTCAACTAATTTTAGATTATCCTCCTCCTCCAAGCAATTTACGGCTGCTTGTATTATTCTTTTGGCAGAACAGAAAAGGCTTAAATTAGAAGATGAATTGTCAAAATTTTTTCCAGAATTTTCCGAAAATATTGGAAATGTTACAGTTAGACAACTGTTAAATCATACTTCGGGTATTAGAGATTATATGTCTCTTTTAATGCTTAAAGGATCTAGACAAATGGATTTCTTTAATAGCTTTATTGGAGAGGATCGTGATATTATGGATGTAGTTTCGAATCAGAAGGGACTTTCTTTTGATAGTGGAGTAGAGCATAGTTATTCTAATACTAATTATTGGATTCTGGGTGAAATAGTGGGAAAAATTACAGGAAAATCATTAGGTGATTATGCTAAGGCTAACATCTTTATGCCTTTAAAAATGACAAACACTTCATATGTAGAAAGAACGGGTCAATTGGTTCCTAATAGAGCTGCAGGTTATGTGAGTGAATGTCCTGATTGCCCAAGAGAGGAATATCGTTTTCAAGCAGCTACTGTGGGAGATGGAGGGGTTGTTTCTAGTATTGATGATTTAGTATTATGGGAAAATGAATTTCATAATCAGAATTTGTTTTCCAAGAAATTTTGGTCAATGATGCTAACTAATGGTATGCTAGAAAACGGAAAGGAAATATCCTATGCTTCTGGGTTGATAAAAGGAGAACAAAATGGACAGAAAATGATATCTCATAGTGGTCAAAATCCGGGTTTCAGTTCTGATTTAATTAGATTTCCTGATCATAACTTATCTATAATAATTCTTGCTAATCAAAACTGGTATGATATAAGGTCATATGCTATGCAGATAGCAAATTCTTTTTTCCCTCCTAAGGATAAACCTAAGAAGTCGGCAGAAAATCAAAAATTGAAACCTATAAAATTAACATCTGTAGCATTGGATAAATTCGTTGGAGATTACCGTTTTATAGAAACTAATGAACATAGAACGATAAAAAGAAATCAGAATCAACTTTTTTATGTCCGTAATAATGGTCCTACCAGTAAATTAGTTCCTCTGGGAGAAAACAAGTTAACTTTTGAAGACAGGCCAAATGTAATTTTAACGTTCGATTTTAAAAATATTCAGAAGAAAAATATAGTGTGGAATGATGGTCCAATTACATTACATGCTGAGAGTTATACTAAAACATTATTGGATATTAGTGAGTTGAATCTTTTTAGCCAGAAATACAGAAATGATGAATTAGACCTAGAGTTTAGGTTGAAGATGGAAGATGATCAACTTGTTTTTCCAATTTTTAATCAAAAACTTCCTTTGGAGGCCGTTAAAAAAGATGAATTCAATGCTATGGGAATGTTTACGTTAAGATTTGAAAGAAGTAAAACTGGAAAAATCATAGGTTTTAATCTTGATGCTCCTAGAGCAGCTAATATAGCTTTTACAAAAATAGAGTAGTTACAGGATCATATATTCTTCAGTAAACAAAAAGCTTCTTGTTATAAGAAGCTTTTTGTTTTAAAAATAAATTTAAGGCATACGATCTAGTTTTATCATATATTTCAATTTTAAAAGTGTCGTAAAATTCCCTTTATTTGGCGGTTTTAAGATAGTTTGTAGACATAACCTATAGTAATTTTGATGTAAGTAATCATAAATTAAATGTGGTATGAAGGCAACTAGTATAATCAAACATGAGAAAAACTTTTTTGATACTGGTCGAGACTCAGCTGGAAAAGAATTTTTATTAACTCATAAAGAGGTTCCAATTCAAGGCGCATTGGAGATGATGTCTTATACACAATGTAGACCTAAAAATGGAGACACATCTTTTTATATTCAGGAAAAACATACCAAAAAACAAATAGTATTACATTATACTGCGGGCTATTTGAAAGGGGATGTAGCAGCTTTGTCTAAGCCCAATTACAGGGTCTCTGTGCCTTTTATTATTGCTAGAAATGGCACCATACTTAACTTGTGGTCTTCTGCATATTGGGCGTACCACTTAGGTTCAAAAGCAATAGGAGGAAATACCAAAGGAGGTAAAAGAACCATCGGAATCGAGATGTCTAATATTGGGTTTTTAAAAAGAATTGGAGATCAATTAGTAACCGTATATAATGATACTGATGTGTATTGTCATGTAAGCGAAACTAAGTTTTATAGAAAGTTAGATATACCTTTTCGCGGAGAACAATACTTTGCCACATATACCGCCAAGCAGTATAAAAGTTTACTGGTATTACTTAGGTATTTAACTTCAGAATATGATATTCCTACAACGTTTTTACCGGAGGATAAACGATATGATATAGTGGCAGAAGAAGAGTTGGTAAACTTTAGGGGAATTACATCTCATGTTAATTATAGATCTACTGGTAAATGGGATATAGGTCCTGCTTTTGATTGGGATTTAATTATCAGTGGTTTACTTGGTTTTTAAAGTCGGAAAATTACTAGAATTAGCCGTTTTTGTCATAACAAGATAACGTTGGTTTACTATAATTTTGAATTGGAATAATCCCTATAATAGTTCATAAAAACTCCCTAGACATGAAAAATAAGTATGTGTATTTGATTAAGTTTTGCATATTAATTATGCTATATAGTTGTGCAAGCTATGGTCCGAAAAATAAAGACCTGTCTTTGGTTTTGTCTAAGACCCAGCAAGCTATAAGTGGGTTAGAAGGAAAAATAACTACTACAAATGATAATAATCTAAAAGCAGCTTATAATGAATTGATAGAAAAGAGCGCTACACTATTCCCTGTTTTAGAAAAGTGTAATGATAAATATGCGCTTACTCCAGCGTATGTATCAACTTTAGAAACTACGGAATATACCTTAAGAAATCTAAATGAGCAGTATGAAACAACAACGGATAAAACATTTGTTTTAAAAGCAATATCAAAAGACTATGAAGCCAAACTACAAACCATAAAAAACACAGCACAAAATAATGCCACCACAACTATTAAAGTGATAGTAAACTCAAGTGAAAATGAAGGTTTTTTTGTTTTCGGGAAATTATCTTATGAGCAGGATTTGGATATTAAACGCTTTCGATTTAATCAACCAACACAAAATGCTTCTCTAGATTTTGTCCCTGGATATTATCTTTTTTGGTTAGAAAAAGATGGTTTAATAGGAGAACCAGAACTCCATCTAATTATGAGTAATTCTGGTGAAGAAGAAAAACAGCTAGTATTAAAAACCCCAAAATAAGTATACGATGCTAGTAAATAGATTAAAAGAAGTTTGGAAAGAGATAACATTATTAAGTACCTGGATTGCATCTATTACAGGAGCATTTATTATTCCGCTACCTTCTTGGTATGCTACAGATGATAATACTGCTTTTCTTATGAAATTTGGAGTTTTTATCGCGACTGCATTAGCTGGATTTTTGATTTTATATTCACTAAAGCATAAAATGATTAGAACTTGGATGCGATTATCGCTTCAATTTTTACTAATGTTTGTTGGGATTTATGCGACCTATCATTTTTTTAGAGAGGCAAATACACTTCCATATGTAGATAATGATATTGTGATTGGTAGTGAATTGATAGCGAACAATCCATTTGATACTTTTAAGGAATCTCATGGGTTTTTACCAGAAAGAAAAGAACGCATGTTGATCCTATTAGGAGATCCGGAAAAAGCCTGGACTAAAGATAGTATTGTAAGTAATAGAATTCAATTAATAATAATGCTATTCCTTTGTTACCTATTATCTGCTGGGTTTATTATCTCTTTTTGTAACCTAATTATCCTGTACAAGGAAAAATATAAGATTAAAATTGAAGAAAATTAAGGAATTACTATAAAACAAAATGATATGCAGATAACTAGAAATTCAACTAATAATCAAAACCTAAAGCATAAATTATTGAAACCAGTATTTTTTTCATTTCTAAAATACTTATGTTGATTTATTGATATGTTTTACGATATATTTACGAATAGATTAATTGATAAAAATTTGACCTTGTGAAAAATACTACTACGAGTTTAATCCTGCAGATTGTAGCACTACTTTTTTTAGTGGTTATTGGTTATCTGATCTTTAATTCTAGTTCTAATTGGAAGATACTAACATCAGAACTGAACAAGGCAAAAGAAGAATTAAAGCAATCAAAAGAGATAATTGAAACAACCAAATCCGAATTAGAAAGTTCTAGAAAAGAATTTGAAAAAATGAAGACTCAAAAGGATTTAATTATTCATAAACGAGATTCATTAATACTCTCATTTAAAAGGAAAAATGCGAAAGATTGGTCTGAGTTAGAACGTATCAAAGATTCTATAAAACTTACGAATGATCAATTAGCAAAGGACCGAGCAATATTAAACGGAGTTTTTGGATTAGAACAATAAAAAAATATTTAGCTATTTGTAAATTAACTATCACATGAAAAAAATCATCTTCATCTTTTTATTTCTATTTGCATCAGTATCTTTTTCTCAGGAGATTGATTCTCTTAAGGTAATTGAAATTCCGGAAAGTTATGCTAATTATAAAGGAGAACCTTTTATTGTAAAAAAAGACAGTCTCTATCTATTTAGAACTCCTGATGTATTTTTAGTCAATAAGAAATCTTTTTTAGCCATTAAAAATGTGTATCAAAGTACTTTACAACAAGATAAAATGACCAAAGAATTGATAGAGAAATATTCACAAACATTACGCAGAAATATTGATTTAGAACGTAGTCTGCAAATTAATTTTGCTGCCAGTGATAGCCTAGATCAGAAGGTATATGAAAAGACTCAAGCAACTTTATTAAATACCCAAAAAGCGCTAGATTATACCATAAACAGTCTAGAGAGAGCAACAAATAGTCTTGATATTGTAGATAAGGCTGCCAAGAGACAAAGAAGAAAAGGCGTTTTTGAAAAAATCCTTATCGGTGTTGCGGGTATCGGAGTTGGAATTCTGGTTGGAGTTTCATTATAAAATATAATCATCGGATTTTTATGATATAATTTTAAAGAATTGTTATACAATCTTATAATACCTCATTTAACATTTCATATTAGTTTCTTTAGAGAAATGATGAGTAGTTTTACAGTAAACTGAAAAAATACTAATAGCACCTTTTGTAAATACTTTTTAATGACTTTTTCTAAAGTTTACTTTTTTCAAATCAGACCGTATCAATATAAAACAAGTTTAATAGCTTGTATCATCCTAGGACTTTTTTTATTGCCTAATTCTTTCTATGGGTTTCAGAAATTAGAAAAGGTCGATAGTCTTCGTAATTTAATAAATACTAATAACAAAGAGAATGCAGAAAAGGTGGACTTGCTTAATACTATAGGTTTTGAGTATTGGATTGTAGATGCAAATCAATCTATTAATTTTGGAAAAGAAGCATTGCGCATATCTAAAAAAATTGGATTTACTAAAGGCCAAGCTAGAGCAAACCGAATAATTGGAGTAGCTTATTGGGCGCAAGGACATTTAAATAAAGCTTTGACCTATCTAAATACTTCGTATAAATTATACAATAATATAGAGGATCAAGTAGGGTTAGCAAATACAAAACTCAATATAGGGATGGTATATGCTGATCTCAAAGAATATACAAAAGCACTAATTTTTTATGAAGAAGCGATTAATGAATTCACGGCGTTAGGCTTAAAAGGAAGAATAGCAACTACATTTAGCAAAATAGGAACTATTCTTATAGAGCAACAAAAGGATGAAGAAGCATTAAAATATCTTACCGATGCATTGAGGATGCATACGGATGCTAATTTTACCTATGGGATTGCAGAAGCGCATAATAAATTAGGGATTTTATATCTTCATAAAAACGAAATAGAGCAGGCCTATTATCATATAAGAAAGTCGATGGATCTTGGCAATAAAGTCAATGATATTGATGGATTAACTAATAACCATATAATTCATGGAAGAATTCTAAGATTATCAAACAAACTTGATGAAGCTGCAATAGAAATTCAAAAAGGGTTGACATCTGCAAAAGAGAACAAACTGAAAAAATATGAACTATTTGCATATGAAGAATTAAAGGAAATCAAAAAATTACAGTCTAAACCAGAAGAAGCTTTGGCTTATTATGATAAATTTATTTTTCTTAGAGATTCTCTTTTAAATTTAGAAAAGTCAAAACAAATTGCTTACCTAGAATTCGAGAACCAGTTAGAAGGGAAAGACAAAGAATTAGTAGCACTAAAAGAACAAGAAAAGAAAGATGATTTAATTCAATTGATTTTATTTCTAAGTGTGGTTATTATATCAATTTTTGGAGGTGTTATCTATTTTATAAGTAGGCAACGAACCAAAAAAAGTAAACTATTAGCTTTAAAAAAACGAGAACTTCTAGAGTCGGAACATGCGCTTACTCAAAAAGATTTAGAGAACTTAGCTTTAAAACAGCAAGAGTTGCAACAGCAATTAGATTTTAAGAATAAAGAACTTTCTTCTTATGCGCTTAACTTTATAAAGAAAAATGAAATTGTTGAGCAGTTACAAGAAACTATTCAGAAGATTAAAAAGTCCTCTTCTATAGAAAAACAACAGTTAATTACAGATTTAAATAAGATAATTAAAAAGAATCTAAGTATTGATAAAGACTGGGAGGATTTTAGTCGATTTTTTGAAGATGCACATGAAGGCTTTTATGTGAGGTTAAAATCAAAACATCCAGATTTAAGTTCAAATGATTTAAAAATTTGTAGCTTAATTAGGCTAAATCTTAATATAAAAGAGACTGCTAGTATTTTGGGGATATCTCCTGAGAGCGTAAAAACTGCTAGATATCGTCTTCGAAAAAAAATAGAATTAGATCCTAAACAAGAAATTCTCACCTATTTATTACAATTAGAAGAATAAAAAACATAAATAGAGTAAGATGTTATGTTTTAGGGTCTAAATATTTGAAAATCAAATATTTAAATTTTTGTTGTCTACCTATTGTATCCCTTGTATACATCCTTTTTTTATTTAGGTGCACACATTGTATACGTCTTTTTAATTGCCTTCTTATTAGGGCTTTATAATTTTAGAGTATTCTAAAACCTATTAAATTATACTCTTATGAAACCTAATACCAACTATATTAAAAGTGGTCATGTAAATATTGCTTATCAGGTTTTTGGTTCTGGAACCGTTGATTTGGTATATATTCCTGGATGGATCTCAAATATTGATTATATGTGGGCTTGTCCAGAACTTGTTAGCTTTTTACAAGAATTAGGAAAAATAGCAAGAGTTATTTTATTTGATAAACGAGGAACAGGACTTTCTGATCGTATTGCTACATATCCTACATTAGAGGAAAGAATGGATGATATCAGAGCTGTAATGGATGCTGTTGGATCCAAAAAAGCGGTATTATTTGGGCACTCCGAAGGAGGTTCTGTATCAGCTCTTTTTGCTGCTACTTATCCTGAACGGACTATTTCTTTAGTTTCTTTTGGGATATTTGCTAAAAGAGTTTATAGTTCGGATTATCCATGGGCGCCTACTAATGAGGAACGCCAAGAGGTGTATGATATGATCGAAAATAATTGGGGTAGTGGAGATATGAATCTCGAGGCGCTTGCTCCTTCTAAGGCTAATGATAAAAATTTTATGGATTGGTTAGCTAGTTATTTTAGGTCAGGAGCAAGTCCTGGAGCTGCTATGATGTTGACAAAATTAAATACACAAATTGACATAATAGATATTTTAGGATCCATTAATGTACCTACTCTTATATTACAGCGTACGCACGATATCGATGTAAAGATTGAAGAAGGACGATTTATAGCAGAACGTATTTCGGGAGCAAAATTTGTAGAGTTAGAAGGAAATGATCATCTTTTTTGGGTTGGTGATACGGAACGGGTTCTTCAGGAAATAAGGACATTTGTTTTCGATGTAAAACCTAAACCTGTTTATGAAAAAAAGCTCTATACCTTTATGGTTGGCCATATAAGCACTCCAATAAAACGAGATAATAAGCTACATAAACTCATAAGAGAATGTGTAGCTAGATATGGAGGAAATGTTGCGATATATGATAATGATACATTCACATTAACTTTTGAAGGGCCTAGTACAGCAGTTTATTGTAGTTCAGAATTAATGAAAATTGTTAAGAGCGTCAATGCGCAGATATCTATTGGGGTTGATATCAAGGAATGTTCTATAAAAGATTGTATTTGTGAAGAAACTGAGGATTTCGTAACCTTAGTAACTAAACAGAGTACACCTAATCAAATTATAGTAACTCAGACGGTAAAGAATTTATTAATAGGGGTAAATATGAGTTTTGTACCTTATCAAACAATTTTTAAAACTGAATTAGGGGCTTCCTTATTATTATATAAAGCGACTAAAAATCTTCCTACAGATGTCACTTTGATTGATAAAAATAAATCTCCACAACAAGATTCTTTGTTACAAAAAGTGATTCAAAATATTAATCATCATTTAAGCAATGACTACTATGGTGTAACAATGCTTTGTACGGAAGTGGGTGTTAGTGAACGACAATTGCAGCGTAAACTTAAGGCTAGTACTAATATGTCTCCTAATCAACTAATTTCTTCAATTCGTTTAAATCGAGCAAAGGAATTGATTATTGGTCGACAGAATACCATTGCGGAGATCGCTTTTCAGACTGGATTTTCTAGTCCGTCATATTTTTCTAAACGTTTTAAAAAACAATTTGCTATTAGTCCATCAGAGTTAGTTAGTTAACCGTAGTGATTAAGGAACATTTATTAATCTAGAGTTTATCAAATATTTTAACCTTTAAGATAATATTTATGATACAGTGCTTCTATTATAGTAAGATTTAGTGGTTTTATTAAGTATTCAGGAGCGAAATATTTAGGTTTAAAAACTTGAGAATATTCTTTATTAATTGACGAAGAAAGAATAAATATTTTTGTCTTTACTTTTTTAGAATAAAGTTTTTCAAATCTTTCGAGTAACTCCCAACCATTAATATTCGGCATGTCTATATCTAAAAAAATGATATCTGGTTCAAAAGATTCATCTTTTTCGAATCGCTCAAGCACTGTATGCCCATTTATAAATTCCTCAATACGTTTAAAACGTTTTGATTTTAACATCAAATATTTGTTGAGGAAATTAGTTGTTTTATTGTCATCAATAAGTATAGTGTGATTAATCCTAGACATGACTCCATTTTTTATTGAGCGTTAATTTAGATGGAATATTAAATGAATTATGATTTTTTGAGGTTTATTTATTTAGGTATATCGATGAAATAAATACTTTTTCGACAGAATACAAGGTGTCAATTATTTGTTAATCAATTTTTTAAGGGAATTTATTATTATAAAAAAGGGTTTTACCTTATATATTTTGAGGGAAAATTCCCAAAAAAAGATGTTTATTGTCTTTATCTTCATAAACTGATTATTGAACCTTTTTATTGTGCACTTGGTCGAAAAAACAATCACATCATCGATTTTTAAGATAATTTCTGCTAAAACATCCCCTTCGTACTATTTAAAAACGGGCAATATTTATACTGAGTTTTCGGATTCACTAAACTAACTAACTATTTTGGCATGATTAAAAATTACTTGTGTTTCATTGTATCCTTATTGTCTTTTCATAATAATAAGCGCATTACCAAAGTATTACTATTTACCTTAATTGGCTTTTTATCCATTACAAATGCGAATGCACAAAGTTGTACTCTGAATGCTGGTATCAACCAAACTATTTGTATTAACGATGTAATGCAATTAGATGGTAATAGTCCTGATACCTATGCAGATGGTCCAACCTGGACTCAGATTTCTGGACCAACCGTTGTTATTAGTGATCCAACTATTGATAATCCTATTGTTACCGGATTTATTGGAGGTAATACTTATGGATTTAGATACTCAGCAGAATGTTTTAATGGGGATACTCCTTTTCAGGATGTAACAATTACAGTGCTCCCAATCACAGAAGCTGTTGTAGGGGCTGATATAGCATCGTGTCCAGATACATCTGGATCTATTGTGATCAATGCAAATACACCAGGTAATGCTGGAGAAACAGGTGTTTGGTCTATTGTAGGTGCTAATAATGCGGGTGTTACTATTTCTGTTCCTACTTCTACGTCTACACCTATACTATTACCAGAAGGTAGCGCAGGAGTTTCAACCCTCCGTTGGACAATTACTGGACCTACAGATCCAGGTTCAGGAGTGTTCTGTGAGTCTTTTGCTGATTTGACGGTAACGAACTTTGGTGGAGAACAACCAGTGAGTGCTGGTCCAGATATACCCTTAGACAATTGTTATACAGTAAGCCAAACCACTACTATGGATGCCTCTTTTGGAGGAGCTGGTTTTGGAGGTCAGATAGGAACTTGGACATTTCTTAGTGGTCCAACAACACCAACAATTAATGATCCAAATTCTAACACAACGGGAATAGGTAATTTAAGAGAAGGTACCTATACATTTTTATGGGAAGTAGCAGGGCCTTGTTCCACGGGAAGTGACACTATTACTATTACTGTCGATGAAGCGACACAGGATGTAACAGGCGCTACAATTCAAAATAATAATCAAAGATTTTGTGATCCTTCTGTAACGGAAACTACTTTGGTAGGTTCTGTACCCGAAAATACAGATGAAACAGTACTATGGGAACAAATAGATGGAAATCCTCCGGTTACTATTGTGGATCCGACAAGTAGTACAACCCAAGTTACTGGATTAACTTCGCCAAATGCATATCAATTTAGGTATACTATCACAAATACAAATACTAATTGTGATGAAGAAGCAATAGTTAATGTTCGTTACAATGTAAATCCTATAAGTATTGATGTAAATCCTGGGATGGGAGATGATATCATAGGTACTTGCGGGCAAACTTCTTTTGATATTGACTTTAACTTTACTAGTGGAAATATAACAGAATACCAGATTGTTAATGGTCCTCCAGGATCTACAACAGGACCTATATCAGCAGGTAGTAGTCCTGTGACTATTGAAAATTTGGATGTAGAAGGAACATATACGATAGAATTTATAAGAAGAAGAACAGGGAATTTATTTCAGGCTTGTGATGAGGCTAGAGATTTTGTTAATGTTACCGTTTCCTTAATACCTACAATAGCAAATGCAGGATCTGATCAAACTTTTATTTGTGGACAATCAGGAGGTAATTTGGCCGGTAATGCGATTACTACAGGACAATCTGTATGGTCGCAAATATCAGGGCCTAATTCAGCGACAATAGCAGACATCTATGCTCAAAATACAGGAATATCTAGTCTTATTCCCGGAGAGTATGTTTTCAGATATTCAGTAAGTGCAGGGCCGGATTGTACACCTCCATCTTTTTCAGATACAACTATTTTTGTATCACCTTTAGATAATAATCCAGTAGAAGCAGGTGTGGATCAAACAGTTTGTTTTAATGCGCCTGTAACCTTGGCTGCAGATCCTCCTGCAGATAGTCAAACAGGTACATGGTCTTCTCCAGACGGTATCGTATTTTCAGATGTTAATGATCCTAATGCTATTGCCACAGGTTTTGTAAACGCATCTACAAATTATGTACTTACTTGGTCCTTAATAAATGATTTTACTTTTTGTGGACCAGCAGCTACAGATACAGTAACTATAACGACAACAGCTGATGAGTCTCCAACTATTGCCGATGCGGGAGCTGATACTTGTTTGGGAGCCGGAATTACTAATATTACATTGGCAGGTAATCAAGAACAAGCCGATGAGACAGGTACTTGGACAGTAACACCTTTGGCAGGAGTCGTTTTTGCCGACGAAAATCAATTTGATACTGATGTAACATTACCTGGTGATGGTACGTATGTATTTACTTGGACAATTGAATATACCAGTATACCTCCATCTCCAGCTTGTACGGCAACTTCGGATACTGTAGAAATTACTGTAGCAGGCGCTGCCATGGCCGAAGCTGGACCTAATCAGGATGTATGTGCTACCTCATTTACAATGGCTGCCACTGATCCTGCACCTTTAGGAACAGGAACTTGGAGTTTGGTAACAGGTATAGGTGGTTTTACAGTGGATGATGAAAATAGTCCAACAGCTACTTTCACTGATCTATTAGATGGTACGTATGTATTTGAATGGGCAGTAGAATATGGAAGCTGTACTACGGCTACCGATCAAGTAACTATTAATGTGGGAATTCCAGTAACACCTGCAGTTATTCAAGGTGGTGATCAAGTAGTTTGTGCTGCTGACAATACCGTAATTACTGCAGACCCTTTAAATAATCCAGTTACCGAAACAGGAACTTGGACAGTGATTTCAGGGCCAAACAATCCAACTATCAATAATCCTAGTAGCAACAGTATAACAGTTACAGATTTGGTAACAGGTTCTTACACCTTTAGATGGACAACTGTAGGAGGATCACCAGTTTGTGATCCTAGATCAGATTTTGATGAAATACAAGTTGATGTATTCGCACCAGCTACTGCAGGCGCAGATCAAGATTTATGTAATGTAAATAGTGTGTTTTTAGAAGCGACAGAAGGAGCAACAGGTACTTGGACTGAAATTACTAGTAATGGATCCGTAATTACACAATCTCCTTCTAATAGTAATAGAGCCAATGCCACGATTACACCTGGTAATACCTATACCTTCAGGTTTACCACAGATTATACGGGACCAGGTGCAATATGTAATAATTCTGATGATGTAGTTATTACAGTTACTGGCGGTCCTAGTGCTATGCCATCTGCCGGTACCAATCGTTTTGTTTGTGAAGATAATAATGATTCCATTACCTTAAATGGAAGTACTCCTCCAGCAGATCCAGGATTAACAGCTACCTGGAGTATTATAGAACAACCTTCAAATACTGCTTCGATACCAGCAGGAGATATCAGTAATCCAAATGCTACTCTTAATGGATTAACGGTACCAGGAGTATATATATTACAATGGAATTATTCAATAGGAAACTGTACAGATGAGTTTAGTATAGTTCGAGTAGAAGTGTTCGAAGCACCAGGATCTGCAGAGGCTGGTCCAGATCAACCAAATGCTTGTCAGTTGGATGTTCAAATGGCAGCAACTGCTACTTCTGATAGTAGTAACGGTGTTTGGTCATTTGCGAACCCAGGAGATGACCCATCAGGGGGAGTCGTAACTATAGAAAGTATTAATAATCCAGAAACTAGACTATTAAATGTTCCTGATGATGTTGGCGATGACGGTATTGATGATGTATATGTATTGACTTGGACAGTTTCTAATTCCAATACAGATCCTTTTACAGATCCGGTATCTCCTAATTTATGTGATACACAAGTAGATACTGTTACAATTACTTTTACAGGAGCTCCACCATCGGATGCAGAAGCAGGTCCGGATCAGGATTTTTGTGATGAAACACAAACTTTTATGGATGCTGATCCAATTACAAGTGGTGTTGGTACTTGGACACAAACAGGAGGTCCCGTAGGTCCAACAATTACTGCTCCTAACAATCCTGAAAGTTTGATCATAGATTTAGCTCCTACACCAGTAGGTGATCCTTATATATTTACGTGGACAGTAGTAGGAGGTGGATGTACCAATGTGGATACCATGGAAATTATTGTCAGATCTAATGCAGCGGTAGCAGAAGCAGGTCCTGACCAAACATTACCAGAGCTTTCCTTGGTAACTTTGGACGCAACAGCAACGACAATAGGACAAGGGGAGTGGTCACAAGTATCTGGACCTAATACTGCTAATATCAATGATCCACTTGATCCCGGAACTGATGTAACAGGAACGATAGTCGGTACTTATGTTTTTGAATGGACAATTACAAATGGTGACTGTGATCCTGCTACAGATCAAGTAACCATTATAATAACTCCAGTATCTGATTTAGAACTTACAAAATCAGTAACACCTTCTTCGGTAAACATTGGAGATCAAGTAACATTTACTGTTTCTATTTTTAATAATAATACTACACTCACTAATTCATCAGATGCTAGTGGTGTTAGTGTAGAAGATTTGATACCTCTTGGATATACTTTGGTACCGGGAACAGTAAGTAATGGAGGAATTTATAATGCAGGAAATCTGTCCATAACTTGGGTAGGATTGGATGTTGCTAGTGGGGATACTTTAAATTTAACGTATGATGTGATTGTAAATTCTTCAGGGCCATACGTGAACTCGGCTCAGATTATAGCAAGTGACAGTTTTGATCCGGATAGTGATCCTTCTACCGATAATACTGTGGATGAAAATGGTGATGCTGATCCGGATGATGATGATGAAGACACAGCAAATGTAACCATAATATCAGCAGATTTAAGTTTAGGCAAAACAGTAGCGCCGGCTTCAGCTGATGTTGGAGATTCTGTAGTGTTCACGATTACTGTTACTAATGGAGGAGCTAACTCAGCAACTAACGTTGTTGTAGAAGATCAGTTACCAGGAGGATATTCATATCAAAGTGATAATAGTGGAGGTAATTATGCTCCCGGATCTGGAGTTTGGAATGTAGGAACTGTAGCTGTTGGTTCACCCGAGAGTATACAGATTACGGCTTTGGTCAATGCTCCGACAGGTGCAATTGGAGAATATAATAATGTTGCAGAGATTACTGCAAGTGATCAATTGGATCCAGATAGTACCCCTGACAATGATGATGGTAATCAGAGCGAGGATGATGAAGATGCAGCGAGTATTCCAATACCAGAAGTA